>JARRLY010000011.1:71594-72219 GCA_037386545.1 Candidatus Bathyarchaeota archaeon
AAATAAAGTTTCTCCCAAAAAAAGGGAGAAAAGATTTTTGGGTTTATTTTCTTTTCAGGAACCTGTAAGCGGCTACGCCGATTACTGCTGCGACTGCAACTGCTGCGATGATGGCTATTTCTGTTGTGATGAATGCTGTTTCAACGGGTTCGCTTGGTTCAGTTGGTTCGGTTGGTACTTCAGGTTCTTCAGGTTCTTCAGGTTCCATTGGAGTTGCTGGTGTAGGTGCTGGATCAACAGTCACATAGGTTGTGGCGGTTGAGCCGAAGTATGCGCCAGAGCCTTCGAACATTGCTATGATTTGGTATGTGCCTTCCATTTCTGGTTTAAAGGCCAATGCCCAGTTTCCATACATGTCGCTAGTTGTTCGGTCAATGTCCATATAGTTGCCGTTAGGATCGATTGCAGCTAGTACTATTTCAACACCGTCAACGTTTGGTTGTTCGAATTGTTTGTAAACATAGAGCATCCATTCGCTCATGTCTTCATCAGCGATTGCGGGCACACCATTGGCGAACCTCATAGTCCTAGCGAGGTCTTGGGTTCCTGGAGAAACATCCATAGCTGTTCCAGTGATTTGCACACTTGATCCAACTGTCACACCAGACATTGGTGCTTGAGCGGT
>JARRLY010000012.1:0-22466 GCA_037386545.1 Candidatus Bathyarchaeota archaeon
TATAAGTACTACAGGTCGATGTTCAGTTTGTTCAAGCATCTCCCATGTAACTCCTGTCAAACTAACGTTAAAGTTTTTAGCCATATCCCAAACCGTTCTACCCGCCCCAGTACCACGGGTTCTGTTCGCAATTTTTGCGATCTCAATAGCTTCTTCAGTTGAGATCGCAAAAATTGCAAACAGAACCCGTGGTGCGGGGGCGGGCAGAACGGTTTGGGATATGGCTAAAAACTTTAACGTTAGTTTGACAGGAGTTACATGGGAGATGCTTGAACAAACTGAACATCGACCTGTAGTACTTATAAGAGTTAAAGAAACTAAAATCCAAAACGTACAAAAATGAGTATTCAAATTCAATAAAAGGAGAATTAAGATCATGAAAGCATTCTTGGAACAAATGGACATCTTCTTCGAACCAAAAGCAGTTGCAATTATCGGTGCCTCTCGCAGAACAATGAAGGCAGGACACGTTATCTTCAAAAACTTTGTAATTAATAGCCGACGAAACCTGTTCAAAGCAAAACTGTATCCAGTTAACCCAAGTGAAGAAACAATACAGGGATTCAAATGCTATTCTTCAGTACTGGATATTCCTGGCGAAGTTGACTTAGCAGTTATTGTTGTCCCTGCCAAGTTTGTTCCAAACGTAATGCATGAACTTGCAGAAAAAAATGTTAGAGCTGCAGCAATTATAACTTCAGGATTTAGCGAAATTGGCAATCATGAACTAGAAAAAGAAGTAGCAGACATTGCAAAAAAAGCTGGAATCCGTGTTTTAGGCCCAAACTGTCTGGGAGTATATGATTCTTCGACTGGAGTAGACATGCTATTCCTTCCCGAAACAAAAACCTTGGGCAGTGGAGACGAAGTTGTTGCCACACCACGACCCCTACCTGGACCCATTGCAATAGTTACGCAAAGTGGTGCCTTTGGTGCTGCTGCTTTGGACTATTTGGCAGGTAAACAGATGGGCGTAAGTAAGTTCGTAAGTTTTGGAAACAAAGCTGACGTAACCGCCTCAGAGATGCTAAAATATTTGTTGTATGATGAAAAAACTCGTGTCATACTCATGTACGCAGAAAGCATCGATAATGGTCGAGAATTCATGGATATTGCACAAGAAGTTTCTTGTGTAAAACCAATTGTTTGCCTTAAAGTCGGTAGATCTGCTGCAGGTGCTCGGGCTGCTGCCTCTCACACCGGTTCAATTGCTGGTTCTGATGAGATTTATTCCGCTGCCTTGAAACAAGTAGGTGTTTTGCGGGCAAATGACCTTGAAGAATTTTTTGATATGGGAAAAGCCTTAGCTTTTCAAGCCCCAATTGCTGGAAACAATGTAGCAATTATCACGGATGCTGGTGGCCCCGGAATTATGTGTGTTGATGAATGTATTGCTCAAGGTCTAAGTGTAAACCGATTTTCTGAAGAAACAGTAGCAAAGTTTGAAAAACTCAAGGCCGAAGGAAAGATTCCCCGTTTTGCAACTAACTATAACCCTGTTGACTTGACAGGTTCAGTAACTTCTGAAATGTTTGAAGAAGGAATCAAGATTCTTTTTGAAGACCCCCAAATCGACGGCATTATTGTTTTGGGTTTGCACCATTTGCCTGCTCTTCAAGATGACTTTGTTGAACGGGTTTATGAGTTAAGTAAGAACTATAGAAAATCTGTTGTTGCTTGTGACGTTGGCGAAACGGAAATGGCTCTTCATATTCGATCAAAATTTGACAAGCTTGGAATCCCAGCTTATTTGTCTCCTGAGGATGCGGCTCGAGCTATGGCTGCCCTTTCTCGATATGGAATGTACCTCACAAAATGCGGATGCTATATCGATTATGTTGAAGATTTCCAAAAAGGAAAAAAACCTGCTTGAAACTCGAAAAGATAACTTGTCAAAGAAAGCTTAAGGCTGTTCTTTAAGCCATTGAGCAACCGTTACGAATAGGTTATTACTGGACATATCGATGACTGGCACCATTATTCGTTCTTTTGTTTCGATTATTGGTTTGTATTGCGGCATAAGAGCATAACTCACAAAGGCCCAATAAACCTTTTTTTCTTCAATTAATGCTTTGGCGGCAACTTCAGTTGATATAGGTAAAGGATAATAAACAAAGACCACCCCATTTGCCCAGTACAGTCCTGCTGGTTTTCCACCTACGGTAATATTTGTAAATCTTGCCAACTCGTCCACTGTTTTAAAGTGGGTTTGTTCCATGATAATTACTTCTTTGAAGGATTCCGCTTTAATCACTGGTTCAGTCATTCAAATCACTCACAAAGCAGTGTTACTAGTTACGATAATAAAAATTTGGGTGGTAAACTAAACGCTATTACCGTTAGCTTGGAGCTGCTCGTGCAGGAATTTTTAGCCTTTTTTGGATTTCTCTTGCAAAAATCTTTGCTGCTTCAGAGCGATGCTTGTCTGTTATTACCAGTCTTGGGTTACAACGCTCAACAAACTCTAGTAATTCATTGAAGTCTGAGTGGTCACTTAAAGCTACCACGAATTTGTTGGGCCCTACTTTTCGGCAAGGTTTTTTGAATTCCCAACCGCTAGCGTGGATTTGTAATGCTTGGTTTTCAACTTTTTTTCTGGAATATGAATGATAAAAGACAACAGAAGATTCATTTTTAGATAATATTGATTGAGCTTTTTTAGACTCAAAATCAAGAAGTTGTTTGCCTAGTTTCATTCCGTGGCGTTCACATATTTTTGATACGTTATAGATTTTTTCTGGAACAATAAAGGGTATTTTAATTTTTGCTTCGAATAGTATTTGCATCATTTTTTGTAGCTTGCCATGATACCCGAAAACGTATACTGGTCCTTTTTTCAAACCCCGTTCTACCATAGAAACAAGCATACCTTCAACCATCATACTAAAAGGTCTAACACGAACTGGATCTCCATAGGTTGCTTCCATAACAAGTATGTCTGTTTCTACTAACGGTGTTCGAGAATACCTAAAATCACTGGTGTAAAGTATTCTTGTTTGATCTTTATCCTCAACAAGAGTTTGTGCAGTTCCTAAAATGTGGTCTGCATAATGAAAGGTTAATGTTTCATCTTTATAGGTGAATTTTTCACCAAAATCAAGAGTTTTCACTGGACCTCTAGCTAACCAGCGAGGACCTTTCAGTGCGTCGATTAGGTCTTTAGTTGCCGGAGTCATTAAGGTTACTTCACAGTTTTTTAGGCTCTTTGCCACTCCAACCATATGATCAGAGTGAGCGTGAGTAACTACTCTGATGGGTCTTGACTCATCGTAGGCGTCACATGCAACATGTTTGCCCAAACAGATTGCACCTGATTTGCTTACATTAGCTTTTGAAGGGAAAAGGGGTACCTCAGACAATTCAGGTTCTCCAACTTCATGAAATGTTTCAAGAGAACCTATTAATTTTTTCTTAAACTGTTTTTGTATAAACTAGTCTCTTCGAAAATGAAATGAAATTGATACTAATTTAAAAAGCTAAATACATCAGTCTTTTGGACTTAACATGCAGTCAACCATTTTTGGGCACGTTAAACATATTTGGGGAATGGCAGCATCACTTGGCCGATTAGACAAATAACCAAAATATTCGGGACAACCTGACTGTTTGTCTTTACTTGAAGATTTGTCTTTCTTTTTATCAGACTTTTTATCCTTTGATTTTTCTTTTGCGAAAGTTGGCTCTTTGGGAATTTCTGCAACTTCTTCAGTCTTGTTTCTACTTGGAATCAATGATTTAACTCTGTCAAACACGCCAGAACTAGATTCTTTAACTTCCTCAACTTGAGGTTCTTCGGGTTTTTTGGGTGTTTCTGTTACTTTTTCTTTCTCCAGTTCAGAAAAACAGTATGGGCATGCTTCATATTGTTTGGGGGGATTAACCGAAAGCACGTTTAGAATTATCGATTCTTCAATTTCTTTCCCGCATTTAGGATTTGGACAAATAACGGCTGGAGATTTTTTCGGCAATCTTGCTGCAACTCTCAAGTATTCTTTGATAAGACTTGCTATGTTAAATATATTTAGGTTTGATGAATTCCAAATCTATATGCAAAATCTCCCACAAAAATGTCGTTTTTTTACATTTTAATCATGTTTTAAGCTTTATTGCTTCATGAAAAAATCAGCTTTCAAGCCCCGTAGAACTGATTTTGACAAAAACTAGCATGAGATTACAAATTTTTAATTAGATTTAAATCGTTGGCGTCCTATTTTCTGATTAATTAATTACACATCAATTTATTTGAGAAGTATTTGGTTACAGGTTAGGTGAAAATGCTATGGGTTTGCGAGTTTTTAACACAATGAGCGGTCAGATGGAAAAGTTTGTACCAACACATGAAAAACAAGTTGGGCTATACGTTTGTGGACCCACGGTTTATGACTGGGCACATTTGGGTCATGCTCGAACATACATCGCTTTCGATGTTATGGTCCGCTGGTTGGAGTTTAAGGGTTATTCTGTTTTTTATGTTCAAAACATAACTGACGTTGGGCATCTTACCACAGATACAGCTGAAGACAAAATCACAAAACGGGCAATAGAACGAAAAGTTGAACCCATGCAGCTTGTGGAGTTTTACATGAGGGAATACTTCAAAGACTTAGACGCCTTGGGCGTAAAACGTCCTGATATTTCTCCTCGTGCTACGGGTCATCTTTTGGATATGATTGACTCGATTCAAAACTTGATAGATAATGGATTCGCCTACGAAGTAAACGGCAACGTGTTTTTTGACATTTCCAAACTAGATGATTACGGCAAACTTTCCAAAATCAAAACAGATGAAATGCTTGAAGGCTCTCGCTTTGAAGTTCATTCAGATAAAAAATGATTTTTCCTCATCACGAGAATGAAATTGCTCAGAGTGAATCGATTACTGGAACCAAACCCTTTGTTAAGTATTGGTTGCATACTGGTTTTCTAAAAATCAACGGAGAAAAGATGGCAAAATCGTTAGGCAACTACATTACTGTAAGGGAAGCTTTGAAGAAATATTCTGCAGATGCTATTCGCCTTTTTGTAATGTCCACTCATTACCGTAGTGAGATTGACTTCACTGATGAACGGTTGAAAGGAGCAGAAACTAGTTTGAATCGCTTGTCTAAAAGTTTGGAATCGTTAGAAGATGCCAAGAAGGTTTCAGTGAACCGAAAACCAACCGAAACTGAACAAAAAATCAGGCAAAAAATTACAAAATTTGAACAGGATTTTGTAAACGCCATGGACGAAGATTTTAACACTCCAAAGGCTTTGGCTGCTCTTTTTGAGATGTCTAAAGATATTAATCGGTTTTTAGCCGAACAAAAACAAGTCAGTTCTGATGTTTTGGAGCAAGTTTATGATAGTTTTTCAGGTTTAACTAAGGCTTTGGGTTTGTTCCAACAGGAAAAAACCAAGAATGTTGGTGGACAAGTAACTGATGAATTGGTCCAGTTGTTGTTTGATTTGCGGGAACAATTACGCAAGAAAGGCGAATATGGTTTATCGGATGAAATCCGAGCCCGAATGAAAGAAGCTGGTTTAATTATCGAAGACACTGCTGAGGGACCCAAATGGAAACTAGCCTAAACAGTATCTACGACACAGTTATTGTTCGTTTCAGCGGCGAGTTATGGCTCAAAAAACATTGGACCAGAAAATATTACCACAAAAAACTTTCCCGAAACATTAGACAGACTCTGAAACACTACGGCATTGACTATAATGAACTTGCTCGAAAACACGGCAGATTCTACTTAAAATCGTCTTCAGCTTTGGAAGCGGCAGACAAGTTGGCACGGGTTTTTGGGGTTTCTTCCCTTTCTCCGGCAGTTGAAATCAGTTCTGACCTTGAAGAAATAACCGAAAAAAGCCTATTGCTGATGGGTAATGTGCTAAAACCTGGAAACAGTTTTGCAGTAAAATGCAAACGAGTAGGCGACCACAACTACAGCAGTTCCGATATCCGTAAAATACTGGGACAAAAAGTTCTAGACAGTTTTGCTGAAAAATTCAGTTTAACTGTAAATCTGGGCAACCCCGACGTAGTTCTGGGAATTGAAATCAGGGATAATCAGGCCTTTGTTTACTCACAAACAGTAGAAGCTGTGGGAGGAATGCCCCTGGGTGTTCAACCACGGGTTCTTGGTTTGTTTAGCGGCGGAATCGACTCTCCAGTTGCCTGCTGGCTGGTTATGAAACGAGGCAGCCCAGTTGTTCCAGTTTATTTTGATAATGCACCCTTTACAGATGAAGCAGTAACAAAAAAAGCCCTCAAAGTTGCAGAAGCTGTTTTCAGTTGGGCAATTGGGGGGCCCCGAAAAATGTATGTGGTTCAGCACGGGGAAAACCTAAGGCAAATCATGGAAACTAACCGAAAATATACCTGTCTTTTGTGCAAGCGCATGATGTATCGGGTTGCAGAAAAGCTTGCTGAACAGTTGCATGCAGAAGGCATAGTAACAGGAGAGGCAATCGGTGAACAAGCCAGCCAGACAATGACTAACTTGCGAGTCCTTAGCGAGTCAATTACAGAATATCCCCTTCATAGGCCCTTGCTGGGTTTTGACAAGCACGAAACCGAGGCCCTTGCACGAAAAATTGGAACCTACGAGCTTTCAACTCGAAAAGCGTCAGGTTGTGGTGCGGTTCCGTATCAGCCTTCTACCAAAGCAAAACTGGAAGATGTTCATAAAGCAGAAGAAAAACTGGACATACCAGCAATGGTTGAGCGCTCGTTGGAGTCTGTAAAAATGGTTGAGCTGTAGCTAGACTGCTTTTTGTTTTTCTTTAAGCCACTGTTCTGTTCCAATTTGTTTTCGTCTAAGAAGCTCGTTTTGTCTTTCTATGAGGGTGTTTTTGGCTTCTTCGTACTTAAGGATGGATCACGCAATTGATTGAAGGTTTTACAGGGGAATTCGTTGCATAAGCCACAGTTTTCTAGTTGTTTCTTGTTAACAGAACAGTCGTAAGTGGGCAACATTCAACTTTCATCATGGTTGTCCAGAAAGGTTTACCCTTTTGGGTTCCACAGCCTTTGCATTTTGTGTCCAAGTGTTCACAGTTTCCACAAAATAATCCACAAACTGCCGCTAAATTAGAGTCCATCAATCAAGTCCCCTACAAATTAATTGTTAGAAATTTAATAAATATCGTTTGCTGGCTGAGCTAATAAAACATAATCAGTTTACGGGTAAAATCAGCACAAAATTTGATTAAGGTTTAGCTTGGGGGTTTATTGTTCAGGGGGTTACACAAACCGTCCACAAGGTTTCTGTTCGTTTGCAGATGTCACACTTGTATTTTATCATGTAACCACACTCTTCTTCTACTTTCATTTCCAAGTTACAGGTCGGGCATTTCATTTGTCGTTCACCTCCAACATTGATTGCAGTAACTAGCTTACGCTTAGCATTTGCTTTTAGCATTATTCTCCTATCGGAGCCAAAAATATATACATTAACCCAGTAATCTATATAGACTATATATTAGGTGATGTGTGTTAACCGATAATTTGTTAAAAGTTTCAATAAACCGTCACCCAATATTTTTGTTTGAAAAAGAGGGGGGATAAACCATGGATTATCCAACTGAATGGAAAACAGAATTCACAACAAAAAGAGGCTTTGAATTAGTTTTTCGCCCCCAATGGCCTACAGACACCAAAATGTTGTGGGGGATGTTTTCTACTCTTTCCAAAAAAAGTGCATCTTTTTTACTTCCTCCTTTTGGTCGGGAGCGTATAGAAGGTTGGACAACCGACATCGACTACGATGAAGTGTTAGCAATTGTTGCCGTGTTAACTGAAAAAGACTCAAAACGGATAATTGGTTCAACCTCTCTGAAATTTAACTCACAAGAGCCTTTGAAGCACAAAGCAGAGTTGGGGCTTACTATTCATGACGATTATCAGAACATGGGCATTGGCACAGCTTTGCTCCAGCACATAATTAATGTTGCCCGAACCAAAAAATTGACAAAGATTCATTTGAACGTAAGTTCAGAAAATGTTCGTGCCATTCACTTGTACGAAAAAGTAGGGTTTGTAACCGAAGGAACATTGCGTAAAGCAAGTTTTGTCAACGGCAAATACCGTGACGAGTATCGGATGGCTCTTTTTCTTTGATTGGGCGGTAAACTGCTTTAAGGGAATCTTTCAAACTATTGCCTGTCATGTCAACTGTTCATATCGCTGTGCGAGCTATTCGTAAACTGGAAGCTGAAGATTTTCATCTGTTACAAGCCCTTGAGCAGCAAATGAAAAACTACGAGTTTGCACCCAAAGATGCCATCCAAAAACAGGCACAAATTCATTTTTCAGAAATAGATTATCGGCTCCCCCTTTTCATCAAAAAAGGATTAGTGCAAGGTAAACGAGACAGATATCTTGGTTACCGTCTGACAACAGCAGGACACGACATCTTGGCCATTCAGACTCTTGTGGAAGCAAACATAATCACAGCCCTTGGCAAACCTTTGGGGGTCGGAAAAGAATCCGACGTTTACGAGGCTTTGGCACCTGATGAGACCCAAGTGGCGTTGAAGTTTCATAGAATTGGCCGGACAAGTTTTAAAAAAACCAAACTCAAACGAAACTACACCGTAAAATACACGTATACGCCTGACTGGCACCGTCAGTCCCAAATCTCTGCTAAAAAGGAGTACGAGGCCCTGAGACTGTTGTATCCACAGGGAGTTTGTGTGCCTAAACCTGTGCTGCAGAACCGTCACGTAGTAGTTATGAACATGATAGAAGGAGCTGAACTTTTTCGCAACCCTGAATTGGATGACCCTCAAGCAACTTGTAACGAAATCCTAGTGAACATAAAAACAGCATATCAAAAAGTTAACATGATACACGGCGATCTGAGCCCTTACAACATTATCGTTCAGCCCAACCAGCAAGTTCTCATCATTGATTGGCCCCAACACGTTTCTGTAAACTTTCCAAACGCAAAAGAACTACTGGAACGTGACCTACAAAATGTTCTGACTTTTTTTAAGCGAAAATATAACTTGGAAAACAAGCTAGAGGACGCTTTAGCATACGTCACTGAAAACTAAAGAAACTGAACTTGATTGTTGGCAAACTGAACAAAATATTTGATTGCCCTTATTTTTCGGGGGGCAGGTCAACACAGATGTATAGTATGTTGTTTCCTCGTAGGAGGATGCTTCCGTAATTTGCGCTCAGTTTGTCGTTGACGCGTTCGGTGGCTTTTTCTAGTAGCACGTTCATGTGGCTGTCGCAACGGACCATGGTGCCTCGGTATTCTACTCCATTTTTTAGGACAATGGCTACGAAACTGTTCATCTGTTTGATTAAAGCGTTCAGAGGTTTTCTACTTGGTTCCAATGAAATCACACCAGTAATAGTCCTACTAACACATGCAACCGTTTATAAAAGTTATGAGCAACAAATAAAAAGAACAACAGTTAACATGGGAGAAAATCCCCAAAAAAGGGGCGTCACAATAGAAAAATAGACAATTTTAATCAAAAATGTCCTTAAACATATCATCTATAAGTTTTTGGTCAAGTTTTTCATACGCTTCTGTACTCAAAACGTCGTACCAGAAGGCTTCAGAAACAAAACCATAAACGGGTTTTTCCTCTTTTAACAGATAGGGCAAAACTTCGCCCATAAAATCTAGTTCAGAATTGTTGCCTTTCAGCTGTTTCATCAATTCAAGCATTGTGCCTTTCAGAACAGAAATGCCAATAGTTACTGGCTTTTCCAAAACTGGTTTTTCTGCAAAATCAACAATCTTGGAATTTTTGTCTAAACTTGCCACGCCAACCCTAGTCTTAAAACCTGAAGACAACGCAAGAGTAGTGTACGCTTTATTGTCGTTGTGATAATCCAGCAGTTCTGACAGGTTGATGTCTGTAACGATGTCACCATAATACACAAGCAAGGTGTCTTCTTTGCTTATTGCTCCTTGATTATAAGCAGTTAAAACTGCACCGCCTGTTCCTTTTGATTTTGGGTCGTCTTTCACGTAAGTGATGTTTACGCCAAATCGGGAGCCGTCTTCAAAGTAGTTGGTTATTTGTTCTGACTTGTAGTTTACTAAAAACACCAAATCTTTGACACCATGATGTTTGAACAATGCAACAACATATTCTAGAAGGGGTTTTTGTTTTAACCCAACTGGAACCATAGTTTTTTGTATATAATTTGTAAGGGGTCTGAGGCGTGTGCCTTTTCCTCCGCAAAGTACAATTCCTTTAACAGTATCCATTTATAACACTACCAAAATTAAAGAGAAAAGAAGAAAATAGGGATTTTGTTTTTTTAGTCTGAGCTTTCGGTTTCAATCTCTTCGATTGGTCTAGGAGGGGGAGTGGTTCCCATTGTCCAGCCAATCCATGCACCAATAGCTAAAACTGCAACAAATGCGATCAACACTGGAACTGCAACTAAGTATACTCTAAATGTTAGTGAGTCCATGCTCCATCCAAGTACGTCAGTTACTTCGCTTGGCCAGATCATGCTGACAGTGTAAGCAAGTGCAATTACTGCACAGACCAGAAAAATAATCCATCCGATGGCTTGATCTTTACTAACCATTTATTCATTCACCACGATGTAGTCCATCTCTATCTGTAACCATATAATAAGCTTTATTGTTAATTCAGATAGTTCCTTCATCCCATGTTGCAAGGTACTTTTTCTGTTTATCAGTTAACTCATCAATACTTACGCCTAAAGCTTTAAGCTTCAAGCCCGCAACTAATTCATCAATTTCCTGAGGAACACGATAAACCTTGATGTCTAATCCTTTGTTTTTCACCAAATATTCCGCATTCATGGCTTGATTGGCAAAGGACATGTCCATAACTTCAGAGGGGTGACCTTCTGCCGCTGCAAGATTAACCAGTCGGCCTTCAGCAAGTAAGTGAATTCTTTTTCCATCTGGCAGGGTGTATTCTTCTAGATTTGGTCGTAGGGTTCGTTTGGAGGTGGCCATTTTTTCTAGGTCTTGAATGTCGATTTCCACATTAAAGTGGCCGCTGTTGGCTACTATGGCGCCGTCTTTCATTTGTTCCATGTGTTCTTTTCGGATGACACTGGTGTCTCCTGTTAGTGTAACAAAGATGTCTCCTAGTTCTGCTGCTTCTTCCATGGGCATTACTAAAAAGCCGTCCATTACTGCTTCTAATGCTTTAGTTGCGTCTACTTCAGTGACGATTACTTTGGCTCCTTGGCCTTTTGCTCGCATGGCTAGGCCGCGTCCACACCAGCCGTATCCTGCGACTACAAAATATTTTCCTGCAATCAACACACTGGTGGCTCGAAGTATGCCATCAAGGGTGCTTTGTCCAGTGCCATAGCGATTGTCAAACAGATATTTAGTGTAAGCGTCGTTTACTGCAATGATGGGGTATTTGAGGGCCTTGTCTTGTTCCATGGCTCGCAGGCGGATTACTCCAGTGGTTGTTTCTTCGGTTCCACCGATGACGTTTGGTATCAAGTCTGTTCGTTCTTTATGGATAACTCCAACTACGTCTGCTCCGTCGTCCATGGTGATTTGGGGTTTGTAGTCCAAAACTTGGTTGATGCACCAGAAGTAGTCTTCTGTTGGTTGTTCGCGCCATGCGTAAACGTTGATTCCTTTGGTTGCAAGGTATGCGGCTACTTCATCTTGAGTGGATAATGGGTTAGAGCCACACAGAGCAACGGTTGCACCTCCTGCTTTGAGGGTTAAGGCTAAAACTGCTGTTTCTTTGGTTACGTGCAGACAAGCCCCAATGGTAATTCCTTTTAGGGGTTTTTCTTTTTCAAATCTACTTCTGATTTGTGCCAATACGGGCATGTGCTCTGTTGCCCATTCAACAAGTAATGCTCCTTGAGGAGCCAAGTTTATGTCTTTAACTTTGTAATCTGCCATGTGAATCGCCTTTCTAGTTGTCACTAACTTTTACTCAGTATTATTTGGTTGTTACGGTATAGCCCGAAAAAAATAAGATGAAAAGTAACCGCAGTTACTCAAGGCGCTTGATTATGTGATAACCAAACTGAGTTTTAACGATGTCAGAAATTTGTCCTTTGTCTAAAGCGAAGGCTGCTTTTTCAAATTCTTTCACCATTTGTCCTCGTCCAAAGGTTCCTAGATCCCCACCTCGTTTTTTTGAGGGACACTGGGATACGTCTTTAGCTATGGCTGAAAATTTTTCACCTTTTTTGAGTCTGTCTAGGACTTGGTTTACTTCTTTTTCTGTTTTTACTAGTATATGTGCGCAATGAACTTTATTTGACATAACAGGAACTAAACCAAATACCGTTTATAACAATTATGGGGCGCGGTTTCTGTTAATGTTTAAATACAAAGATTTTCCTCTGTTTAGTTAAGGTGCATGGGGAGCTGAGAATACTCGGCTGAGAGGACAACTATGATGTTGTCGACCCTGAAAACCTGATCCAGGTAATGCTGGCGGAGGGAAAAACAAGTGAATGTACAAAAAAACAGTTTTTCAACAAAAGTAATAGCAGAGACCGTCATGTTTGTGGCTCTTGCTACAGTATTAAGTAACATCAAAATTTTCCAGTTACCCCAAGGAGGGTCAGTCACTGCAGCATCAATGGTGCCAATTTTGTGGCTGGCGCTTCGACGAGGACCAAAAGTGGGCTTGTTTGGAGCAATAATGTATGGCTTTATTCAAGCAGTTTTTGACCCATTTATTGTTCATCCAGCCCAACTGTTATTAGATTACCCCATTGCTTTTGGTTTACTGGGAGTCGCAGGGTTTTTCCAAAAGCGTCCATTTGTTGGCGTAACTTTGGGAATCATTGGCAGTTTTGTTGCCCACTATTTCTCAGGGGTTATTTTCTTTGCTGAATATGCTGAAGGCAATCCTTTGATTTACTCTGCAGTATACAATGGTGGCTACTTGCTAGTTGAACTTGTAATAAGTTTATACATCATATACATGCTCAAACGAAGTAAAGTACTGCAAATTTACATGTAACGAGGTGTGATTTTGGGTAAGCTTTCAACAAAGGACCTCAAAGAGTTGCTAGATTGCGTCAAATCTGATTCTAGAATAATTATTAAACCCCAATTTGGTTTTGATGCAGGAGTGCACAAGTTAAACAACAGTGAGTGTCTTGTTGTCTCTACGGACCCTTGTATTGGGGTTCCTGACCAATTTTTTGGCTGGTTTTTAATCAACTATGTAGCTTCAGACGTCGCCTTGTTTGGAGCCAAAACTCAGTTTTGCACAATTAACTTGTTGGGTCCGCCCTCAACAGAGCCTAAACGGTTCAAAAAAGTAATGCAGCAAGCCTGTGAGGCTGCAGAACAACTTGGAATAACCATAGTAACTGGTCACACTGGAACCTATCAGGGCTTATCTACCCTAATTGGTGTGTGTACTGGTTATGGGCAAATAGCTCAAGATAAATTAAAAACTCCTGCAGGGGCAAAACCTAACGATTTTGTGTTGTGTGTTAAACCTGTGGGTTTAGAAACTGTTGTAAATTTTGCTTTGGCTCACAAAAAGTTAGCTAAAAAACTGTTTGGTTGCCAAAGAACTGAAGAGTTAACTGAACTTGTTTATATGCAGAGCTGCGTCAAAGAAGCATTGTTGCTTTCTGGTTTGGATGGGGTACATGCTTTGCATGATGCAACTGAAGGAGGAGTAATTTCGGCTTTGAACGAGTTGGCTGAAGCTTCTAAGCTTGGTTTTCTGGTTGAATGGGACAGCTTTTTGTTTTGTGAACAGGTGCAAATTTTAAGGGATACTTATCAGTTGTCGGATGAACAGATTTTGTCCATGTCGTCTACGGGCACATTTTTGGTTGCTGTTAGTCCAGAAGCTAAAAAAGAGGTTAAAAAACTTCTTAGTCAAAACAGTATTTGCGCCCGGTTTGTGGGTGAATTCACAGAAGATTTGAATCGAGTTCTGGTAAAAAACGGTAAAAAAACAGTTTTTCCAGCACAATCAGATGACCCATACGCAAGAATTCTTTCGGGTAAAACGTAGCGCAATTATTTTGTTGAGCGTTTCAGGAAAGCTTCCATGTTCTTTTGGGGTCTTTTGATTTTTCCGATGGTTATGTTTTCGTCTATTTGCAGTTTCATTCCATCAAAAGCAGCAACTGTGGGAACTCCAGTTTTTTGTTCGATGTATTTTATTTCGTAGGCGGGTCCGCTGTAAATCATTTTCATGCCAAAATGTGTTGCAATTACCATTTCGGGTTTTGTTGCGTCAACAATCTTAACTGCCTCTTTCGGGGTCATGTGTCCTTTCCATGGGCTTCCATTTGGGCGCATAACAGAGAGAACGAGTAGTTTAACATCTTTGAATTGTTCTTCGATGCCTTCAAAGTATTCTGTGTCTGCGGTGTATCCTACTGTTCCGACTTCTGGTATGTTAAATTTGAAGCCAACTGTCTCGGGGTCGGTGTGTTTAGTATGGGTGGCAACAATTTCTATATCCCCTATACTGAATTTTACTTTTGGTTTCAAACTTACTGTATGTTTTATCATGTTTTGATGATACAAGGAGATTGCAGGTCCAGCTTGACTGTCCCCAGATAGGATAGTTGGGGGAGCCGCTAGGGTTCCTCGTTTTTTGAGCATCCCGCGGGTCATGGATTCTACCATAACTTCGGCGTTGGCAAAATGATCAGGATGGCGATGAGAAATTAGCACTGCTTTGAGTTTTTGAGGGTTTAATCCCGCTTCCAAAGAGTAAATCAGACCTCCGGGTCCGGGGTCCACGTGTATGTTTTGCTTTTGGGTGAGGAGTCGAAATCCTCCGGTTCGTCGTTTTTGGGTTATGGTAACGAATCTTCCGCCGCCTGTTCCTAAAAAGACCAGCTGTGCTCCTTTCACCTTTTTCACCAGACGTCAATTTGTGCCCCAGTTAGTATGTTCGTTACCTTATCGCGATATCCAGTTATAAGGCTTTGAACCCAAAAATCAGAGAACGTTATATTTCGGTTACACAAAACAGTAAAGGACGAGGTTAAAAAATGAAAATTATTATTCGAATTGGCGGCTCAGTTATTGTTTCTCCTCTGAACCCCTCAATGATAAACTGTTACCTAACAGTATTGCGAGATTTCAAAAATCAAGGACACCAAGTGGTTGCAGTGGTTGGCGGCGGCAAATTAGCCCGAGAATTCATCAAAGTAGCAAAATACGTGCACCTTGAAGAAGAGCAACAAGACTGGGCAGCAATTCATGTTTCCCGTCTTTTTGCTCAAATGTTCACCATGGGACTTGCAGATGATGGTTGCGGAAAAGTGCCCACCACCTTGGATGAGGCAGAAGAGTGCGCAAACACTGGTAAAATTGTTGTTATGGGTGGTTTGCATCCTGGAATCACAACCGATGCAGTTGCGGCGTTGGTTGGAGAGCGCATAAAAGCAGATATCTTGGTTAAATGTTCCAACGTGAGCGCAATTTTCACAAAAGACCCCAACAAGTATCCTGACGCCAAACGCCTAGACAAGATCAGTTTCGAAGAACTTGGAAAACTCCTTGAAGCCAAAGAGCACACTCCAGGAATTAATCAGGTTATCGACCCCGAGGCAGTGAAGATTCTTGGCAGAATTAAGCTCAAAACTATCGTGGTTAATGGTCATGACCCAGGCTATGTTGTGTACGCAGTTCAGGGTCGACACATTGGTACAAAAATCGAATAAGCTAGTAAGTAAGGCTTAAATTAACTAGTCTTGTTTGTTTTTGTGCGATGGGGCGGCGGTAGCGAAGCCAGGCCAAACGCGGAGGACTCAAGATCAGCGTTTTGATGAGCTATCCTTTCCCATAGGGGTTCGCAGGTTCGATTCCTGCCCGCCGCACCACCATCAAAAATTTTTGCACCACAAATTTTTATATGAAAAATCTTGCATATTACACATCTATTATGTTGAATCGACCTGTTTTGTTTCAGGCTGTCAACATTGTCGCCTATGTAGTTATTTTAATTGTTAATGGGTTAGCTGGAAGTACTACAGTTCTCGCAGGGGTTACTAGTGCTGACATTTCAGATAGGTATACCCAACTTTGGTTACTCCTGCAGGGTTCACCTTTGCTATCTGGGGCATAATTTACACGCTTTTGGCGCTGTTTATTATCTATAAACTGTTGCCCAAAAACAAGAACAACCCGTTTCTGGGTCAGGTTAGCTGGTTCTTGGGCTTAAGCAGCTTATTCAACGTTGTTTGGCTGGTTTTTTGGCACTACGACCTTGTCACTTACAGTTTAGTACTAATGTTAGGATTACTAACAAGCCTAATCCTAGTCTACCGACGCCTCAACAGCGGCAGAGCAACTGTAGACATTAAAGAAAGACTGATGCTGCATTTGCCTTTCAGGGTTTACTTAGTGGATTAGCATCGCAACCATCGCAAACGTTTCTGTAGCCTTAACAGCAATCAGCTGGGACGGATTCGGCATCAAAGCTTCAATTTGGGCAGTACTGATAATCGTTGTCGCATTACTGTTGTCCCTTCTGATGATAGTTCTACAAAAAGACGTCACGTTTTGCTGTGTAGTTATCTGGGCAACTGTTTGGCATAATATCTAAACAAGCAATCTACAAAAATATCGTTATGATTTCCGAAATTGTCATTGCAGTTCTTGCAGTTGCAATTGGCGCTACCATGGTGCTTTCAAAGTTTAAACGTTGAAATAACCATTTCATACCCAGGTGACAGGTTAGTTGCAAAAGAAATCAAAAATCGTGTGCACAATTGGTCCAGCTAGTGCTGTAACTAAAACTTTACAAAAAATGGTTCAAGCGGGCATGAACTGTGCCAGAGTAAACACCGCATACGGAGACTTTGAAAGTTATAAATGCATAATACAAAAGGTTCGAGAAGTATCTGACCTGCCCATTCTGATTGATTTGAAAGGCCCTGAAATTAGACTAAAAACTGATGAAGAGCAAATTGTCCATATAGGCGACAAACTAGATGTGGGTTTTAATGGGCAATCAATCAGTTTTAATCACAACTTTATTGCCGAAATGAAAATCGGTGACATAGTTTTCATTGACAACGGCAAAATCAAAACAGCAGTCATTGAAAAAAACAAAAACTCCTTGGTTTTGTTAGCGGAACAAAATGGCATAATCTCCAACGGAAAAGGAGTAAACGTTCCAAACAAAATTCTTAATGTCCCAACCCTGTCAGAACGAGACAAAAAAATCATAGACTTCGCTAAAGATAATGACATAGAATTTTTGGCCTTATCTTTTACCAGAAACGCAAATGATGTAACAAAACTGCGACAAGCAGCAGAGGGTTTTGAGGGGGCATTTCTTTCTAAAATCGAAAACTTTGAAGGCATAACAAACTTTAAAGAAATTCTAGAAGCCTCAGACGCCATAATGATTGCCCGAGGCGATTTAGGAGTAGAAATTGAATCAGAAAAGGTGCCGCTGGTTCAAAAATCGTTGATTCGATTATGCAACCAAGAAGGCAAACCCGTTGTAACCGCCACAGAGATGCTAGAATCAATGATGTATAACCCCAACCCCACCCGAGCCGAAGTCAGCGACGTAGCCAACGCCATACTGGACGGAACCGACGCAACCATGCTTTCCGGAGAAACCGCAATCGGCAAATACCCAATAGAAACAGTTGCAATGATGGCAAGAATCGCAATAGAATCACAAAAAGCAACAAAAAACACGGTGCAAAAAATGGGCTTCATTAACATTTCAGACACTGTGAGCTGGTCCATAACCAAAATCTGCGAAAGCATGCCCATCACCAAAATCGTAACCTTAACACGATCCGGATACACCGCAAAAATGATTTCCCGATTCAAAGTTAGAGAACCAATAATCGCAGTAACCCCAAACATGCACGTCAAAAAACAGCTAGAACTGGCCTATGGAGTGGTTCCGGTTCACTATGATTACACCACCAAAGACGACCGCATCATGTCAGTTGCAAATAAACTGCACAAAATGAAACTACTGCACGTAGAAGACCTAGTGTTGTTCACGGCAGCTTTTAGAACAAAAATGAAACATTCAAGCAATCTTATTGAAATTCATGCCCTTAACGAGCTTTTAGAGTTTAGAAAAACTGTAACTGAAAACTAGTCCCAGGCATATTTAATGTAATAATAACAGTGCAATATTGGAAACCCCTTTCAGGGTTATACTGCAAGACGGTTAAGCATTTTCAGGCTTAACCACATACGCAACCGGAACACCCGTGGGCATAGCAGTAGAAGAGAAAACTTTAGCTCCATTATGTTTGCCAGAGTCAGGAGGACACGCAATAACAGGATGAAGGGTAGTTCCTGCTACAACTCCGGAAAGGGCGTCAGATAAACCCGCAACTGTGACGTAAACTAAAGGAACATCGCATTTCTCGTATTCTTTGAGGTCTTTTAGCAACTTTTCAGGAGTTCGGTGCGCAGAAGCAACATCATACACACAATCCACTGAAAACTTTTCTTTTTCCAAAAAAGCTTTAATCTTCGAAGCAAAAGGCAAATCTCGAGGAGAACCCATTAAAACAACAATTTTCTCTTTTGACATATGAATTACTTTCCGTTTTTTGTTCAATTAAAGTTTTGGTCAACTATTTTTGTTTATTCCCAGTATTTGCGTATCGTTTCACTCTTTTTAGTTGCAGCTTCAACAGCCTTAACCAAAGCCTGTCTAATTTGACTACCTTCAACCTCATAGATGGCTTCAATAGTTGTTCCACCCGGAGTTGTAACATTATCACGAATCTGAGCAGGACTTAACCCAGTTTCCAAAACAAGCTTTGCAGTTCCCAAAACAGCCTGAGCTGCACTTTGCAACGCCAAATCTCGAGGCAATCCAACCTTTAATCCCGCATAAACAAGAGCTTCCACAACAATCGAAAGGTATCCAGGACCGCTGCCACTAACTGCAGTTACGGCGTCCATGTATTTTTCTTCAATTTCCATGGATTTACCCATCAAATCAAGAAGGCTTTTGATTGTCTGTTTATCTTGGTCTGTTACGTCACTTTCACAACAATAAGCAGTGAAGGATTCCTGCACTGAAATCGCAACATTAGGCATAATTCTCACAATACGGGATTTAGGCGCCACCCGTTTACAGAACTGAACAGTAACAGCTGCAGCCGTAGAAACAACAAGTTTACCTTCAACTTTTTTACTGATTTCTTCTAGAACAGGCTTTAAAATATGAGGTTTCACACACAAAAAAATAATATCAGCATTTTTTGCTGCTTTTTTGTTGTCGTGGGTTAAATCTGCACCCAGGTTTTTTAGTTCTTGGGCTTTTTCTATTTGAATGTCGGCAACAGTAACTTTGCCATCGTATCCATTTTTTAGTAAGCTTTTTGTGACTGATCCCCCAATCACGCCGGCACCGATAACTGCAATGTTGGTTTTCATAATGGTTTACTTCCAGTAGTCTAGTAACTAACAGTTCCAAAGCAACTTACTAATAAAATCTTCTTGCACAAAAATCAACCAAAACCAGTAAACATAATCCCATTTAGGAATGTGCTGAGTTTGGTAATAGCCCTTTATCTTTTCAATTACAGTTTTTCAGTTTCAGTATAGCACATGCTCTCAACAAAGTCTGTGCAAACAAGGCAAAAGGCTAGTTGAAAAAAGGTAGGAGTTAAGAATTGGACTACTTCGGAGAAGATAAAGAAGCAATCAAAGGAAAAGAGTGGGACTGGAAAAATTTTGAATCCACAAACGGGTATCCAGTTTCTGACAACTTGTTAGATTGGGTCATAGGACAAGAACGCGCCCTTGATGAGTGCTATCTTTGTTTAGATGAGTGGGTGCACAAACTCAAAAATCTCAAAGAAGAAAACTGGTACGACGCCTGGACCGACCCTAACAAAGAAAAACCCACAGTAACCAAAACTGCTCCTCCGGGGCCATACCTGCTTTTGCTTGGAGACCCCGGAACAGGTAAATCCTTGATTGGACGAGCCCTTTCTATTCATTTAACTGACCTTTACAAAAAAGAAGACATCAAACTGCAAGACGTAGTCTGCTGGCAAAATGAAATAATCCCTGGGGAACCAAAAATTTCGTCTCATCCCGCAGGGGAAGGAAAAATAATTCTGCTCTAACAAAAACTGAATGAAGCTAAACGCAATAATCTACTTGATGATTATTGTCGCATCCATTTTCATGTTTGCGGGCTTTTATTACCTGTGGCAAGAAAAACTTGCATGGGACATGAACATCCCAGGAGCCTTTGGTGACCCCGTGCAAACAGTGTATGAAGGCAACTTTGGCAGTTACATGCTAGATAATTTCGTAACAATCGGAACCACAACCTTTCTACCAGCAGGAATGATGCTCATGTTCCTGATTTTAGTAACGGTACTAGGACGATTCGGAGTAATGGGCGGAGCTAAAGGAATCGGTGGAGCAAAATCTTCCAAAGTTCCAAAACTTATAGTTGACAACTCCAAAAAAGTTGCACCCTTCATCGATGCTACGGGACATGGATCTGCTCAACTTTTTGGAAGCATCGCATGGGATCCCTTCCAAACCGGAGGAATGGGAACCCCCGAACACCAACGAGTAACCGCCGGAGGAGTTCACCGCGCTCACCAAGGCATTTTGTACATTGATGAAATCAAAAACATGGCCCCTGACGAAGCAATCACATTATTGACGGTTTTGGAAGACGGCCAGTTGCCAATTACTATGCGCAGTCGTTTAGGTGGAGCAAGTGGAACTGCAGCTATGTCTGTTGCGACTGAGCCTGTTCCTTGTATGTGCTTTTTGGTTGGCGCTGGAAACTATGACAGTATCGGGCAAGTTCATCCTGCGTTGATGGATCGAATCTACGGCTATGGCAAAGTAGTAAGAATGAACAACACTATGCCTAACACAGTTGAGAACCGCCGAAAGTATGTTCAGTTTATTGCGCAGGAAGCTTCACGTTTCAGGCTATTGCCTTTTAGCAAAGAAGCGTGCGAAGAAATAGTAGACGAAGGACGCCGACGAAGCAACAAAAACAATGCTTTGTCCACTAAGCTTCGACCAATGATTTCCATAGTTAAAACAGCAGGCACTTTGGCAATGAAAGAAGGAACAAAGTTTGTTGAGCGCAAGCACGTTAAAGAGGCTATTGAGCATCATTGTAAAACTATTCAGAAACAGATTCTTGAGCATCAAATTAGCGAACGCGGAGAACTATTAGAAATCAATCCGGAAGGTGCCAAGTTGGGTCAGATTTACGGAGTTGCAGTAGTCAAAGACCCATACAGTGGAGAAATGACCGGAAACGTTCTTGCAGTTAAGGGCTTTTTAGAAAAACGAGACAAACACTTTGACAAGTCCATGCGAGGTTACTACAAAGTTACTGGAATCGCAAAAGAAGGCCAAGAACAGTTCATCGCCGACAGCGTATGCAAAGTCCGAAGCGTAATTCTACAAAAATATGGGGTAGACATTGCCCAAGAATACTTTACCCACATTGATTTTGCTCAAGCCTACCGTGTGGATGGCCCAAGCGCAGGTGTTACCATGACGATTCTTCTTTGTTCCTTGCTAGAAGGTAAACCCATCAGACAAGACGTTGCAGTTACGGGAGAAATTAACGTTGGAGTTCATGATATTGTTCCCGTTACAGCAGTTGGGGGAGTTCACGAAAAAATCAAAGCTGCAGAAATGTGGGGCTTCAAAAAAGTAATAGTTCCAGCAAAAAACTACAAACACACAATTGAGCCTAGCGACTACAACATAGAAGTAGTTCCAGGCGAAACCCTAGATGATTACTTGCGAGAAGTTTTAGTTAAAAAGGAAGAATAATGGCACCAAAAAACTCCAGATTGTTTCTTAGTTTTTTATTGATTGTGCAATCTTTTTTACGGGTTCCACAAAGTCTTCGGCTGTGAACTTTTTGGCTTTTGCTGAAACACACAAAATGGTGCTATAACCTCTTTTTTTGAGTTCGCCCTTTAGTTTGCCAAAGACTCTGCCTTTCCAGAGCCGATAAGTGCAAAACAGAATTGTCTTTTTTCCGTTGCCTTCAGGGAGCTGTTTTACAAAAGCTACAGATTCTTTTGAGGGATTAAAACCATGAACCGGAGTTCCAAGAATTATCATGTCGTGTTGTGTGACAACTTTGGGTTCGTTGGTTGTTATGTCATAAAGGGCGGTAAAGTTCAAAGAAGTCGATATTGCTTGTGCAAATTTTTTGGTGTTCCCTGTTTGTGAATAATAAAGAATACAGGCGTTCATGATTACACTTAGATGGATTTTAGAATATAACTTGTTCTCTGAAAAAAACGGAAAACTTGTGTCGGTTTTTTGGAGTGTTTATTAATTGCCAATTCTCAAGTTTTTAGTATTATTAACTGATTGTGAGGCTGCGAAATTTTGCACCCTAGAATTGTGATGTTGGTGGATTTGGATTACTTTTTTGCTCAGTGTGAAGAACGCCGAAACCCATCAATCAAAGACAAACCTGTTGTTGTTTGTGTGTATTCTGGGCGCACCGAAGACAGCGGAGCAGTAAGCACGGCAAACTAC
>JARRLY010000013.1:0-34687 GCA_037386545.1 Candidatus Bathyarchaeota archaeon
CCAAAAAGAACCGTTGGCTCATATCACAAAGAAGCTTAGCAAACTCGATATAATCAACACCGACTTCTTTGGCGAGTTGTTGAGCTAGAGGAATTTCGTTTTCAGTGAATCGGGTCACAAAATATTTCCACTGCACCAAGGGTTTTTTCTGATTCAGTTTTCGTTTTTTGTTGATTACCTGTTTTAGGTTAGAAAACACGGTGGCAAAATTGTTTCCCCGCTGATAAGTTTCAACAGTTTCTTGACTTGCCCCGTCCAAAGAAACCATCAACAAATTCAAGCCAGAATCCAACATCTCATTACAGATTTCGTCATCAAAAATGTTCAAGTTCGTGCTTGTAGTAACCAAAATGTTGTGCTCCCTTGCGTATTTGACCATCCGGAAAAAGTCTTTGTTTAGGAATGGCTCTCCCCAATTGTATAACTCTACAAAAATCAGGTAATCTCCAAGTTCATCAATGATTTTTTTAAAGTTTTCAAAAGTAAGAAATCCTGAAGGCAAATCTGTTTTTTCTTGACCAGTTGGGCACAATGCACAACACAACGGACAAACGTTTCCAGTTTCAACTGTCAAATGATATGGAAACCCTGCAACAACAGAAGGCTTCAGAAAACGGTGCTGAAGTTCAACCAAAATGAAGTTAAGAATCGCTTTTGGTTTAGTTAAAAACCCAATCAAGTCTCGAGGCTGACCTTTAATGAAGGAAAAAAACTGGCTGAACTCGTTTTGACCAAGCCTCAATTCTCGGGTACTCATTATAAGCAGAACCTGTTCAGTTTGTGGGCTATGTTGCTAATAATAATTTATCAAAAATTTTCAAAAAATAAACAAAATAACTAAAAAGAAAATAAATGGGGCAGATTTGAAGTGCCCCAAAAAAGGGAATTACAGACCGGTTCGGTATCTGTTTGCGAGTTCTTCGCGTTTGCCTTTGTTCCATCCGCTGACTGCTTGATAGTATCCGGTTACTCGTGACCACCATTCTACAGAGTTAGAGTTGCAGTTAGGGCAAGTGTCTCGCATGGGTGAAGTAACTTTTCCGCAGTTACCACAGACGGTGAGGTCTTTGGTGTAAGCAAAGTAGCCAATGTTACTTTGGGTGGTGATTCGCTTTGTCATACTGTAGAGTGCCTCTGGATCTGGGTCTGCGTCGCCAAGCCAGACATGGAGCATGTTTCCACCGTTGAGCAGTGGGAAGAACTTTTGCTCAATGTTGATTCGGTCAAACAAGCCCATGCGTGCACCAACGTCCACGTGGGTTCCGTTAGTGTAGTAGACGGGAACGTCTTTCTTGTGGTTATTCAGCAAGAATCTTGCTTGTCCCACATCACCTTTGACCAGTTTTTCAGCATTGCCTCGATACTTGTCGGTGATTAGATCAGATATAGCAAAGCGTTGAGCAGTAGATTCAGCAGGAGTTCGGGCCAAAGCGATCTTGTAGCCGCTTTGTTCTTCCAACATTTTCTTGTATTTTTGCATTTCCAAAATCAACTTGATGAGAATCTTTACACCTTCGTCGTTCTCGTGCAACTGATAACCAGTATGATACTGAGCCATCTCGTTACCGCCCACAAGACCAATAGTGAAGGTCAGGGCATCAAAGTCAACTGCAGTTGTGCCTTTCTCTCCAGTTCTGGGATCTAAGGGTCGTTGAGTAGCAAAGGGTATGCGGTGGTTCTTCACTGCAAGGTCCATCCATTTCTTCTTGGCTTTGAAAACATCCAAAGCAGAATCCATGAGTCTGCGGGCTTCTTCAAAGAGAACTTCGTCCTCTCCGTTTGCTTTGTATGCCATTCTTGGAAGGTTCAAGCTGGAAACTTGCCAGCTGCCCATGGTGAAGTGTTTTCCGTTATCAAAGTTGAGTTTCTCGTAGAAGTCTGCACTGTCTTCTGGAGTGTCAACAAAACAGTAAGCACAACACTGGTAACAAGAAACGCCCTTACCATAACCACGGTAAGCAGGCATCAAGTTATCAAAGTAAGGCAAACCGAACTTGCCAACTACTTTGTGAACATCCAACCAAACATCATCATATTCAGGTTTGAAGAACTCTGGACTTAGCGAGTTTTCAAGTTTAGGGAAGTTGAAAGGCTTGCCCCAAAAATCACCTTTGCCAGCTACATCGTAGAGGGCACGGAACATCATGCGGACTTCGTCTTCGTAGTTGCCGTAAGTGTCAGGTCCTACTTTTCCATTCTTTACAATTGGAACGTTCTTCCAAAGGTCAGGAACACCAGGCTGCACCTGAATGTTACTGAAGACCAACTGACCGCCTCTAGCAACGTAAGCTTGGGTGTACTCAAAGAACATCATCTGCATTAGTTGTCGGGTGCGTTGGTAGCTTAGTCCGCGGAAGTAAGGAGCCAAGAATATCAGGAAGTTATAGAAGCCTTCTCCACCTGCAAAGTTTGTTTGGGCAGAAGCCAAAATTTTTGCAGTGTGCAGTATTGCAACTTCTGCGTGTTTTGCTGGACCGGCGATGCTAGTTCTTGTTCCTAGACCGTCGGGCATTAACCCATAGTAAAAGAAGTAACGAAGGTCCCAGTCTTGGCAGAAGGGTCGAGTGCCAAAGTATTCCAAGTCGTGAATGTGCAAATCCCCTGATAGGTGGGCGTCTGCGATATGGGGAGGCATCAATAACAAGTATTCTTCGCCGGAGACCCAATCTGCTTTTCGTTTGTGGGCAGTTTCTGGGTTAGGTTGCAGGTTCGCGTTTTCTTTGGCTTTAAAGCCTTGTCCCATGTCCATCAAATATGCGTTATAAACTGGAGCACCTACTCGGGTCAGTATATTTCGGTAAAGGGCAAACTGGGGTTTTTCTGAAACCTTGGATAACAAAACGTTGTTTACCAGTTCTCGAATCAAAGGACCGCTAATGAATTTGAGATTTAAATCAAAAACTTTGGTTTCAACCTCAGCTGCAACTAGTTCTGCGTCCTTTTGGCTGATTGCTGGCATGTCGTAGAATTCTTCTGCCAGTTTGGTTTCAGTCATTAACTGTTCGATAATTTTTTGTTTACTCCAAGGAACAATAAATCCGTCTGTTCCTCTGACCATTGGTCGGATGTTGTGTAGCATTTCTGTCATTTACATTCCCTCAAATATTTTTGAAATATCAGATTTGATTACTCCGTTGTTTTCGAAGATTTGGCTGTCCGTGTATACGTCTCCGTTAATTTCTAGGGCGGGTGCGGACATTACGACAAAGTTTCTCATAACCAAATCGGTCATTACGTCGGAGTCTTCTAGATTTTTTTCTTTAAAAGTCGTGTTTTTATTTTTTAACCATTTTTTCAGCATGTCGCATCTAGGGCATCCGCTGGTTGTGTAGACCACTACATCGCTTGCCGGTGGATGCGCAGGAGAGCTGTTTATACCGTTTGAAAAGCCCATGAAAAATTACCTCTTTAGATGTTTTTACTTGTGAGATAAAAGAGTTAGGGCTGACAGTGTATATTTAATTTTTTAGTGTTAATAGTATAAAATTTTGTATAAGCGTTCAACTAAATTAACACTTAGGTACTATTCCAACCCGAACTAGAGCCCAAATTATTGACAGGATTTTGCTGTAGAATTATTTTCTATTTTATATAGGGGTCTAACAAAAACAGCGAACCAAAATAAAATAAAAAGAAAAACCCAGAAAAAAACAGGGTTTATGTTTACACGCGACTGAAGGATTGAAGCATGTTAACAGAGCTGCAAGAGGGACATTTTTCCAGTTTTCCATAGAATATCTGGCGGCAAACTGCACAATATGCAATGTTTCGGTTGAAAACATGCAGTCCAACTTGTGAAGAGCTAACAATGTCTCGGGTTATTGCCAACAGGTCGTCAGATTTTTGGGGCTCATCCGCAAGGGGAATAACTGCCAAGTGACCTCCGGGAGTTAATTGGTGGAATTGTTCTTCTACTTTGATTCTGTCTTTCCAAAAAGTTGGAATGTCTAAAGGCAAAGCCACCAAGTCGGTGTAGAAAGGTTTTTCTTTGGTTCCTTTTGCGTGAACAGTTCCCCAACCATATTTTTCTGCATCCAGTGACGCTAACCGCTTTGCAGCATAACTAGCAGGCACCATGGCCAAAGCAGCCCGTGTTTCAGGCTTTTTGGAGTATTTTTCTAGGTCATCAGAAAGATATGTTACGATCTTTTTTGCAAAATCCAAGGTTTCTCCTTCTTGTTTTAGGGGCTTGTCAAAAAAGGCCTGTATAGTTTCGTTCAAACCCACAAAACTAACTAACCTAGCCGCGTTTTCAATTCTGAAGTACTGGTCACCGTCAGTTTTTTGCATCAAAAAGGGCAACATATGTTCTCGTTCACGCTGCTTTATAGTCTGATACTTCATTTCCAGAGCCTGCAACGCAAGCTCAAGTTGATCATCCAACAACTTAAAAAAGTTTTTTTCTTTACCTTTTGCCTCATACATGACTCGAGGCAAATTAATTATGACGCTGTCTATACTTCCAGTTTGCAAGGTATCTAATTCCCAGTCTCCCCGCCAGTTTGCGGCTAGCCTAAAACCCGACGAAGTATACGAGGCAGTGGTTTGATCAGGATAACACAGGTTAGCAAAATATGGCAGACCATTTTCTGCTAGTTTGTGAGCATCATAAAGTAAAGGAGTGCACTCAGCAGTTCTAAGAACCTCGGGTCGGATTTTGATTATCAGACGAGGATTTAAAACTGGTTTATAGGTGTCATCGTAAAGAAAAACTTCAAAGATAAGGGATGCTAAGCGCCTGGTTTCCTCTACAAAGTCCTGGTAGCATCCAACTGTTTTTCCTTCGGGTCCGATCGCATCTTTGTCTTTTAGGAATTCTGGAATTAATAATTCAATGCCTAAGGATGCTCCAACTGAGCTACCGCTTAATAGAGGTTGATTAAGGTTAGAAATGAAAAGGCGTAAACCTTCACGGATTCGCTCTTCTGAAAGGTTTTGAGTAAAAGGAGCCAAAAAAACATTAAAGAAATCAAGGGATTGCTCTCCTGAAGCTTCCGTAGATGCAATTTTTAAAACATTAGAAGCAGTAAGCAATGCAGCTTCCAAAGTTTTAGGTGGAAGATACGTGGGCTGCTTAAGGTTAGTTGCGCCATGGTTTAGTCCATTTTGGAAAAAGAACCTCAAATCGTGCATAAACTGGTCAGGTTTTAAAACCCAAGTTCCTAAATTTTTAAGATGTAACCCCCCAGACAAGTGGGCATCAGCAACTTCGCGAGGTAAAACGTTCAATAAGGTATATTCTTCCATTACTGCGTCGGCTGCTGCTTGGTGGATTGCCTCAACGCTTTGTTTAGTGGTGCCAGTTGATTCTATGAGTTGGTTTACATCAAAAACTGGCAACCCAAGTCGAGTGAGTTTGTGACGGTATTCTTCTAATCCTTTTTCCACCAAAATGGCATTTACCATTTCTCGAATCAATGGCGCAGTTAAGTATTTTGTTTTAAAGTCTCGAAGCCGTTTTTCGGTTTCTCGAGCAATTTTTTGAGCCTGAAAAACAGGAACATTCGCTTCTTTTACGAGAGCATCAACGATTTTGTTCCGGTCAAATTCTTCCATAGCAAGGCGAGAGGTTCGTACAAGAATTTTTTTCCGCTGTAAAAACTGTTGTTGGATGTCTTCAGTGAATTGAATCATAGTTTTCCCAAGGTCAGTAAGACAGTACTCCTTGTTGTCTACATCGGGTTCAATCAGGTCAGCATTTAGAAGGTATTTGAGGTGATATGCGAATCTCCCGGCGTCTCTGCTGGGGTTAAGTTTTAGAACTTTCATTAGGTCAGTGTATGATTGTGGACCTTTGTTTACTAAAGTCATCAACAGTTGCATTCGCAAAGAAGAAGAAGCCGCCTTCAGAACCTTCAAACCCGATTTTCGTCGACGCCTAGGCACCCATGTTCACCAATACAGATTAGTATAGCAATCTAGTTTAAAAAATTAGAGTATAATATAACAATATACTACATAAAAAAGCCACAAAATGGTGTATGTTCTGAGTCCAGAACAACAAAAAATAAACAAATCATATTTAGTCAAGAAAATTTTACTGAAAACAAGAAAATTATACATTTAGTTTGTCAAGAATTCTTGAAAAATATCCTTTTATCATAAAATAAGCCAAAAATAATACACACAAAGGAACACGCATGAATAAAGCTACAAATAAAGCTGCAGTTAATCAGGATTGAGCTTTATCACTTCGGGGACTTGTCCGCCTTTTCCCACAATTTCACGATACAAAATAAAAACCCCATGAACCCCCTCGATGCTCAAAGCTGCATTTACACCTTTTTTGATTGTGGCCTCCACATCATCTCCGGTTATCAGGTTTGCAACAGCTGTAGCTGCAGCGTCCGCCAATCCAGCATTAACAGCAAAAATTGTTACGGCGTCGGCGTCGCCAAAACTGAATGCGTGACTGAACTTTCCGGAACTGGTTGCCACCCCAATAGGGAAATGTTTGAGCCTAAAACCCATTTCTTTGGAAAGGGGTTCGTGCCCTGCAGCAAAACCAACAGTGATTGGCTGGTTTGAGACGGCGTACGCTTCACCTCCATCTTCTACTACGGCAACTTTGCAACCAGAATCAACCATATCCTTTACCGCTAAATCAGCTACAACCCCTGCAACCGCAGCCGCAGGTTGCGTTTGATTGTCGTTTTAGCAGTTTGGATTCCAGCTTTTTTGTCACAAACAATGGTGCAATCTGATTCTTTGTAGCGAAAAGCCAATTTGAAGAGTTTTTTGCTTGTCATTTTTTGTTATTTCGGTGTTGCTCAACAAGTGTAATTGCTCTGGCGGGACAAGCGTCTACACACAAGCCGCAGGGGCTTCCGATGCAGGTTTTTTCGTCGAATACTACGGAGTAGTCATTGTCGTAGGAGATTGCGTCTACTGGACACAAGGCATAACAGGCGCCGCAGTCAGTGCATTTGTCGGAGTCCACTTCGATAAGTTTGGGAAATTTAACGACCACACCTTTGTCTTGAAAGGCTTTGACTATTGTTTGAACATGAACTTTTGGGACTTCTATGAGGATGTCTCCGCCGGAAGAGTTCACGGTAGCAGTTACGATTCTCATGGGGATTCCGAGGTCCAAGATCACCTGCGAGGTGATGGGGTCTTCAACGTTTTCTTCTGAAAATCTTAACAAAATTCTATCCATATTAGTTCACCTTCCTCTTAGTTTTGCGACATCCTCTGTTGAAATCAGACCCACAACCTTATTTTGACGATCCAAAACAGGCAATGCACTGATGTGATGCTGAGCCATCTTCCGGGAAGCAACTTCCACAGTTTCTTCAGGGTGTGTGGTGTATACTTTTTTTGTGATAACTTCTTCTAACTTTGTTTTGCCTTCCGCAACTGCACGGGTCAAGTCCCAAGAAGTTACAATTCCTTTGATTTCGTTAGTTTTGTCCACCACAACCACATGGTTTACTGCATTGCTGATTATTCGTTGAGCAACTGTTGTGATCTTTTCGTTTACTTTGCAGGTAACAGCATCGTGAGCCACTGTGTTAACAAAGGCCACTTGGCTGGTTTGATGCATTGGGTTGCAAACTGAGCCAGTTGGCAAGGTTTCCGCGGGGGCAGATAAATAAAACTCTCCATTTTCTATCCACGATTTTAGGGTTGCTGCAATTTTTCTTGCTTTTTTGAGGCTGGAAAGGCTGCTGACTTTGACTTTGCGGTCGTTAATTGTTACATGACCTGATTTTAGAGTTGCATAACTGACCTGTCCAAGTTTGGGTCGACCTCTGCGAGGAACACCATAATCTACTATGTCGGTTAGTATTTCTTCGTCACGTAATGCTGTTTTTTTGGTTATGCCCTCATTTAGTATTGGAATTGGAATTCCCATACCTACGTACATGCTAGTGCCATACTCAGTAAAGGCCCCTCCGCGGATGAATTCTGGGCTCATTTGTTTGCAGTCCCCTCGCACCATCAAGGTACCAAACCTGTTTGTGGGATCGTGTTGCGTACCTTCTCCAATAACATAACCTTGTCCACCACCAAGGAATATACGAGTACCAATTCCTATGGTTTCGTAATCGGGGTCGTTCATTAAGGGATTGAGGCATCCTGCGCCCGAGTAGGTTGCGTTTCGATATTTGGGTAAAAGTTTACCCATGTAAGTGTAAATTATCTCTTCACGGCTGTTTGTGGCACAAACATATCTTTGATAGCAGTTACGAAAGTTCAGCAAATAGAACTGGTTTAGGTCATCTTTGGTTATGGTTGTATCCAGTTTGGTTCGGGGGTAGCAATCTGTTCCGTATGATGTGGCTCTTACTTCGATTTCTTTGCCTGATATTAGGTCTTCTATTACATGACCGCCTCCGTACTCGAAGGGGTCGGTTTCGGACATCTGAGTAGCACCAATAAATAAATCAACAGCGGCACCCGTATGGCTGACTTCAACATCGTTTAGCCAAGCTCGTTGAATTTTTATGGGCGGGTCTGCATGCCCAAGATTGATTACTGCTCCTGAAGAACACATCGCGCCGAAAGTTCCAGTTGTAACTACGTCCACTTCTTTGTAGGCGACTTCTACACCGCTACTTTCCACGAGTTTCTTCATTTCTTCTGCGGTCAAAACCTGAACGTCCCCAGTTTTGATTTTCTGGTTGATTTCAGCAATAGACCGCCCATTTTGTTTTTGTTTGGATGACATTTTTTTGTAGTCTCCTACCCTGTCGCAGGGTTGATGAACATAGCAACGTCATTATTATTTTAATATTTTACTGAAAAAAATATTCCAAAAAGAATATTAGGAGGGCAAACAAAAGTCAAATCATGTTACCCTCCATCGAAGAAGTTGCAAAAAAACGAAGAATGATGGGACTGACCCAACAAAAACTTGCCAGACTTGCAGGAGTAAGCCAATCGTTAATCGCAAAACTTGAATCCCAAAAAATTGACCCGGCATACACAAAAGTAAAATCTATTTTTGACACCCTAGAAAGAATGCAAACAGAAACAGAAGTTTTAGCCGAAGAAATGCTACACAACAGAGTTATTGGACTCCAAAAAACAGACCTAGTTTCTAAAGCGGTTCAGACAATGGCCGAGCATGGTTATTCTCAGCTTCCAGTCTTTGATGGAGAACATGCCGTAGGCAGTATTTCTGAAAAGGCGATAATAGGAAAAGTTTCTGCAGGCAAGGACTTATCACAGGTATCTAAGCTTTCTGTGGAAAAAGTAATGGAAGAAGCTTTTCCTCAAGTAGGAGAAGATGCCCCATTACAGTTGATTTCTAGTTTACTGCAGGTTTATCCCGCGGTTTTGATTTTGGCAAAAGGAAAAGTTGTCGGAATTGTCACCAAAGCAGATTTATTAAAGATGCTTCTCTAAATTTATTCATTAAGCGGGGGCATTTTTATGAGTATTGCAGTAGAAGCAAAAAATGTAGTGAAAAATTTCGGTTCAGTCAGAGCTCTTGATGGATTAAGCTTCAAAATAAACGAGGGGGAAATATTCGGGTTAATTGGATTGAACGGAGCAGGAAAAACAACCTGCCTTAGGATTACTTCAACCCTGCTGTTACCCACTTCAGGAACAATAACAGTTTTTGGCTATGATGTTGTCAGTCAGGCTTCTCAAGTTCGTAACGTAATCAGTTACCTTCCAGAAGAGGCGGGTGCATACAAGAACCTGTCGGGGTTTGAATATCTGCGGTTTATGGCAAGTTTCAGGACCCAAGACAAAGCAAAAATCCAAGAGCTAGTTGACGCCGCAGCCCAAATTTCAGGTCTCGGAGACCGACTAAAAGACAAAGTGAAAGGCTACAGCAAAGGAATGAAAAGAAGACTCCTAGTTGCACGGGCGCTTATGACAAGACCTAAACTTGCGATATTGGATGAGCCCAACAGCGGTTTGGATGTTCTCCATTCAGTTCATGTTCGTAATTTGATAAAGCGTTACGCGAAAGAGCACAAGGTTACTATTCTTCTTTCAAGCCATAACATGCTTGAAGTCGAATACCTGTGTGACAGAGTGGCGTTAGTTAACAATGGCAGGGTTATCCTTGAGGGCGAACCTTCGGAGCTTAAGACAAAATACAAGGCGGTTAATCTTGAAGAAGTGTTTGGGCAGGTAGTTGGATTTGTTTAGCGGTTTGATGAACATCATAACAAAAGAAGTAAAAGAAATGGTCAGAGACCCCAAAATTTTGCTCAGCATGATAATTGTTCCGTTGCTCATGTTCCCATTGATGGGGTTTGCTGTTCAAACATCTGTTGAGTCGGCAGAACAGAACATACAAGAAACGTCAATTGCAATAGTAGACCAAGACCAAGGCGCAGTAGCAATTAGCCTTGAAAACTATCTAACCATATTCAATTTCACAATAACACACTTTGATGACATGACAATAGACCAAGCGTTGGAACAAATGCAAGACTCCAACTTCACAAACTTAGTAGTAATTCCCGATGGTTTCAGCCAGAACATAACTAACGGTGGGTCTGGAGACCTTACAGTTTATACTCCCTTCAGTGGTGGAGGCGGAATTGCTTCTGCGTCCCAGTCATCTGTCATTAACAGCGTGCTTTTCAACTTTGGAAGCGGAATTGTTGACCAAAGAATCCAACAAGGTTTCCCAGGAGCAAATACAACAGAAATCTTGAATCCACTAATGTTGGACGAAAAATCCATAGTTAAAGGCGAGGGGGCAGACGTAGGTCCTGATGTTTTGTTTGGCTTGATGATGTCTCAGTCAATAGCAATGCCTGTAGGAATAATGACTTTGTTGATTTTTGCCATGCAACTTGCGGCAACAACAGTTGCTTCAGAAAAAGAAGAAAAAACCCTGGAAACCCTGCTTACCATGCCCATTAACCGCACCACAATTTTGGCTGGAAAACTAACAGGCTCAATAATCGTTGCACTGGTTGGCGCTGTTGCGTATATTCTCGGCCTAAGTTACTACATGAACTCCTTCACTGGAATGGTTGGAACAGGAAACGTTGACCTAGTAGCCCTAGGATTAGCTCCTACAATTGAGTCCTACGCAATTCTTGGAGTTTCCCTGTTTATGGCACTACTGTCAGCGTTGGCATTAGCAATTTCGTTGTCCGTGTTTGCAGAAGACGTTAGAGGGGCACAAGCACTTGTCGGTCCACTTTCAGTTCTGTTTATCGTCCCCATGGTGTTCACCATGTTTACAGATATTAACGCGTTACCCTTTCCGCTGTCAATAATAATTCTCGCAATACCCTTCACCCATTCGATGCTAGCAACCAACGTAACATTCACCGGCAACTACGTCGGAGCAATTGGAGGAATCGTATACATGGCAATCTTCACAATCGTTGTGCTTTATATTGCGTCGAGACTTTTTGGCACAGAAAAAATCCTAACAGCAAAACTGAAGTTCAAAAGAAAAATCAAAATAATACCGAGAGATTAAACTCTCTTCGGTTTCTTTGTATTTTACCAGAATTTTCTGGGCAGGCTGTCCATGTAATCGTTCAGTGAACGTATATCGAACTTGTTGGCTTCCCGTTGTTCTAGGATTTTTGTTAACGCTGACGCCAACTGGAGATTAGTAACTATGGGTATGTTAAATTCAACAGCCAAGCGTCGGATGGTATATTCGTCATCAAGAACTTCAGAGAACTTCACAAGATGATTGGGCATTGGAATGTTGATAACTAGATGGATTTTACCCTTTTGCAAGTAATCAACAATGTTAGGGGTTTGACCTTTTTCCCGAACCTTGTGCAAAACAAACACGTTATCCACCCCTGCGTTTTGCATTACTTTAGCGGTGTTTTTAGTGGCATAGATTTTGAAACCAAGCTTTCGGAACGCCTGACCGATTGAGACAACCTGTTTTTTGAGTTCTTCTCCGCCAACAGTAATCAAAACCGAACCGCCTGAAGGGGGCATCTTAAACTCAGCAGATTGCATGGCCTTTGAAAGAGCGTCAGTAAAGTTTTCTCCCAGACAAGCAACTTCGCCTGTGCTAAGCATTTCTACGCCCAGAACGGGATCTGCTCCGCTTAGGCGCATGAAACTAAATTGGGGAACTTTTACGCCTACGTGGCTAATTTCAGGCAAATCGATAAATCCGGAATCTTTGAATTTTTTGCCCAGCATTGCAAGGGTTGCAAGTTCGATCATGTTGACCCCACGTGTTTTGCTTACGTAAGGCATACTTCGGGATGCTCGCAGGTTGCATTCAATAACATAGGTTACACCATTTTTTACCAGGTACTGAATGTTGTAAGGACCCCTGATTTTGAGAGCCTCAACTATTTTGTCAGTGTATAGACTAACGGTTTGCAAAACGTCGCTACTTAAAGTTAAAGCCGGAATACCCATAGTAGCATCACCACTGTGAACTCCAGCGTTTTCCACATGCTCCACAATTGCTCCGATTATGTTGTCTTCACCATCGTAGACGCCGTCTACTTCCACTTCTTTGGCGTTTTCGATAAACTTTGAAATGACCACAGGGTGATCTTTGGAAACTTTAGCTGCAAGTTTTAGGAAATCTTCCAGTTCGTCTTCGGTATAGGCGACCCGCATTGCAGAGCCAGACAAAACGTAACTAGGACGAATAAGAACCGGATAACCAACCTCGTCAGCGAAATTTTTGAGGTCACTGGCTGTTGACAAATCCCGCCATTCAGGTTGAGGAATTCCAAGTGTATCAAGCAATGCACTGAATTTGACTCGATCTTCAGCTTGGTCGATGCTTTCTCCTGTGGTTCCTAAAATGTTTACACCCACGTTTGACAGTTTTAGAGCCACGTTGTTGGGGATTTGTCCGCCCACGCTTGCGATTATTCCCAGGGGTTGTTCTTTGTCGTATATGTCGAGGATTCTTTCAAGAGTTAGTTCTTCAAAGTATAATTTGTCGCTCATGTCGTAGTCTGTGGAAACAGTTTCAGGATTGTAGTTAATCATAATGGCTTCGTCGATGTCGTTCTTTTTCAGAGCCCAAATGGTATTAACTCCACACCAGTCAAACTCGACACTAGAACCAATACGGAAAACGCCCGCACCAAGAACAATAACCTTCTTTTTCTCTGAAGAAAACTGAATGTCATCTTCGTCGCCTCCATAAGTTAAGTACAAATAATTGGTTTTGGCGGGCCATTCTGCAGCAAGAGTGTCAACCTGTTTAATTGAAGGAATAATATTTGCTTTTTTTCGTAGATTACGTATAGTAAACTGATCTGTGCCAAGGCAAATACCAATTTGTAGATCAGAGAAACCGATGCGCTTTGCTTCACGCATTGTATCAAAAAAGTTTCTGTCGTTTTGGTTGATTTTTTCCAGTTTGTTTTGCATGTCGATAACATTTTTAATTTTATGCAAAAAGAACGGGTCCACACCGCTTAAATCATAAATTTCTTCAATGTTCATGCCCTGTTTGAGGGCTTTTACAATCATGTATAAACGCTGGTCAGTAGGATGGGCTAAAATGTCCTTTATGGTTTCTAGTGATTCGGGTTCGTCTTCTTCTGGGTTACAAACTAATCCAAACTTGCCAATGTCAAGCATGCGGATGGATTTTTGTAGGGCTTCTTCGAAGCATCGTCCAATTCCCATAACTTCCCCTACAGATTTCATTTGGGGGCCGACGTGTCTGTCGACGTTTTTGAATTTTTGAAGATCCCAACGGGGATATTTAACTACGAGGTAGTCAAGGGCAGGTTCAAAACAGGCAGTTGTTACGTGGGTTACCTTGTTTTGCAGTTCAGGCAAAGTATAACCAATACATAGTTTAGCTGCAATGTATGCGATGGGGTATCCGGTGGCTTTGCTTGCCAAGGCGGAGCTTCGAGAAAGACGGGCATTAACTTCAATGGCGCGGATTTTTTCTGATTTGGTGTCCAATGCCCATTGGATGTTGCATTCTCCGACTACACCTAGACTGCGTATAGCGCTTATGGAAGCGGAACGAAGGATATGGTATTCCCTGTTTGAAAGGGTCTGCGATGGAGCTACTACGATGGAATCACCAGTGTGCACTCCCATGGGATCAAAGTTTTCCATGTTACAGACAATGATGCAGTTGTCGTCATAGTCGCGCATGACTTCGTATTCGACTTCTTTCCAGTGCCCCAAATATTCTTCAATAAGAACCTGAGAAATCATGCTCTGACCCAAAGCTTTACTCACGATGTCTTTGAGTTCAGTTTCGTTGTGGGCTACGCCTGAGCCTTTACCGCCCAAAGTGTAAGCAACACGGATGATAACTGGATATCCGATGTCTCGGCCGACTTCTACGGCTTCTTTTAAACTGCTGGCGGCTTTGCTTTTGGCGATAGAAACACCAGCTTTTAGCATAGATTGACGGAACAGTTCCCTGTCTTCGGTATCTTCGATAGTTTTTACGGGGGTTCCTAATACTTTGACGCCGTATTTGTCCAAAATTCCTTTCTGAGCGAGTTGAACTCCACAATTAAGAGCGGTCTGTCCTCCAAAACTTAGCATTATGGCATCGGGGCGCTCTTTGGCGATGACTTCTTCCACAAACTCGGGGGTTACAGGCAACAAGTAGACTTTTCCTGCTAGTCTAGGATCAGTTTGGATTGTTGCAATGTTTGGATTAACTAGGACGGTTTCTATTCCTTCTTCACGAAGAGCCTTCAGGCACTGGCTTCCAGAGTAGTCGAATTCTGCGGCTTCTCCAATTTTGATGGCTCCGCTGCCCAAAACTACAACTTTTTTGATCCATTCGAACTTGGGCATTTAATCCGCCTCCAATACTAATTTTTTGAGCCTATCAAAAAGAAACTCCGTATCATATGGTCCTGGAGAGGCTTCAGGATGCCACTGCAAGGCAAAAGCGGGTTTGCTTTTGTGTTTTACTCCTTCAACTGTTTTGTCGTTGGCGTTCATGAACCACTCTTTTAGTCCGGTTTCCTTGATAGATTCACGCTTCACGGTGTATCCATGGTTTTGGGTTGTAATGTAACAGTGTCCAGTTTCCAAATCCAAGGCAGGCTGGTTTTGAGACCGGTGACCATATTTTAGTTTGTAAGTGTCACCACCTAAGGCCAAAGCCAGAATCTGGGTTCCAAGGCACACCCCCATCATGGGTATGTTTTCGTCCAGCAATTCTGCAACGGTTTCAACAGTTTGCACACAGTTTTTAGGGTCTCCAGGACCGTTGCTTATCATTACGGCATCAGGACTGTATTGCAAAATCTGGTCTGCAGTAAAATCGTAAGGCACCCGCATTACATCGAAACCTCTTCGTTGAAGGTTGCGGATTATGCCGTATTTGACACCACAGTCGAGTAAAACTGCGGTGTGGTCTCCTCCTGAGGGATAAAGGGTTGGTTGTTTTACGGTTACTTGTTTTGCGAGGTCAGTGAAGTTGGGGTCTTGGACGGTTTTTACTTCTTCAACCAGTTCAGGTATATTTGGTTCTTCCCCTGCTTCACATACTTTTAAGATTCCCAGCATGACACCGTTTACTCGCAGTTTTTTGGTGAGTTTTCGGGTGTCGATTCCGTAGATTCCAGGAACATCTTCGTCTTTGAGCCATTGGTCAAGAGTTCTGGTGCTTGCCCAGTGGAAGGGATGTTTACATAGTTCGTGAACAACAAAGCCGGTTACTTTGATGCTGTCGGATTCAAAATATTTGAGGACACTGTTTTCTTCCACATAAGGCGGAACGCCATAATTCCCAACTAAAGGATACGTGAAAGTAAGGATTTGCCCCTTATACGAGGGATCAGTCAAGGATTCGGGGTATCCAACCATGGAAGTCGAAAAAACGATTTCTCCAGAGACTTTCTTTGGGGATCCAAACCCATGTCCAACAAAGGTGGAGCCGTCTTCTAAAACAAGAACAGCTTTACCGGTTTCTTTAGTTTTTGTGTTCACTTTTATGACCTACACTATTGTAATCATTTCTTAGTTTGTTGAGTAGCGCTGAACCGCAGATTCCAGTTCCACGTCAGCTTCTTCTAGCCTGCTTTCTTGGTCTTTAAGGCTTGTTTTGGAGTTGCTCGTCAACTGTAATCGGTTTTTGAGCATTCGTTTTACTTCTGCTGGAGCAGGACCACCCAAAGTTTTGTGGCTTTCCACGCATTTTTTGGGGTCAATAGAGTCCTTTATGTCCTCCAGTTTAACGGCTAGAGTGATTCCCGCACAATCTTTAGCGGTGTTATTTAATTGTTCAGGTGACAAGTCGGAAAGGACCAAATTTTTGTCAATCAGGGTTTTGACAATGGTTCCCACTATCTTGTGAGAGGTTCGGAAAGAAACTTGATACTTTTTCACCAGCATGTTAGCCAATTCAGTAGTTGTAGAGTAATTCAGGACCTGTTTGTCAAACACGTTTGGGTTGACTTTCAGGTTTTTGGCGAGTTCAGAAAGAATACAAACAGATTTTTCAACAGTTTCGATGGATCCCCAAAGTTTGGGAGTTAACTCTTGAAGGTCCAAGTTATATCCAGAAGGTAAGGCTTTCATGGTTGTGGCACAAGCTACGAAATTTCCCAATATTTGGCTCATCCTTGCCCTGATCACTTCCAACACATCTGGATTTTTCTTCTGGGGCATTATGCTGCTTGTAAAAGCAAAACTTTCTGGCAAATCTAGTATTCCAAAGTCGGGGCTGCTCCAAACTAGAAAGTCTTCAGCGATTCGGCTAACGTCGGTAGCAAGCAAAGTTAGGTCTGCGATGGTTTCTAGTACAAAGTCTCGGCTGCCTACGGCATCTATGGAGTTTTCTAGCACATCATCAAAGCCCAATAGTTGGGCGGTTTGCTTTCGGTTAATTGGAAAACTGGTTGTTGCAATTGCACCAGCTCCCATGGGACAACTGTTTACTCGCTTGTACGTTTCTTGTAGACGTTGGAGGCTTCGTTCCAAGGCATCAACGTAAGAAACCAGAAGGTGACCAAAAGTAATGGGCTGTGCTGGGTGCAAGTGAGTGTAAGAAGGAACCAAAGTTTCGGTGTTTTTTTGCGCAAGCTCAATCAAAGATTCTTGCAAGGCAACAATAACTGCAATCACGTCTAGAATGTCGGTTCGCAAAGCCATTCGTATGGCGGTGGCTACTTGGTCGTTTCGGCTTTTTGCGACATGCAGGTTTCCAGCGATTTCTGGTTTTAGTTTTTTGTTTATTTCTTCTTCAACTACTAGATGAACGTCTTCAAGGCTGGGGTCTAACTCCATTTTTGGGTCGATCTCTGATAATGCTTTCAAAAGTTGGGCCCCAGTTTCGGTGGAGATTATTTGTTGCTCTGTGAGCATGGTTACGTGGGCTTTATTGATTTTAATCACAGCTTCCAGTAGCTTTTTGTCGCTTTTTATGGACGCAGTAAACTCTACCGCATCTTTTCGAGCAGAGCCTATTCGGCCTCCACGCAACAGCTTAGACAACTTTTTTCACATCCAATTCATTTTTTTGTTTTTATAGAAACTGACAACCTTTTTGAGCTGTTGGTTTCGTTAACATTTGTTTTATTTTTTGGCTTTCTCCTTTAGCTGGGTCACAACCCGGGTGGGCAATCCCCAAAGTTCGATGAAACCCTCAGCAGAGGCTTGATTAAAGGAAGTTTCTACCTCATATGTCGCCAAATTCTTGTCATACAACGACATAGGGGAAGATCGTCCCACAGGCCAGGATTGTCCTTTGTATAGTTTCATTTTTACTTCGCCGCAGACTCGTTCCTGAGTCTTGTTAATGAACTCGTCTAAAGCTTCTCGCAGGGGGTCTATCCATAATCCAGTGTAAACTAACCAGCCCCATTTTTCGTCGATTATTTTTTTGAATTCTAGTTCGTGTCGGGTGAGAACCATTTTTTCTAGGTCTTTGTGGGCTTCAATTAAAACTTCTGCGGCAGGATTTTCGTAGATTTCTCGGGATTTGATTCCGACTAGACGGTCTTCGATATGATCTACTCGTCCCACGCCATGTTTTCCTGCAATTTCATTTAATTTTTCTATCAAGGCTACAGGGTCCATTTTTTTGCCATTTAAGGCAACGGGGACACCAGATTCAAAGCAAATTGAAACATACTCCGGCGTGTCGGGTGCTTTTTCAGGGGAAGTAGTTATGGTGTAGATTTCTTCGAGCGGTTCTTGGTCTGCGTTTTCTAGGGGGCCACATTCGATGCTTCGTCCCCAGATATTTTCATCGATACTGTAAGGGTCAGATAAATGAGGAATCGTTATGCCTTTTTCTTTGGCGTATTTGATTTCTTCTTCTCGGCACATGCCCCATTCTCGCACAGGAGCCATAACCTTGAGGTCTGGAGCCAAAGCCTTCACGGTGATGTCAAAGCGCACTTGGTCGTTTCCTTTTCCGGTGCAACCGTGGGCAACTGCAATGGCGCCTTCTTTTTGGGCGATTTCAACCAGTTTTTTGGCAATTAAGGGTCGACCTAGAGCGGTACCCATTGGGTATTCTGATTCGTAAAGGGCGTTCGCTTTAATGGCGGGAAAAACATACGTTGTTATGAATTCTTTTGTGCCATCTATTGAGTAGTGTTTTTTGACTCCCAGACTGTTGGCTTTTTCTTCGACTTTGGCGAGATTGCTTTTCTGGCCTAGCTCCATGGTGAATGTAATTACATCTACGTCACAGTTTTCCTGTAACCATTTTATGAGAACGGACGTGTCCAGTCCGCCAGAATAGGCTAAAATTACCGTATCTTTCATTTGAGTTCCCAGTTTGTGGTGTTTAAATCCAGAAACGCTTATATAGATTTTGGTCATTATCTAGATTAAACAAACAAAAGTGACCAAAAATGGCCAATTCCATATCTAAAACCGTGCAAAACTTCATCGACGAGGATCTCTCACTACAAGACGCTCTACAACGAGACTATGCAAACCACAGCGCCATAGCAAGGATACTATTGCCAAAAGTCCAAGAAAGCCTCGAAGCGGAAGTAAACATGGAAAGCGTCATAACTGCAGTTAAACGAGCCAAAACAAATTACAACATACTGGAAGGAAAAATCACCAAAGTTGTCGCAGGCAGTGATTTAAACATCCGAACGGACATGGCAAAAGTTTCGGTACACAAAACAAAGGAAACACTAGAAAAAATTCGAAAAACCCTTGCCATCTTTCAAGGAGAATTTTTGCAAATAATCGAAGGAAACACCATAATCACCCTAATTTCTGACTTTAATTCCTTCAACCAAATAACAACAATTTTCACCCCAAACCAAATAATCAACCAAAAACAAGACCTCGCAACCATAATAATCAGAAGTCCCAACGAAATAACCTATACCTCCGGATGCGTACAAGCATTCTACAACGGCCTCTCTCGACGTCACATAAACATCGAAGAAACCATGAGCTGCTACACCGAAACCATAATCGTCCTAGCCATGGAAAATGTCAGCAAAGCCTTCGCCGCCCTAACAGACCTCATAAAAAAAGCAAGAACAAAAACAGTGATTAAATGTGGACAAAAAACCGAAAAAGTTACTTAATTAAACTCATTTACAATAATAGGAAAATTTGTTTGTCAAATTTTTTGAAAAAAAAAGATGTTAGCAGAAGAGCCACGAAATTTCTCAGATATGTTCGAATCTCTAGGAATATCTAGCTCCCATTTTAACTATCACCTTGACAACTTAGGAGACTTGGTTACAAAAACAGATGATGGGAAATACAAGCTTTCTTTCCTTGGAGAAGCGGCAATGGCGATGATGTCAAAAGTTGAAGAAACCCCACAACCCCCTGAAACAAGACATTCTTCAGTATTTCTCATCAAAAATTGGAAGTATCTCAGTCTCATAATGATAATTGGAATCGCTTTTTTGGCGACGGCAAATGTTATGCAATTCAGCACACTGGCAAAACTATCAGAGGACAATCAGGACCTACTTACCTCGAATGAATTACTATGGAACCGCTACTCTTCGACCATGATTTTGTCAGAGAATTCACCGCACATATCCAAAATTGAAGCGATTCAAATAGCTCTTAAAGGAGAATGGGACGAAGAAAGTCTTCAAGGGATGGTTGTGGATGCAAATTTAGTCATTTTCAGGTTTCAAGCAAAATTGGTGCAGACCTCGCATTTAGAAGAACCAGTTGAAAAAATGATGCCTGTTGCTGTAATTTATGAAGTAACTGAAAAGGTAACAGATTATGCACCATATTCCGACCAAAGTGGAACATATCATTATATTTGGGAAATTACTTTAAGACCAGTTCAAGAATATTTAGACAAAGATTTTACAAATGCTCCTTCAGCCATTTACCATGTTGATGCATATGATTCTCGAAAATATTTACGGCTATATGAGTTGTTATACATGGATGATGACAACTAAAGGATAAAATAACGGTCGTACTAAAAAGATGTGTCATAACAGTTACAATCAAGTTCAAGGTTTTCAGCATTGTTTAATTAGATTTTGACATTTTCTATTGTGAGGAAAAAAAGTTGCAGCACACAGTGGAATCATAATAGTGATTTTGGTTTTAATAACAATAATTGTTCTAGACAACGTCAACAAAACAAACAAAATCCGAGTTGCATGTATGGGAGACAGCATAACAGAAGAATATAACTACCCCAGTCAACTACAAACCATGCTTGGAGAAAACTATACTGTTGATAATTTTGGAAGCAGTGGAGCAACAGTCCTCTTCGACACACATAATGCATACTGGAATACAGATGATTTTTTTGAAGCAAGAGAAGTTTTGCCAAACATTGTTGTTATAATGCTTGGAACCAACGACGCCCGTACAGATAATTTTCAGTCCATAGACAATTTTGTTGCAGATTACACAAAAATTCTCAATCAAATTCAGTTACTTGGGACTAAGCCAAAAATTTTTGTTGTGAAACCTCCGCCAATTTTTGACAATAAATATGATTTGCAGCCTGAAAGTTTTTCAGAAAAAATAATTCCCCTAATTGAGCAAGTAGCAAATGAACAAAAAATAACAATTATTGACGTGTACAGTGAAATGAAAAATCACCCCGAATATCTTATCGATGGAGTTCACCCCACCACCGAAGGAGCAAAGGTAATAGCAACTCAAGTTTATGACGCAATAATTAGTTCAAATTAAAATTGAGTTCAAATTTACGGCAGTTAAAAAAAGTTAAATTGGATAAGCCAACCAACTGTCTCCTGGAAGTGAACATAAATGAAAATGGGAGCCCTAACAAGCCAACCAGAACCCATTGAAGGCTTTGATGAAACATTCTATTGTGTTAAGTCCTGCACAGGCAGAATTAAAAAACCCGCACACAAATGCTATAACATAATCAGTTGTTTTGGCGACAATGTTACTGGAAGAAAAAAGCCCGAATGGGTAGCCGTTTCTAAACAAGGAAAAGCAAACCGCAAAAACAAAAACCACCGTTTTCTTTGGGACATTATCTGTCCAAGTGTTGAAGAATACCAGCAACAAATTCTGGATTTAGTAACTGAAACCCTGAAAGCAGATGTCACAGGAATTCATCTCGAATCCATTGGTTTTGCAAGATCCGAATACTGCACCTGTGAAAGATGTACTGAAAAACAGAAAGAAAGCAATATGGAACGGACAAAGTGGCGCACAAAAACAGTAACAGACCTGGTTGCAGAAGTTTCAGAACTAGTTAGAGAGAACAACAAGGGCTTTTCAGTAACAATTTTGCCAGACCCATGTTTTGGTAAGGAAAGATATGGTGAAGACTTCAATGCCCTAGCAAAATATATAGACTTCTTTTTGGTTCCCGTTTACGACTTGCACTACTCAACAACCTATTGGTTAGAGAATTTGGCGTTTGATTTTAGTAAACAACTAGAAAAACCCCTTTACATCGAACTTTACGCCAGCAACCCAAGACCCAAACTTAAGAATTTGTTATCTGCAATTGTTTGTGCATCCAATTACGCTGATGGAATAATATTAGCAACTCAAGACCCCTGCTTAACAAAAGAAATGCAACAAAAAATGAGCACAGACAACGAACTAACCAAGTTTTTACAAAAACACAAATGTGAACAATTAACAGAAATAATTGAAAACTGGAAAGATAACTGCAACCAAATTTCGCAACAAAATCGCATTTAGTTTTTGGGTTTTTTTCTTTTACGATCATGCCTTTAGGAACAACGTAACCTTTGAAGGGAAACCACATACACTCTTGTAATAGTCTACATAAATATCGCTGAATCCGGACTGTTTCAGCAGGGTTTTCATCTCTTCACCGCTGTACAGGGTAAAATTGTATTTTTTTAGATCTTTTGTGTGGTCTCTTCCATCATCTTTCTTATAAGCCATTTCAAGGACTAATCTGCCCTCAGGGAATAATACTCGAAATACTTCTTTGAGAGAGGCTTCAGGTTCAGGCCAAAAGAAGAATGTTTCAATTCCTACAACTGCAGAAAATTCATTCTCATCCCACGGAAGAGCCGAGGCATCTCCTTGCTTGAATTCAGCTTTTCCTGATTCAATGAGGCTTTTATTGATACTACTTGCCAACTTCCTCATGTCTTCAGAATAATCTAACCCAGCTATCCTTGAAACATGGGAAGCATACTTTTTAATGAATAAACCAGACCCAAATCCGATCTCAAGAATTTTATCGTCATGTTGAAAATCAAGAGCTTTGGCAGCATTTTTATAGAAACTTCTGTGACCCCACGCCATATTCCTTGCCAAGAATCTCCGAACAAATCCAGTAGGTTTTCTAGCTTGCGACATTCCCCTTTTCTCCTATCCATCGCAGTTACAGTTTTCTCATTACAATTAGGTACTGGTAGTTCTTGAACCAGCTTTAAGATTTTAGGAGAAAATCAGACTCAAAGTAACAACAAAATGGTGCGGGGAGTGGGATTCGAACCCACGAACTCCTACGAGACAGGCTCCTGAAGCCTGCGCCTTTGACCTAGCTCGGCGACCCCCGCTCCTTTGTTTCAAAGTTCTAATCTTCCTTAAGTGTTTTTTTGCTGAGGTTTGCGCTTAAAAGTCTAAATGAGTGTTTGATTATCTGAAAATTAAAGGTGTGAAAAAATGGTGGATTGGCCCAAAATAGTTCAAGAATGCGTCCAAGAAATGAAAAAAGCAGCCCAGAAATATTATGGCGCCCCTGGTGGACGGAACAACAAACGCAGTTCATGGCTTGCCCTTTTGCGCTCACGTTGTCGCAGTTGCCGATGGTTCATACCTAAAAAATGTTGAAATTGCCATTGTATCCGACATAGTTCACGACATAACTTACACTGCACAAAAAAATAAAGGTGCATTCAAGAACGGAAGGCCGATAAAACCGTCAAAAGTAAAAAATATACACGATGCAGTTATTGGCATAGATCTAAACACCTTTACAATTGAAGATTTTTTACCTAAACTGAAAGGGTTGTTTAGTTCTGGAAAACATTTCCGACATTTTGGAGCTAATGCACAGGAAATTTGCTATGTTGCAGATGGATCAACCGACGCTTTTGTCGACATCAGAGGAAAACTGAGGGTAACTGACATGGTTGCATCCTATCTTATTCTTCGAGAATCAGGAGGAATCATTGTTACACCAGAAGGATCTGAACTTAATGTGCCTCTAGAAGCGACCCAACGAGTTTCTTTTGTTTGTGCTGCTAACAATGAACTGTTCAAATCAATCATGGAAGCATTAACCAGCAAATAGAAGGCAACTTCGAAAGATTTAATCTATTCCATAACGTATGTACATTCAAAGTGAAAGTGATGTCAGGCGACGATTTACCTGAATGGTTTAAGAAACGAAAAAGGCGAACCCCATTTTTTGGAAACTGGTTCTTTGGGGACATCGAAGACATGATGCGCGAAATGGAAGAGATGATGGAGCGAAATTTTGAGCAATTTAGAACACGTATACCCGAACAAATGAAGCGTGAACGCAAACTTCCAGACGGATCAACAGTACCCGAGTGGGGGCCTTTTGTTTATGGATACAGCATGACCATCGGACCAGATGGCAAACCAAAAATCAGAGAATTTGGCAACGTCAAACCTTCAAATGATGCAAAAACTTGTGGAATAAATAAACCCTGTTTAGACGTAAAACAAGAGAGGGAGCCTCTTGTGGACATTGTGGATACAGAAAAGGAAATCAAAGTCATAGCAGAGCTTCCCGGAGTTGCAAAAGAAGAAATCAAACTTTCTGGAACCCCTGAACTATTAACCATTTCTGTGAACACACCTCAACGCAAATATTACAAACAAATTGAAATTCCATCAAAGATTGACCCAAAAAAAGCAAAAACTTCTTACAAAAATGGGGTACTGGAAGTTACGTTGCCCAAAATTGAAGAAAAACAATCAAACGGCGAGCCAATAAAAATCGACTGATTCAACAACAAAAATAATTGTTTGAACATTGATTGTTCCAGAAAAACAAAATAATTAGTTCGCACGATAACAGAGTTAATGAAAATCTCTAAAGAAGTCAAATTGCTCCAAAAAATTTGCAAAGAGGCAAAAACAAAGGGAGATTTAACAGAAAAACAGTTAGCCCAGCTATCGGAGGCTTTTGGTTCCCGTTTTACAAAGGCATGGGATGCAATCCAAGGAGAACAAGTGAAAAAGTATGTTTTTATTCCTAGCGGGATAGTCGTTTGGATAGTTGTAGGAAGAGAACGAGAGTATCAGATTTTGCCTGAGGCGGGTTTTTGTTCTTGTGATGATTTTTATTTTCGAGTGATGGATAGGGAAGCAAACATTTGTTACCATCTGATCGCTCAAAAGATAGCAGATGAGTTAGGGCTTTATGATAAAATTGAAGAGAGAGACAAGCTCTATGACTGCTTAATGGCAGATTGGAAAGGGAATTAGCTTAAATAGGCCACATTCAATTAATTTAGACAACTGGAGAATTTAACATGACTGTAGACGGCTATTTCGCTTGGATACTCGTCGGATTATCAGCTTTGATTTTCGTAGCTTTAGTTTTAGGCTTCTTGTATATGGTTTATGGCAAAGAAGACTCCGAAGAAGAAGAGTGATCAATTCTTTTTGTTTTTCCTTTTTCAGAATAGTTAAAATAAAGGATAAAAACAAAAACCAACCAGCCAACAAAAAGGTTGGAAGCGAAACATGAGTTAATATCAGTTCAGTGAGACAACATGGGTTTAGAAGAAATAATCAACCAAATTTTAACTACCTGTTCTAATCTTAATCGTGAACAACTTCTTGAAATGATTGAAAACAAAAAAGCAGAAGCGGGAAACTTTTTAACAGATCAAACAGCATCACGGCTTATTGCTTGTGAACTTGGAGTGAAAATTTCCCAGAAAAAGTTTTGTCTTAAAATTCAAATCAAAGACATTATGTCAGGGTTAAATGATGTTTCGTTAACTGGAGAAGTTGTTAATGTTTATCCAGTTAGAACCTTCAAACGCAAAGATTGGACACATGGAAAAGTTGGTAGCTTTATTGTTTCAGACAAAACTGGAACCATAAGAGTTGTGTTGTGGGACGATAAAGTAAAAGTGCTGGAGAAAGGTAGAATTCAAAGAGAGCAAAAAGTTACAGTTTCTCACGCGTATGTGCGTCAAGGACTGGATGGAAAACCAGAACTGCACCTCGGAGACAAAGGAAAAATCAAAATTGTTAATGAGTCAACAAAAAAGTTGGCTGAAATAACAAAAGATGGGGGACAGTTAACAGTTGAAGGAACCATTACGTCAAAACCAGTATTGCGAGAGGTTACAACAGCTCAAAATGAAAAAGTTGCAGTAACCAGTTTTGAGTTAAGTGACAAAACAGGCAAACTCAGAGTTTCAGCTTGGCGAAACTTGGCCGAAACAGTTAAGGATTTTTCTGTGGGCACTAAAATAAAGATACGTAACGTCTACGCAAAAAAGGGTTACAAAAACAGTATGGAGATTTCTTCGCGATATTCCACAATTATTGAAATTTTAGACCAAAAAAAGAATAGAGATTAAGAAGAAAATTCTTCGTCAACTTCTTTGATTACGTCACCAATGATTTCTAGGCTAGAATCTACTAGTTCTTTTGTTATGGTTAAAGGTGGAACCAACCGCAAAGTCGAAACCCCACAAGTCACAATGGCTACGCCGCGCCTCCAGCAACGAAGCATCACTTCTCTGGCTTGGTCAGGCCCAGCTTTCTTGGTTTGTTTGTCTGCCACAAATTCTACACCAATCATTAATCCTTTGCCACGAACATCTCCAACAATTTCGTGTTCTTCGTTTATGTCATATAACCATTTCATGATATAATTGCCCTGTTTTTCAGCGTTTTCAAGAAGCTTTTGTTTTTTAATTATTTCCAAAACTTTCATCGCAGCCACACACGCCAAGGGGTTTCCTCCAAAAGTGCTAGCATGAGAACCAGCCTCCCAATCCATTAACCGCGTTCGGGCTACAGTTGCACTGAGGGGCAAGCCAGAAGCCAAAGATTTGGCAGAACAAATAATATCGGGTTCAGTTTTCCAGTGTTCTACTGCAAACCATTTTCCGGTTCGGCCAATTCCGGACTGAACTTCATCTGCAATCAACAGTAACCCGTATTTGTCTGCTAGTTTTTTGAGTCGTTGGAAGTATTCGGGAGGAGGAACAACATATCCACCTTCTCCTTGTATTGGCTCAAAAACAAAGCCTGCAACTTCTTCAGGGGGCACATATTTTTGCAAGACTTGTTCGTCGATAAAGTCCACGCAGTGGTAGTTGCATTCAGGGTATGAAAGTTTGAAGGGACATCGGTAACAGTAAGGGTAAGGAACATGAGTTATTCCAGGAACTAAAGGAAAATAGTGGCGTTTTTGAGTTGGTTTACTTGCAGTAAGAGCCGTAGCAGCACATGTTCGTCCATGAAAAGCTCCAATAAACGCAATAAACTGGTGTTTTCGGGTGTGCCATTTGGAAAGTTTGATTGCAGTTTCCACGGCTTCTGCGCCGCTGTTTCCGAAATGAACTTTTTTCTTAAAAGTTCCAGGGGTTACTTCAAAAAGTTTGTCGGCCAGATTTACTGTTTGATTATAATAGAAGTCAGTGTTAGCGTAATGCAAAAACTTGTCACATTGGTTTTTTATTGCCTTAACTACACTGTGGTGGGTGTGGCCTACGTTTAAGCAAGCTAATCCCGAGTTGAAGTCTATATACTCGTTCCCGTCGACATCTTTTACGATACAATCATGTCCAGATTCTATGACCAAAGGATAATAACGAGTAAAAGAAGGGGAAAGAGCAATAGAATCGCGTTTAGCTAATTCTCTGGCTTTTGGGCCAGGTGGTCGAACAACAATTTTAGGATAATTAGACAAACTGTTCACCAACAACAATCAAGTTAGGCGCATCATTTTTATAAATATCTGACTCCGAAAAGAACTAGCTGTAACAAAAACAGACACAGTGATTTGAAAAACACTAATTTTATGGGTGCATCTCTGTTGATTCAGTTTTATTTATGATAATTTCGATTGTTGAAACGTTTGATTTTTACTCGCTTACAGAGCGGTACAATTCTTCAGTATTGATTGTAACGTTGTTGATTTCTAAGTTTTTGATAAACGCACGACGTAAAAACTCAACTGTATCAACAACTTTCCAAATTGCTCAACCACGAGCTTTGACTATTACTAGGTTTTCACTGCTGTTGTTGAAGAAGATGATACACGCAGTAACGTAGTTCATTGCAGGTTTTTTACCTACAAGAACTACGTTACCAGCTTTGTCTGCATCAGCTTCACTGTTAGTTGTAATATTGTTCAAAAATCATTCCTCAGTTTTAAACCCAATTTTGAAGTAAATCTAAGTAATGACATAAACTCATATCTTTGCACCAAGGTTTAATCGAATTCATATAAACAGCAGGTGTCACGGGTAGCATATACAACTCTAACCAAAGTAAAATCACAGAGTTTTTATCATTCAAAAAACAAAGGAGTATACAAGAAATCTGCATTACAAGTGCACAATTTCCCTAATATTTAAAAATGGCCATCACTTGTAAGTCGTAATTTAAACGAATTACGTGAGATGCTGTTTGGAGATAGTTTAATGGTTCTTAAAGAGTTCAGATGGCATGGACGCGGCGGACAAGGAGCATGGACAGCAAGCGAATTACTAGCACGAGCCGCAATCCATGAAGGAAAATACATTCAATCATTCCCAGAATTCGGTCCAGAAAGAATGGGCGCACCAGTAAAAGCTTACACGCGAATTAGTGAGGAGCCTATCAGACTTCATTCTGCAGTTTATCATCCAAATTTAGCAATTGTTATGGACCCAACCCTTCTGGCAACAGTTCCAGTTACAGAGGGTCTAGGCAAAGATGGAATGTTGATACTTAACACAACAAATGACTCCAAAACAATGAAAAGTAAATTAAAGATGACTCAAGGAACAGTTTGGACAGTTTCAGCAACAGAAATAGCATTAAGGATTCTTGGACGAGCAATCACAAACACTGCAATGTTAGGAGTAGTTGCCCGAGCCACAGGCATTGTGGAAATGGAAAGCATTGAAAAAGCAGTAAATGACCGATTCCCCGAGCAACTCGCAGAAAAAAACATTGGAGTAATCAAAGAGGCATACAAGGAGGCAAAACCGGAATGAGCCCACAAAAGAAAAATTGGAAAGAACTCCCTATGGCAGGAGTTTGCTGGGTTTCTAGCACCGATTACAAAACTGGAGATTGGCGCTCCTACAAGCCAATTTGGCATACAGAAAAGTGCATTCGTTGCATGAACTGTCACATATTTTGTCCTGAAGGTGCAGTAAAGTATGACGAAGAAAACAATGTTATGCTGTATGATTATGACTTTTGTAAAGGCTGTGGAATTTGCGCCAACGAGTGCCCAGTGAAAGCCATTGAAATGGTAGTAGAAGGAAAGGAGTAAAAGAAAATGAGCAAAGTAAAACAAAAAATGATACCACTTAATGGAGATGAGGCAGTCGCATATGCAGTAAAACAGTGCGACGTAGATGTAGTAGCCGCATATCCAATTACTCCTCAAACAATTATTGTAGAAAAATTTAGTGAATACGTCGCAGACGGTGAAGTAGAAACAGAATTCGTTTGTGTCGAATCCGAACACACTGCAATGACTTGTAGCATAACAGCAGCTGCAACAGGTGCGCGAACCTTTACTGCAACGGCATCAGCAGGTTTAGCATTAATGCATGAAATGTTGGGTGTTGCTTCAGGTCTTAGAATGCCTATTGTAATGTCGGTGGTAAATAGGGCATTGTCTGCTCCAATCAACATTCATTGTGACCACTCAGATTCTATGTCTGAAAGGGATATTGGCTGGATACAAGCATACGCAGAAAATAGCCAAGAAGCCTACGACTCTATAATTCAAGCATTCAAAATCGCAGAAAATCTAAAGGTTCAACTTCCAATGATGGTTGGGCTAGACGGCTTTGTTTTAAGCCACACCCTAGAGAACGTAACAGTTCTTCCAGATGAAATTGTGAAAAAATTTGTAGGCACCCGACAAATTCCTCAAGTAATGAACCACAAAGGCGAGCTAGTTCCTTTCAAGCTTAATCCTGAGAAACCTGTGACTATGGGACCAATTTCCCTTCAAGATTACTACTTTGAAACCAAACGTCAACAAGAAGAAGCTATGAGAAAAGCTATTGACGTTATCAAACAGGTTCACGACGAGTATGCAAAATTAACTGGACGAAGCTACGGAAACGGGTTAGTTGAAGCCTACAGGCTTGAAGACGCCGAAGTAGCTTTAGTATGTGTTGGTTCAACAGCAGGAACAGTAAAAACTGTTGTAGACATAATGCGCGAAAAAGGAATCAAAGCAGGACTACTCAAAGTACGAACCTTCAGACCCTTACCAGTAGAAGATATAATCAATAACCTGTCAGACAAAAAGGCACTTGCAGTAATGGACCGCTCATGCAGTTTTGGCGGACAAGGTGGACCCGTTTTCCACGAAATCCACCATGCAATGTATGATGTCCCCGACAAGCCACAGGTTGTAAACTACATTTACGGTTTAGGTGGACGAGACACACCACCAGCCCTCATTGAAGCCATCTTTAATGACCTGCAAAACATTGCCCAAACGGGACAAATTAAAACCAAGATACAGTTTATCGGTTTGAGGGAGTAAATGGGTGAAAAACATGACAGAATGGAAAGTAACAAACAAAGAATTCGCAAAAACCCCTGAAACATTCATGGCAGGACACCGCGCCTGTGCAGGATGTGGGCCAGCAATCGCGCTTCGTTTGATAATGAAAGCAGCCAGAGGCCCAACAATTGCCACAAGCGCTACAGGTTGTATGGAAGTAGTTTCAACCATTTACCCAAACACTGCTTGGGATGTCCCTTGGATCCACACTGCCTTTGAAACTGCAGCAGCCAACGCCGCAGGAATAGAAAGTGCTCTAAAAGTTCTACGAAAAAAAGGCAAAATCAAAGACGAGCATGTCGACGTAATCGCCTTCGGAGGTGACGGCGGAACCTTTGACATCGGCTTTCAGGCCTTATCAGGAGCAGTAGAACGTGGACACGATTTCCTTTACGTTCTTTATGATAACGAAGCTTACATGAATACCGGAATCCAAAGAAGCGGAGGAACCCCCCACGGCGCATGGACAACAACATCACCAGCAGGAGAAGTAATCCCCGGAAAAACCCAATACAAAAAACCCATCGGACACATAATGGTGGCCCACGAAATGCCCTACGTAGCAACAGCAAGCATCGGCTACTGGAAAGACATGGTCCAAAAAGCCAGAAAAGGACTGGAAGTAAACGGACCTGCATTTTTGCACACCTTTGCCCCCTGCCCACGAGGCTGGAGAAGTGAAACAAGCAAATCTATAGAAATCTCCAAACTGGCAGTTGACACCTGTGTGTTCCCACTCTGGGAAGCAGACTGCGGCGAATACAAGCTCTCACCCAAAAGCAAAGCCATCGCCCTAAAACCAGAGAAAAAGAAACCAGTAGAAGTCTACCTAAAAACCCAAAGAAGGTTCAGGCACCTGTTCAAACCCAAAAACAAACACATCCTAGAAGAAATCCAAAACAACGTAAACCGCCGCTGGAACAAACTCCTTAAACTCTGCAAAATGGACTAAAAGAAACATCCCGTTTCAAGACGAATCCACGCTTTTCTACCCTTTAGCGCCGAATAAACCCATAACCTAAACTCAATTCAAAGCAAGTTCCAAAAACTAAGCCAAAAAAGACAATATTAAAAAACATTCTAAGATTTTTGTTAAAAGATCATGATGCCGCTTCTCATCGGACAGGATGGCTTCTAAAAGGAGCTTGACTTTATCGTTTTTCACGTTTGGGAGGGCTTCAACAAGTTTTTGGATTACTTGAGCTTCCAAGTCAATGTGTATTTTTACTAGCTCTTTTTGTTTTTCAAGGTTTTCTTCAGTTAACGCTTGAGGAACTTCAGTCAACAAAGTGAGGGCAGAACAATACATTTGAGCGTGTTTTGTGGAATCTAAAGAAATTGCCTCTAAAACCCCTTTTACGGCAGGATTTTTTATGTCAACCAAACCAGTTTTTACGGATTCAACAATTGCTTGCTCAGTTTTGATTTGGCTTTTGAAAAGGTCTACTAATTCGTCATTTGAACTCAAAACAAACACCTAAAATGAAAAGGGAGATGAGAAGAGTAAAAGGTTTCGGAAATAAGAAATCAAGATTTAAAGAAGAAAGAGTAGAAGAGTTGTCAGAATTATTGAAGCCCCAGGAAACAGAACGACTGCAACTCGTTTAACACATTCTGTGGTTTTATCAGCCAAAACAGTTAATTCAGTAATTTGATGGTCACCAATAACCTTCACGTCATGAATCGTTTCCGTGCACCACGACGCAGTAACTGGCTCAAGATTACTTAATGCGTCAGAAACAACATCCTTGATGTAACCAATGAGTTTGGCGTGGTCAATTGCTTCTCCTACCAGATTATATCCACGGGCACTACGCGTCAGTCCACACACAGAATGAGTGTCCGTGGTGAGAATTTCTCCATCATCTATGCCAAGGGCTTTTAGTTCTGAAAGAATTTTGTCCCTTAACCCTGAAACCATGTTGTTTCCATCAATGGTCACATAAGCTACTTTTTGAGAATCAATTTCTGTTACAAGCACACTGATGCCTCCTGCACCCATTCCGTCACGAACAGAAAACTCAGAGGTTACAACTGTAGAAGCACCCAGACGAAAAGATGATTCACTGAATTTCAAAGCTTTTTCAAAGCAAGCAACTGAAGCTTCACTAAAATAAGCCACCGCCTGTTTTTGATCAAATTCGCCACCCATGCTATTGTGGGCGTCAATTGGAAGAACATTAAGCCCTCGCTCTTTTGCCTCCTTAGAAAGAAACTCTTCAAGTTCAGGAGGCAAATCTTCAATGGTTTTTGGAGCAGTAGTTAATGTGACAAAGGCACAATCCCCAAAAAGCTGACAACTAGCTTTTGCATTCTTAAATTCCGTTCTTACCATGGGTGTAGCCTTTGAATAATTAGCTGATTCTCCCAAAAAATCAACAATACTATCCACAACCCTTTGATTATGAGCCTGAGAAGCAACATCGAGTTCGTGACCAACTAAACCATGAGGCACACAAACAACACAACCATGTTTGTCTTGAACTGCTTTTTTAATCAAAGACGGCAAAAGACTGCTCCCAAGGTTCTTAAAAGGTCCCGGATGAACAGCAGGAACAATAATTGCTGCTTTTAGTTTTTCTTGCGTTTTAAAAGTTAACAAAGAAACTTTAACGTCTTCTAGAGTCCCCATTTTTTCAAAATGGTTCTCCAAAGGAGCAACCAAGTCTTCCATCCAGTTGGCCAAAAAGGCTTTAAACAAAACGGAAGACCCAATGCCAAGGCTTCCCGTGCCTTCACGATCCATGAAATACTTGAAAAGCTGAACAGTAACAACGGAAACACAAACAGGAACAAAAACAAACAACAAAAATTGTGTTTGGGACAAAGACCCAATGATAGAAATTACGAAATACAGGGGAAGCAAACCCAGAAAAGGCTGCAACAGAGCAGCAAAACTTGCTCCAGCAAACCCAGAAAAGGAAACTACCGAATAAACGAGTAACCTAAGAATTAGTGAGCCTCCAAATCCAAGGAAGAAGAAACGCATCCAAAGGTCAGGAACCCCAAGAACAGCGCTAATTACGGCTCCTAATAGAAGAATAGCAAACCAAACCAGTGATGAAAAAAATGACATTGCAGAACACCTGCGTAAGGTGAAAATTGGGTCGTTTTTCATGGTTGTCGCTTTGATTAATAGGTCCGAAAAAAAGGTTAAAAGAATAAATGCTGCCCCAAAAAGTAACCCGTTAAGAAAACCATTCAAAGATAAGTCTAACGCCAGTAACGAAATAACCCCTCCGTGCATCCCGATTACCGCAAAATATATGGCAAGTTTACGAGTAGACGGAAGAGTGAACAGCTGTGAATAGCGGTCAACTATTTTGTCAATGTATTTTTGGTTGGTTGATTCTTTGGTCAATATTGAGCCTTCTTTTTTATGTTCTTTTAGAAAAGTTTTAAAAATATTAATATGTTATAGTTTTGCGGCGTTTTTGGTACTTAAATGTGCCGCGAAGAAAGAAAATTAGAACCATTTTTACACATCTGGAATTATATTAGGAGAATTTTGTTGTTGATTTTATGAAAAAACAGTGATAAAATATTCCCAATTAACGCCGCTAAGCCTTGAAAAACAGGTTTAAAATCATAATTTTGGCGTGTAAAAGCTTTTATTGGGATTGCTAGTTAAAATGAAGGGCTATGTCTAAAGCCGGTGACCCTCCGCCTTCAGTATTTCTGATGCTCGAAAGGCATGTGGGACGAAAAATGATTGCAATTTTAGACCCTTCCTACGGGTTTGAAGGAACCTTAGCAGCCATAACCAGGGAACCTCCGGGCATTTGGCTTTCAGAAGCAGAAGTTGTCACACTCAGGTCAACAATAGCTCAACCGGTACCGCAAATAGTAAGCAGGGAAGACAGAAGCGAAGTTTTCATTAACCTAAGTTCAGTACAAAGAATCGAAGTTTTGCACGAAGAGTAAATTTTTATGCAAAAAATACTGGACCCAAAATGCTTACAACAATAAGGGCAACAGCCATTATAACCGCAATTTCTGGTTTGACTTTAACGCCTCGAGTGTCCTCTTCAAAGAATCGCAAAAGCCCAGCCCCTTGAGCTGGCATACGGGCACCATCGTTTCGTTTCTTTCGGACACTCATTTTGGTTCAATCCATACAGAATCATGAGAACTTTATTAAAGTTACGCATCCAACCCCCAAAAAAGAAAGAATTACTTTTATGTCAAAAGGAAGATACAAAGCTAATTTTTATGTAAATAAAAGCACTATAACGTACATATATATACTCAGAAGGTTTAAATAGAGCTTTAGAGTCAAGAGTTGTTCTACAGGAGAATTGGAAAATGAGGGATAGTTTTTGGCACCCCCAAACTCACCACGCCGATGAATTCTAAAGTAATTCGCCAATTGAAAATAAAAAAATTATCCTTTGAAAAATCTCCTCTGGAAATCTTTTCTAAACTTTACAGCCAATATGAAAACGCATACATTCTTGAGTCTATCGAAGGACCCAAAAAACTTTCACAGTACTCTTTTATTGGATTTAGCCCAGCCGCGACAATCACGATAAAAAATGGCCAAGCAACAACTCTAAACAAAAGAACCGGTGACAAACAAACAAGCAAAGTTGACGAGCCATTATCAGCCATATCAAAAACACTACAAACCCTACCGGGATT
>JARRLY010000014.1:0-57168 GCA_037386545.1 Candidatus Bathyarchaeota archaeon
TCTCTTTCGCTTTTTTTGCAAAAGCTTCCGGAGCGGCTCCGCGTCCAATATCCACAGTTTTAAACTGTGCCCGCTTCAGAGCTTTTCTGACCATCTCTTTCGCAGTAGTCATCAAATCGGGGTCAAGAGTGCCAATCACAACAGTTCCAATGGGATTGTCGGGTTCAGGCGGCTCCTTGTCCATCATACCTTTTAACCAAGCCACAAAAATCACCACCATATATTATGCCAATATTTGTATTTAAACATGGTATAATCACAAAAAGGTTATAAATGTTGTTTTAACTTCGAAACATCATCAAAAATAACAAATCAAAACAAAACTGCTAAGGATTTTAATTAGTTTTCCACATTAACTCATGATACTCACGAATCAACGAAACCAACTCCACATTATAAATCTTCAATAATTTTTCAGGTTATGATTAAATATCGCCAAATTGATGTTTGAAAGGAAACCCAAATGATGAGATTTCAGTTGAAGCTATCGCCGACAACTTTTCTTGTTGCAGTTAACATTGTTGTTTACATCTTCACGTCAGTTATTGGTGGCAACTTTTTAGAAACAAATATCTATGTTCTGCGAGAGTTTGGACAATACAACCTCTATGTTCTTAACGGCGAATACTGGCAGTTGTTAACTTCTATTTTTGTCCATGTAGACATAATGCATATCGCACTTAACATGTTGTTCTTGTTTATTTTTGGGTTAAGGGCAGAAGATTTTTTCAAAACCGAGGAATACTTTACAGTTTACTTACTCTCCGGACTAACAGGCAGCCTATTAACCCTGTTTTTCATGTCAGCAAACACACTCTCGGCAGGAGCATCAGGTGCAGTGTTTGGGATGTATGGAGCAAGTTTAATTTACATGCGAAAAAGGTTTGGTCAATCCATAGCAGGAGCCCTGTTGTATTCTTTACTGTTTTTAATGCTGACAACGGGCTCAGGCGTTAACGTGATTGCCCACTTTGGGGGGCTCGTAACAGGACTAGCAATCGGTTATATCTTGGCTCAATCTCGCCAAGAAATTTACTGGTTAGAAAACTACTAACAAAAAACATAAAGAAATCAGTTTAGTTCATAGCATACAAACAGAACATGTCACCAACAGTTGCACCAAAAAGTTTGGCAGCACTACCTCGATTTACTGCAAGTTCGACAAATCCACTACTTCCAACTAAAACCAAAGAATCCCCTAAGTAAACTTCGCCATAGGCTAAACAAAAAGGCAAATCCAAAGAGTGGCCACCAACATCTGCATGTATAGTGGTCCCTGTAAGTATTTTTGCTTCTTCCAGATGTTGGACAGAAATGTTGCTGATTAAGTTACCAAAATTGTCAATATGTAAAACTTCTCCAACAATTTTAGAATTCGTTGTTTGGGGTTTAGCAAAGTTCGGCAGTATATAGTCGTGGATTTCAGGTCCAAACTCACAAGCTTTAACACCCTTTGTCAGGTGGGCAGCAGTAGGAGCAAAAATGTCACGCCCATGGAAAGTATTTGAGACTTTAGAGAGCAGGTAATCAGGGTTTTTGATGCTATAAACATGGGTTATTTTTTCTTTTTGTGCGGCTAACATCAAAACGCCGTTGTCTGGTCCAACGTAAAAGTTAAGTTTTGTTTCTACAATTATTGGACGTCGTTTTGTTCCAACTCCAGGGTCTACGACTACGACGTGAATTGTTTTTGAAGGAAAATATGGAGCAGCGCAAGCTAAACAATAAGCCCCCATGGGTATACTAAATTTTGTTACTTGATGAGATATATCTACAAGACAAATATTGGGGTTAATGGACAAGATTGCGGCTTTCATTTGTGCGACGTAAGGGTCTTTTAGACCAAAATCGGTAAGTAAAGATATTATGGACACGCTTTGTCTCTCAAAATGAGTTGATTAATTGCCATATTTAATAACTGTTCCTTGACTAGGTTGTGTGGGAAAAACGGTGCAAACAAAACAAACAGTGCCCCTCGAAAAGCTTGCAGAAACAAAACAAGGAAAAGTTCTGTGTTATCCAAGATGCGAACAACCAGAACTGGAAAAGCGCGTAAAAGAACTAAAAACCCTCGGAATAACAGCCTTAGAGTTCACTGGAAATAGAAGTGTGTTTGACGTTCCAGTTCTAGGAAAAGGCTGCGTGGGCATTGTTGTAATAGCACACACTAATTCCCAAAGAGCTGCGTTGAAGATCAGAAGAATTGACGCAGATAGAAAAGAAATGTCCCATGAAGGAGAAATGCTGCAAAAAGCAAACAGTATCAATATTGGACCAAAACTCCTTGGAATTAGTGACAACTTTTTGTTAATACAACTAATTGAAGGCCCCCATTTTCCGGATTGGATACAAACCATAAACGAAAAAGAGGCGAAAACACGCATTCGGGAAGTTATAAAAAAGGTGCTAAAGCAATGCTACCGTCTTGACCAACTGGGGTTGGACCACGGTGAATTAAGTAACGCTTCAAAGCACATAATTGTTGATGGTAACGATAATCCGTATTTGATTGATTTTGAAACTTCCAGCATCAAACGTAAAGTTTCTAATGTTACTTGTGTTTGCCAGTATCTTTTGTTAGGAAGCCAAACTGCAGACAAAATTAAAGATAAAATTGGGAAGCTAAACAAAAAAGAAATCATAAACAAATTGCGTATTTACAAACAAAATAAAACAAGAGAAAATTTTGAAAACATTATAGAACAAATTGAACCGTAAAAGTTATTGTTTGCCGAAAACTAGTCGGTCAGTAACTACAGAAACGGCGTAGAAAATGTCGTCGGGGTCTAGGTCGTCAGTAGACAAAACCAAGTTGAAGGGCGTGAGGTCGTGACCAAGGTCAAAGCCGTATAGATTTTTGTAGATTTGTCTGGTTTTGGCGTCTTTTTCTGTCAGGGCTTTTAGGGCTTCTTCAGGGCTCATTCCGTCTCGTTTTACTACTCGAGTAGCTCTAACCGCAGGTGAAGCTTCTAACCAAATTTTGAAGCCTTTGTCTTTCAAAAGCCAAGGCACGGTCCAACTGTCCAAAACTACATTGCCCTCTTCGGCTAATTCTAGTAGTTTTTCATCAATTTTTTTGTCAAAGGTTGGATCATCCTTTCGTTTTTGCAAAAAGTCCAAACCTTCTGCGGATTCCCACCAGCCATTTACGTCTGAATGGTAACCTTCTTCTTTGGCTAGGATACGCATTGCGTTTCCTCCAGAAAAATAGTTTAGTCCATATTTTTCGGACAATTTTCTTGCTACTGTACTTTTTCCCGAGCCAGTCATTCCACTGACACAAATTATTATTTTATGATTTCTATCGTTACAACTATTTTCCACGTTTACTGAACCCCAACTGTTACTGTTCAAAATGTCTTGTCCAAAACAAGCATAGAAACCGACATTTAGTCAACTGCCCCCGTTAATCCAAAGATACGTTGGAAGAATGAACCAAATGTGAACGAGCAAATAAGATACCAGTAAAATAAGCTAAGGGGCATGACTCCACCAAACCATGGCAGATAGGCTACGGGGTCAGGTCCGATGAAGGGGCTGTTAAATAGTTTCATGCCAAGTATGCTACCAGTTAGTAAGAGCCAAACTACAAAGAATACTCCCATGGTAATGGGCATTACTCGAAACTGTTTAGAAGTTAACGAAAGCTGCTGAGACTGAAGCTGAAGAAGAAGTTTTTCTTGTTTTTGAGCTTTCTTGATCAGTTTTTTGTCACCACTGGCTTTTCCTTCTTTCATGTTGGCATTTTTTTCTTTAGTTAACTCAGAGATTTGTTTCTGCAATTTTCTAAGCTTTTGACGATGTTCTTTAGGCATAAAACGCGTGTTAATAAAAGAAGAGGAAAATGACATCAATATAGAAACACATAGAACAATAATCGTAACAATTGGAACCTGAGCTAAAGAACTCATTAGTTTTTCCTCCAGCAAACTGTGCCTTTGGCAATATGAAAGTGTTTGCCAATATCAGGCAGAGCTGTTACATTAAATGTTCTAATCAATGTTTTTCATCCCAAGACTTTACCCAATGCAGGATACATTTCTGCGACTTGCTCTTGCACCAGCAACTGGTAATACTGATACAATATACCTACAGCAAGCAAGATACCAGTTCCAGTCCCGAAAACACCAAAGAAACCTGCAACAGCAGCAATAAGTCCAATTATTGCACCACCAAGCACCGTAACTACTGGAATGTATCGTTTAAGTATCATTTCTATGGATTTTCCTGATCTGCGGAATCCTGGAATTTGCATACCAGAGTCAACAAGCTGTTGTGCAACTGTGCTGGGCCCCAAGCCACCAACTTCAAGCCAAGTCAAAGAAAAAATTACTGCAAATGAAATCATTATCAACGCATAAATTGCGGCTCTCAGAGGGTCAGCAAGTAGACCGGCTATACCGTTAGGGGCAGTAACGTAGTAAGCAAGACCACCAGTTAACTGGGGTGTACCCTCAGTTACAGTATAAGTTCCAATTAGCTGAGCAAACCAGTTACCTGAACCCCAAGGTTGGGTGTATAATAGTTGAGCAACCACAGCAACGTTTGCAAAAAGTGCTGAAGCAAAGATTACAGGCAAGTTTGAAACGTAAAGAAGCTTGATTGGGTATTTACCCCGGAAGCCACGATAGTTTGCATGTGAAATTGGAAGTTCAACACGAACACCTTCCATGTAAATTACCAAGATGAAAATAACAGCAGTTGCAATGAACCCAATCATACTTGGATAAGTAGTAAGGACTCCATTAGAATCATATCTCAAGAAGGCGTCAACTATTGGATGTCCTCCAGCAATTATCTCACCAAGAGCGATAAAGGCACCATAGTTGTGACCATCAGCCAATATTGCAGAAATTCCAAAACTGTCCCACATGATTCTTTGGGCAACTCCAGCCAATATGAAAAGGCTAATTCCGCTTCCAAGTCCCCAACCTTTCTGCATCATTTCATCCAAAAGCATCAAGATAATACCTGCAAAGATTAGCTGAGCGAATATTATTATTGTAGTACCAGTGTCCAGAGTGCCAAAAACTCCTCCTACGAGGTAGGCAGAAGCCTGAACAACAGTAAGTAAAATAGCAAAAAACTTTGTAGCTGCAGTGAATAATGCACGGTCTTCGGGGTGTCCTAAATCAGCATTAATTATACTTGAACCAATGAGCAGTTGCAAAATAAGTCCACCAGTTACAATTGGCCCAATACCAAGGGTAGTAAGGGTTCCTTGGTTTGAAGCAAAAATTACTTGATATGCAGCAAAAGTTTGTCCACCACTGTCAACATTAAAGAGGTTTACTTGGCTCATGACAAGATAAATTATGAGCGCCATTGCTGTCCAGAATAGTTTCTCGTTGAAGCTTACTTTTCGCGTTGGTGAACCAACTTCCGGCATAAACCGTGAGAGTGGGCCAAACAATGAAAGGAATTTGCCTGCCATGATACTTCCTCAATTTTCAATCTAACAGTGTTTAAACTGATTTGTTAAGTTGCGTATGTTGAACACAAATATAAACACTTTGACATAGTAAGGTAACCTAAATGGTTACCAAAAAAACAAAAAAGGCCTTTTTATTCAGCTGCGGCTTCTTGCAGGATTGCTCCACCAGCTTCTTCCAGTTTTTTAGAAGCAGACTCAGAATAAGTTGAAATCCTAACCAGAACAGGCTTAGTTATTTTACCAGTTCCTAAAAGTTTGTCAAAGCCAAGACTTTCTAGGTCTAAAACAACCTTTTTGTCTTTGCGCTCAAGTTTTTCAACTGCATCTAGGCGGTCAACTAGATCATCAAGTTTTCCAACATTGATGATTTTAACTTTAGAGTTAAGAGTTTTAGTCGACACAAAACCATGCTTAAGCCAGTAGGTGGGATCGTGCTTTACGACATAAGTCCATTTGTGCTTGTCAAGACCAGCTTTTCCAGTTCCACCTCGTCCACCTCTTGATCGGTGTTGGCCAATCTGACCGTATCCATGTGTTCGAGAACCTCGATATTTTCTTACTTTTCTTTTTTTAGTTGGCAAACGTCAAACCTCACTTTTTAATTGAAATTTTAGTATCTATTTTCTTTGATTTTTCCATTTTAACTTCCAACACGCCATTCTTATAAGACGCTCGTGCGGATTTGGGGTTAACTTTGGTTGGAAGTTTTAGTTCATCATACCATTCAAAGTCTTCCGCTTCAATGGAAAGAGTTAAACAAGTATCAGTTACCCGGAGATCAATATCATCCTTACAGAGTCCTGGAAGTTGAGCTAAAACCAAAAGATTGTTTTTTTCTTCAAGAAAATCAATCAAAGGCTCAAGGTCATCTTCGTCAAAGTCCAAATCATCAGGCAAAAATTGATTTCGGTTGATTTCTCGAATTTTGGGCCGTCCATCGGGTCCAACTCTTACTGAAAATCCACGGAAACTGTTTTTTCCAGATGATTTATCGTGAGAGGAATTTTCAAAGGCTTTTTGTATTGTTTCGTCGATGAGGTTGCCTAGTTTTTCTAATTCATCATATATGTCATTTAGCCAAGGTGACTTCTTTTTTCGGCGTTTCCACCATGGGTCGCTCATTGCAATTCCTCTGTAACTGTGAAATGTGCTGACACGGTAACTATAAAGATTATCGCTAAAGGGCGACTAAATCATGCGTTTAAGCAAATCGTTAATTGCTTCTCCGCGATATCCAGCTTCGCCGCCAGCAGCGTAACTCTTTTTGATTTTTCCCTTGAATCCTTTACTTGGTGGACTAAGACGAAAAACAGGTTTAACTTCAGGCAAACTACAAAAATCAACTTCAACGTTTACAATGGCTTCAGCTAAAGCATCCAAAGAATCATAACCTAATTCTTTAGCATATTCATCAGTTAGTTTTTTGTCTCCTGGAAGTCTGCCCCGCTTCTTTAATAGCATAGCTACTGTTTCTTTAGTAGCGTTGCCCCAAGTTATACAGTTTTTACTCTTTTGTAACATACCGTTGTAATCAGGGCGATCATCAACCAATGTTGCATGACAGTTTCGAGTTAACCGCAACATCATCAGGGTGTCTTTGGTTTCTTGCGGAATATCGCTTAAACCACGTATTCGAACAGCAACCAAACATTTTCTTTGTTCTGGCATCTTAACGCACCCAATCTCCTGGAGTAACCAACAAGTAGGTTTTCTTCAAAGCATCAAAGACAGCGAAAGAAAAAGATGGAACAGTTCGAGTTGAACCGTAGCTTTTTGTCCAACAGTCCTTTACGCCAGCTAAACCTAAGATAATCTTGGCAGTTTCACTTGCAACGATGCCCAGACCACGTGGTCCAGGAACCAACACAATTTCTACTCCTCCACATTCGCCTGAAACCTGGAAGGGCAAAGAATGATGTTTCCCACATCCACATTCCCAAGATCCACATCCTCGACGAACAGGAGTAATTTTAAGGCGTGCATTAACTGCAGCTTTTTCAATAGCTGAGCGTACTTGGCTTGCTTTTCCAGCAGCTAATCCGATATATCCGTCACGGTTTCCGACTACTACGATTGCTCTGAATTGTGATTTTTCTCCAGCGTCAGTTTGTTTTTGTACTAATCCGATGTCTAGAACTTCTTCCTGAAGGTTTGGAAGCAAAGTGTTCACTATTTCGGGTTCACGTATCTTGAGACCTTCCATGAACAATTCTTCCATAGAAGAAATTTGTCCGTCAAGAACCATTTTTCCCAATTTAGTCCGTGGCACCCAAGTTTCATACTTTTCGTCTCTGTTGGACCTCATGTTTATCCCTCTCTATTATTTCTCCTTTTTTTCAAACGATGATGTAATTTTGTCTTTAATTTTTGCAAAGTGTTCAGGTAGTTCCTCAGGTTTGAGTTTTTTTGCCAGATAATTTGAGAACTTTTGTTGATATACGTCAGGTTCTTCCGACAACTGACCCGCATATTCTGCAATATGTTCACCAGCTAATCTAGATTCGTCAGGGAGAACTTCTTCACTGTGAGGAACTTCAACACCTGCATCAACTAATCCTTTTAGGGCAGCAAAGATTCTTGAACGTTTAACGGGGAGATGTAGACCAATATCTAAGAAAGCAGTTTCCACACCGTTGGCTAATGCTTTGTAGCCACATAGTAAACCAGTTAGATATGCTGATGGAAGATTTCCTCCATTGCATTTCCAGCCATAACTTTTGGCTAACTCATGAGAGTGAGCAGAAACCAAAACTTTGTCTCCGATTGATTTTGCTTCAATAACCTGAACAATCACATTTTTCAGGCTGAGACGAACAACAGCGCGAGGCACACGTGAAAGAACAAATGCTCTACGTGTTCGATAGTTTGTTTTTCCTTCCCGTCTTCGGCGGAAGACCACTCGATATCTTGGACCAGTTGCCATTTAACGTCTCCTCCACAAATCTTTTGTATTGATGTAGCGTTCTAAATCTGCTTTAGATTCAAAAACACCACTTTCTGACATGTCATATAGTTTTCGGTAAGTGCTTTCTGCAATTGCACGGGTTTCCTTTAAGTCACGCAAACGACGACGTATAGGTCGAATTCTGTTCATCCAAATTTGTTTTTTAGAAATCTTTGAACGAGCCGGACCACTTTTTCCTCCAGGTCCTCGTCTCAAACCTTTCTTTCGTTTTTGTGCTAACAATTTAGCACGAGAACGAGAAACACCTTTAGCTGGAAGACGTCTAACTACTTTTTCGTGAATTAGCTTGCGGATTTCTTCGCGAGTAATAGCTGCTTCAACATAATCAATGCGTTCAGGGTCAATCCAAACTCGAGTTTCTCCAACTTTCATTATTTCTGCAGCTAACCGACGTTGACTTTTAAGACTCATTTAATCTTCTCCATTTTCTGTTTCTTCAAAATCTGCCCGAGCTTTGCGTGAGTTCAAAACGTGAATTCCCTGTTCGTCAGCAGCGGCAATAATTTCAAATCGTTTTTTTGCACCTACTGTGTGAGCTACTCGAACAACCTGAATTTCAGGATCAACTCCAGCTAGGTCTTCCACATTGAAAACACGTGTTTCCACGTACCCAGAGGGGTGCAAGCCTCGTGTAGCTTTTGGACTTTGGTAACCTACAGTTGGGGATGCGGGCCAGCCTTTGACTTTTTTGCGCATTTTGCTATCGATGCCATGAGGTCTTCTCCATCTATCAGTGACACGTTTGAGTCTCCAACTTTCTTGTCTTCTAAATTTAGGCTTTTTGTTTTTCACATAAGCATTTTTAGAAGATTTTTTTACTGTGTTATCTTTTCGTTCTTCAGTTGTCAATCTACGAATCCCTCATGTTCTTCAAAAACATATATACCGTCCAAGAAAACTCGTGGGTCTTTCGACTTAATTTTTGTACCATTCTGGATGTTTGCAGCGGTTTGGCTAACATCTTCAAGGCTTATTCCTTGAACGATAATATCGTCACCTTTTATTTTGACGTTACAGTTTCCCATTATCTTGACTTTACGGGCACTACGTTCACCAGTAAAGTTTGCAATAGCCAAAGATTTTCCTTCAATTTTAACGGTTATAGGAAAGTGAGAATAAACGATTTTCAACTTATATGTGAATCCTGTTGTGACTCCCTTTATCATGTTCTTGATATGAGAACTAACAGTTCCAACAAGGGCTGCTTCTCGTTTGCGTGGCCAACTTGCTTTAACGGTAAATGTTTTTTCATCTAACTGAATTTTAACAGGTGCATGAGAAAAGTCTCGCACTAGTTCTCCTTTTTCACCTTTGATGGTAACGGTTCTGCCGTCTAACATGCCCACTACATTTTCGGGGACTTCAACTGTTGATACGGTTTCTATTGCACGCATTTTCTGTTTCTCCTAATAAACATAGGCCAAAAGACGACCGCCGATCTTTTTTTCTCTTACCTCTTTGTGGGACAGAACACCTTGAGAGGTGGAAAAGACCAGCACACCGATGTCTCGGGAGGGAAGGAACTGTTTTTCCCAGTTTTCTATTTCTTTTGAGCTAACAGGAATTCTAGGTTTAATTGCACCACACTTGTTAACTCGACCAAGAAGTTGTACACGGAATTTTCCGGAGCGGCCGTCATCAATGAACTCAAATTCTCCGATGTAGCCGTTAAGCTGCATTACTCTCAAAACACGCCCCAGTAGATTGGAAGCTTGATTAATTATGCATTCACGTTTTCGGCGTATTTCGTTATTGATTATGGTTGTCAAACCATTGGCGAGCGTGTCCATCATAGGCAATTCTACTACATCTCCTCACTCGTATTTCCTAAAACCCAGGTCGCTTGCAATTTCTCGGAAACATTGCCGACAAAGGTCTAAGCCATATCTGCGTACAAGGGAACCGTAGGATCCACATCGCCTACAGGGACGACTGCCCTTACCAAATTTTCGTTCTACTTTAGTTTGCTGTTTCACCATGATTCACCATTTATAGTATTTCAACATCAAATTCGTCTTTAATAAATAATATCGCTTCTTTAGCAGTTAACTGATGGTCTTTACCAATTTTAGCTTGGCGACGGTGCTTGCGTTTAACGCGATAACCGGCTCGCCCAAGAGAAACTGAAACATCCATACCATGAATTCCAAGTTCAGGCAAATATCTAGTCCCTGGAAGGTTTATGTGCTCCTTGATTCCAAAGGAAAAGTTGCCTTGACGATCAAACGAGTATTTTGAAATTTTGTTTTCAACAGCATAAAATGCTTTGTTCAAAAACTCTTTTGCTGGCTCATCCCTAAGAGTAACTACACAAGCGATTGGTTCTCCTTTTCGGATGCCAAACTCGCGTATTGTCTTTTTGGCGTTGCGTTTAGAGGGTTTTTGGTTTGTTAATTGTTTAATTATTGTAACTGCTTGGTCCAATGGAGCACCAGATTTTCCAACAGACATGTTAACTGTTACTTTCTCAATCATTGGCATAAGCATAGGATTTCCAGCCCATTCTTTACGCACAGTTTTAGCAACAGGCTTAGATTCAGGTTTTTCCTCAGTTGTAGGCTTTTCTTTTTCTACAGATGCAGATTCTTTCTCAGCTTCTTTCTTATCAGATTTTTTCTCTTGATCAACAGGAACTTCAACCTTAACAGGTTTCTTTTCTTCTGCAGAATCTTCAGTCTTAGTTTTTTTGGTTACCTTCGTTGATTTTTTCTCGGGTTTTTTTCAGATGCAATTTTTTCTTCAGATTTTGTTTTTTTGTCTGCCAACTTACCTTTCCTCCGGCACAGATGTTAAGGCTTCATTATCCCCTAGAGCAAAAACAAAATCAAGAATTGTTTGCAACTGATTTCCGTTTTCATCTTTAATTGTTACGATGAGGTCTCTGCGTTTTTTGTCTGCTTGTTTTTCAATTTTGTCGATTTTGCCGATTTTACCCATATTTTTTCCGCCGATTACAATGACAGATGCACCGACGTCTAGTTTTGTGTGATTAAGGAGTTCACGATCAGGGATACTAAGTTTTAAAACGTCAAGAGTAGTATAAACAACCTTTTCTGGCAATGAATATTCAGTTTCTTCAACTAAGTAATTTGAGCCATCATGCAAATCAAGTCGCATTTTGCCATTTTTTACTATAGTTTTGTCTTCAATTCGGTAGAGCTTAAAGGAGGCACTGTTAGAATCAATTGGCCTCAAAAATAGACCTTTTTCAGAGGGCAAAATTGTGTAAGATTTGTTATTTTCAGGTACAGTTATTATGTCCATTAAACCGACAAGAAACTTTTCGTCACGTCTAACTTTTCCATCAACTAGGATTTTTCCTGAAGATAGAATGTTTCTAACTTCTTTAGCGGTCTTTGCAAATCCAAGCATGTCTCGTACAATTAAAGCCAAAGGTAACGAACGTGAAGCAGGATGAGCCCCAGGGTTAGGTTTTACTGTCCAAACTTTTTCTTTTCTGTGAATAGGCCACAATTTTGGCGCTGGTTTACGTTTAAGATGCCCGCGTACGCCTTTTCTTCCCAAATTATTTTCCTCCAGTTTCCTTTTTTACTTTAGTTGCTTTTTTCTTGCTTTTTGTTGTTTTCTTTTTAGGCTTTTCTTGGGGGGCTTCAGCTTCTTCGTTTGCGCCTTTGCGCTCCAAGATTTTTTTGCGCCATTTATCGTCTAGATTTAAACGTGTAATCATTACTTTTGAAGGATGGATAGGAACAGGTATTGCAGTTCCATCTACTTTTTCTCGAGTTGCACCTTCAATAAATATTCGATATTTCTTGCGGTCGATCTGATTGACTTTTCCTTCAGATCCTTTACGGTCACCTCTCATGACCATAACAGTGTCGCCGTTTCGAACAGGAAGGGACCTAATTCCGTGAGATTCTTTCAATTTAGCGGAAAGAGGAGCAGAAAATCGTTTATAGCGATCAGTACCAGTGGCTTGATACAGCTTTTTTCTTTGCTTAGTGGGTTTAGTTACTTTCATCAGATAAATCTCCTACAAAATGATACTTGCAGCGCTGGCAATTCTTGGCCATTTTTCTGCTGCTTCTTTTGCTATTGGACCACGAATTTCTGAACCACGCATTTCTCCTTCAGGAGTCATTACTACTGCTGCGTTATCTTCGAACTGAACCCAAGTTCCGTCTACTCGTCGAAAGGGTTTTCTTTGTCGAACAACAACAGCGTGGAATATTTTTTTGCGCATATCAGGAGTGCCTTTTCTAACTGATATAGTTATCAGGTCACCTACTGATGCTGATGGAACGCGTCTAAGTCTTCCTTTGTATCCTACTACTTGGATTTGTCGGACTTCTCGAGCCCCAGAGTTATCGGCACATTTCAAAACTGCACCATTGTTTAATCCTCGGGAAATTTTTGGTTTTTGACCAACAACACCTTTGGCCATAAAAGCGCGCGACTTAGCTCGTGCTGCCACCAGAACCATCCTCCAGTTTTTCTATTACTACGAAGCCCACGGTCTTGCTTATTGGGCGACATTCTGCTAATCGTACTTTGTCTCCTACTTTAATTCCTAAGCAGGGGGGGCTGTGTGCAGCTACATTGCTTCGTCTTTTTTCATATCTTCTGTATTTTGGAACGTAATTTAGGTAGTCGCGACGAACAATAACGGTTTTTTCCATTTTGTTACTTACAACTGTCCCTTCTAGTGCGTGTCCTCTCAATGCAAGTGTCCCATGAAAGGGACAATTAATATCGTCACATGTTTTCTTTGGTTTTTTTGCGGTTAATGCTGACATTTACCAAGCTCTCCGTATTCTTTTTTTAAGTCGATCTTCAGGTCGTCCAGTCATTACTTTGCCGTCGATTTCCACAACTGTTCCGCTTGACAATGTGAAATCAAAAACGGCAGTGTCTTTGATGACAACCTTTCTCTGATTATTACATGATAATGTAAATGTGTTACGGGTCTCGTCAATTATTTGACCATTTAATCCAACAACAGAAGGGTTAGAACATTTAACTACGTTAGCTTCAAGACCAATGAATTCATCCTGAACTATACTTGGAGCTACATTCATTTCTGTTCACCATTCTGTTCTTCTGCGTCGATGGTTAAGATACGAGCAATAGTTTTACGCATTTCACGAATCTGCGAGGGATTGTCAATGGCTCCTCCCGCAGCAACCATTGTTTTTATTCGTGCAAGTTCTGTTCGGAACTCGTTCACTTTTTCAATGCGTTGCTCCGAAGACATTTCTCGGATTTCTTTAACTCGTAAAATGGCCATGATTATTTACCTGCCTCTTTTGTTTCTTCAGGAGCTGACTCTTTTTCAGCTTCTTTCTTTTCAGACTTTTTATCTTCTTCAATTGGAGCCTCAACCTTAACAGGTTTCTTTTCTTCTACAGGAGCAGTTTCAACTTTAGGTTTAGCTTCTGGTTCAGGAGCTTTGGCAGGTTCTGCTTCCTTTGCAGGTTCAGCTTTCTTTTCAGTTTTTTTCTCTTTCTTTTCTTCAGCAACTTCAGTTTCAGAAGACTTTGTCGGTTTTTCCTTTTTAGGAACATCCTTTTTTGGTTCAGATTCTGCAGGTTTAGTTTTTTCTTCCACAGGAGCTTCAACTTCAGCAGGTTTTTCTTCTGTTACTGGTTTTTTCTCTTCAGCAGGAGTAGCTTCAACCTCAGGTTTAGCTTCCGTTTCAGGAGCTTTCACAGATTCTTCTTTGGAAGTAGTTTCTGCTTCAACTGGCGCTTCAGGGCTTATTTCTTCTTTTTCTACTACTGGTTGTGGTGTAGCTTTGTCTGGAATGTCGTAAACTTCTAGTTTGTCGGGAAATACTGCATCTGGTGGAAGAAGGCTTACTCTTACACCTAATGTTCCAGGTTTAAGGTGAACATCCAGTTCTGCAGTTCTCATGTATTTTCGGGGAGGTTCACCGCTTTTGGGCAGATATCCTTCAATGAATTTCTCGTATCGAGCGCGGTCTGTTCGGAGTTTGCCGCTGATTATTACTTCGATGCCTAGTGCGCCTGCTTCCATTGCGTTGGTTATTGCCCAAAATCCTGCGCGCCTGTAGTGAATGCCACGTTTCAGAGCTGAGGCAATTCGTGATGCGACTACGTGGGCGTTTAGTTCGGGAACTTCGATTTCTGCTACAGAAATTTGTGGGCTTGGAAGTTGGAATTGTTCTTCTAGAATTCGTGCGAGAGCACGGATTGTTTCTCCACCGCGACCAATTACGAGTCCGGGGCGCATGGTGTAGATGACTAAGTGTGTACCTAAAGGAGTCTTTGTTATGCTTACTCCACCGTATCCTGCGCGTTCGAATTCATTTTGTAAGAATTCTTCGATTTCGATTTTTTTGATTGAATCTTCTATGAAATGATTAACTACAGACATTAAATTCCTTCCATTTCTTCCAAAACAATTTCCACATGTGTGAGAGTGTTATATCGTGGCGATGAACGACCAAAAGCTCGAGGAATAAACCGCTTGATTTTCATTCCAGGAAAAGCTGAAGAGTGAACTATCTTTAGTTGTTCAATATCCAGTCCTTTATATTCAGCGTTTGCTTCACCGCTTTCAAGAATCTTCAATACTGCTTGGGCAGTTTTTACAGGATATCTTCCTGCAAAACCATAATCCATTCCATGGCGGTGGGGCACATGTTTTTTGAATCTTCCGAATGGAACTGCTTTTTTCTTTAAGATAACTTGGCGAAGGAAATCTTTAGCTTGTTCTAGTTTCATTCCGTTTATGGTTTTACATACTTCTCGTGCATGTTTATGGGACACCCTAAGTTCGCGTCCGCTAGCTTTTGCGGTCTTATCGGGTTCCATATCGGTTACTGAGTATCCCCATTTTGGCATATCTATCGTCCATCTGGATAACAAACAGCATATTTAAGCCTTTATGGTTGTCTAAGTCTCAAGTACTAACAGTAAGGACGTAGAGAATATTGGAAAACGAAACAGCAATTCAAAACCACGTCGTAGAAGCACTAAAAAAACCTGAAACATACGACAAACCACCCAAAAAAATTGAAACAAAACAGACCCACATATCCTACGTTTTCCTAGCAGATAACTTTGTTTACAAGGTCAAAAAAGCAGTAAATTTTGGATTTTTAGATTTTTCAACTCTAGAAAAAAGGCGAAAATTTTGTGAAAAAGAACTAGTTCTTAACAAGCGCTTGTGCGGGGACATGTATCTAGAGGTTATTCCAATAAACATGTCAGCTTCAGGTGAAATCAAAATAAACGGAGAAGGAAAAACCGTTGAGTATGCAGTTATGATGAAAAAAATTCCTGAAGAAAAAATAATGACCAAGCTTTTGGAAGAGGAAAAAATTGACAAAAACATCATGAATAAAATGGCAAAAATAATTGCAGGTTTTCATGAAAAAGCCCAAGTATCCCGAACAGACGCCGAATTTGAACCGTTATCAACTATAGAAACTAACTGGCGAGAGAACTTTCAGCAAACTCAAGAATTTATTGGCAGAAGCATTTCCGCACATACACACAAGTTTATTCAAAAAAAGGTAGACCAATTTATGAAAAAAAGCCAGGGGTTATTGGCAAAACGAGTTGCTGAAAACAGAATCAAAAAGTGTCATGGGGACATGCACTCAGGGAACATCTTTGTTGCAGATAAGATTTACATTTTTGATGCCATCGAATTTAATGAACGATTCAGTAACTGTGACGTTGCTTCAGAAGTGGCGTTTTTGGCAATGGATCTAGACTTTAAAGAGAGAAAAGATTTGTCTGAGTTTTTTGTTGAAAAATATGTCAAGTATTCTGGCGACCAAGGATTATTGAAATTGTTGAATTTTTACAAGTGTTATCGTGCTTATGTTCGAGGAAAGGTCACTAGTTTTAGATTAAATGACCCAAATGTAAACGATGAAGAAAAAAAGATTGTAGCAAAAGAGGCAGCAGCATACTTTAAATTAGCTTCAGATTATGCAAAACAACTTAAAAATTAGATAAATTGTTTTGCCACAAAATCGGGAACGTTAACTGTTCCCATTATGATTGGGTTTTGGTGGCAATCACTGCCTCCGGTCATTTTTAGTCCATTTTGTTTTGCAAAGTTCACGTATTGTTTTGTTGTTTTTGGGCTGCTTCGGGAATGCCAGCACTCTATGCCATCAAGATAATCCAACATGGAGTCTTTGATTATGCTTGTTTGCTCAGGCAGTGAATCAGTTAACTTAACAAGAGAAGTTCCATAAGGGTCATTTGGATGTGCTAAAACCGCAATTCCTCCAGCATCTCTTAACAGCTTTGAAGCTTCCTTAAGATAAAGGGGAAATTTTGGAACATTACATTTCACAAGATAAGTAAGGAAGGCTTCTTTGCGGTCTTGTACTATACCTTTTTTGATTAAATAATCAGCAATATGAGGTCTACCAAGGGAACCATCAGCAGAATTTTGTATTTGAACCAAATCGTCTTGAGTAAATTTTGGTATGCCTTTGGTTTCAAATTCCATGTTGAGTTTTTCCAGAATTTTTGCCGCTCTTTCTTCTCGATAATTACTGAGTTGTTCAAGTTTAGCAATCAAGAATTTATTGGTAACATCAAAGTTATAGCCCAACAAATCTAAAGAAACAGCTTTTCCGTCCCGATAATCAGGATGAGAAAAAGTAATGTTAAGTTCAACACCACTAACGTAACTGATTCCGTGTTTTTTTGCCAAGTCCATGGCTTGCTGTTGACAACCGATGGAGTCGTGGTCACTGATGGATATCAAGTCAATGTTTCGGGTTTTAGCTTCTTTAATGATTTCTTTAACTGTAAGTTTTCCGTCTGAACAAGTTTTCGAGTGAATATGCAAATCAATTATCATGGTGCAGTCCAGTTACTTGACTACTTTTTTGATGATACACCAAGTTTCTGGCTCATCTTTTTCAGTATCAACAGTCAAATGAATGATGCTAAGGTTTGGATATAATTGCTTAAAGTCCTCCAAATCAGGTTCTTCAAAGCGGTTTTTGTTTGCATCATATGCTTCTTTGGTTAAGGCATTTGATTCATAGTTTTCTTTGGTTCGGCGCAAAATCCGGCGAAGGGAAGACTCTTCAGAACAATGTGTCTGCAAAATAACAAAAGGAATCTTGGCATTAGCCGCAACTTCTGCTGCTCTTCGGCGCAGTTTTTGAGTTACAAAAGTGGCATCCAATATTACGCCTTTGCCTTTTTTTGCCAAGTTTGCAGCTTGCCTAAACATTTCGTTGTAGACCATTTCCCGTTTGTTCATGTTTCCGGCAACTCTTACGTCAAAGATGTCTTCGTTTTTGAGGACTTCCAAACGGATTATGTCGGTTCGTAAAATGGGGTAGTCTTTCATTTTTGCGATTTCTTGAGAGGTTTCTGTTTTGTAGGTTCCAGGAAGCCCGCAAGTAATCAACAAAATGTTAGGACCTAATTCGGATTCAACAAACTTTGCAAAGGGTTCTCGCAACTAGCGCACCAGCGATAACTGCAACACAAAGAAAAAATAATAATCTTTTGGACAAAACCAAAGCACCAAAACGGCGTGCTTAGCATATTTACTCCATTTAGCCCACTCAAACTGCACGATTTATAACGGTATTGAACCATTCTTATTTGGATTCACAATGAAGAAAACAAACAACAAGAATCCTAGGGGCCACCTTTGTTTTGGCAGGAATTTTAATGCTTATCCATCACGTTATAGTTAGTGGCAGATTGTTTGATTTATTGGATATTTTGCATCATGAATTTTTTGAAGCAGTAGCCTTCACTGCTGGAATAGTTCTGATTTTGACTACATTGTTTGTGAAGGATTAACGAGTTAAACAGACAAACTAATTTTTCAGTTTTTAGTTTTTTTACAATTTTTCAAAATAATTAATAGGTAATTCAGTTATTGAGCGAAGTAATTTATAGGACGACGGTTACTCCCATCTTTAATCCTCGTGGTTTTCATGATTCATAAGCCCAACAATCCAACCCCAAAACAGGACAACAGTGGTTTTTTGTATCCCCACTACGATCAAGACTGCATCTGCAACATTCCAGGAACCATATTGGATTTATTTGAAGTAAACCACAAGTTAACTACGCTTCCTATGGATTTAAACACTGAAGTTGATGGAGTTGACAAAGTTGTCTTGTTTGTTTTGGATGGTTTTGGATACGATCAGTTTTTGCGATACAATAAAGAACAAAAGTTTTTGTCCAGTCTAGCAAAAAGAAGCGAAGTTTTTCCATTAACCAGTATTTTTCCTTCCCAGACAACTAATGCACTAACAACTTTGAATACGGGTTTAACTCCTCAAGAACATGGGCTGTTTGAGTATTATATTTACATCAAAGAAGTAGACAGAATCGTCAACACCTTGCGTTTTGAGCCCTTAGGATCTAGAATCAGAAACGAATTATTAGAAAAAGGATACAGCCCAGATATTTTGTTTAACGGAACCACAATTCAAACCAAACTAAAAGAAGCAGGCATCAAATCTTTCACCCACATTTACGCTTCTTATGCGTACAGTCATTACTCGAAACTTTTGTTTCAGGACAGCACATTTATTCCGTCTTTGAAGTCTTCAGATTTAATCGTTACACTAAAAAAGAAACTAGAAAAAACACGTGGACCAGCCTACTTTTTTGTGCACCTAAGCAACTTGGATACTATATCCCATGAATACGGTCCGAAAAGTTATGAATATGGGGCGGAATTGTCAGCAATTTCTTATTTAATGAACAAAGAGTTAATACAAAAAATTGACCTCCAAACCGCGAAAGAGACCTTAATCCTCTTAACTGCAGACCATGGGGGAGTAAATATTGTTCCAGAAGACACAACGTACCTGAACGGCTTTTCTGGGGTTATAAATAATCTACAGAAGGGGAAGTCTGAAAATATAATATTACCCACAGGTAGTGCAAGAGATGTGTTTTTGCATGTTAAACCAGATAAGCTGGCAGGGACACAAGAATTGCTTCTGGAAATAATTGGCAACAAAGCAAAAATTGTTGAAACTAAACAGGCAATAAATGACGGCTTATTTGGACATGGAAAAGTTGGAAAACAGTTCGTTGACAGAGCAGGTAACTTGTTGATTTTGCCTTACGACAAAGAAACAGTTTGGTTCGAACATTTCAAAAACATAAAATACAACCCAATTGGACAACATGGTGGATTGAGTCAAGAAGAAATGATTGTGCCGTTAGCAGTCACTACATTGGACAAACTCAAAAAAAGACATTCAACCAAGAATTCAAACAGAATCAACTAAAATCAAAGAGATAAATGAGAACAAACCATAAAAGAACTAGGACCAACAAACGCCCAGAATCACAAACTCTAAGAAATAAAAAAGAAGGAAAACTTTTCCTTTTGCCACAGTTAAAAAAATTTGTTTACTGATTTTTGTATTCTTTAGCGACAATCATTGTGGTTGTCAAGAAAATATCAGATAGGGAGCGGAGTTTGTCTGTTAAGAATCGGTCCATATCTGCGAGGTCTTTTACTTCGACTTTTGCGATTGCGTCGTATTCTCCGTATAATTCGTCAACTTGAACAACTTCTTCGAAGTTAGCAACTTTTTCACATACATCTCGTTCAGCGCCTGACTTCAAAGTAACAAGGATATAACCATAGACCATACCAATTACCTCTTCACAACTACACCCACACCAAAAACTTAAACATATCGTTCAAAAACCGCAAAAACAACAGCGCATCAGTTCGCGAATTGAAAACAATAAAAAAGTGGCTTGTGGTCGCCCACAAGTTATTATAATAAGCCTAAAAATTAGGAAAGATGGCCAGTATATCCATTAAAGTCAACTGTCTTGTAGACAGGGTGATCTTCAAATTTCAAAGTTGTTTCAGAAGTTTCAATGGTACCGCTAGGCAAACGCATACAAAGAGAGCTGACAGTTGCACCATTTGCAGTAAAACGTACACCATCCAAAAGTTCACCTTTAGTTATACCTGAAGCAGCAAAAACTAGTTCGTTGCCTTTTGCGAGCTCTTCTTCATTATAGGTTTTCTCAACATCAACCCCAATTTTTCGTAACCGATCCAGTCTACCAACATCGTCTTTTTTCCCTTTCCAGACCTTAACCAACATTGTTCCACCCAAACATTTTACGGCAGTTGCAGCAATGGTTGCCTCGGGTCCGGCACCTGCTCCTAAAAGAAGGTCAACACCTGAATCAGGCATACAAGTTACTACTGCTCCTGCAATGTCGCCGTCGGGAAGTAGAATAATTCGGACTCCAAGTTTTCTTAAAGTCTCCAGAATAGGTTTGTGGCGGTCACGCTCTAGCATGATAACTGTGAAATTTTCAAGAGATAATCCCTTAGCTTTTGCTACAGTTTTTACGATTTCTTCAATGGACATGTCCAAAGAGATTTTTCCTTTTGACTGTTTGTCGGTTGCTACTTTGAAGTAGTATCCATCGTCAGGCAACACTTGGAAACAACCAGCGGGTGCGCACGCAAGGGCAGAAATCGCGTCTTTTCTGCCTTTAGAGGTTGCAGTTGTTCCATCTACAGGGTCAAAAACAAATTCCACTTTGGGTCCTTTGCAGGTGCCTACGCGTTCCCTGCTCATAAATGCGGGAGCATTATCTTTGGGTCCTTCACAGGATATTACTTCACCGTCAATTTCTGTTTGATTCAAAACTGCTCTTGAAAAGTCGACAGCAGTTGCGTCTACTAAGTTTTTGTCGCCTTTGCCAATGTGGAGCGCAGCGCCAACGGCTCCGGCAACGGTGATTCGAGTTAAAGAGGGAGCTAAAGCCCTAAGAGATGCCAAATTTTACACCGCCACCTACTAACGTGGTACCCTCAGTAAAACAGTTTCGGACAAACCAGACACATTTAATGACCAGTAAATATTAAAAAAATAAACATAATCCATATTTAGTAACAAGCACTTTTTTGTAATTCAGAAAGGACGAATCAAAATGATTATCGGAATTATATCAGACACTCACGATAACCTGCCAATGATTGAAGCAGCAGTAAACAAACTAAACGAACTAAACGTAGAACTAGTATACCACGCAGGAGACTACATCGCACCTTTTGTGGATTCAAAGCTAAGAAACTTGAAAGCCCCCTTGATCGGAGTTTTAGGCAACAACGACGGCAGCACACATTTCTACGACATCTTAATAACAGGTCACACCCATGAAGCAAAAATCTACAGAAAAGGACAAATGCTAGTTATTAACCCTGGAGAAACCTGTGGACTGCTAACTGGGAAATCAACAATAGCAATACTTGACACAGACAAACTTGAAGCAGAAATAATTGAACTTAAAAAGTAAGCAATTATGTTTTAGTTAAAAATCACCAAGTAATACAGAGTTCTTCTGGAATATGCTTTAGATATTCAAGAGTAACTGGTCAAACTTTATCCTTATCCATTACTGTTAAAACTTTTAGAAATACATACTGTTTATCACGTAAAGTAAAACCAAATGCAACGGATAGTAAATGTAAAAAAAGTATTTGCGCCATAAGGGGATTTTGTAGTCTTCTGCGTAATCTTTTACTATGGATAAATAACCAGTGTCATGTAAGACAATCAAAGGAAGCGCCGCAAGGGACAAAAATTGACTACTAAAAGGAAACAAAAACAAACAATTTAACAGAACAATCAAAACAACTCCTAGTTTTGTGTTTTTTCGCAAAAATGCCATACAACCCATAAGCGCTAATCCATAGATGCCATAATCGAAATTTATCAAAAATGAAATAACCAAAGGAATAAAAGCAAAAATTGACGCTTTTTGGAAATAATACACAAACACAAGACCTAATCCCAAGGTGAAAAAAATGTTAAGTGATTCAAAGGGCGCATAATCATGAGCCAAAAAGAAAGGAATTTGAGAAATCGCAGCAAATGCAAACAAACGGATAGCATAGTTACGGATATTTTTGGTGTTTTCCATTCCTAGTATTATCAGGTAAGCGAATATTGGAAAAGCAAGGCGGCCCACAAAACGCAGAACACGCAGTTCTGGGTATAGTACTGCTCCGATGTGGTCTATGGTCATAGTGATTATTGCAATCCATTTGAGGAGTTCTCTGCCATAGTCAAAGCCGTACATACGTATTCCTTCAAGTAAATGTGAACTACATTTTTTGTGGTGCTTCTATTCCAAGTAGCATTAAACAGTTGCGCAAAACAATTCGAACTGCATCAACCAGTGCCAATCGAGCTGCGGCTAACTGTTTTGATTTGGCTTTTATTACAGGCAGTTTTGTGTAGAATTTGTTGAATTTGTCAGCTAAACTGTTAACGTAATCAGCTATGGAGTTTGGTCGAAGGTTTTCTGCAGAATCAACAAAAATTTCAGGAAAACTAGCCAAAGTTAAAATTATGTCTTTTTCCAGAGGGTCAGTTAACAAGCCGTAATCTGCGTTTTCATTTTTGACAGATGCTTTACGAAGTATACTACATCCCCGAGCGTGGGAATACTGGATGTAAGGGGCACTATTTTTCTCAAAATCCAACACCCGGTCCCAAGTAAAAATCACAGGTTTAGTAGGATCGACCGCTATCAGGGCGTACTTAACAGCACCTTTTCCCACGAATTCTGAAATTTTTTGTTTTTCGTCTTCAGACAAAAAGGGAGAACGCTTAGAAACCTCAGAATATGCTCGTTGTGCGGCTCCTTCCATGACTTCGTCAAGGGTTATGTAACGGCCTCTGCGGCTGGACATTCGGTATCCAGGCAGCCTAACTAAACTGTAAGCAAAATGAGTAAGCCGCGGTATGTATTCGGGATGACCCAAAGCGCTCAAGGCAAGTTTTAGTTGCAGTTGAGGCAAGGTTTGTTCCATCCCAATTACGTTGACTACTTGTTCGGCTTGGGTAAACTTCCATAGATGATAAGCAATATCACGAGTAGTATACAAAGAAGTCCCATCCGCCCGAGCCAAAGTCAAAGGAGTAATCTCGTGGTCTTCACTGATTCCCAACTTAGGTTTTAGGTCCAAATCTTCAGCGACTTTTTCTGCATCAAACTCTAAAACTCCATTTTCTTCAAAAACATAAGGAGTTTTTTTCAAGCTAGAGATTGTTTGTTTAACATCGCCTCGCCAGATTAGGTCACTTTCCCAGTCCCAACAGTCCATGGAAATTTCAACGCTGGATAGGGTTTCTCGGAATCCAGAAAGGCATAATTCACAGACTTCGCGAAGTAACTGTTTTGCTGTTTTTTCTTCAGCTTCATAATTTTGTATAAGTTTAGCAATCTGATGCTCGGGGTCAGTATCCTTGTTGATTTCATCCAAAAGTTTTTCAAAAAGTTCGGGAAAACGCTCTTTAATTTCTGAAGAGATAGAAACCCACTCATCCAATTGCCGATTCAGTTTAGGAAGGTCTTCTGGACAAGTCGTTTTTGCTGATTCAACAGCCTTTTTGTAGCGTTTAACTTCCATTATGCAGCTAGTAACCGTGTATATACCACCAATAAAGCGGTCAGGTTTTTGGTCAGGTTTGGGTTTTCCCAGTTTTGTATACCCGTAAGCAATAACTGCACTTTGTCGTCCCACGTCGTCCACATAATAATGACGAGAAACATCGTGTCCTCGTTTTTTCAAGATTCGGGAAATTGCATCTCCTAGCATGGGGTTTCTTGCTTGTCCGATGTGGATAGGGTGCACGGGGTTAACGCTGGTGTGCTCGAGCAAAATTTTTTGAGGTTCGCTGGTTTTTACATAACCATATTCCAAATCAAATTGTTTTACTGAATTTAGAGTTAAGCGAGAAAACAATTCTGAGTTAACCTTAAAATTCACGTATCCTGCTCCAGCAGCAGAAACGGATTCAATTAATTCAATCTTTGATACGTCAATTTTTTCTACGATTTGTTGAGCTATGAAAGTGCTTTTCAGTATTGTTTCGCATGCGTTGTAGAAGTCGGCAAAGGGGTTAACTGGACTCATTAGTGTTTTCTTCCTAGAGTGGCGGGTCCACGGGGATTCGAACCCCGGAACTCCGGCTTCGCAGGCCAGTGTCCTAATCCAGACTAGACCATGGACCCTTCAGAGAGGGGACAACAATCACACATAATAGGTTTTCTTTTAAAAAACACCAACTGAAAAAGAACTAGACAATAAGACGTTATCAACCTACGCCATGAACATGGATTAAAATGGAGCATATTAATAGCAATTCAAATTGCTACAATGTTTAAGTCCATCAATACAATCAAGTAAAGAGCGAAGTTTTTGAAACTCCACAACTATTGATGTGAAAGTCTAAAACAAAAGATAGTGTATATTAGTGTACAAATAACAGTGCAATGTTGAGATTAACCTTTTTTCTGATTTTCACACACTATTAATAAACCGTTGAGTTTTAAAAACAAAATGTTTGCTTTAACAAGGCTTATAGGAGAAATCGACTTAAAGAAGAGAAGAGCCGGCATGTCTTCAAAACTTATTGTGGTCAAAGTTGGCACAGCAAGCCTAACCAAAAATAACGGTGTTTTAAACAAAAAACTAATGGGCGAACTGGTTGACCAAATAGCAAAAGCAATAAAGCAAGGCCACAAAATCGTTTTTGTAACCTCGGGAGCAGTAGCAGCAGGGTTATCTGAACTAGAAATTCCGCCTAAACCCAACGACATTGTCTTTCAACAAGTTTGTGCAGCAACGGGACAAAACATAATCATGGCGACATATCGGGAACTTTTTAAAAAACACAACTTAAAGGTCGCCCAAATTTTGCTCACCGCAGAAGACCTCTCAAACCGTGCTGCTTACCTACATATTTGTGACGTTTTAGAAATGGCTTTGCAGTTAGGAATTGTTCCCATCATAAATGAAAATGACGTAACATCCACAGATGAGTTGATCCCGATAACAAAAGGATATGAAGTGAACTTTAGCGACAACGATAACCTCTCAGTTTTGGTAGCAAACGCCCTAGAAGCAGACACTGTCATCATACTATCCAACGTAGATGGACTTTTCACCCTGCCCCCAAAAAAGAAGGGAGCAAAACTCATCCAAACAGTCAAACAAGTCACCCCAGAACTCAAGTGTGAAATCGAAGGAAAAAGCAAATTTGGCCGAGGGGGTATGGAAACAAAGCTAAAAGCAGCAGAAGTCGCTACCGAAAGCGGGATTCCTTTGGTTATTGCTAACAGTCAAAAAGAAAACGTGATAACAGACATAATTGCTGGAAAACAAGTGGGCACCCTCTTTAAGGCCCAACAGAAGTTGCCAAAAATAAAACGGTGGATAACATTTGGGGCTTCTGTTAAGGGGCAAATTTTTGTAAACAAAGGAGCCAAAAAAGCCATTCTTGAGGGTGCTAGTCTTCTTCCTGTAGGAGTAACTAATATTGAAGGAACCTTTAACGAAGGAGATGTTGTGTCCCTGATTGATCATAACGGGGATGAGTTTGCAAAAGCTAATCCTAATTACAACAGCGGCGAAATCGGGGCAATAAAAGGCTTAAAAACCAAACAAATCAAAAAGGCTCTAGGTTATATCCGACATAAAGAGGTTGTTGCCCGAAAAAACATATGTTTATTGAAGTGTGAATTATGATAGAAGAAATCTGTAAAAAAGCAAAAACTGCAGCTAAACAGTTAGCCCAACTTTCAGATGAACAAAAAAACAGGGCACTATGTAGCATGGCAGACTCTCTTGATGAGAACTGCACAAAAATTTTAGAAGCAAACCAAACAGACGTACAAGAAGCCCGAGCCAAAGGCGTAAAAGAAGCCCTCATTGACCGACTTGTCTTAAGCAAAAAACGCGTAGACGCCATGGCAAACGACCTAAGGGGATTAACTAAACTTGTTGATCCTGTGAATGAAATTGTAAAAACATGGACCAGACCCAACGGATTAATTATTGGACAAATGCGCGTCCCCTTGGGGGTAATCGGAATCATTTACGAATCCAGACCCAATGTAACCTCTGAAGCGTCGGGACTGTGCATCAAAGCAGGGAACGCCATCATTCTAAGAGGCGGTTCAGACGCTATACGCTCAAACTTGGCCATTGGAAAAGCTCTACGAGAAGCCCTAAAAAAGGCAGAAGTAAACGAGGACGCCATACAAGTTGTTCCTGTAACAGAAAGAAGCATTGCAGAAAAAATGATGACCATGCGCCAATACATCGACGTATTAATTCCCCGAGGTGGGGCTGGTCTAATAAAAACGGTAGTTGAAAAATCTACAGTACCTGTAATAGAAACCGGAACCGGAAACTGTCATATCTATGTGGAACCCGACGCAGATCTAAAACGCGCAATTGACATAGTGATCAACGCCAAAGTCCAAAGACCTGGAGTATGCAATGCAGCTGAAAAACTGTTGATCCATAAGGATGTTGACAAGCAGTTCCTGTTTGATGTTGTTTCGGCTCTTAACATGAACGGGGTTGAAGTTAGGGCTTGTAAAAAAACAATGAAAATTATGCCTAACCTTAAGCCCGCAACAGAAGAAGACTGGTATACAGAATTCCTTGACCTTATCATCGGACTAAAAATAGTGGAAAATACACAAGAAGCAATAGACCACATCAACAAATACGGAACTAACCACTCCGAATCAATTCTGACAGCTAACTTTGACAAGGCACTAAAGTTCATCCGTGAGGTAGACTCTGCAGCAGTATACTGGAACTCTTCAACCCGATTCACCGATGGCAACCAATTTGGAATGGGCGCAGAAATCGGAATCAGCACCCAAAAACTCCACGCCCGAGGACCCATGAGCATCCACCAACTAACAACTACAAAATTCTTCATACTGGGAAGGGGACACATCAGACCCTAACCCGTTTTTAATTTCTCCATTTGCAGAGATGTTAAAATATTAATATACTAATAGAGGTACAATGTTAAGAACAACCTTTTTTAAAAAATTTCAGAAGCACAAAAAATGTTTCAACACATCACTGCTTGTTTAGAGCTTCGACGAGTAGTTCTAAAGTTTTTTCAATGTTTTCTTTTTGTTTGCCGCCGATTATTGGGCTGAAATATTTTTTGACGTACATTCCGTAAACAAGGATTTCTCGGGGGTCGGATTCTGATAGGGCTTCCAGCAACAAATTCAGGATCTGCTTTTTTGTTTCGCTGTTTTTGATGTCTTTTAGGATGTCTTCTCTTTCGGCACTTTTTTCTTCGTTTTCTTCAGCCTTTTTTGGCTTGTAACCTAATTCTTCAAGCTTTTTCAGAAGGGACATTTTGTTCACCTTTCCAACTTTGTGGAATTAATTTTTTAACAGTGGCTTCCCGGGTTTTTTCATCAAATTCTTCTTGAGTCATCAAACTCAAGGCACCCTCAGGACACCATTCAATGCATTGGGGTTTGCCTTCGCAAAGGTCACAGACTTTAACTGTTTTTTTGTCTTGACTTAAAAACATGGCACCATATTTGCAGGCTTCGATGCACCAGCCGCACATGTCACATTTATCGTCATCCACAGAAATTACGCCTGTTTCTTCATCTTGAGTTAATGCATCTCGCGGACATGCCCGAACACACGGAGCATCCTCACAAAGCCTGCACACCACAGGCAAATTAACTAGTTGATGCAATCGCAAAACCTTGATTCTGGAAAGTTTGGGGTCAAAGCTGTTCTCTTTATGCAATGCACAAACAAGTTCACACACTCTACAACCGGTGCATTTTTCAAAGTATAAGCCTACAAATTGTGTTTCTTGTGCCGTTTGCTTTGATTTTTCCATTGATGTTAACCTTCCAGACAGCGTTAAGTGTTGTTAGTTACATGCAGGTTTATGTTTTCTGTAATTATACTTGAATTTGTGTAACTTAAAACTGTTTACAAAAAAATTTGAAATTTAGATTTAGAATAATTTAAAAAGAAAACAACATAAAAACTATTGATATTAATTACAAATATAAAATTAAATGCAATAATGTTTAAATATCGCTGGTGATGTCTTTAGCGACATCACTGGTGATATGATGAGTCAAGGGTGGACAACACGAACAAGCGGCGTTCCAAGGGGTCTGTTACGGTTTTTAGTCATTAACATGCTCATGAACAAACCAATGTCAGGTGTAGAAATTGTCGAAGTAATCGAAACAGAAACAGGCGGACGATGGAAACCCAGTTCAGGTTCAGTTTATCCTCTTCTGGCTAAACTTCATGAACGAGGATACACCGTTGAAAAACCAAGTGAAGAAACCGGAATCAAAAGATATGCCATCACCAAGAAAGGCAAACAGTTCTTTGAAAAACAGATAAGTTTTGGACAAAAATTGCTGAATAAACTGGAATTTCTTGTTCCTTTGCTTATTGCTGGATTCCAATTCTATCATAATGATGAAAAAATTGTTTCTGGAACCAGAAAACCAGCCCAACGAGTAGTCAAAAAACTGTTGGACATTCGTCAAACAAGCGTTAAACTTACTGAAGAACACGCACAAGAAATCGAAAAGATTCTGAACAAATGTGCGGATGAACTGGAAACAGTTTTTCAAAAAATTAGTCAAAAAAGCAAAACATAGGCAGTAATTAAGAGGAATGGGACATGGGTCTTAAATCTAGTTTTATGGTTGCAAAGCGCTCATTGTGGAGAAGAAAAACCAAGAACCTCAGCGCCATTCTTGCAGTAACTTTGGGCGTAACCTTACTTGTTGGAATCCAAATCACAACAGACACTCTGCAAAACACGTTTCTTACCAGTTTGCTTCAGAGCGAAGGCGAAGTCGACTTCAACATAGCAAACGCAACAACTGGCGGATACTTGACGGCAGCAGAACTACAAAAAATCAGTTCAGCGGCTCCGGATGCTGTGGGAATAATGCCGGAGTTAAAAATGAAGGTCCCGATAATGCTGGGTTCCCAGTTTGATTCGTCAACAGAGCTTGCCGGAATTTCTACTAATTTTTCTGACGTTTTTGGTTCCTTTTATGATTGGAAAACAGGAGATGAACTGAACATTGGTGATTATTTGGTGGATAACACAACCATTTTGTTATCAAGCCGATTGGCTGAAAACCTTGGATTGGACAAAGACACCAATCTTCCAATCAAGTTAACTACAGAATTCACAAATCTTACAGTTGTTATCAATGTTGATCCAACAACAGGTAATTTTACTGCAGTTCCAACATATTCTACAGAGAGGATAGAGCTTACTGTTGCTGGAATTTACGATTCAAACCGTCCCGGAATCGGTTCCCGATACCGAGGAATGCTTATGGCTCTTGAGGATCTTCAGCAGTGGAGAAGCCTCCAAGACCCAACCCGCGAAACTGACACTATAGGCTCTTACTTGATTGCCCTGAAAACTAACCACTTTACTGTAGAAATTGAAGAAGAATACCTCCAAGAACAAGTAGACCTGTTTAAAGCCTCAGTTCCTCCTGACACTTACACGGTTACCTCTAACCGTTTGACTTTTTTCAGTATTGCAGAAATCATAATGACCCTGCTAACCACCATGCTGGGTGCCTTAGGCATGCTGATCATGGTAACGGGTGTTTTGCTCATCACTAATGTTCAACTAATGAACGTAGAAGACCGCGAATTCCAAACCGGAGTCCTAAGAGCTGTCGGAGAAAACCGTGGAGGAATATTCCAGTCAATCTTAATCGAAAACGTGTTCCAAGGAATCCTAGGCGGCGTATTTGGACTGGCAGGCGGATTAGCCTTTGGTCAAGCAGTCGCGATGTATCTGGTGAGCTTGTTTGGCACAGGAAGTCAAAGTGTCCAACCAATTGTCTCAGAACAAGTAGTAATATTGTCAGTAATAGTTGGAGTTGCTCTTGGAATCATAACAGGCATACTCCCAGCCCTGCGAGCATCCCGAGTCAACATCGTAGATGCCCTGCGGGGAATCAAAAGCTCCTTTGAAGAAAAATCTGGACGCAACCTAGCCCTGTTGGGCGTGTTAGGAATAATTGTAGGAAGCGCAGTTTTATTGTCTTACGGAGTTATCGATGACACACACCAAGCAATCTGGCTTACTGAAGGCTGGAACAGCGTAGAAGAGTGGCAAAACATCCTAATTGGAACCTTTTTACTGTTTTTGGGCATAGGTGCTGTGCTTTCACGATACATCAGCAAAACCAAAGCAATGAACATAACCGCCATAGCCATCTGGGCAATACCCATGTTCCTGTTCACCGTAGCAATGGGAGAATGGATAGAAGATGTTTCTCAACTTGCCCAAAATATTCTGATGATTGGTGTTATGGAAATCATAATCGGCTCGGTTATGCTGGTTTCAGCAAATCTGTCCATAATAATGAACGGACTACGAAGTCTGCTCGTTAAAATCCGAGGAATGAAAGGAGTTGGACAAATTGCGCCCTCATTGATTTCGTCCCACAAGTCACGTTCGACTTTAACTTTTGCAATCTTTGCAGTAATAATGACGTTGAACGTAACCGTTGCAACATTGGTGCCCACCAACCTAAGTTCAGTAATAGAAACCGAAGAAGACTCCCGTGGAATCGACCTCATAGTGTTCCTCAACAAACCTGAAACAAAAATTCCGGGCACATCATACGCTGAAGAATTATACAACTTAAGCGAGCAAATAACCGACATAATTCCGTTCAAGACCTTCAGCACAACCACAGATTATCAAAAGTTCTTAGCTGTAACCAATCCATATTCCCCCGATTTTGGGGCACAAACCGACTTACTACCAATTGGATATGGAGAGATTACGTCAAAACAAATCCGTGGAAACGCAACTGATGCATCAGATTCTGATTGGCGTTATGATTTCTACTTAAGTAGTTTCCCTGATGGCATTACACACCCAGAAGTTGATGATGTGACCGATGAGCAACTTCTTGAAATGTCTAAAGAAGCTTGGGATTTGTTCTTTGACCCCACATTTACCATGGCGGCATATAATGTCTCTTTAGCGGAACTTCTTGCAGAAGACCGCGAACTCGACGACATAGACCTTTCTGGACTAGGTGGATATGGAGGCAACCCATTAGAAGATGTTGAAGTTCTCCGTTACGACAACGGCACGGCTATTGAAAATCCGGTGGTGTTCACTGATTCATTCATTTTGCCGGTGGGACTGCAGATTTGGGTGCCAATGAACACTTCGGCATACGGATTCCCAAATTATCAAGCGTTCACTGTAGGAGGACGTTTGGATGGTAACCGCGCAGGAGGGTTCCCGTTGTCTTCGGTTAGCATTAGTAGCTTAACTTCTGGAGGAAGCTTTGATTACGTGGACCTTCTAGGAAAAATATACTTGAATGATTATTGGGCAAACCAAACCAACTTCTTAGCAGAAGCAGACGGTGAAAGCTCAACCTCAAGAGCCCCTAACCAGTACGATTATTTCTTAATCAAAACAAGCTACGACATGGACGACCCCGAAATCGAAACAATCGCCCAATCTATCGAAGAATTCACCAATACAAACGATTACGGATACCGTGACCTAGCTGGTGACAACTTCTACGTTGCAAGTTCAACTGTTTTGTATTCAAAGGTAGAATCTTCTCTGGAAATGGTAAACCGAGTGGTCTCGTTCCTGCAAATATACGTCACCTTCGGCTTAGGGATTGGTGCTGTTGGAATGGCAGTAATTTCTGTCCGTAACGTTTCAGAACGAAAACGTGAAATCGGTATGATGCGAGCCATCGGATTCCCAAGAAGCCAAGTCATGGTGTCTGTTTTGCTTGAATTGGTTGTGTTAGGCGTTATAGGTTTGCTCATTGGCGTAGCCAACGGAATACTCATCGGCATAGGCTTTGCAAACATGCAAGGAAGTGCTCTGATAATCCCCTGGAACGACCTCGCAGTATATCTGGGCTTTATCACCTTGATTGCCTTAGCCGCAGGAGCCATTCCTGGATGGTTTGCGTCACGAATTCCACCCGCAGAAGCATTAAGGTATGTAGGTTAGGTGAAAAAGATGGCAATAAAATCGAAACTTTCAAAAATCATGGTCTTCGCCTTACTTGTCTCAGGGATAGTTGTTCTTGCATGGATAGCCTCCATAATATTGAATGATATATTCACATGGAACAAAGATATCTACAGTATACTCTTTGGTTCTCGGACAGGTGAAAAAATCAGCTTAGAAATAGGCATGACAGTCTTCCACTATGTCGTGGTCGGCGCGTTACTGCTTACTCTGGGTATAGGAGCTTATTTGAGATATCGAAGTCGAACCATTACTCTGGATAGCGACTTGAATCAATCGTTAGTAATAATGAAGAAACAAAAGAAGGATACATTTAACAAAAACAAAGAGCCGATTTTGGTAATCACTGGGTTACATAAACGATATAGTGAAGGAAAATCCAATGAAGTCCACGCCATTCGAGGATTGGACCTCACCGTTGACAAAGGTGACATGATGGCAATTATGGGACCCTCAGGATGTGGAAAAACAACCTTGTTGAACATGATAGGCCACTTAGACCGCCACTCCGACGGTCAAATTATCATCGACACCATTGACACTGCTACCCTTTCAGATGGGAAAATGACCAGTTTCCGAAGGGACAAAATTGGTTTTATTTTTCAGTTGTTCAATCTATTCCCCTTCTTGTCTGCAGTAGAAAACGTGGAAACCCCCCTGTTACTGAAAGGGATGAAAGCAGGAGTGGCTCGTGAACAAGCAAAAATGATTCTAAGAGAACTGGGAATGGGAGACAGACTTTATCACAAACCTTCTGAACTTTCTGGGGGACAACAACAAAGAATCGCAGTTGCCCGTGCTTTGATTACCGAACCTGCAATTATTCTGGGTGATGAACCAACTGGAGATTTGGATTCTACAACAAGTAAAGATGTTATGAACCTGTTTCGTAGAATCAATAAAATCAACAGACAAACTCTGGTTTTGGTAACCCACAACAGATGGATTGCCGAACAATGTGACTATATTGTTCACATGAATGACGGAAAAGTTTCCAACGTGGAATATGGTCCTTTCACAACAAAGGAGGAAGCCTGATGCAAGTTTACGCCGCAGGATTAATCGACAAAACTTTACGCCCAATCAATGCAAAGCTGCAAAAGAAGCTGGTTTCTGAATGCAAAAAAGCACTTCAGGTTTCGGGCAAAGCCATGTCAAGCCAAGAGTTGAACGCTTTCATTGTTTTGTCTGGAAAAAAGGAAAGCGCAGTGGAGCAAAAAATTGTTGACGCTGTTGAAACAGGGCGAGTTTACAGGCAGTTCAAAAAATATTATGCAGATAACGAGTCTAGACTACGGAAGAATCTTAAAGATGACCAAGAATTGCGAGAAACCTCTAAGATAATTAAAGATTTTATTCGGGAAATTGACCCAAATCTTGTTAAACTGTTTGATTCGCAGCTCAAAAAAATAATCAAAGAATTGCCGTCAAGTCATCGGGAAATCCAACTGAAAAGTTATGTTACAGTCTGGGATTTTGCAGAGACCAAAGAATACCGTTTTTACCTGTCGGGCTTTGATGCTCCAATATTTACGGGGTCATCAACTGAAACTCAACTAAACGTAGAAGAATTAGTTGACAAACTAATTATAACAAACTTTTTTGCAGTTTTCATGAAGCCCACAGTTACTCGACTTAAAGAATTGAATAAGATTCTAGAAAGGCTAGAGATGGGAGTTGGTGGTTCTCACTACAAGACCAAGAATCCTAAACTTCAGAAAAAACTTGAACTGTTTTTGAGAATTTTAGCAGCAAAACTTAGCGCCTTACAGGATATAGACAACCTGCTTTTCAGAATTTTTAAGTTGTTCCAAGTTCCCGAAAAGTCGCTGACTCCTCACAGAATAAAAAACGAATCAATAGAATTCAACACAGTATTATCAAAACTTGCCACAGAAATCGAGCAGGCCAAAACTTTGCTTGTGGAGGTTCATAACAAGATTCAGCAGTGCCAGATTCATCTTCGTGACTATTTTGATGAGCATAAAAATGGAATTAGAATCGTTGAATCAAAAGATGATTTCAAAAATGCTTTGTTGCCTCTTGCAGAATTAAGCAAAGATCTTTTTGTTGAAGCTGAACTGCTAAAAATGTGGTCAGACTTTTTCGGAGTTGACATTCCATACTTTAGCTTTAATAAACAAGTTTTCAACACCCAAGACATTGAAGTAACAGACATAGAGACCAACACAATCATAGCAGTTCGTGGATTAACCAAGAATTACAATCTTGGACGAACAACAGTTTATGCCCTCCGAGGAGTAAATGTTGACATCAAAGAAGGCGAATTTGTCGCAATTGTAGGAAACTCAGGAGCAGGAAAAACAACCCTATTGAACTGTATTGCCGGTCTGGACAGCCCAGATTATGGTGTAGTTTTGTTCCGAGGTGAAAACCTTCACCAAATGGATGATGAAGAAAACATCGCCTTGCCTGCAGACCTAGCAGGATTAAGCAAAGAACTCAAAGAACGCATAGAAAACCTCTTAGAAGGAGTTGGTTTGAGCAACCAAGCTAAACAGTATCCCGCAACCCTGAGCGGCGGACAAATGCAACGAGTAGCCATCGCCAGAGCATTAACTAACGGTCCAGCGGTAATATTTGCTGATGAACCAACTGGAGATTTGGATTCGGCAACAGGAAAACAGGTAATGGAGTTGCTGGAAAAATTCCATGAAGAAACCAAAACCACAATAATCATAATCACCCACGAACAAGACATCGCAGACTATGCTCAACGACAAATCCAAATTGAAGACGGCGTAATAGTTTCAGAATAAATTGTTAGAATATTCTAGTTGACTTGAGATTTTACATGTGTTGCAACTTGATTTTCAGGTCTTGAATTGTTGCCCGAAAATCATTTCTCACAAACCCTTTTTTTACAAGCTCAAAATCTGCTATCCGCCTTTTGGGCTGAAACACAAGTCGTTTAATCCAAATTTTCTGGAAATCTTTTATCGTATTTGTTAGTCCTCTTAGGCTTGCTTTTGCTTCTTCATGTTTTTTAGAAACAAAGAATCCAGCAGAAACAATAAGGATAGACAAACAAAGAAGAGGAAATCTCCAACAAACGTTTCCAAATTCATAATTCTTTATTGCAGTATGCATACGATTCTTGGATGAATGATAAAGCATACCTCCGCTAACTCCTCGTAATACACTGCTTCGATGAATCACTAAAGATGATGAAACAAACAGAACAGAAAAACCACGCAAGCGAACACGTAAAGACAGGTCAGTGTCGTCATCATAAATAAAATAGTCATCATCAAATCTTCCAACTTCATTGAAAAGTGTTCGGCGGATAATACAGCAACCTGCAGATGCGGCTAACAACTCAAAATTTTGTTTTAGTTCTTGGGCATTTGAACCATAATTTGCCGACCAAGTTCCTAGAGCATCAACATTTTCACAAAAGTACTCCAAACGGTTTTGGTCTTCAGATAACACAATTTTTGCTTGTGCCAGACCTACTGTTTTATCATCTTCCATGACTTTGACAAGTTCAACAAGCCAACCCTTGGAGGCGAATTCAATGTCGCTGTCCACAAAAACCACATACTTTCCGTTACTCATTTTTGCTCCAACGTTACAACCTTCAGCATGCCCCACATTGTTAGCATTTTTGACGATTTTCACACGGGAATCTGAATCTGCAACAGATTTTATTGCGTCGAGGCTTCCGTCCGATGAGGCATTGTCAACGACTGTCACACCAAAGTTGGGATAATCAGTTTCTAAAAGGGTTCTCAAACAAGTTTTCAGCAGGTCTTTTCCATTGAAATTGACTATAACAACTGAAACAGAAGGACAGCTTTCACTTGTTTGTGCCAAATTTTTCACCATTCAAAAATCAAAGTTTGGTTGATTTTGCAAGTTTTCTTGGTTCATAAAAGGGGCGGATTGACTTTAAGTTCTTTTTGGCACAACAATTAAATGGTTTTTATGAGAATCTACGAAAGTAAATTGAAGCGATTCACATGGAAGAAACCAAAGCTAACCCCTCTGTAACGGTTATTGTCCCGGTAAAAAATGGAGAACAAACAATCCAGCCGTTGCTAGAATCGCTACAAAAGCTCGATTATGACCCAAAAAAAGTCGAAGTAGTTGTGGTTGACGGAAACTCTGAAGATAAAACTCGAGAAATCGTCAAAAAATACCCAGTAAAATTGGTTATCGAAGACAAAAAAGGAATCAATCTCGCAAGAAACATGGGAATCAAAAACAGCAACGGAGAAATTATTGCCTTTACCGACTCTGATTGCATTGTTCCCTCAAACTGGATAACAAAAATTGTGGAAAACTTCAAAGATCCCCAAGTCAGCTGCGTAGGCGGAAGCGCAATTGCTCTGGACAACGATTTTGTTTCCCAATATGCAGACAACAGTATAGTAAGACTAATGCCTGTTTTCAAAAAACGCGAAGAACTCAAACAAGTAAAACCCTTCTTTGGTCACCCTGCAGGATGCAACATGGCCTTCCGAAGAAAAGTAGTAGAAGAAGTCGGATTTTTTGATGAACAAATCCAATACGGCTTTGACGAAGTCGAATTCGCAGACAGAATCTGCCGAGCAGGATACACAATGGTATTAGACCCCGAAGTTTCAGTTTGGCACAAACACCGCTCAACTTTTGGAGAGTTTTTGAAACAGAACTTTCAGTACGGCAAAGGAAGCGGAATTGTTTTCAAAAAGAAACTGATGGCAGATTCGGTCTCCAAATGGACATTTTTAGCAATAATTGGCTTCATAACGTGGCTAACAATAGTGGGAACCTTCACCTTTTTAGTAACCACATCCAACTCCAGCCTTTTTTTCTGGATATTATTTGGTTTCACTGGTTTACCGTTAATTATTGTAGCGTCAGTTTACGCTTACCGAGCCATAAAAAACAAGAAATTTTCACGTGTTATTGCGTATCCTTTCATTGACATGTTTAGAACAATCACTTTTTGTTCGGGACAACTGTATCAGCTTATCAAAGGCAGTAAAAAATAGTAGAATAATAAGTACAAAGCTAACTTTGATAGGTCCATAGACGACAATATTCCGAAACCGTAACATTCCAAGCGACGTAACTTTTCTTATAACCTACAAAGGACCTCTAAACAATAGAGAGGGAAGACCTACGTTGGATTTCGGGTCTGGCGAGGACCACGTTTACAACATGTTGTTCTCCGTGATGTGTTGTAAACGAAAAAAACGCAATAAACTCCAGGTTAAGTAAAATACAGGGCAACGGTAAAACGTTCAGACCGAAATCCATCACAATTATTTTACGATAGCTTAAAAAAAGTCCATTAAAAGAATTTTTGATAATAAAAAAGAAAATAAAAAGAAGAAAGGTTTAGTATCTTCTTCTTTGGTATCCGCCGTCGCTTCGTCCGCCGCTGCTGTAGCCGCCACTACGTCCGCCGCCGCGTCCGCCATAACCGCCGCGTCTGCCGCCGCCTCTATTGTAGCCGCCTCTGTTGAATCTTCGGGGTTGTTCGTATTTTTTGTCGGATAGGTTGTTTTCTGTGTTGACTTCTTCGATTGGTGATTCTTCTACTAGTTCGTAGCTGCCATATTTTCCTATGTTTAGGCGCATGTTGCCGCGGAATAAGTTAATGTAGCCGTTTGTGATGCTTAGGGTGGCTTCTTCATTTATTGCGTCTATTTTGTCATCCCAAAGGGTCATGTATAAACATCCTGTCTCGTCGCCAACTAGAGCATCTGCAACTCGGCGTACCGAATAATCGCGTCCAGTAACGCTTCTGACTTCGCCTTTAGAAACTACTTTTACAATTGTGTTGACACCTCGAGATTGTGGGGTCAACGTTTCGATTTTTACTATCTCTTCTTCACTTTCGGATGGTTCTTCTGTTGACATTTAATATTCATCCGATTTACATGGTCATTTAGAGCAGTTCTTAAAGATTGTGGTATTAAGTTCAGAAACTAAACAGCACCAAAAAACCTTCTACTCCGTACGTTGAATCAAATTTCACTTAATTTATAAGGTCCCTAAGGTTAGTCATTCTAAAGGTGGTTTTATTGAACAAGCACAGAAGATTCCGAGAACAACGGACACCTGTTCCAGTAGAAAAAATTGATGATTGCACATGGAGAATACCCCAAAGTTTCAATCAAGGAATGCGTGTTCCAGGAATAGTCTTTGCTGACGACCAACTTATCCAAAAAATGAAACAAGACAGAACCCTTAACCAATGTTCAAATGTTGCTCATCTTCCGGGAATTTATAAAAACGCAATCACCTTGCCTGACGGTCACGAAGGGTATGGTTTTCCAATTGGCGGTGTTGCTGCTACAGATTATGAAGAAGGTGTGATTAGCCCAGGAGGAGTTGGCTACGACATTAACTGTGGAGTTCGTTTGTTGACCACAAGCCTTTCTGAAAAAGAAGTCAGACCACATTTGGGCAATCTAACTGGTGCGATTTTCAAGAATGTTCCCTGTGGTTTGGGTAGTAGCCGTAAAGATTTCAAATTGAATCTGCACGAACTGGAACACTTGATAACCGAGGGCGTCTCTTGGGCAGTAGAAAAGGGCCTAGGTAGACCCAAAGATATTGAACACTGTGAAGAAAAAGGTTGTATGGAAGGGGCAGATCCCGACAAAGTTTCTTCACGAGCTAAACAAAGAGGCTTACCTCAGAGTGGAACCTTGGGTTCAGGAAACCACTTTTTAGAAATCGGCAAAGTTGACGAAATTTACAACAAAAAAGCTGCAAAAACTTGTGGAGTTACTCATGAAGGTCAAGTTACGGTTTTGATTCATTGTGGCTCTCGTGGGTTTGGCCATCAAACTTGTTCAGATTATTTGCGGGTTATGGAACGAGCAGTGCAAAAATACAAGATTTCCCTTCCTGACCGCGAACTAGCTTGTGCACCAGCTACAAGTGAGGAAGCTCAAGATTATTACAAAGCTATGGCATGTGCTGTGAACTATGCTTTTGTTAATCGTCAGGTTATAACTCATTGGGTGCGTCAAAGTTTTGAAGAGGTTCTTAAACAATCGGCTGACAATTTAGGACTTGATTTGGTTTATGATGTTGCTCATAACATTGCAAAAATTGAAGAACATAACATAGACAGGAAACGCACCAAAGTTTGGACTCACCGAAAAGGTGCGACTCGTTGTTTTCCTCCTGAGCACATCGATGTTCCTGCAGATTATCAGCAAATTGGGCAGCCTGTTATTATTCCGGGAAGCATGGGAACTAGTTCGTGGTTGTTAACGGGAACACAAAAAGCTATGGAACTTTCTTTTGGATCTACTGCACACGGTGCAGGACGAATGATGAGTCGCTCTGCTGCAAAACGCAGATTCTGGGGCGGAGACATAAGAAAAGGTCTAGAAAGTAGAGGAATTGTAGTTCAATCTGCTAGTCCTGCTGTTTTGGCTGAAGAAGCAGACAGCGCATACAAAAATGTTGACAATGTTGTAGAAGTTAGTCATAATGTTGGAATCGCCACCAAGGTTGCTCGTTTGGTACCCTTGGGTGTGGTTAAAGGATAATTTGCTAACACTATTGGGTTCGTAAATAATGAAAAAGGTACTCTTGGGCGTACCCAACATATCTTCCAAAGTATTCGCGACCAAAGGCGCCAATAGTTTCGTATTCTTTTGGGGTAATTGAACCCTTATTTGCCACCCGTTTGATGAACTCTGGGTCAAAATGCTTGGCATATAATCTTGTGGTTGCTCTTTTCATCCAAACATCTATCGGAAAAGCTTCAAGTTTTTCTAAGGAAAACAACAAAACACAGTCTGCTACCTTGTGACCAACCCCGGGCAACTTTAACAGTTCTTGTTTTGCTTGATAATAATCTAAACCTTTGAGGTTTTCCAAGTTTAATTCTTTGTTGTTTATTCTTTTAGCTGTTTCTAGGATGCGTTCGGCTCTGAATCCGAGTCCGCAATTTCGCATATCTTTGGGGCAGGCTTGCAATAGTTGTTCAGGTTTAGGAAACGTATAGAAGTCATAGCCGTTAAAGGTTATTTTATTTCCAAAGCATCGGGAGATGTTATTTATCATCTTTTTTATGGCAGGTATGCCTTTGAAGGTTGCACAAATGTAAGATGCAAGGCACTCCCAGGGTTCTTGTCGGATTAATCGCAGTCCATAAAATTTGTTGATTGCTTGTTTGATGTGCTCGTCTTTAGATACTTGTGAGAGGAGTTGGGGGAGCTTGTCGTCTAGTCTTAGATAGTTTTCTAAAAAACCATCATTTTTTGTTTCTGGAAAAAACTGGAATGATAATGTGTCATTTTCTTGTTTTATCTTTATGACCTTATCTGCGACTACACCGTACCACCAGTCACCAAGTTTTTGCCACCTGAATAGTTGTCCGCAATCAAGGCTGTGTTCTAAGCTGAAGGGAGTTTTTGTTGAATTCAGCTTAATTTCCATGGAAAGTCTGTTCTTCCAATAGAGCCTGCAAATAATGTATCTCCTGTAAAAACAAGTCCGTCACCTAGCAAGGAGATTCCACTTTTTGTGTGTCCGGGTGTGTACAACACAACCAGTTTGTAGTTGCCGATGTTGATTACGTCACCGTCACTGAGTTTTTTGTCAGGATTAGCCCGCCCTGAGTGGTTTTCATGAATCAGAATTAAGGCACCTGTTGCCTGTTTCATAATCATGTTTCCAGAAATGTGATCTGGGTGTCCGTGCGTGTTGATTATGTATTTTGTTGTTAGTCCGTTTTGTTTGATGTAGTCCAAAATGGGTTGAGCTTCTGTTCTGGTTTCTAATCCAGGGTCAATGATTGCTGCTTGTTTGGTTTCTTCACAGCTTACAACATAGCAGTTAGTAGACAAATATCCAACCTTGAAACATTTAACGTTCATTTAACAGACCTCACTAAACAACTCATACTCAAAAATAAAGCGGGCTATAAAAAGTATACAAAAACGGATGAAGTATAACAGTAAACCTGCAAATCTGAGGCCACTAAACCAAAAAAGACCTAAATAAAATATTACAATTCTTGTTTGCTTGAAATTTTCAGAAAAAGGTTGTTTTCAACATAGCACTATTATTGATATAGTAATAGATGCTTAATTTGGGTTTTTTTGGTCATTTTGTAATACGTTATTTTTTTACCTATCAAGTTTCGACATATGTCTTTGCAGGTAGGATTCTATTTATTCTAAATCAAGACATTAAATCAAGTAATTTGGTGAGCAGAAAATTGAAGTATGAAATAGAAATTGAGCTTCCTAGTTCTGGTGCATGGTTCAAATACTTTACTGGAATCGACTCTTTAGAAGAGGCACAAACAATCAAAGCGGCTGCAGAAGGCAACGTTAACGCCAGAATTATGAAAGGCGCATAATTCTGTTTATTAGCTTTGCTTTTGTTGCGGTTTTAGTATTCTGTTTTCTATGTTTTCGTTATTTTACAGATTTTTGTTTTATTATAGCAAAATTTTAATCAGCTCCAACATGTACGGCATAATAGGAACAGCTAACGGAAGGATACAGGCGAAATAAAGTGGTTGCTAGCTTTGATAACATAAAAAAATACATTCAGATGCGAGAAAAAACTGACCGCCAGATGTCAATCTTTTGGTTATTTTTGTACTTTTTGCCCATTTTTGTTGCAATTATAGCGGTTGGCTATGTTATGGTTTCTTTCATGGCTCAGTTTTCTTCAGTTGAGTTTGTGACTGAATACGATTTCATTTATGACAAAATATCATCCGATGTTGCGCGGCCATGGTTTCTTGTTGGTTTGTCCTGGTTTATTTCAATATTTGTTGGACTAGTTGTTCCATATTATCTTGTTAATCGGCGCAAAACCCATTTTAACCGACAAAAACTCCTGTGTGAAAACCTAATTGCTGGTATTGATTCGGTTGCACAAACACAAGAGATAGATGTTCAAGAAGGTTTGCTATCTCTACGAAAAAATGTTGAAGAAACAAAAGCAGATAGAACGGACAAAAATCCAATTTTATGGGCATTTTTGTCGGCTTTTATTCCATTTATTTCGTTATATGTTTATTATTTTCTGCTTTCGGACTTTTACAAGCATGAACAACTGGAAAACAGTTTTTGGCAACAATCCAGCAGCACATTAAGTCAGTTAGGAATCAATTTTTCTGTGCCCCAAAGAACAGAAGCGATTCCTAACAGAAGTTTTGTGTTATATCTGATTTTAACTATAGTGACTATGGGCTTGTTTGGAGCATACTGGCTTTATTTTCTGTTGAAAGACCCCAACCAACACTTTGATTACCACAAAAAAGTGGAAAATCAACTGTTAACTGCATTAGACTCAAATGAGCTGTAAAAATCAGTTCGGTTTAAATCCCAAGAAGATACGGAGTAACAAAGGTTTCAATCAGCGCTGCAATACCCATTAGAATTATTGACGTTATTGCAAAGATTGCTGTGTCTTGTATTCCTACTTTGAATTTTGATTTTTCTAAGGTTCTACCCTTTAGTTTGGTTAATATTGCCTCTGAAAGGGTTACCTGCCACAAAACTATCGCTGATAACTGGAATAAAAATGCGGGTATCTCAATTATTCCATGAGGCACAAGTCCGATTATAGGATATACAACTCCGTTTCTTGCTCCCACCATGACTGCTACTATTCCAATTATTCCACTGTTAAGCAAAACTTCCAATCCAAGCAAAAAAGGCCCTAAAAATGGAATCCAAACAATCATTCTGATAGGGTTCCAAAAATGACCAATTCTGTGAACTGGTTCAAATTTTCAGTTAGTTCAGGTACAGCATTAAAAATTATGACAGTGACAATTATTGAGGCTGCCAACAAAACAACGAAAGATAAGGTTATTGATTTAACAATCAAAATGTTTCTATTGAGTGCTTCTTTGAAGACCTGTTTTGCCTTCGAGAATTGTGACTCGACTTGCAGACCCTACAGCCCCATGTAAACTGAATAACTTGGATTGATTAAAACTTTTATCTGGGTAAAATTTTTTTCATATACACATTCTAGAAAAAATACCGAATACAAAACGTAATTTTAAATATCGAATAGGTTTTAAACTTGTGAATCACATTTTTTCAGGTAAACAACTTTCTATTATTTTGCTGTGGAACGGACCAAATGACGGCTCAACTAACTGAATCCTTAAAAGAAAATATACTGAACATATGCAAAGATGTTGCAGGTTCTCGCAAAATCACTGCTGTTTGCGTTTATGGCCCGTGGGCGTGTGGATATGCGAACAAAAAAACTGACATAAATGTGCTATTGGTTCTTGAAAGGTTTCTTCTTAGGCTACAAAATCATTATGACACCAATGGCGACACCAAAATTTCAGTTTTGATTGTTAACCGTTCAGACTTTGAAAGAGACATCAAAAAAGGATGGTTAGGAGAATTTTGTGCAGAACGACTGCTTCTGCCCTATGTCCCGTTGATTAATTCTGAATATTTAGAAAGCAACGAAAAGGAAACTAAAAAAAGAATAATAATGGAAATTTTGGGGAACGTAGTTTTAGAATTTCCTGAATCTTCTTATGATTTTAGCATAAAAAACGAATACTTCATGTACGAAACAATGATGCGAAAAGCCAAACTGTTTCCTCCATTAGCCTATGTTTTTCACAATGTTACTCAAAAGAATGGAGATCAAAATATCAAAAACATCATGGATGGTTACTTGAAGGCATTTAAAGAATTGGAAAAAGAAAACATTATTGCTCTTTTTGATGACCACATAAAAATTACAGCAAAACACATCGAAGCAATAAAAAACTGGAAAAATAAAATTCCCGTTGTCATCAAGTTTTTGCGGAGAATGACTGTTACCCCTCTTTTGAGAATGTTTTCCGAAACTGCGGACTCGTTTATTCAAGAACGACGACTTTTCTCAACTGACAACAAAAACACAATTAGCGCCAATCATTTGGTTTCCCAACTAGAAGACCCCAGAAAATATGTTTTACTTCCTACACCGTTGGGGGTAATTTCGCTAGCGGATAAATCTGACATAACTGATGTAGCAAAAAAATTAATGGTTGCCGACAAGTTCTCAAAGATTGAAATTAAAAAAATTGGCGGAGTTTTTAACGACATTTATCTTCTGACGATAACAAAAAATGATCAAGAAAAAGTTGCCAAGGCTCATAGTTTAGGGGTTACTTTGGGAGATTGTAAACCAGAAAATTTCATGGTTACAGAAAAAGGAATTTTTTTGTTAGACCTTGAACAAGCATCAAGAAAAGGAAACAAAACATGGGACGTTGCAGAATTTTTGTATTTCTCAGGTCACTACAGTCCAGCCATGTCACCAACCACACCTGCAATAATTATTGCAAAAAGCTTCATTGAAGGATACCTCCAAGGAGGAGGCGACAAAAAAGATGTAATACGAGCGGCGTCTCCAAAGTATACTAAAGTCTTTACTGTTTTTACGGCCCCTCACATTTTACTTGCAATGTCTAATATTTGCAAAAAAACATAAAAAAACAACTGAATTTTAACTTTGTACAAGTTCTTGTAGCCTATCGTTAAGAAGGTGATACTCTTTTTCTGAAATCCATTTTTCTTCTTTGAGTTCAGTAATTCCCTTTTTGATTGCTAACTGTGACTCAGTTTTTTGGAAAATATTGGCTTTATGACCTGCTTCATTAATCTCCTTTTCAAAAACTGGGCTTTCTTGGGTCAAGTCCACCAATCGATCGAGAAGAGCAGTAATAGTTTCTGAGCGGTTTTGCAAAAAATATTTCATTTTTCCTGAACTAAAAACACTTTTCAGTTTGGTTTTAATTCCTATGCAGCCCATTTTTGAGGGAGGAAAAATCACATAACGTTTTGCAACTTCTGTTTCGAAACAAACCAAATAAGCAGACAAATAAGCCAAAACTTTTTTTCTTCTTCTTTCATTGACACCAAAATCATCCAGTTCAGCTAATGCTGTTTCTTTTATTGAAACCATTTCATCAATTTCTTTGATTATTGCAGTAGTCATTTCCTGCAAAGAAACCAGTTCCTGCTCTTCCAATCTAGACCTAGCTTCTTTGGCCGCTTCAAGATCATGAAGAGCTCTCATGGCATCTTCAACTTTGTCGTTTGGTTTTGTTCGTGTCCGGCTCACTTTGATTTTTTTGGCTTCCTCAACATTTTCAATTTCGCGGTCAATATCTTTGATTTCTTTATTCAACAAGGGAATTTGTTTTTTGTTTTCTTCAATTTTTTTGGACATATCAAACTCACCAGCTTCATCTTTGTTATCCCTTGCAACCTTGATGTCTGCTTCAAGACGCTCATTTTGTTTTGAAAATCGTTCAAGTTTCTTTTCAATTACAACCCGTTTCTGATGAAGAGCCCTAAGCTTAAGGTCATATCTGTCACAAATCCTTGTTACTTCTTCATCGCGCTTTTCTTTAATTTCCTTTATTTTTGCCATTACTTTGGGTTTTACTTTCTTAATTTTTTGGTTAAATTCTTTCATGCTTTTTCGCATATCTGCCTGTAATGACTTTACTTGCTTTCTTGAGGATTGACTTAAAAATTTCATAACGGCCTTTAGATTTTTAATATCTCGTTCGAGGTCGTTTTTAACTTCATTGAGCTTTTCTACTGATGATTCAACTTCAGATTCATCCAACATCGGCGATAAAACTGCTTTTGAAGAATCAGATTTTACTGAATCTTCTGAATCATTAAGATAATCCATTACATCTTGAATAAATTCGGACTTTGTGATAAGGCCTTCAATTGTTTTTTCTTCTTGACCGTCAAAGTTTTTGAAATAATTAATATTTTGAGACAAAGCTGCACTATAGGCGGCATTTGACTTTGAACTTGCTTTAATGTCAGTATCAAAAGCATTAACATCTGGAACTATATCATAATTTATCGATTTTTCTGTAAATTCAAGACCGTCAAAAATTAGGGTCATTCCATTCCAAGGAACTAACCATAAAGGATACCCTATTTCGGTTATAAATTCCAGCTTCTCGGCTGGTTTTTTTAAGACAGTCCCTTCACCTTTTTTTCTTTCTCGTTCTGCTAAATAGAAAAGCCCTGCCATTTCCATGTCTTTTGTGAAGGGTCTAACGCGCTCTTTAGCTGCAACGCAAAAAGGCAAGCCAATTCTTTTTACTTTTTTCGCCAAGGTTTACACCAGTTTAGTCTATTTGCTAATTGAACTACACGTGATATTTTCAGTTTCGTAAACTATCAGGTGTTGTTGTCTTCTTTAACAGGAGACGAGATTGAATTAAACTAATTCTAACAGGTTATTTAGGTTTGTTGCTTCAACTCTATGCTCCTTAAAAAGGCTTTAAAAACCACTTTTAAATTTTCGGTCAAATAATGTTAACTATGGTTTTCAAAACTCTTTAGTTCGGAGCATTTAAATCTGTGGAAAAACTTTGCAGTTGACGGTGGATTAAGGTGAACTACAGTAAAGACATACCCATCGGAGAGCACCCCCCAGAAGTTTTAAACGCTGTTATAGAAGTAGTGAGTGGTTCAAGAGACAAATACGAATACAAATCAGAATGGGAAGCCTTTACCTTAGACCGAATGATTCCATCTTCTGTTGTTTTCCCTATTGAATACGGATTTGTTCCTCAAACATGGTACGACGACAACGACCCGCTTGACATAATGGTTATGAGTTATGAACCCTTAGAAGTCGGATGCATCGTACGCGTTAGAGTAATTGGCGTGCTAGAAATTGAAGATGAAAAAGGTGTAGACTCGAAAATTTTGTCTGTTCTTGTTGATGATCCCCGATTTGAAGGCATCCACGACATAGCTGATGTTCATGTTCATCAACTTAGGGAAATTCAAGAATTCTTTGAAACCTACAAACGATTAGAACCCCACAAATGGGTCAAAGTAAACGGATGGGAACCCGCAAAAAAAGCCCAAGAAATTGTTCAATACGCAGCTGAACAATACAAAAAACACAAAAAATAACAAAATACCTTTTTTGCGCTCAATTTATGTTTGTGATAAAAATGGGCCTGAAGGCAGTAATGTTTGATTTGGGTTTAACTCTTATTCGAACGGCATCTTTTCCAGAAATTTATCGGCGCATACTAGCAAATTTTGATGTTAAAGTTTCTGTTGAAGCAATTATAAAAGCGCAAAAACAAACCGAAAAAGAGTTTGACGTATCAAATTATGATGAAAATAAACGACAAAAATTCTGGACAGATTACAACACCGCTTTAATCAAAAAACTAGGAACCAAAGAAAACATTGTTTTTTTGGCCAGTAAAATTGACGAACTTTGGTGGCGTTTTTCTCACATGGAAGTTTTTGAGGAGGTGGAACCCACATTTTCCGAACTAAAATCCAGAGGATTAAAAATTGGCCTTATATCAAACGGATTTCAAAAGGACCTTGACTATGTCTTGGAGGAATTAGACCTAAAAAAATGGTTTGACTCAGTAGTTTGCATTGATTCATGTAATTGTGCAAAACCAAACAAAGAAATTTTTTTGTTTGCTCTTGACCAGTTACAAGTAAAACCAAATGAAACTGTCTTTGTGGGAAATTCCATTGAGCAGGACTATGACGGAGCATTTGCTGTTGGAATCAGGCCGTTTCTAATCGACCGAGAACAAAAGCATTCAAGTCAGTATAACAAAATTAATAGTTTAACTGACTTGCTAAGTATTCTTTAAGAACGAATTATTTTCGTAGTTGAGCAGGCAACAACACTTTTTCTTCAATTATTATGGCAGTTGAGGTTTCATCTATTCCTTGTATCTGTCTTGTTTTTTCTATAAAATCCGACAACTTTTTGAGGCTTTCAAAGCGTGCTTTCGCCATCAAATCAAAGTTTGCTGCTTGAACTTCAGTTATTTCTTCGATTTCGTTGAAACTTGTCAATGCATTTATGATATCTTTTTTTGGTATGTGACCGTTTCCGGGAGTTGCCTCGGACAAATTAATCTGCATTAACGCCCCAATAGGTAGTAAAGTCTTTTCATAATCAATCAAAGCTTTGTATCCAATGATTATACCCTCTTGTTCCATTTTTTTGATTCGTCTATGAACAGTAGATATAGGCATTCCTAAAATTTTTGAAAGTTTTCTGCTAGAAAAACCTGAACGTCTTGCTAGAATTTTGAGTATTTGTTCGTCTTTTTCATCCACGACTTTTCCCTCAGTAAATGAGAGAAATTATCACCCACAAGCATTTTAAATAGTTTCTTTTACTCAAAATGAGAAAAAATAGGATTCCCAACAAGAAATTTTCCAAAAATAAACTATCATCCAGACAAATCTTCAAACAGCTGTTTCATGTTTTGATTATATCCTTTTGGGGCCCTCTGTCCTAGTTCAATAAGTTTAGTTCTGCATGAGTTTTTTTATCCGAGCTCTTTTTCTACTATTTTATCATTTTTGCAATCAGTGAACATTTACATTAAATAGGGTGATTGCGTCAACACGTAGATAGAACTACGTGATGATAATGACTGAATTAATTGCTGAAGGTGATGATGTATATCTTTACTTGGATCCCCGACGAACATACCTCGTTAAAGTGGAGGCTGAAAAAAGTTTTCACACACACAAAGGCTATGTCCAGTTAGGGGACTTGATCGGAAAAGAATACGGCACAAGAATCCCCAGCAGCATGAATATAGAGTTTGTTGCTTTAAAGCCTAAATTACGTGATTACATCTTCAAAACAAACAGGCGCACCCAGATTTCATACCCTAAAGATATCTCCTTAATAATACTAAACAGTGGAATTGGACCTGGAAGCAGAGTAGTTGAAGCGGGCACTGGAACAGGAGCACTCACCAGTGCTATTGCTCATTACATTAGACCCAACGGTACTGTTTACTCGTTTGACATTAAGCAGGATTTTCAAAAAAACGCGAAAAATAATCTAGAACGGGCAAAACTTTTGGATACTGTAAAACTAAAAGAGGGAGACATAACCCAAGGAATAGAAGAAAAAGATTTAGATGCCATAATTTTAGACATGGCTACCCCGTGGTTGGTCATTCCTCATGCTTATGAATCTTTGAAGGGCAGTGGAGTGTTGGTGTCGTTTAGTCCGACCATTGAGCAAGTTGTGAAGGTTACTGAAGCCTTGTATGATTGCGGATTTGTTTGTATCGAAACCTGTGAAACGTTGATTCGGTTTATGCAGGTGGCAAGGGGAAAAACGCGCCCCCAGACGTTGATGACTGGTCATACTGGTTATTTGACTTTTGCGCGTAAGTCTGTCAGGCAAGAGCCTGACATTTAGACTTAAGCAATTTCGATGCTGTTAATTTCTGTGAGGGAGTCTAAGGTGTTCATCTTAACTTTCATGTTGGATATTGTGTAGAGCACATTTTCGATGTATAAACTTCTTTGCACTGAGTAGCCAGAGTAGAAGTAGTATCCACTCTTTAGCAGGTCTGAGTTGTCGTCCATGTGTGTAATTTGTCCGCGCAGACTAATTCCTTGAACTGATATGTCAAAAACGTAAGCACCTTGCCAGACGTATTCACCATATGCCCAGTCAGGGATTTCTCCTTCGTAGTTGCTTTCATCAAGTTCTGCAACTAAAACAGGAATGACCAGCAGGTTCTTTTGCTTGTCAAATAGCAATGATTTGTGGTCGTAAAGGATTGGGGAGTCTGTACCGCGGTCGCCGATTTCGTATTTTGCTACTTCTCGAGGGTTTGAAACATCGCTAACGTCAAACATGGAGATTTTTACTCCTTGGTACCATGCGAAGTCGTCTTCGGAGTCGTAGTCTGTTTCTTTGCCAATTCCGATAATATGATTTTCATCATATGCATGCAAGTAACCTGAATAACCTGTTACCTTGAGTTGGCCCAAAACCGTAGGTGCTGTAGGTTGGGACAGGTCAATAACAAACAAAGGGTCAACGTTTCGGAAGGTTACGACGTAGGCTCTGTTGCCTATGAACCTTGCAGAGTAAATTTGTTCTCCGGGAGCTAAATCTTCTAAACTGCCAACAATTTTGAGGTTGCTGTCCAGAACGTAAACGTTGTTTTTTGTTGCTGGTTCGTTTTCTGGAGCAAAGGTTCGCCAGTTATTGTTGTTGAGTGTTGTTGCGACTCGGAAGTATCCGTTGTATTCATCCATGCTGAACTGGTTAAGAACATATCCAGGAACTTCCCCTTCTGCGATGAAGTTTATGGCTTCTTGGTCGATTTTGGCTTTGTAGATTTTTGTTTTCATTGCTTCATCTTCTTGCCAGTTGTATTCTGGGAAGGTCATGTAGATGTTGTCGATTGAGACATACATTCCGCTGGTGCCGCCAAGCAGGACAGTTTCGTGGGTTGGTTCTTGGGCATCATTTTGGATGTTAACTGCAACAATTGTACTGAAAGTGTATGAAGTGTCAGAGTTGTTGTAGAAGTATATCTCTGTTGCTTCGATGGTTTCTGTTTGGTTGTTAGAGTGAACCCGAGGCAAGAAAACATCTGTTTCATAAAGGTAAGTGTACTGGGTTGCAACCATGTACACGTAGTCGCCTATCATTCTTGAGCTAAAGTAGTTTCCGTCAACAGAAAATTCACGACTCAAAACCGGGTTAGCTTTGTTTGAAACGTCATAAACTTTGACGGTTGTTGTAGGGGGCTCGTAAACTATGGGTATGAAAGGCTCAACGGGTTCAATTTCTTCTTCAACAGGTCTTTCGGGTACTTGAGGAGAAGTGGTTTGGTTTGAGGGCGCAGTTGGTTTTACTTGTTTTTCGTTGTCTGATGTAGAATCATTTACAACATCAGAATCAACAAGAGGAACAGGCAAATCTGTTTCATATAGCGGATAAACACCATATTCGTTTTCAAAAAGAGCAAGCTTGTTGCCGTTGATGAAAATTCCTGTTATTCCACCTTCCAAAACAATTTTTGAAAGAATTTGTGCTTCTTCGGCTGGAAAGGCTTTGACAATAGTTAAATTACTTCCGGAAACAATGTAGATGTATTCGCCGTCAGTTTTTACTATATCTGCTTCGTCTACGCCTTCGACTTGAACGTTAGTTTCAGAATATTCAGCAGCTGTTGGTTCAACGGGAACAGCTGGTTGTGGAGCATTTACATCTGCTGAAAAGTCTTCAAAACCTAATGTGAATGCTCCGCCTCTGGAATAATAATAGTTTCCAGAGTTTGACGTGTTTTCAAGAAAAGTTTTCAGTTCATCATAAGACGCGAACTGGTTTAATTCAATTGGAACTAAATTTTCAGGTTTATCAGTTAAATAAACGTATACGGGTATTGAAGAGATAACTAAAATTATTCCTATAAAACAAGCTACAAATGCTTTCGTGTTATCCATGTTTTTCACCTAATTTGACGTTGTTATATCCTAATAAGGAAAAAAGAACTTAATGCTACGCATTAGAACAAGGTGTACAAAAAATAGAACAGCCTAAAAAACTTGTCTTCGAAGTAAAACAAAAACTCCAAGGGCGACAAGAAAGCTGGGCACTGTGATAAATGCAACAGGAGACAAATCTGTACTTAAATCAGTAGAAGTAACATCCGCAGTTACTTGGGGTTCTTCAGGCAACACATCAGATTCTTTGGGGTCAGGTTCACTTGGCGCCAGAACAGAAAAATCTCCAGATGTCGAGTCTAAACCCATTGTTTCGTTGTTGTTGTATGTGTAATCTGAAAATGGATTATTGTCTTTAAGCAAGGCTAAAGGAGCAACCATAGTAACAGTGCCAAGCAAGATGGCAAGCCCAACATAAAGAACAGTTTTTTTCATTTTTCTTTTCCAACCTTATCAATGAGGTGTGATGCTTTTAAGTCCACACTTTAGAACACCCTAAAATGGCTTTTCTTTCCAGAGCCTGATGGTTTCTAGCCATAAAACGGCATTTGCTACTATACCAAAAATGATTGCAGCGATGTTGTGGGGGGAACCGGTTGGTTGGAATAGGATTACGTTGTAAATCACAAGGTATATGGCAAACATTGTGGTCAGCCAGATGGCATAGAACAGGTGCCGTGGAACAAGGAAACGTCCCATTCTGCTAAAAAATTTTAAGAGACCGACTTTAATTTCTTGGTTTAAGAGGTATTCACCTCTAACAGTTTTTTCTGCCAAACCAAGACCCAACAATTTGTCAAGGTGATGAGCAGCCACGCTTGGGCTTGATAATCCTAGCGAGCGTTGTACTTCTCGAACGCCTACGCTGGTTTGGGGGTCTTTGAGCATGTACCAGTAGATTTGTAGAGTTTTTCCTTTCAGTTTGGATTCAATTTCCGCCAAATCGGAAGAAGACAAATCAGACATCAAACTCGCCCAAACCAAATATGATAACCCCATATAATATAATTCTCCCAAAAAAGTCAATAATAATAAAATGAGACTTTATAGTGCAAAAAATTTCATGAAAAAGCTGTTTTCAACATAGAACCGCTATTAGACTACTAACATGTTTATCATTGTACATCAGAATATACCTTTTAGGGCATAACATTGAACTAAGTTTTCAGACCAAGACAAACAAAAAGCAACTTTGTTTGGGTCATAGTTTTGTTACTGATAATTGATGTTCCAATTTGTGCAATTTTGTTTTTTACTTTCCAAGAAATCTCAGTTTTGTTTGTTGTTCTAATAGCTGTTCTGGTAAGTAACATGGTTCCAAATCGTTGGGAAACAAATCAGAGTTGTTTCTTGTCGCTGGAATCGCAACAATTTTTCCAATATTAAACTCCATTTTAGAGTTAAAATTTGGCAAATACACAAAAACGATGAAAATTTTCCTAGGAATTGTATTCATGGTGTTGATGGGACTGTTTTTTGGAATTGTGTATTTCACACAAAGCATAGTAAAAACTACAATAACTGTCTCTCACAGGGGGTGTTGCTTTTTTGGAAGCAACCAATTATTCTTTTTCTTCAGGGAAGAGTTGTTTTCCTTTTTCGGTGTATTTGATGAAGCCTAGTTTGTTGAAAAAGTCTAGTTGGTCATCTAGTTCTCCAGTTTCTGTTAGTTTTTCGTTGACGATTCTGAAAAAGAAAACCATCTTCATGACGATTTTGTTTCCAGTTGCGGGCAAGGGCACTCCAAAAAGGTTCCAGTCTCCGGTGTGGGTTCCAGTTGCTTTGACTCTTACCCATACTTTTTCGCCTTCACAGATCATGTCTTCGATTTGTTCGTGCCAGTCTGGGAAGCCGTCAAAGGCCATAGTGAACAGCTTTTTAAATTTTTCACGCCCTTTTTGCTGATGGGTGTGGTCAATAAAATCAGGTGCAACTAGTTCTTCAAAAATTTCCAAGTTTCGGTTATTGTATGCTTCAATAAATCGTCTCATTATTGCTTTATTTTTTTCTACAGACAAAAACATCCCCCTTTGTTTGTAGATTTTACAGAACTTAACAGTATTGTCTAGTTGTCTTGTTTATTTTTGAATCGCTTTATTGTTACAATCTTGTAGGCTATCGGAGAATAAACTGCGGCAACAGCCATTAAAATTGCACCAATTAACAATAGTGCCCAGCCTATGTCGTTTGTTATCCATTGTAACAAAAATCTCAAAGACTCGGGTAAGACATCTGCAAAATGATTGAAATCAAAGGGAAAAACCACTAGCAACCAAACAAAACTAAAAGCCATAAAGATTATTGCCCCAAAAGAATCAAATAGGCGAGAAAGGAGCCTTTGACCAAGTATACCTTCCAAGGTTCCAGTAATGAACCAAGCAGTAAGGTTCCCGTAAAGCATAATCATTTCTAAGATTTCAAATTCAGAAGTGAAAAAACCGGTTGCATTCAGTTGATGCACAACAAAATACAGCATCATCAAAATACTGACAACAACAATAACAACACCAAACACACGGTCTTCACGAGGGATGCCTTTGGCGGCCTCTGTTTTGGCCCTAGAAAACCAGTTTTCAGTTGTTTCTGTTTTGCTCAAGAGGAAACCCTACTTTTAAGTTTCAAGGCAAACTCTTCAGCTTTTTGGATGTCTTTTGCGTTGGGTCTCCCTTTGTTCATTCCGCCAAAATATTTCATGAAACTGTTTGTGTTAAAGCCCTTACACTGAAAATCATCAACTATCTGGTAACCTTTAGATTCCAACTTTTCCCGAAGGGCGGAGTGGTCTTTGGCTCGTTTTTTGTCTTTTGTTAATGCTGCGGTTGAAAAAATGAAGACGTTTTTGTTATTTACTTCTGGTAGCTTGTCTGCAAAATCAAGAACCTGTTTGTAATGTTTTCCGCTGTCGATTCCGGCACCAAAGCCCACTAAATCATATTCTAAGAGTTTTTGTGGGTCTGTTTCTTGTGGAGTTTTGATTTTTGCATCTAAAACTTGTGCAAAAACTTTGGCAACTTTTTCAGTATTCATATGATGATATGAATACACAACCAGCAAACACTTCGTTGTCATATCAAATCACCTTCAGTTAAATAATTGGATAAAACAGTAACCATCCTCCTAGAATCAGTTCAAAAACAAGAATTGACAGCCCACCTACGTTCCATATTGCCTTGGAGTCGGGTTTGAAAATGTTTACTCCGCTGCCAACGCCGTAGATGACGCTGGCAATTATTCCAAACCATCCAAGCAAATCAGGCACCACTGTAGTTTGAGTAGCAAACACGATAGAATATGCAAGGGTACCAATGGAAAAAAACAGTTGTGCAAAAACAAAAACAGTATTTTTTGTTTTAAGGACACTGCGCGCAGAATCAACTATCGAGGCTTTTTTGTCATCATTGGCACTTGAGTACTGTTTTGCTAAATTGGCAATCCCCCAGTAGATTTTTTTGTAGTAAATTTGGATTAAGGCTTCTAGGCTTCGGGAAACTGTCCAAACAACTGCTAAAATTATGCTATAGGAGCCAAAAGTAAAAAACAACACAACAGCAAGAGCAAATAGGGCAAAATGCTCAACAACAATAAACCTGAGGGATGTTTTGAATTTTTTTGGGTTACTAGCAATTTTTTGCAGTTTTGCTTTAGCGTTTAGGTCACTAAAGGTTTCATAACCAAATCGCCCACTTACAATATTGACAACAATAATAAACCAGAAGAAAAACCCCGACAAAACAATTTCAATCAATTTTTAACCAACAAAAATTTGTTAAAGCCAGTTCCATGCATACCAAATCGTGGCGGCATTGAATACTAAACCAACTATCAGCAGATATTTGTCGTAAGCTGAAGGGTAGGTGGGCAGTCCAATGGCATTAAAGCCAAACAAAAATATTGCAACGATAATATTGGTCCAACGGTTCATGTCGTAAGGCAACAGCAAAGTCAAAGAAACCATCAATATAGGAAGCAGCATCAAGGTTGCCATCCCAACGAGCATTTTTTGGTTCATTTTTTTACCTTCCATCTCTCCGGGCTTAAAGTCCCCAGCAAATATTCGCAAAACATCACCCAACAGATATGAGAGCATCAAAGACACCCACAAACCCGAAAGAATCAATTGTACATCTTGCATAATCTAACCACACTCAATTTCATGCTTTTTAGATTGGAACATTATTTTTGGTTTCTTGGTAGGTCCTTATGGACCAAACCAAAGTCAGAACAGAAAAAACGTAGCGCAGTATTGTTGCCCACCAGTTATCCACGGGGCTGTGTAGTCCAGCATCTGTCATTTGAGCTAAACTCAAAACAAGAAACACAGAATTAAGAACCAAAAACACTCCTTCCAGACCAATTATGCCCATCAATCCGAATCGTTGTCCAAACAAAAACAAAGTTGCAAAAGTTGCAATTAGGGCGTAGATGGCTACAACGGTTATTGCGCTTTGGGGGTCGTTTAAGCTGTATTGATCCATGGCTACAACGTAGCCGCCAAACAGTAAACGAAAAAGCAAAGTTGCCATTAACGCTTTGCTGTTCCAGGTGAGTTGCACTATTTCACCTCGATTTTTTGACCTTCAGGGTGGTTAAATCCTTTAACGATAAGCCATGTAGCCAGAATCATTTCTTGGAAAGCTATGGGGGCGGCTAAAAACTCCATCCATTCAGGACTGAACCCAAACATCCGAATTGGAGTTGTTGCAAACCACAGGGCTCCCCCAATAAGGCCAAGAAGAGCTAACCATCTTGGAGTAATCTTTGTTTTGAGTAACAGGTAATTGAATATGACGGCGCCAAGGGGGAAGGAAACGTCCACCAGTAAACTGCCCCATTCACGGATTGCTAATAACATGTCTCCAGAAGCAGGGTAAAAGAAAACATCAGAACCAATAGGAGAGGCTACATATTCTTTACTTAACGATAAGATTGCCAGCAAAACAATTGTATTAAGGAAAATGGTTAAGCCTTCAAAGATTCGGGTTGCAACATAACTTAAGGCCAGAGTCTCACTGTATTTTTTTAACAATGGAAACATTGCAATTGGTATTCCAACTATGGCGGCTGTTGAAACTATTTCAAGAAGTGCCCCAAATATGATTTGGTTCTCGTTTGTGGAAACAATGCTGAGATAATTGTCCTCGTAGATGCAAAGAGAAAAAACACCACCAACGATTAATATAACAGTAGCAATTAAGAACAAGATTCCAACTATTATTGCGGTTTTTCGTTCATGGTTCATTTTTTTCATTCCCATATTTCTAAAAGCAAGGATTGACATCATTTCGTGCTCACCATATAAAAATTTTAGGTAGTTGATTGAAAATATATTGTAACTGAATTTAATCAACATAATAAAGAAAAAAATAAATAATTTATAACATAATTAATGTATAAAATTTACATTAAAACCAAATTTCTGCATTTTTGGTCACTGAACACTTTTATGACCAACAAAATATAGTCTGAAGCAGTGAAAAATTATGAATCCAGTTATTGAAGCCATAAACGGTAGACGCTCCGTAAGGGCTTATGATTCAAAACCTATTCCTGAAGACATCCTGAAACAAATTATTGACGCAGGCAACCAAGCACCATATACTTCCATGACTCGTTCGCAGCCTTGGCGGTTTGTTGTTGT
>JARRLY010000015.1:0-12423 GCA_037386545.1 Candidatus Bathyarchaeota archaeon
TGGTGGACGAGGCGGGGTTTGAACCCGCGGCCTCAACGATGCCAACGTTGCGATCTTCCAGGCTGATCTACTCGCCCATTTGTTATTTTACACCTGACAAGAACGCTATTAAGCCTTATGGGAGAAAAAACTCGTGTTTGGTTATTAATTTTATCCTTATAGAATACTTCAAAAAACTGAAACTTAAATACCAGAAAAACATCCTAAATTGGCTATGGGCCGGTCGTCTAGTTCGGTTAGGACATCTGCTTGACGTGCAGAAGGTCGCCGGTTCAAATCCGGTCCGGCCCACCATCAAACTTTCTCTTTTTGACGAAAGAGTGTAATTACGGTTCAGATAGAGACTGACCGTCTTCTTAGAGAATGGTTCATTGTGGTGTTCTCCATACGGAATTCTTATTTAATTTTTTCAATAATTTTGGCAGCAGTAATTTTCCAAGCTGAATTGATTCCAATTTTTTTAAGAAATTTTGTTTGTGAAAATGTTGTTTTTAGCATAAACAATTTTTCATACTACGAGTTCTAAATAAATGAAGGAGCATACTCAATTGGATAATGAAATTAAACGAGCGTATTTAGAAAAAAACATGTTGACTTCTTTTGGGACGGGAAAACATCGCTTTGTTACCTATTGTGACTTTTGTAGAAAAAAATTTGAAGGCTCCATTAAGATTTCAAAAAACAATAAGGCTTATGCAATAAAAGTTTCTAGAGCTAATTTTCATCATTTAGATGGAAACCCAGAAAATGACACAGTTGAAAATATGAGGTTGTATTGTCGGAAATGCCACAAGAACGTTCACTATTGGGGAATTATCCAAAGATGGTTAGAAAAGACCGGAAAATCGGTAAAAGATTTGCCAGATTCAAAAAATCTAAAACCAATGACCTTTGGAAAATACTAAAAACTGAACTGTTTTATTAAATAGGGCAGGAGATGCCTGAGCAAAATGGATGAAAAAGTGGAGAAATACATAGAGAAACAGGTTTCACCACAAAAGGAGATTCTTATTCGATTAAGAAACGTTTTACATTCAACGCTTCCAGATTTAGATGAGAAAATGCGATGGGGAGTACCAACATTTGCGGGTGGAAAATTCTACATTGTAGCCTTGAAGAATCATGTCAATGTTGGTTTTTCAATTACAGGGTTAAATGAAGATGAAATTAAATTATTTGAAGGCACGGGTAAAACAATGAGGCATATAAAAATTCACTTCTTAGATGATGTGAATGAGAAAAAACTTGTTCACTTGATTGAGTTGGTAAAAAATAAAACAACATGCAATGAATGCTAAACAAGTAAACCCTCGTAACGCCTTACCAAACTGATTTTGGGATTTTTCAATAGAAAGCATTAATGTATCTGTCATCAATCCCCAGATTTCCTATTGATTCTACGAAGGATAATCTGTTATAAATCATACAATAAAGTAGAAAGTAGTATCCCAACCCATAATAAAACTGAGCCATCAGGGGGAGATAAAGCAAAGTTTCAGGTTGAGATACTGCTAATCCCCAAAAGACATTTTGAACTAAATAAGTTTTTTTCCGATTTAGAAATACTCTAACCAAATATTCGATTGATGCCAAAGAGCAAAATTTGATTGTACAAGAGTTAGTCTATCTTCATTAACGCCGTAAAACTGGTTTTTTTCGTATGTAGCTTGACGTGCATAAGGTCTTCGGTTCAAATCTGGTCCGGCCCCCATTTTTACTGTTTCTAATAATAGAGAGTACTAAACAAAACAATCCCCACAGACAACGACAGCAAAGTTCCCGCCAAAGTCTGACCAAATGTGTGATTTTTCAACTTAATTCGAGACCATCCCACAAGCCCCACAATTGTCGCCAGAGGCAAAGCAGCGACACCAAACACATAAACCAAAGCAAAAATGGGTCCGGTTACTCCTGCTGTGTGGATGCTGACTTTCCAGAACATATTGATTCCCATGGCAATTATGGAAACAAACAAGGAACCCAAGGCCAAAAGAAACATGATCCTAGTTTCAGTGAGGGCAAAAATTATGGTTGCCGCAAAATAGCTTGCTATTGCAATTAAGAAGAATGGAATTCGTTTAGTTCGTTTGGACACGTAGATGTCAACGACTTTTTTGTGTTTGAAATACAAAATCGCCAAAAACGGAAACAAAGCAAAGCACAAAAAACAAACCATAATCGTAAAAGGAGCAGATAAAGATCCTAACCCGATAGGTGACCATAACGAAAAACAGATAGTTGCAATTATTGCCACCGTAGGTGGAGCAACAAATATTGAAATGAAATTAGCTAAATCTCGTGTAAGCTCTTTTTGTGAGTGTTGACTCCTGCTTTTGTTTAGTAACATCCAGCGTCCCCGAACTGTTGTTTGTAAATTAATGGTTACTCTTGTGCTATTTTTTGATTGTAAAAGGCAGTAAACCCCCCAATCAATTCTCCATCCAGTTAACAATTCTAACTAACACGGAGGTTTATAGAGTTTAGGAATTTTGGATACATCATTTCTTTTTATCATATGCTATTCTATGAAAACAAAAATAACGAGAAATGAAAAGGCAGGGATAATTAATGCTGAATGTGACATTACAAGATTGTTTGAATTTTCTCCACTGAGAGAAATCTTCATGCACTACATTTTTTGCAAAAAATTACAGTATAATTTACTTTGAATTTCAAGCTAAAAGGTAGCACAAGTATAATATTGTCTACATTCATAGATTAGTTTAAACTTTAACTGTGATAGTTTTGTTTAAACAACCATCAATCAAAGAAAAAGTTCATTTTCAAATTCAACGGTTCTTGTTAAGAAAATCTGCTAGTTTCATGCAGATTGTTGAGGTTTGTGACGCCCCAAAAGAAACTGTAAACAAACACCTAGACGAGCTTGTCAAGATAGGCAACGTTGTTTTAAAGCCTAAACGAAAACAAGGAATAGAAAAATATGCCCTCACAGACAAAGGAAACGAAATGATAACATTTCTACTAGAAAAATATAAAGTGAAAACCCAAATCGAGGATATGTCACCTGAAAAATTTGAGCAATTCAAGAAGTTTTTTGATTTTCTGGTTAAAAGCAAAAAAGGTGATGAGTTTCTGTTGCATCTTTCTGGGTCTGGTTTTTCTAAAAAAGTTAAAAAATTCAAAAACTTGGGAACAATTATAGAATCGAAGGAATGAAAATTTTCTTTTCTAGTTTTGATTGATTCGTTGGATTTATGTTCCATATTTGTGGTTCTAAAAAATTATATTGAATCTAAACTAACCAGTGAAATAGGGAACCGGATTTGCCAACATACAAAGCAGACAGACATTTCGTAGGTTTAGATCATTCGATTAGAGAAAGGGAACATCAAAAAATACGGTCGGCAAAATGCAAAAGCTGTGGTCGGGTTACTCTTTATCGGCTTAATGATGTAAGAGGCAGAAGGCTAGTTTGTAAATCTTGCAAAAAACCGATTACTTTAACTCGTCTTTAACTTTTCAAGAGTACAGTTAAACTAGCTGATTTTGTTGAAACAAAGTTTGTTGTTTTGAGTTTGTCACAAGCTTCTTAGGGAAAACAGTTTTACTTTATACCATAGATTGTATGGGTGTGAGATATCATTGTCGGGCGTTGAAGTAACCAAAGAACCAAAACAAACCCAAGACCACGCATGCAAATCGTGCATGGAAACTGTTGTTCAAACCTTCACTCACATGCAAGAGCACATCGCACAACTAAAACAAGAAAAACTAAATCTTCAACTGGAGCTAGAAAAATCCAAAAAACAACAAAAACAAAAAGAACAAACATTAAAACAAAAAATTAAAGCCTTAGAACAAACTTTGGCTGAATTAGAAAGCAAATAATCGTCTTAGCTTGAATTAAGCAGAAAGTGTTTTACTTATTTTATTGTTGCAACTTCTAAAGGAACACAACATCTTTTTCTTGTTCCAGATTTGAGGTTTTAGCAGCTATTTGTTGTTTGAGGCGATTAAGTTCGCTGTTGAGCTCTGTTTTTTGGGTTTGAAGCTTTTTGAGTCTGACTTTCAGTTTTTGGGTGCAGGGCATTTTAACCAACATCGTATTGTATCTGCTGACTTAATATAACCTTTATTACTAAAACAAACATACAAACCGGACAAACTCTTCGTAAAAGCAGTCAAAAAACAGAATACATCAAAAATTAGACCATTCAACTGCAAGCAACAAGCGATAATATACTAAACCGCACAACAACAAAACGGTAAATATGACAAAAATCCAGTGTCCTCGACAATCCTGCAAAAAAGAGTTCGAAACTCCAGTTATGGTAACTAGTTACTCGTTTACTCCAACAAAACAAATCTATCCTGCTTGCCCGTACTGCTTAGCCAGAATCGACAAAAACAGCAAAAGTTGCAGTTGCACAACAGAAGTAATTGAACCTGCATCAGAAAAAGAACCTGAAAACGACGTACTAGAACAAAACTGGATAAAAAGGGCTGTTTCCGACTCGGCCACTATGGAAAAGATCGGCAAACTAGAAAAACAAAAAACAGATTTGTTGGAACAACTAGAAGAACTCAAAAAAGATGCAACCAAACGAATCAGCAAACTGGAACAAGATGTTGCAGCCCTAAAAGAACAAAAACAAACTTTAAAAGAAATCACAGAATAATAACGCGCAGAGCAGAATTACCCATAACAAATGACCCAATTTTCTGTTCAGCCAAATGGGTAGCAGACAACAACAAACAAATAATTATTCTTTTTGAACAAACTTGCTAACTGGCGTGTTGTCTTTGGGACAAACAGCCTTTTTGGCGCTCATGTCCCAAGTAACTGCTGTTCCATTACACTCTGGACAACAATATCTCGTCAAAGATTACCCCCAGGGGTACATATTATTGTGATGTCTTGATAGATTTTACGCAAAGCAGCAAAAAAATCCTTATCCTTTTAGTTTCCTATTGGGTTCTAGAAGCATCACAGAAATGCGCTATAAACTGCAAAAAAAGAATCCTCAAAATGTTACTCTAGAACATGAAGTTCGCTGTGTTTTTTTGCTTCCTCAATTATTGGACCTTTGACAATAAAAGACAATGCTACACAACTGCCCCGAACAGAAAGCAGTTTATCTTCTGGTTTTACTCCATATTTTTCCAAAGTTTCAATAGGAACAGTGAATTCCCCCTTTTTGTTCAGGTTTACCCAGCAGTAAGTTTTTGTGGCGATTTTGATGCTTTCTCCCTCAGGTAAATCAAATTGTGCCAGCCTTGGATGTTTGTCTAGCATAAATGAAAGTTTGGAGTTTTTCAGCAAGGACGGCTTAGTTATTGCAAATCCGCCTGAAGTTTTGCTTGCGGTAATCAAGATTATTTTATTGGTGGTATTAAATCTGTATTCTGTTATTGCATCCTTTGGAACTACAATTTTGCCGTTTTTGCCTACTTTTGACCAAGCGTAAGCGTATTTGCCGCCTTTAACAAGCTGGGGCACCTCAGATTCACCGTTAGTGGATACGTTAAACAGAATTAAATAGAGATTGTTTATAGGAAAAAGCCATATTTTCTGTTTCAATTATTGTATACTTGATTGGCTTTGTCGGATATTGACAACTCTTTGAAGAACCTTAACCAGAAACTAGACTGGATAATCGGTCGCCTAAACTATCTGGAAAACGTTCTCACCGAAAGCCAACAATACCCCGAAGTTGTAGACTTTCTCCAAAACCTCAAAATCGGAACCGCAATGTATGGCGAACCCCTCAGAACCTTAAACCGAATAGTATCCGCAAAAAAACTCATAGAATCCACCTCAGTGAAAGACGAGATCAACAAAATAATTCTCAATTATCTCGCCTTGAAAGGACCAAAAAACATCAGTGAACTAACAAGAGAAATAAAACGACAACGCGGAAAAGCCTCACGCACCACTGTAAGAAACAGAATAAAATATCTTCTAGAAACAAAAGCTCTTGTAAAAGATGGAAAACGTTACCGCCTGCCATGAAGGTTTGACCACATAACTGGTCAGAATTGTCCAATACTTCTAAACATACTATCCAGTGTATATACTAATTGAGGTGAACAAGTATGAGTGAACACCACAAAAATGATATACCAAAACCCGAAGAAATCTCGGGAATTTTGGCAGCAGTATCTAAAGAATTGCCTGGATTAGTAAAAGGAATTGTTGATTCCTTCTTTAGTCCGGAAGCCGCAGCAGACATGGGAAAATCCGTTGCCACATTCTACAAGACCCTTAAAGACGGGGGAATCCCCGAAGAAACTGCCCTTTCAATGACCAAAGACTACCTAGGCACATTGACAAAATGGAGCGAAAGCCTAAAAGGAATGCGATTTGGAAACCATGAGGGATGAGCATGGGAGCTAAATCCCTCTTTTCTAGTGCCATATATGGATCGAAAATCGCTTTCCAGTCCTTGGGTTTAATGACCCAAACGTCAATGAAACGACGAAAAGCTAAAGCAATATTCACAAAAACGATTGTTGACCAGGGCGTGCCATTAGAAGTCGCAAAAGAAATCGCAAAAGAATTCCCCAATCCAGTATCTGAGCTTTTTTCCATACTGAAAAGTAGCGCCTTTGCCCAAACAAACAGCTAGAATGACAACAAATATGGTAAGCCAGCGTTAAAACTGGTTTACGTGGATGTTTCTTTGTTTACAACATGCTAGATTCCCCGTTCCTTTCCAGCAGGCATATAGTATACAATAGAAAAGAAATGTAAATTAACCATGTGTACAAGTAAATGAATAATGCAGAGGTACCCCTTTTATAAATAATAACCATAAAGGTACTTTCTTTAAACAGTCAGGGGATTTAGTTTTTAATCCCTACAAAATCGTTTTTAAACTCACAAAATTTGTTCTAATGTAATATGTCGGGTCGGTCGCTTGCGATGCCGTCTACGCCTTTTTTCTTGTATTCTTCTACTTCTTCGTTGTTGTTGATTGTCCAAACAATCACTTTTAGTCCGTTTTCGTGAGCTTTTTTGATGTCTGCAGAATGAGTGAAACGATACAAAGACAACAAATAAGTTGCCTTCAAATCCAAGGCAGTTTGAACAGGATTTTTATGCCGAACGTAAATTAATCCTGTGGTTATGGTTTTGTTTAATTCTCTGATTTTTTTAAGTGCTTCTTCGTGGAAAGAAACTAAGATAACGTTGTCTGTTAGACCTTTTTGCTGAATCATATCCAAAACTTGTTGTTCGGTTCCAACTTCCTTAAGTTCCACCAAAACTTTAACTTTTTTGCCTACCGAATCCAACACGTCATCCAAGGTGGGTATGTGTTCGTCTTTGTCGGTAACCAGTTTTTGAATCTGTTCCAAGGTTAGCGCGTTAACTGCTCCCTCGCCGTTGGTTGTTTTGTTCACGTCTGCGTTGTGGATAACAACTAGTTTTCCATCTTTTGTTTTTCTTACGTCTAATTCTACTGCGTTTGCTCCAAGTTCAATTGCTTTTCTAAAGCTACTCAACGTATTTTCGGGCTCGTAAGCTCTAGCACCTCTATGACCAATTTTTAGCATTAAACCACCAGACGCAACAAAAGTAATGTCAGGAAAAGTAAATGAAATTTGCCATGCTTTCGGATTTTTTAATTTTCACAGAATCCCCAGCATCTAAAGCGATAAAGTCTTCGTTATTGTCTGCAAGCAACCATGCAGGTCCACGAGTTACAGTTAATCCTATAACTGAATCTTCTGGGACCACCAAACAGGACTCGATTTTATTATGTAAATTATTGAAAGAAATCCCGATTCCTTTTTCAAAGAATTCTCCACCAGTTGCCTTGTAGTATCCCGTAGCCCCAAATGGGGTTGAAACTATCACGCCGTCGCCGATTAATTCATCGTATTTTGTTCCATTCACAGAAAAGGAAAATCGAACAGCATAAATGGGTAACTTCAGGTGAATCTGAATCTCATTAAGGCCAACAAGCTTTTTGCCCTTGGCAGTAGCCTCAAGTTTCATTTCAGAATAAATTTGGTAATCTCCAGACTTGATTTGGTTCAAGTACTTCCTAAGCTTTTCGGGTTTGTAATCATAAGGTCGGCAAATTCGTGAAGTTTTTAAAATCAGTTTAGGAACTTGCGGGTATTCACGTTCCCCATACAATACTGTGCCGTCCCCGCCATAACATACAACAAAATCGGGATTTTTGTCTACAACTTCAAATCCTTCTTCAGTTAAAACTTGTTTGACAGTTAAGGGATCCAACCGGAAAACAACTTTAACTCTTTTCAGCTTTTTTGGGTCCTTCGCCCGGTCGCCAACCATTTTTTACCATTCCGCTTAGGATTTTACGCTTGAGAGTAAAAACTGTATGGGCTAAGTAAAAAACGTTTATGCATCTTCCTTCTAAAACAGGTTGTGAAATTGTCTGCGCAAAACTAACGCAACAGGAATCCCAATTAATCCACCAACTGCAATTTGGACAATGTTTGCTGGAACTTCAGCTAATGCTAGTCCTGTGCCCCAAAGATAAACTTCAATTAGGAAGTACCCTATTACCATTTCTGTTCCTGCAACCAGCACGGCTAAAATGTCTCTGTACGTGGATTTTTTGTTTGTAATTAGTCCTGCAATAAATCCTTCTAGTCCTTTAATTACTAATGTTGGAAGCGCAAACAAAGGAAATCCAATAATATCTGCAATCGCTGAACCTAAGCCACCTGCAACACCTCCAATCAGGGAATTAAAGGTAAGTGCAGAAACAAAAATCATAACATCGCCCACGTTGAAGTATCCGCCCATGGGGTTTGGTATCCGAATTATCAAGGTTCCAACTGCAACAAGGGCTGACATTACGGCCATCAAAGAAATTTGAATAACTGTTTGCTGTTGTTTGATCATTAGACCCACAAAAATAGTCTAGTTATAACTATACTATTAAAAGTTTCTTTCAGAACAACAATTTAATGTCATCAAGAGCAAACAAAACTCGTTTACCACGGTTAGTAATTCGAAAATACTTTCTTCCATCTTTTTGATAAGAAACCAAAACACCACGACTTGCCAAATCGTTTAAATGCTGATAAATAGCCGCCCTAGTCATAGTTTTTCCAAGTTTTTTCCATAAATCATAACCATAGGCGTCTTCTTTTGCTAAAATCCGTAAAATTTTTTCTTTTGTGCTTAATTCAGAACCCACTTTTGCAGTTTTTCTTTTCTTCACCAAAGCTTGAAGAGCGTCAGTTGCCTTCAAACCACTACCAGTAATTAAACAAACAACGGATTCATCAGTTCCAACAACTCCACCGTTCACCAACTTTTTTAGTGCAGCAATGGTAGCAGAACTAGAAGGCTCAGCAAACAGTCCTTCAAGTCGTGCAACTTCTGTTTCAGCAGCAAAAATTTCCGAGTCAGAAACAGTAACTGCAACACCCCCAGAATCTTTGATTGCTTGAGTGGCTTTTGAGCAGTATAAAGGTTCTTTAACAAATATTCCCAAAGCGTGAGTGTACGATGCACAAGACTCTGATACTGTTGAGGTTTTTTCTTCAAAAAAATCAACTATGGGTGCACAACCAGTTGCTTGAACTCCAATCATTTTAGGAAGTTTTTGAATTTTTTGTAAGGCGTAAAGGTCTTTGAAGCCTTTCCATAGGGAATATATGGTTCCGCCGTTTCCCATGGATACAACAAAGCAGTCGGGGACTTCAAACTGTTCAACCACTTCGTAGGTGATGGTTTTTTCTGCTTCTATGGTCAAGGGATTAAACTCTGCGGTGGCTTGATACCATCCGGTTTCTTTTGCTAAAGCCTGTGCTCGAACAATTGATTGATCAACAGTTTCGCCGTACTCTTCAATCACTGCGTCATAAATCATCATCTGGGCTAATTTACCTACATCAACCATTTTTGGAACAACAACATGGCAAGTTAACCCTGATTTTGCACAATAAGCCGCCATAGACGCGCCCATGTTGCCGTTAGAGGCACAAATCACAGAGTCCAGATTGTGATCTAACGCGTTTGAAATCATCAAAGCCGCACAACGGTCACGAAACGAGTTGGTTGGGTTGCGTGTTTCATCTTTTAGATATAAACTTGTTAATCCTAGTTTTTTAGCTAACCGTTCAGCTTTATGCAAAGGTGTGCCGCCTTCACCTAAACTAACGAAGTTTCGGACATTGGGCAAATATTGTTTAAATTTCCAAAAATTGAACTGTTCTGGAAGTTCAACATTTTTTATTTTTTCAAAATCGTACGTATAATCTAAAAGATTTCCACATTTTTCACAAGCATGTTTTGGGGGAAAGGCAGAAAAAACTGATGAACAATTACTGCACTGTAAAATTGCCATTTACCCAAAAACTCCCTTTCAAAAAAGGAATGGTTTACAGCTTTTTATGGATTACTTAGTAAAATAAAGTAAACAAAAATTGTTTTCAAATCTTTGTTTAAAAACTGGCTACACCTTTCTTTTCGAAATGATCAAACCACTTCCAAAGTTCTGTTATTGCTCTTTCAGAACAACCACGTGTTCTCAACATTTTTTCGAAAGTTTTGTCTACGTACATGGAAGTCCTCGAATATTGTTTTATGTCTGCAGTGATTAAAGTGTTCTGAACTTTGAATCCGTTTTTGTAGATGTGAACAACACAAAAACAGAAAAGGTTTTAATAAAAAATTATCCAGAACGGAAAATCGAGTGGTTTGTTTCCTTCAATTCGGTTCATTCCATTTTTTAAGGAAGTTTTCTGCTTTTGATCGTAATTTTTTACGTGAACTATTAAGGCACAATTTTACAAAATAGAGCACTTGGTCTTGTTGTTTGTCTATTTTGTCAAAAAATTCATCAAAAGAATCAATGGCCTGTTGGGCTATGACTCTTTTACATTCCTCGGTCAGATGAGGCGTAGTGGAAAGGTTTTGCACTTTAAGCAATTCTTCTGTGATCTTTGGAACAAGGTAAGGTTTTGCATTAGCGATCTTGCCGGAGTTTCCAACAAGATTAGCTACAGTAACCATGTGCTCTGCATCTAAAAAGCTGTAGTATTTGTCAAAAACTGCATCAAACTTTTTGTCGACATCAACTCGTGTTAAATTGGCAAGTATCACAAAAGCGTTCCAGATCAAAATTCGGTATTTACTGTCCAGCAACTTGACAAAAAAATCAAATTCAGAATACAATTGTTCGGGATGGTCTTCACTTAAATCCATCAAAACTTTTGAGCAACCGTACCGAACAGCAGCTTTTTTATGGTCTACACCATGCAACAACAACGGAATCAAGTCAGGGTCTTCTTTTACAGTATAGAGCATTTGTTCTTTACTGATTTTTTTCTCCAAAAGTCCCTGTGCCAGTTCATCAAACCCATTTATTTCAATCATGGTTGGCTCCGTATTATGTCTGTTTTACTTTGATTGAAAAGCAATTAGTTAATGGATGTAACAATTATTTTAAGATTACAAGAGTTATTGAACAATTGACAAGTTCTCAGAGCTAGTAATTACTGTTGAGTTTTTATTCAATTGAACAGACAGATACCGCCCATTATCGAACCAACAATCGTTCTCCACTTCGTCAGCTAATGTTTCAGCCATCATATCATGAAAGGTTTCATAAAACTCGTGGGCGTCAGCTTCTGTATCCCACATAATATTCCATGTAAATAGGAAGTCATCCCCATTTTCGTAGTAACTAGAGACGTCTCCTCCCCAGCCAGTTGATGCTGTTTGTGCTTCCTCGGCGGAAATCCAGTGGTCCAGCATAACATAGATGAAGTATTCACCGAGACTGTCTGTTTTTGTTAAAGTCCAATCATGTGTTACTGTTGGTGCTTTAACTGATAATGCGTTTTCCTGAGAAAGATATTTTTCTGGATGTAAAATCTGCTCTGTAGTGTTAGGTGAATTGGTGTATGCTTGGTTTACTGCGTTCCATCCACCTTGTTGGTGTACTGTTTTAACAAATTCTACACCGTAACGGTACACAAACCGGTTAAGCCAATCAATTGTTTCAGGAATACTAGAGGAACTGGGCATACTAACCGGTGTAGAAGCAGGCACAACCCCGTCGTTTTTGTAGGCATCCGCCATTAAAGTGGCGTCACCTTCTTTAAGAGAAGTTAAGGCTTTGGAGCCATCAAAAGTTGTTCGTTGAGGCAAAGAGTAATCATCTTGCATAATGTGAGTTAATTCATGAACAAAAGTTGCGGTGACACTGGAGTTTTTGGTTATGTCAAAATTGTCCTCCACCACGTAGATTTTGCCGTTCCATTTCGCAGCGTGATACATTCCAGTCCAAGAAAGTTTTACATCATACAAATCGGAATCTTGAGGAATCATAAACAACGCCTTGTACGTGTTTTCTTCTATGGCGGTCCGTTCTGTGTCGATGTATCCTGTTCCCCAGTTTTCTAAAACCCAGCTTTGATTAACAACTTCCAATACCACTTCACGGACAGGTTCTTCTCGTATCTGCT
>JARRLY010000016.1:0-19083 GCA_037386545.1 Candidatus Bathyarchaeota archaeon
GCTATCCGATTTGATGTTTTGGAAGTTTCGGGTTCTAATGTTACGGGTCAGTTTTCGGTAAGTTTTGAGAACGGAACTGAAGAAATAGTAACTGGCTGGGTTGATGTCGCCACCGGTGAAGGTGAATTTGCTAATTGGTTGATTTCTTCAGGTCTTGATGCTGGGGATTATGTCTATTCATCCATGATGGACGAAATGATAAACGAAACGGTCATGCTAGAAACAGAAACCGGCATGATAGAAACAAGCCATATCGAATACTCAATGGTAGAAACAGAAGGCGACACATACTACATGTTTGAAGTAAACATGTACTGGAACCGACAAACCGGAGTTATGCTGGAAATGAGCTTTGATTCAGAAATGATGCTTATGGGAAATCTAACTACGGCCTCGGGAGGATGGAAACTAACTGGATCTAACATCACCTCGATTCCAGAGTTTTCTGCCCCAGCATTAATTGGAACCTTTGTTGTGGCAACAGGTGCAGTTCTAGCCATCAAAAAAAGGCAAATAAACTAAACCGAGTTAAGCAGTTCCGTGAATTCATTTACTTGGTCACGTAACTGTTGAACCTCATCTTCCAAGCAGTCTACATTTTTTTGTGCTCTTGTTTTGAGGTTTTCCAGTTCCACTAACAGCTCAATTTTTTCTATTTGAAGCTGTGAAACTTTTTTTCGAATTTCCCTCAAAGTTCGCATAGGCACTAACTCCATTTTGCTTGCAAAATAGTTCAAAGCAAGAATCTAATCAATAAAATAACATGAATTGGAGTAAAAACTTTTGGATACAAATTCTCAAAACATTGAGAAATGTTCCAGAAAGCTTTAAGCCCCCAACCAAAATAGAGTCTATATAGGTGTAAAAGCTAATTGAGAATGAGAACAATTCTGGCTTATTTTCAGTTAGTGAACTTTTTAGCCATGATTTTTGTCACAATATTTGTTTTGTCCAGCTATTGGGGACAGCTTCAAGAGTTTTGGTTACTACTGTATAGCTACTACGTGATATTATGATGTTCGGGCGTAATCATCTCTGCATGGATAGCCATCGACGGCAAAAGATTACATAACTATGCACTAAAAATCCGAAAACTAGAAGAAAAACTAATAATTTTAGACAAAAAAATCAAACTGATCGGACCACGGGACAAACGAGAAAAACGAAATTAACCTGTTTTTAGTATCCACGGGTACTTTCTGTTAATCAACTCATGTATTGAATCTGGCGCAACTATGCCTTCTTCACAGATTATGCCATGAATAAACTCTCGTCGTGTTACGTCAAAGGCAGGATTTTTGATAAATAAACCTTCGGGAGGGGAATCCCATACTTCATTGGGGTTTCTTTGTTCAATTTTTTCGTAGTCTCCAAGAATTGTTGCAGGGTCAAACTTGAGAAGTTCTGTTGCTACATAGAAAGGGGTTCGGGCTTCTTTGGCGGCTAGGGCAATCATACTGGTTCCAATTTTGTTTATCATGTTGCCTTCCGAAGTTATAGCATCAGCCCCCACAACCACAAAATCAACCTCGTTAATAAAATGTCGAACCGCAGAATCCACAAACATGGTGGTTTTGATTCCAGCTTCGACCATCTCTTTGGCGGTTATTCTGCCCTGAAAAACGGGACGCGACTCCGTGCAAAACAGCTCAAACTGTTTCCCATCCGATTTGGCTTGTTTTAAAATCTTCATAACAGTAGAAGAGTGACAATGAGTAAGAACCCGTGACCCATCTGCAACACGCTTAGAACCCACAGAAGCAATGGTTTGTTTTGATTGTTTGAGTTTCTCCAAAAATTCTCCCGTAACTTTAGAAACATTTTCAACCAAACTAGAAACATTAGTTTCGCTACTGAAGTCTACCGCTTGAATAACAAAACTAATAGCATTTCGCATCAAGGGCTCCGTAGATCGGGAAGCAAACAAGACTTTTTTGGCTTCAGATAACTCCTTCAAAAATTCTTGTTTAGTTTTGGCAGTAGATTGTTTGGTTCCATTTTCCAGTGATTTGATGGCTTCTATTGCTACGTTTCTTGCGCCTTGAATTTCTAGTCGTTTAATTTTGCCTGCAGTAACTAAAACAGCATCATACAAACCAAAACAGCCCCACTAAACACTAACAAATACTTGCCTGTGGCTTAAAAAGATAAAACAAAAAAAGAAAAAAATAATCAGCAACAGGGATGGCATAGAAAACTGGTTAGCAATTTTTGGAGACGTGGTCTTGGATTGCTGTGATTACTCCGTCGGCTTTTCCTTGAATTGCTTCATAGGTTTGACCGATACTATGAGGAGTGGCAATCACACGCTCGTGGTTGATCAGGTTAGTTGACAGTTCATCTTCAAAGGGCTTTTTAGTAGAGAAAACATCCAAAGCGGCACTAACCTTTCGAGCATTCAACGCATCAAGTAAAGCCTGCTCATTAATGATACCAGCACGGGCAGTGTTAACCAAAAACACGCCGTGTTTCATTATGGAGATTTCTTTTGCTCCAATTAAGTCGCGAGTTCCGTTGGTTAATGGACAGTTAACTGAAATAAAGTCAGCTTTTTTCACCAGATCTTCCATGCAAACCAAAGTAACAGTTCCATCATCTGCAATACATGGATCAAACACTACAACATTCATTCCAAGGGCGCAACCAATTCTTGCAACTTCTCGTCCAATTTTTCCACACCCAACAACCCCCAAGGTTTTTCCAGTAACGCGGCATCCAATAAAGGATTTTTTGAGCCATTGTCCTTGTTTCATGGAGCGGTCACCTTCCACTAGGTTTGTTGCGTGGGCCAAAATGTAGGCAATAACTCCTTGGGCGACATCGTAAGATTGGGCGGGAACGTTATAGAAACTAATTCCGCGCTCTTCCAAGTAAGGCTGGTCGATGTGGTCCAGACCATGAGTTGCAGTAACTACGCATTCAAGTTTTTTCATGACGTCAACGGTGTTTTTGTTGACTTTTGTTTTGCTTCGGACAACAAGTACAGTTACCTCTTCCACGGGCAAATTGTAGTCGATGTCGCTTGATTGAAGTACTTTTCCAAATTTAGATAATCGGCTAAGAAATTCTTCTCCAAAGTTGTCGCAAACTAAGATTGTATGATTTGTCATTTTCATTTCACACACTTTTTCTGTTGAGGCAAACAATAAGGGAACACAATAACGAAAGTTCCCAAACGCCAAACAGTCATTAGCTCTGGGAAAAACAGCACCCAATTATTTAAGCATTTACAGCTTAAACAACTGATTAACTAGCAGTTCCAGCCAAGATTGTTCAAAACTTTAGGCATTGCCGCCAGCATAGAATCAATAACCTCTGAGGGAATGTAACCCATGTTACCTATCCTAAAAGTTACGTTTTGAATGCTACCATAGCCTTTTGCTAATTCAAAGCCTTCGTTGCGCATACCTTCGTAGATTGCAACACCATCTATGCCTTCAGGTGCATTTACACAACTGATGCTTGGGCTCTCATAACCTACTTTGGGGAAAGTTGTCAACCCAAGTTTTTGTATACCTTCACGAATCTTACGATTACGTTGCGCGAATATGTCAAAGTACCACTGTTTTCCACCTTTTGATTCAATCAGCTTTAAAATCGCGTTCATTCCCGCAATCTGAGGAATAGTAGAAGTCATTGGAGTGCCTTTTTTCTTGTGGTTAAACTTTTCCCATAACTTGAAATCAAAATACCAACCCTTGTTTTGGACAGCTTCGGACTTTTCTAAGGCAGCTTCGCTTACAGCACCAACGCTCAAACCAGGAGGAACCCCAAAACATTTCTGGGAACTAGCAAAGCAAACATCCAATCCCCACTTGTCCACGTCAATTTCTGTTCCGCCCATACAGCTGACTGAATCTACAAGCACCAATTTATCGTGACTTTTCACTACTTCTGCTAGTTCGGCTAAATTATTCATCAAACCCACGCTGGTTTCATTATGAGTTATGGAGACAGCTTCCACATCAGGGGTTTTGGACAATTTCTCATCCAACAAATCAGGAGTAATAGGCTGACCTAAAGGAACTTCAAGAGTTTCAACCGCTTTACCGTTGGAAGTTGCAACTGTGGCAAAACGTTGACCAAAACTGCCACAGATACAACAAAGTATCTTCTTGTCCACACAATTACGCACCGAAGCTTCCATAAAACCTGAGCCAGTGCTGGAAAACAGGAAAACTTCACTTTGGGTTCCTAAGAACCGTTGTAGCATTTCTATGGTTTCCACATGCAGTTTTTTATATTCTGCACTACGATGACTATACATTTGCTCGCCCATTGCTTCCAAAACTTCAGGATAACACGCAACAGGACCAGCAGTAAACAACTTCAACACATATCACCAGCTTCTATTCAACAAAAAATAAGTATTAAACCTTTCAGCCAACAACAAAGAACACAAATGGGTTAGAGCAAACTATGCCTTTTGCAATTCATCTTTATATAAAAATAATGCAGGCAACCCACCAGTGTGGAAAAACAGCACATTATCTGTTTTTTTGAAACACCCCTTCTTGATTAAATCAATCAACATGACCATTGCTTTTCCAGTGTAGATGGGATCTAAAAATATGCCTTCAGTTTCAGCAACTAGTTTGAGTGCTTCAGTTACTTCCTTGTTTATTTTGCCGTAGCCTTCCTTGATATAATCATCAAAAACTGTAACACCTTCAGCATCAACAGAAACATCAACATCAAAAAGCTTTGCAGCACTATTAACAAAATTAACAATAGAATTTGTTGCTTGGTCCTTAGTTCCAAAAACACTTGCACCCAAAATCTTGGTTTGCAAATCTAGTAATTCGGCTCCAAAAATTAGTCCGGCTTGGGTTCCACCTGTTCCGCAGGTACAAACAATATAATCAAGGGGTTCACCAATTGCGTCAAACTGTTTTGCTGTTTCTTGCAGGGCAAGAGCATACCCCGGAACAGTAGAAGGCAACGAAGCCCCCGCAGGAATAACATATGGTATATGACCCTCTGAGCGAAACTTGTCAGCTAAACTGTTTATGTATTTTTCAACGTGAGGACCATAATTTTCTAGGAAATGAATTTCTGCAGACAAGATTTTGTCCAAAAGCAAGTTCCCATCATAAACTGAGGACTCTTTTCCCACCAAAACCAAAACAGGCTTAATTCCAAGGCGCCTAGCTGCAGCTGCAACCATACAAGCACAATTTGACTGAACTGCACCCGTAGAAATCACTACATCGGCTCCTTTGTTTTGAGCTTCAGCAAATGAAAACTCTAATTTTCTAGATTTATTTCCACCAAAAGCAAGGTCAGTCATGTCGTCTCGTTTAATGAACAAGGTTGGTCCCCCGAGAGCTTTTGACATGTTAGGCATTTTTTGTAAAGGAGTTGGAAAGCCTGCGAAACAGACTTTTTGTTTACGCCATTGTTCTAATACAGCAGATTTATGGGGTTTGCTCAAAGGTTTCACTCGCCGTTTTGATTTTAATACTAACTAGGTGATGCTTAAATCTGTAGGTTTCGGTCAAAAAAGCGTTAAAATGGAACTAAACAGTATTCTAGAACCAAAATAGGAAGTTTTAAAAGATCAGCAACTTGTCACGGTTCAGGGAATGGTTCCGTTGATAGTAAACTCTGTCCTAGATTTCGTTGGAAACACACCACTCATTAAACTAAACAGTGCCTCTGGAGAATTCAGCACGTTTGACGCAGACCTTTACGCCAAAATCGAGTACGTGAACCCCAGCGGAAGCATCAAAGACCGAATCGCAAAATACATGATAGAAAAAGCCGAAAAACGCGGAGATCTCAAACCCGGCGATACCATCGTTGAAGCAACAAGCGGCAACACCGGAATCGCGTTCTCTATGGTGGGAGCAGCAAAAGGCTACAAAGTAAAAATAGTTATGTGTGAAACCATGACCCAAGAACGACGCAACTTTATGCGAGCTTATGGAGCTGAAGTGATTTCCACTCCGGCATGTAACAGCCTTAAAGGTGCTGTAGAAAAAGCAAAACAGTTAGCTAACCAGCCCGGACATTGGATGCCTTGCCAGTTTGATAACTTTGACAATGTTGAAGCTCATAGAATACTGATGGGAAAAGAAATAATAAACCAAGTTCCCGGAAGAGTTGTAGATGCCTTTGTTGCAGGAGTCGGAACAGGGGGTACCTTGATGGGGGTTGCTAAAGCATTAAAAGAAGTTAACCCTAAAGTGAAGATAGTTGCGGCTCAGCCTGCAGGTTCTCAAGAGCTCACTGGAGGAAAAGTAGGAGAGCACCGAATCGACGGAATTGGCGATGGTTTTATTCCAAACATTGTCGATACTTCAGTTATTGATGATGCCATCAACGTTGAAGACGAAACCGCAGTTAACTGGAGCAGAATGTTAGCAAGACAAAAAGGACTGTTCGCAGGCATATCTTCAGGTGCCAACGTATATGCAGCAGTTCAAGTTGCAAAGAAACTCAAGAAAGGGCGAACATTAGTCACAGTACTCCCCGACAGCCAAGACCGATACGCAAGCTTAGGATTTTTTAGCGATAAAAATGCAAAGGAAATTCATGTTCCAAAAACTTTTGCCCCGTAATAGGACAGGTTTTTAGTTAGATTAATGTTTCATATCATTGTAGTGTAAGGCATGCCAGAGAAGTATTTGGTGTTTACCGGTCGACCTAATGCGGGCAAAAGCAGTTTAATTAACCAGTTGACAGGCTTAAACCTAATTACAGGAAAACATGCAGGAACTACACGAAAAGTTTCCTATTACCGCCTTAATGATGGATTAGTTCTTGTGGATTTGCCCGGATTAGGCAAAATGACTGGTGTTTCTAAAAAGTATGAAGAAAAAGTAAACCGCAGAATCATCCACTTTTTGAAGGACAACAAAGAAAACATCATACTTGCAGTTCTAGTTTTAGACATTTCTACATTCATGGAAGTAACTTGGCGATTGGAAAAGAAAGGATTCATGTCCGTTGACGTGGAGATGGCCAAATTTTTAACTGATAAATTGGGCGAATTCCCGTTAGTTGCAGCTAATAAAATTGATAAAGCAAACAAAAAAGAAATAGAAGCAAATTTGCAGGATTTTATGAACAGAATCAGTGATTGTGACCCAAAAGAAGTACAAGACCGAGTTTTTCCGATCAGTATTAAAAAGGGAAAAGGATTGGGAGAATTGAAAACTGCAATTCACTCAATCTTGGTTGATATGGGCTATAAGAATCCCTTGAAAACCAAAAATTAGTTAATCTTCTTTTTTCAGGTCAAGAACTAGTTTTAGTGCAACTAATACTGCTACTGGAACTGCAAAAGCCACAATAGTAGATTGTATTGCGCGAGCCCAAAAGAACAGCAATGGACTTAGGTACCAGAGTTCTGCCCAGATGGTTACTCCAGATGCAACAATTAATCCAACCTTAAGGCGGTAATAGGAAACTTTTCGTGTAGTTCCTGCATGTTTTCCTCCCAATCAAAACAAACGCGAAGTATACCCATCGTGCAATTTCTTGGATTTTCATTTTTTCATTCCTTAAAACGCCATGTATGTTTAGTAACCTATTATAAAATTTGTGGGTAAGGCCACAAAAAACGAAAGAAAAAATCGCGCATATGCGAGAAACAGTTTTTTTAAGAGTTAATGCCACAAATCTAATGCAGATTGCAATTCTTTATGAGTTTTCGCGTAATCTTTCAAAGAAACGCTCTGCAATGTTGCATCAACTGCTTGTCTCATAGCTGTAGCACCAGAAACAGTTCCGTTTGTATGCCCATGGATTCCGCCACCTGCTTGAATGACAAAATCTTTACCGAAATACTTCATCAAATCGGGAACCAAACCCGGATAAATACCACCAGAAGCAACAGGGAACACATCTTTTAATCCGTACATGTCTTTTTTGATGGCTTCAATGTTTTCGAGGACTTCTTCTTTAGTTTCGGACATTTTACCCACAACAGTACCAACGTGAAGCTGGTCAACTCCAATTATTCGGGCAACTTTTGCAATAACTTGCATTGAAACTCCATGTTTTGGATTCTTAGTGAACGCAGCGTGTCCAGCCCGATGAGCATGAATAACTAGCCCAAAATCGTGTTCTCTTACTGTTTGCAGAGCAGAAAAACCACAAGTTAAAATGTCCACCATCAAGTATCGTCCGCCATGGTCTTTGACATATTGTGCCCGTTTGAGCATCTCATCTGTTTCTGCGGTTATGTTTATCATGTAAACTTTCTTTTCTCCAGTTTCAGACTCAGCACTGTCTCGCATCTCCAAAGTTTCAACAACACGCTCATCAAAAGGATTAAAACTTTGACTGCTCAGGTTTTCGTCATCTTTTACTACGTCACAACCTCCTCTCCAAGCATCATAGGCCACTTTGGCGTGGTCTTGGGTTTTTAGGCCCAATTTTGGTTTGACAATTGTTCCAACTAAGGGTCGGTCTTTGATACCCAGTAGGTTTCGAACTCCAGATATTCCATACTTTGGACCTTTGAAACTTTGAACAAGGTCTTTAGGCAAAACAAGGTCATTGAGCCGCAGGTTCTTAAGAGCACGCAACCCAAACACGTTTCCTGCGACACTACTTAAAATGTTAGGCATGTTGCCATTTTCAAACAGTTCAATTGGGTAAGCGATTCGAATGTTGTTCCCTTCAATTTGGAACACAGTAGCAGCAAGTTTTTCGACATAGGGCTTAATTGTACTAAGTTCAGTCCATGTACCTACAGAACTTTCTGCGGCAACACCTCCAGCTGCTTCTTTTAAGGTGATACCTAAAGGTTCAACATAAAAATCACAGATCAAATCAGTTGGTTTCGGCGTGTAAGATTGGTTAACAAAATCTACGTATTTCAAAATAATCAATAACCCCTAGCTTTCAACTAGTATTATAATAAGAACACACTATTAGATTAACTGTGTGAAATTTCATGGAATTCAAGGTTAAACTTTTGGGAATACGAGCAGGCGGAAAACAAATCATAGTCATCGACGACGAATACGCAAGCCGCATGGGAATTCACTCTTCTGACCGAGTGACGATTGAGTTCAAAAACAAGAAAATCATCGCTATCACTAATGTAGCTACGGATTTTCCGAAAAAAACCATTGGCATCTACGAAGAGGTCCAAGAAAAACTGAAAGTTACAGAAGGAGAAAAAGTAACAGTTCAAGCCGCAGAACGACCAGAATCCCTTGGGCATATCCGTGAAAAAATCAATGGGCGCAAACTGCGCCAAGAAGAAATCAAGAGCATAATCTTGGATGTTGTAGAAAGGCATCTTAGTGATGTGGAGTTAGCTTCTTTTGTTACTAGCCTACACATTCGCGGAACCAGTATGGACGAAGTAGAAGGCTTAACCAAAGCCATGATAGAAACAGGAAAAACAATAGATTTTGGAAAAAGCCCAATTCTAGACAAACATAGTGTCGGGGGAGTTCCAGGAGATAAAACAACAATTCTAGTTGTGCCTATTGTTGCAGCTGCAGGGTTTACTATCCCCAAAACCTCGTCCCGTGCAATTACTTCTCCTGCGGGCACAGCAGACCGAGTTGAAGTTTTGTGTCCAGTTGATTTAAATTTTAAAGAAATGCGAGAAGCAGTAAAGAAAACCAACGCTTGCTTAGCGTGGGGCGGAGCTTTGGATCTTGCGCCGGCGGATGATTTGTTGATCCAAGTTGAGTATCCGTTGTCCATTGACCCGTTGTTATTGCCTTCGATTCTAAGCAAAAAGAAAGCAATCGGCGCACAATACCTTGTTGTGGACATACCCACAGGTCGAGGATCTAAAATCAAAACAATAGGAGAAGCGCAAGCCTTAGCCCAAGATTTTATCGAACTAGGAAAACGATTGGACATTCACATCCAGTGTGGAGTAACCTTTGGAGAACAACCCATCGGATACGCTATTGGTCCAGCTCTAGAAGCTCGAGAAGCACTTTTAGCAGTAATGAATAAAGGTCCAATAGATTTAGTGAACAAAGCATGTAGTTTGGCAGGACTGCTTTTTGAAATGATGGGAATCGAAAAAGGAGAACAAAAAGCCAAACAGATTATCCAATCAGGCAAAGCTGAAAAGAAACTGCGAGAAATTATCGCAGTTCAAGGCGGCAACCCCAAAGTTCAACCCGAAGATATTGAACTTGGAAAAGAAGTTGCTGAAGCTAGGTCTAAAGAGTCTGGAACGGTTCAGTGGATAAACAACCGGTACATTGCCCAAATTGCACGAGCAGCAGGGGCACCTAAAAACAATGGTGCAGGAGTATTGTTGAATAAAAAGTTAGGAGACAAAGTAGAAGTTGGAGATGTTTTGTACCGGATTTATTCTGGAAACAAACAAAAGTTGAATGTTGCAGTTCGTTTATCTGAGAAACTTGAAACCTTTGGTATAACTGGAAAGTTTGGTGAAAAAATGCTTGTTGACCGGATTCCAACAGAAAAAGTGTCGTTTGAGAAGCCCTTTGTTCTTGAAAGATAACAGTTGATTTGGATGATTAAAGCGATTATCTTTGACTGGGATGGAACCCTTGCTGACACCCGAAAAGCGGTAGTTCAATCGTTTCAATCGGTTTTGACAAAAGCTGGCTGCAAAGTAACTAAAGAGTTCATAGAACGACTTATGGGTGTTGGAACAAAAAAGACAATACTTGAAGCATTTAGACAATGTAATATGAGAATTAACGTTGAAACACTAGACAATCTTACTAAAGAAAAAGTAAGAATCCAAGCAGAATTAACAGATTTAGTTCAAGTTTTTGAAGGAGTTACTGAACTTTTAGATGTTCTTAAAACAAAAACAAAACTAGCAGTTGCAACAATGAGCGGAAGACAAGTAATAGACAAAACCCTTGCTGAAAAAAACCTTGAAGCATATTTTGAAACAGTGATTTCAGCAGACGACATTAACAGTCCAAAACCAAATCCCGAAATCTTCCTAAAGACCGCAAAAACATTAAGAGTTCATCCCAAGGATTGCGTGGTTGTAGAAGATTCCATTTTTGGAGTCAAAGCTGCAAAAGATGCAAAAATGAAGTGTATTGCAGTATCTTCTGGAGTTTATAGCAATCATGAACTTCAAAAAGAGTGCCCAGACATTATTGTTGATGGAGTGTGGGATAAAGAAAGGATACTAAAGTTTGTTTTCGCCTAGAAGTTTCAAAATAGACTAAGATTGTAGGAAAGTATTATCAAGAATATGACATACGTCATGCTTATATAGAATTAAGATTGAACATATATTCAGGTGAAACCAGAAAATGCTTCCGTGTGAAGTCGCTGTAAAATCATTAATCCCAGCAATCCGTTCCGCCATAGCAAGAGAGCTAATACAAAGCCATGACCTCAAACAAAAAGAGGTCGCAGAACTTTTGGGAATAACCCAAACAGCAGTCAGCAAATATACACGATTCTACCGAGGCACAGTCATTGAGGTCCAAAGAATTGAAGAAGCAAACATGGTTTTGAAAGAAACAGTATTTTCCTTAGCTAACAACCATATGGACAAATACGAATTAGCAGAAAAACTGTGCACCATCTGCGCAATAGTCCGAGAAAAAGGCGTCATGTGCGAACTTTGCTCCCTCTCAGACCCCGACATAGACTGCACAAAATGTATTGTCTGTTGTCCGGGTGAAAAATTGAAGAAACAAGAAAAAACAAAAAAGAAGAAAAATAAGGATTAATAGTTAATCCAAAAATTACTTGCTTTTGGGACAACTTATTTTTCAGTTTTCTTTGAAGCAGACTTTTTGGTAGTCTTTTTGACTACTGTTTTTGTAGCCTTTTTAGTTGTTGCTTTTTTCGTTGGTTTCTTTGCTGGTACTTTTTCTTCAGTTTTTGCTTCAGATTTCTTTGCAGTTTTCTTTTTTGCTACTTTCTTCTTTGGTTTTTCAGTTTTTTCTGCACCAGGTTTAGTGAAAGATTCAACAAACTCAACTGTTACAATTTCGGGAACAAGACGTTGAATGTCCAGAGCTATGCCACGTTTTGCTAGTTGAACGCCTTCAACATAAAGGGATTCATCAGGCATTTTCACGTTAACAGTTGTTTTAGTGATGTTCAAATTGAATTTTTCGACACCGACTATAGGGATTCGGCGGTGAATTAATGCCCCAATTTTTTCTTCGTTAGTTTTAAGTTGGTTTTGGATATTAACTTCGTAAACTAGTGTTTTTCCCGCTAACGGAGGATTAAAGTCCAAAGTCACCCGCCCAGACCCAACCGTTCGAACTGTTGCGGGTCTTTTGTCGTATTCGATTTGCGCACCTACATGGGGAGTTATTCCCCGAGCTGCCAAACGTTTGTAGGGAACAAATTTGATTTTTTCGGGATTACGATTCCCAAAGGCGTTCTCAGGGGGGATTTCCACTGTTTCGTCTTTTTTGAGTTTGAACGTTTGAAATGCATCATCTAGGGCTTTTAGTACCCATCCTTCACCAACTACTACTAGGCGGGGTTCATAAATGTCGCCTTCTTTGTAGAGTTTATTCTCTTTTGCGATTTCTTCAGAAGTTGTATCAAAAACTTCTCCGGTTTCTTTCACTTTACCTGTATAATCAACAATAATGAAGTCGCTTTTCTGAATTGCCACACATATCCTTCCTTAATTACTAGGCTTATCTGCTGATTTTTAGCCAACTGCACCACACATAAATGTTACGTATCCACTACATCAGCCAAACAACAAACCCAACATAGAAAATAACATAACAGAATAAAAAGATAACAAAAGCATTGTTAAAATCAAAAGGGCACATCTAAAAGCTTTTGAAACACAAAAAAGAAAAAGAAAGATTTGGAGTTAAAAAAAGTTAAAGCTTATTTGGATTTTAACCTCTTATTCGATGGTTAGTTCATCATCGTCGTCGTCTACTATTTCTTCGATTATTTCTTCTTCAATGATTTCTTCATCAACCAGGTCAGCGTCGTCTTCAAGGTCATCTTCTTCAGAGACTATTTCAACAGATTCTTCTTCAACCTCAATTTCTTCTGCAGGCACTTCAGGAGCAACTTCTTCAACTTCAGTAATTTCTTCAGTGGCAGGAACTTCAGGAGTTGCTTCAGGGATTTCTTCTACGGTTTCGTCTAGTTGTTCGGTTACAGATTGTTCTAATGCATCTTCAGTTTCAATTTCGTCAATTGCATATTCAACTTCAACGGTTTCTTCAACTGGGGCTTCAATTTCGACAGTTGCTTCAGGAGCAGTTTCTTTAATGCTTTCTTCAACGTTAATTTCTGGAATTTCAGCTTCAACGGGCAATTCCATTGATTCTTCAACAGGAAGTTCAACTGGTGCTTCAGCAGTTGATTCTACTGAGGCTTCAATAACTTCAGGAGCAACAACAGCTTCTTCAACTGGAAATTCAGTTATTGGTGCATCTTCAGTTGTTTCTTCTACATCAACTTCAGGAACTTCAGCTTCCACCTCAGGAGCTTCAGGTAGTTCAACAGTTTCTTCTACCACAGCTTCAACTGGAACTTCAGCAGCTTCAACAGGCACGTCAACAGAGGCAACAGTAGTCTCTGAACCTGATTCTTCAACTAAAGGCTCGTCAACATTTACAGGAACTTCTGCAACTTCTTCAGCTACAATTTCAACTGGAGCTTCAACTGGCACCTCAGCGGGCACTTCAGGAGTTTCAACTTCAAGAGTTTCAACTGGATTTTCTGCGACTGGTTCAACAGGCGCCTCAACAGGAACTTCAACTGGTGTCTGAGTTTCTGGCGTTAATGATTCTTGTTCGTCTATTGGAGCTTCTACAGGAGCTTCTGGAATTTCTGCAACAGCTTCAACTGGAGCTTCTTCCACAATTACTTCAGGATCAGCCTCTTCAACTACTGGAGTTTCTACAGGTGCTTCAAAGGTTTCTTCGTCTTCAGGAAGATCAATTGAAGGAGCAAAAATATCATCCATCGAAGTTTCTGATGGGGCTTCAACTGTGGGCTCCATTGGAGTTTCAAAAGCATCCATTACTGGTGCTTCTATTGAAGCTTGAACTGGAACTTCAAAAGGAGAAACGGGCTCAGATGCAAATGCTGCAACAGGTGCTTCCATTGAAGGAGTAAATGTTTCTTCGACTGGAGCTTCTACAGGAGTTTCAGTGGGCGCCTCGGCAACTGGTTCAGGAGCAAGTTCAACAGGAGCTTCTATTGGAGCCATAACTGGAGCTTCAGGAGCATCAACAGGTATCTCAGTTGTTTCTTCAACTTCTGGAATGTCTAGTTGAGCGGGTTCAGCAGTTTCAGGTTCAATTGCTTCAATTGGTGCTTCTTCGGGAATAATGGTACTTACTGCTTCTTTGAGAGAGATCAATTGCTTTTTCAAGGAGTAAAGACCGTTTGAAAAAGCCACAATTTCGTTAGCGTGAAGTTCGTCATCAATTTCTCCGGCAGCGTACTGAATTTCAGAGTTTGCAAGAAATATTTCCAAGGTGCCAATTTGGTTTTCGAGTTCTTCTACTTTAGAAGATAATTTGTCTGCGAGTATTTTTTGGCGAGATTCAATGTCGCAAATTATTGAAGATAGTTCATTTTCAAGGGAATCATACGTAGAAACCGAAATTTTGCCTGAATTATAAAGAGCGTCAAGGGCTTGCTTCTTTTTCTTAGCTAATTCCAAATCCGTGCTTATTTTTTCGAAAGAGTACTTCCATGAGATCAAATTCTAACACCCAGTCGAAAGCTACTATAAAAGAACGAAATAACTGTTGTTAACATGCAGATATATCTTTAGCTGTGAAATCAGACTTCTTTTTGCCAAATAACCTCAATGCTCTTTTAAACAAGCATAGATACCATCACACGTACAACATTAATCATTAACACACTTAACTAAATTTTAAACACATGTTCCCGACGTTTTTTGCAGCAAAAATAGAAAAACCGAATACAAAAAAACAATCATAACTTAAAAAGTAAGCAGAAAAAATAATTCACTGACAATTGTTCACGCCAAAGTCAACAAAATTAGTCAGTTCAAAAGCGGTTTTCGGTCTTCGGTATATCGCAAAAAAATAGAAAACTTATTTTTCAAATAAATATTCAAAGATTTAGATCCAAACTAAGGAATTACTCCAGTTACTTTAGCAAGTTTCTCCGCTGACTCGTAATCCAGTTCTTTGGTATCCAAAATAGTGTAACGTTCTGGACGAATACTGCAAGACTGAACTAAAGCTTTAACTACAGATTCAGGTTTTACGCCAAGACCTTCAGCAGTTGTTGGGCATCCAGTCTTTTGGAGAGTTTCCTTGATTCCTTTCCAGTCTATATCATAAAGATACGCCATCATTATTGCACCCACACCACATTGCTGCCCATGCAAACCACCATTACATTCAACCAAATCAAGAGAATGACTGAATAGGTGTTCTGAACCACTACAAGGTTTACTACTTCCAGCAATGCTCATGGCAACTCCACAACTAATTAACGCCTCAAGAACAAGTCTAAGACCTTCTTCTGCCCCAGGTTTGATTAAATCAACATTTTTTGTCACAAGACGGGCACTCATTAACGCTAAACTTGCTGCATACTCACCGTAATATTCGTTTTTCACTTTGTAGGCTAATTCCCAGTCACGAACCGAGGTAAACTTGGATACAAGATCCCCGCAGCCACTGGCAGTAAAACGGTAATCTGAACGAATAATTACATCAGTGTCAGCAACTATAGCCATAGGAGACTGTGCCATCACAGAATATGGTTTATCCAAACCCTTCACAGCAGCAACAGGACTCGCAATACCGTCATGAGAAGCGTTTGTGGGCACACTAACAAAAGGAAGTCCCTGACGGGTAGAACTTAGTTTTGCAACATCAATTTTAGTTCCGCCGCCAACACCCAAAATAATCTGTGGTTTTAGTTCCTTAATTCGCTGTTCAACATCACTGACTTCTTGCAATGTTGATGACTTAACAACAATGTAGTCTACATCCATGTCTTTGTCGCTAAGCAAATCAATAACTCTTCGACCTGCAATGTCTTGAGTGTCAGGACCTGTCACTACCAGCGCAGATTCGCGAAAACCTAATTTTTTACAAATTTTACTTAGCAAAAGCAAAGTTTGATTTCCAACTACAACCTCACGGGGAAGTTGCATTTGATGTAACTTCATTGTCAATGCAATCACCGATATGATTGAAGGATACATATTAAAGTTTCAGGGTTTCATCCCACGAAAGCCAAGACTATCAGTTAAAATTAGGGTTTCGAAATGTTTTTAAATACGCCTAGGGAGTATATACACCTCTGACTTCTCCCGAGTCATTCTATTAACAAAATATATTTTCGGGGGCACATGAATGCAAGAAAACATTGAGAAATTAGCATTAAAAGGAACAACAACAGTCGGCGTAGTTTGCACCGACGGCGTAATTTTGTCTTCAGACACACGAGTTACCATGGGATATTTTGTAGCCCACAAACAAGGCAAAAAAATCTACAAAATAGACAACCACATCGGAATGACAATATCCGGCGGCGTAGCAGATGCACAATACGTAGTTGAAATTTTAAAAGTAAACGCCAAATTATACAAACTCAACAATGGCAGACCAATGCCAATAAAATCCGCAGCACGACTAGTATCAAATGTTTTGTTCTCTGCACGAGGAGGATTAATGGCACAGATACTTGTTGGCGGATATGATTCTACAGGTCCTCACGTTTTCTCACTGGATCCGCTTGGCAGCCTCATTGAAGAGAAATGTGTTGCCACAGGGTCAGGTTCCCCAATAGCATACGGAGTCCTAGAAGACAAATATCAAGAAGGGCTACCAGTAGAGAAAGTATTACCGGTAGTTGTTCGTGCTGTTGATTCTGCTATGAAACGGGACATAGCAAGCGGAAACAACTACGACATTGCAGTTATATCAAAAGATGAATACCGCTCGCTCAGCACTGAAGAAAAAAAGGCGATTCTAGAGGGCTCCTGAGGAGCGTTAAAACATCTTGACATCAAATGGAAAAGACCAAGTCGATATAAGTCAACATATTCTGGAAAAAATTCCTCCAGAAGCTGAAGTTACCCGCATCGAGTACGAAGGACCCGCTCTTGCGGTTTACACAAAGAAGCCTGAAGTTTTAGTTGAAAAAAGTTTTATAATTGCAGAAATTGTCAAGATGATTCGGAAACGAATTGTTGTCCGCTCTGACCCATCCATACGATCCAAAGAAAGAGACACAGAACGAATAATAAAAGAAATTGTCTCTGAAGAAGCGGAAATAACTAACATAAATTTTGACCCAAGCCTTGGAGAAGTAATAATAGAAGCAAAAAAACCTGGAGTCGTTATTGGAAAAAATGGAACAATTCTGCAAGAAATAATCCGGAAAACACGGTGGAGACCCCGAATCCTCCGAAGCCCACCCATACCCTCCAAAATTATTGCACACATGAGGCACTTTTTGTATTCAGAAAGCAAAGAACGAGAAAGAATACTAAGAGCAATAGGTGAACGAATTTTTAGACCTTCAACCCACGAAGTTGGGGATGTTCGGCTTACTGCATTAGGAGGTTTCCGTCAAGTAGGAAGGTCAGCTATTCTTGTTCAAACTCGAGAAAGCAACGTATTGATGGATTGTGGAATTAATCCAGGAGCCACAGACCCAACAATTGCATTTCCAAGATTAGATACACCACAATTTGATTTAGATGCTCTAGATGCAGTAGTTATAAGTCATGCTCACTTGGACCACTGTGGATTTTTACCATTTTTGTTCAAATACGGATATGATGGACCGGTATATTGTTCTGCACCAACCTCTAGTCTTATGACTTTGCTCCAATTGGATTATCTGGACGTTGCAAACAAACAAGGAGTGATGCCTCCTTATGGTCAAAAAGACGTCCGAGACACAGTAATGCACACCATTCCGTTACGGTATGGTTCAGTAACTGACATAGCACCAGATATTCGGTTAACTTTGCACAATTCTGGACACATTCTGGGTTCATCTTTAGTGCATCTGCACATTGGAGAAGGACTACACAACCTAGTATACACTGGGGACTACAAGTATGGCAAATCCATGCTACTTGAACCAGCAGTTGCAATGTTCCCAAGAGTAGAAACAATAATCACCGAAAGTACATACGGTGCTCCAAATGATGTTATGCCAACACGGGCAGAATCTGAAGAAAAAATCACATCAATAATCAACCAAACATTAGATAGACAGGGAAAAGTTTTGATTCCAGTTCCTGCAGTTGGAAGAGCCCAAGAAATTATGCTGATCATTGACGATTACATGCGCCGAGGAATACTAAAAGAGGCCCCTGTGTTTGTGGAAGGAATGATTTCAGAAGCAACAGCAATTCACACGGCTTATCCAGAGTATCTGGCCAAAAACGTAAGAAACAGCATCTTGTATGAGGGGATTAACCCTTTCCAGTCAGACTACTTCACAATTGTTGAACATCCAAGCGCAAGAGAGGAAATCGTCGACGGAGAACAATGTATCATTTTAGCCACTTCAGGCATGCTAGAAGGAGGACCAGTAATCGATTATTTCAAACGATTAGCTGCAGACAAAAGAAACACAATAATTTTTGTCAGCTACCAAATTGACGGAACTATGGGTTCAAGACTCCAAAAAGGCATGAAAGAAGCCCCCATAATAAACAGCAAAGGCAAAATAGAAGTAACTAATGTTGAAATGCAAGTTGAGTCAGTCAGAGGCTTTTCTGGACACTCAGACAGAAGACAACTAATGAATTACCTTCATCGCATGAAACCAAAACCTGAAAGAATAATTGTGCTTCACGGTGAAAAATCTAAAAGCATGAGCATGGCCCACTTGTTTAAACGCAGATACAACGTAGAGGCTTTGGTTCCCGAAGTTTTAGAAACAATCAAGCTGCGGTAGGTGCTTTTTTCGAGACAATAGTTTCTGGGCGCCATATTCGCACAGAATTTGGAACGATTACAACGCGCTCTTCCCCGAGGCTGGCAATGTCTCCTTCAACGGATTTAGTGAAACTAGAAAGTTCATTTACTGCAATTTTTACATCTTCAATGCTTTTTCTTGCAAGGGGCGTGATTTTCAAAATTATGATGTTTCCCAGTTTGAGTTCATGTTTGATAACTTCCACATCAGAGAGGTCTC
>JARRLY010000016.1:19149-21993 GCA_037386545.1 Candidatus Bathyarchaeota archaeon
ATAATCTTCAAAAAACTACATTCCAAACTAACATTCTGTGATTCGTAACAAGCAAACAAATAATTAACAAAGATTTTTCCCAAAAGATTCAATCAAAAACAGTTTTTGCTAAGCTTTTAAACTGTCCCAAAGTTTGTCTCCGACGTAATGAAGAGTTTCGATGACCTTTCCATGTTTGATCTTTTTCATTTCTTCAGAACCAAACATGGCTAAACCTACAGCCAAAGGCTTACCGTGACGTTCATCAATAATTAAAAGAAGCTTATTTTCACTAAATTCCCCTTGAATTTCGCGAATACCGGGGGCCATCACATCTGCGCCCTTACAAACGTAGGGAACAGCACCCATATCCACTACAACTTTTGGGAACAAGGAAAAAATTTCTTCAAAAATCAAAGTGAAAAACAGATTATTATTTGATTTTGCAAAAAGGGGGTTCCCGTTAAAAAGAAATACGGTAAAAGCGTCAATTTCGTATGATTCAACACGAACTTTCGACTCAAAAAACTGTTTAATTTCGATTCCAATTTTTTCAAAGATGTCCACAGTAAGCTTTTTTGCATCTTTTGATTTTAAGTAACAGCGATGACACTTTGGCACATAACTCACCAAGATTAGGAATTAACAGTATACACAGAAAAGAATAACTCTTGTGTGTTCCAAATTTATCCCAAAAATTTAACATTCAAAAAACCAGTTATCGGTAACTGTTTTCAATCTTTTTCGTTTTTTGATGGCGGACAAACATTACAACTTTTTGGAAGCTTTGTAATTTCTTTGTGCAATGCACATACAAAATCTTCTGACCGTAGGGCCTCACATAATTCGCAAAATTGCAGCATACCATCAAATGGTGAAATTTTTTCTTCAGCTATTCCTTGGGCAAGATTGTTGACAATTTTTTGGACTTTTGGTGCATCCTCTAGCTGTTTTACTAATTTGGTACCTCGTTTGGAGTAAAGATAATTGCTAACAGACGCTTGGGTTGTTCCAAGTTTTTTGGCCGCGTTCACTTGAGAAAAATTATAGTCTTCTATCAGGCGCCTTGCCACAAGTGACCTGAAAGCAGGCAAAACGGATCGTACAACAACTTCACAGGGGGGGCGCAATTGGATTCACAAAACTATAACGGTGTTATTACATATAAAGTAAGTGTGAAAACACTAGACCACTGTTCGCCCACGGAAATGTTCACGAAATGATTGGATACGAACTTTTGAAGTTGAATAATATTGCTTTTGGCGTAAACCTAAAGCTACATCAATGAATTCGGGCAAAATTTTGAACTTTAAGTCATTAGTTGGTTTTCCTAGTCGCAATCCAGTACAAGCAGAATCCACATAAACATAGAATTCTCGGTCACGATATATGTAAAGTGCTTTCTGTTTGTCACCAAACTTGGGTTCACCAAATACTTTGAAAGGCCAAATCTTACACGCAAGAGGTTTCGCATGTTGAAGTCCACAACTAGGTGGGTTACCAAGCTGATTGAGAAAACAACAAGTGCCATTGTTTCGTTTACTTAGAAGCAATTTACCTGGAGCTTGTGCTATTGCTCCTTCACCATAGTTTTTGAGTATGGAAATCCATTCGGCTAAATTTAGAACAACATGGTAATCTTTACAGCAGATGCCACAGCTAACACATCTCCAAGAATTCACGTTTCGCCAAGATACAGGATTCATTTTTTTAGAAAAACACACTCAGTAACTAAATAAACTGGGCAAATAAGTAAAAACACATAATTTAAACATCTTCTTTTGCAATACAAAAAAATGAAGAAATGAAAATGAAAAATTACACATCATAAACATACAAAGTTCCAGTTTTGGTTTGATTCTTTCATTGGCACTGGTTGTCAGATACAAAAAAACAACATCAGCAGAAGACAAATCAACATCAAAGATGTCATTGTTAAAAATTTTTGTTTTCTCTTCCAATCCAAGTTCATGAATGCTGGTAAAAGCTTTTTTTGTCAAATCGTCGCGTAATTCAATTCCAAAAGATTTGGCGCCAAAGTCTTTAGCGGCCATTATTACTGCACGTCCATCCCCAGACCCTAAATCGTACAAAATTTCTCCAGATTTAAGTCCAGACAAAATTAACATTTGACGCACTACTGAAGCGGGGGAGGCTACAAAAGGTGCTAGAAACAAAAGTAAATCACATCTCGATTCTGGTTATTAAAGAAAAGTTACTTTTATTGTTTTCGCGATATACAGAAAACGATTAAAAACACGTTAATCAAATAGTTGTTCAAAAAATCGACTGAAATAAATTCTAGATATGAATAATTAGGTATTCAGGGGGCACTTGTTAGTTACAAATGCAAGTGAAGGACATAATATTGCTTTAACTGTCGCCCGAACCCTAATGAGTGAGTATAGAGACTACATATTTTTAGGCTTTAGTGCATCCATCTCCCGAGAGTTTGATTCCTGATTGATTGTATTTTTCGCTATTTTACCCATTAGTTAAAGTGTTTGATTGTTCCGTTGTTTCTTGTCTCTATGGGTGGATTAAAAGACAAAGCAGAATCATTCAGGATTGAAAACATGACCCCTAAACAAGCAGACCTTTTCTTTAAATGCTGGGAACATAATTTTTCGTGGAGACAAACTCTTTTGCAGAAGTATCTTTGGTCAAACAACGGATTCACTGGTTATGGTTTGAGGTTTTTGTTTACTTACGGGTGTAAAGAAGCAAAAAAACTAATTAACAAATGTAAAAAAGAATACAACCACAACATAGCATCAAATATAAAAGATCAAAGAACGGGAGAACAACTGTTGGGCCTGCACCAATTCGATTTAGTTATAATTGAAAGAAAGACAAGTGTTTCAT
>JARRLY010000017.1:0-20656 GCA_037386545.1 Candidatus Bathyarchaeota archaeon
AACAATAATATTTACAGTAAATGCAGGAAGTTTGGATGGTTTACCCAAAAAAAGCCTACTTTGAAGATTACGTTTTTAATGTTGATGAACATGTTTACGAAACAGCAGAAGACACCTTTCTCATAGCCGAAAAAATATACGTAACCGAAAACGACAGTGTTTTGGACCTCGGAACTGGCTGTGGAATTTTAGCAATATTATCTGCAAAAACAGCAAAACACGTTGTTGCTATTGACATTAACCCTTATGCAATCAAATGTGCCCGCGAAAACTCAAAAACGTATGGCGTAACTGGAAAAATCGATTTTCTTCAAGGTGACCTTTTTCAACCACTCAAAAACAATCAACGTTTTAGTTTGATTCTGTTTAATTCTCCCTATTTGCCCTCTGAGCCTAAAGAAGAAAACAGCTGGATAGGTAAAGCATGGGCAGGAGGCCCAAACGGAAGAAATGTCATTAATCGCTTCATATCTGGTGTTCCTTATTGGTTAGCTGAAGATGGCAGAGTTTTGCTTGTTCAATCGTCTCTTTCTGACCCTGAAAAAACTATTGAAATGTTTGACGAACTGGGGCTAAAATCAAAGATAGTTTCTGACGTTAAATTTCCTTTTGAGCAAATAGTTTTGATTGAGGCAAAACGGTTTGTCTATTAGTTAACTGAATTCGTGGTCGTTTTTAGTGCCCAAAGATGAAAGAGCAACAACACCAGTGAACCAAACTATGAGTGTGGAATACCACACTGGAAAAACTGTTTGGTAATTGCATATTATGCTATGATAAATTGATAAAAGGAATAAGGAAAACCAGCAACCTGCGGTCCAATAAAGTTTCATATGCTTCATAAAGGATTAAAGTATCTTGTATACGTAAAAGAGTTCAGAATCATAAATACAGTTCACTAATACTGATTTATTTTTCAGGTTGTTTTTTCTGCAATTTTTTTAAGAAAGAACAAAAATATTTTGAATGTTAAACTTGAGGCTTGCTTAATGGCGTATTATGTGTATATTCTTCGATGCAAGGATGGCAGCTACTACACTGGATATGCAAAGGACGCACAAAAAAGATATGAATTGCACAAAAAAGGTCGAGGTGCCAGATACACTCGAATACATGAACCCGAAGAACTGGTTTACATTGAATCTTTTGAAACTCGTGGAGATGCTATGCGCAGGGAACGAAAAATCAAAACAATGTCACACAATCGAAAAAAACAATTAATTGATAGTTAGAACTAAATCATCACTATCAAGACAAAAATTTGTTGATGTAAATCGCTTTTAAAAAATGAATAATCGTGATTGTAGGTTTTAGGAAAACATAAATCTTTGATGAGGACTGAAGGCTAAGAGAACTATGGCTCTTTATGTTGTTTATAGAGCGCCTCTAGAATCAAAAGCTAGAAGTGCAATTCCCAGGAGATTAAAGAATCTTGGTTGCCTACATTTACATAAAGCATTTTGGAAAATTGACGAAAAGAAAATACACGAAGTGCTAAAAGTACTTAAAAACAATCATCCAATAATTATGAAAAGACTCAGGGAAATAAAGAATCCAAATCGTGCAAAAAAGAAAGCGTTCTCAGGTCTTGGAAGCCTGGTGGTTGTAACTTTTAGTCTTCCAAAAGGGGCAAACCGAGAAAAAGTAACAAATTTTCTGAGAAAGGCACCCTGCATCCGATTACGAAGATCAGTTTACGCTTTTTCTCAAAAGCGTTCAGTTTATGAAAAAGAAACTAAACTTGTTACTGTTATAAAATTTGTAAATTTCATCCAAGAAATTGGGGGAAATGTAAAAATTTTTTCCCGAATGATAATCTTAAATCCTATTGCAGTTGAGCGACTTTTAGAAGAAACAAAACAGAGAATAGAAACAGGTGTTTGTAATATTGTCACTTCTTGCAAAAGAATGTATGCTGAAGCTCATGCAGGAAAAGATACTGAATTAATTCGAGCCGAATTTTTCAGACTCAAAAGAAGATACTTGATTTTAAAGAAAGTTTGCGAAGTTTATCAAGTATGGTTAAAAATTAATTTTTCCAAGGTTTTAATGCGCGCATATCACGCGTTAAGAAAAGTCAACAAAATTATCGAAACAACATAATAATTATATCAATTTTTGAAAGGGTTTAAATTACATCTTCTCCATCTTTTCATTAAATAATATCCACTCCAGAAAAGCTGTTCAGTTTTCATGTGTGGTTTTAGTTAGTGTTAATATGATCCATTCAGAACTTTCACAAAAAATTAGAGTAGTTGCTAACCAGAAAAAAGTCGATAATTGTTCAGAACATAAATTGAACTTTTATAACAATTATGCAAAAGTTGTTTCTGAAACGCTGAAAAAGCCTTTCTTTCAAAAATTCTTGCACTGGATTATAAGAAAGGAACAAATCGAAAAAAATGTTGTTAATGATATTCAGGTCAGAGTTTTTCCTTTTCAAAAAGAAAATGGAAATTGTCTTGCCGGTAGATGTTATCACAATAATGGGGTTATTCTAATTTTTCCAAAAAAGCACAGTTTTGTAGAAAGGAAACTTGAAAATCATAAAAAAAGAAAAGTTCGCTTTTACCTGAAAAGTAGAGCCATGGCGGCATTAATACATGAACTACTTCACGTCAAGTACAAAGGAAAAGAAAACAAAGTCCGCAAACTTACACAGAAATATTTTCATATTTTCATTGAATTAAACAATCCTGATGATCCAATAGCCAAAAATACGCTTCAGGTTATGTTTTAAACTCTGTGAATTATGTTTATAGTAACGGGGCTTATTCTTGTTTTTCTAGCATAATTCAAAAGTAATTATATTAATAACCCTAAAATAAGGTTTTAATCGCTAAATATTATTATTTTAGTCCTTAATTATCTTTAAAATCCTGAAAAAACAGTCTTATCCAAAAAAACATATGATTTAAAATTAAAACAAAAAATTAACTTATTTTTTTGTCTTTTTTAGAGAACGGAAATTTTATTTGAATTTTTAAAGGCGTCAATGTTATGAGTCACCACGGAGGTGAAAGATTATGATGTTTGAAGAAGATGATGATTGGGAAGATTGGGAAGAAGATGGAGAAGAAGAGGAAGACTGGTAATCACTACGAGCGAATAATTTCCTGTCAAAAGTGAACTAAAACCCAAGTGAGGACAAAATCCCATTAGACCCTAGATAATGAATCCAAACAGTTTTTTGTTGTTTTTATTTTATTATTTAACAGTTCCCCTGATTTAGATTTCTAGGTTATTTCATATCACAAAAATATACATTACACCAAAATTTTTTGAAATTACATCTTTTGAGTTCATAAAAAATATCTTTATTTCAGGACTATTGAATAGCAAAGGTGTTTACGTAATGGAAAACGGAACAGATTCAGAACTCCAAGACATTATAACCTTTTTACGTACATCTGGAACTTTGAAACAAATCCAAAGAACAGGATGGGTGGATATTGGAATTAACGAACCTGAGTCTGTCGCCGACCACACTTTTCTAACTACCGTTCTTTGCATGCTGTACGCCGACCTGAAAAAGTTGGATGTAACAAAAATGTTGAAAATGGCCCTGATTCATGACCTTCCCGAAGCAATAATTGGTGATTTTATGCCTTCCCAAAAAAACGCTAAAACAAAAAAGGACGAAAAAAATGCAATTTGTGACATATTAAATCTGTTGCCCAAAAAGCAAAGAGCCGAATATTACGCGATTTGGACAGAATATCAGCAAGGAAAAACCCAAGAAGCTAAAGCAGTTCGACAACTGGACAAAATTGAGATGGCTTTACAAGCTAAAGAATACGAAAAAATGGGACACGACAAAAAATGTTTAGAAAGATTTGTAAACTCAGCTCAACAATTTACTGAATGGGTTGACTTAAAACATCTTTTAGATTGTATTTTGGAGGAAAGAAAATGAGTTTTAGAAAAAAGTGGACAAAAGAATTCACAAAAATGTTAAATGAAGAGAATTTTCTCAAGGTAAAATTTCTGAATCTGAGTTTCAAGCAAAGATGGACATGAAAATAATGCCCAAAGTTATGGGAAAACTAAGTGCTGCCAGAATGAACGCCCTAGAAGACGAAGTTGAGCGCCTCAGAAAAAGGGTTGCTAGTCTAGAAAAACGGGCAGGAAAAAAGTCTTGAACTATTTGGTCGAAAACAAAAAGTAGACTAAAACCGTTATTTTTTGCTTTTATTTGTTGATAACTTTTTTTCGCGCCTCAAAAAGTCACCAACATCAAGAATGTTTTTTACCGCAATTTTGTCCATGTCAATTTCTCCTCGAACGTTAATCATTACTCTTCCAAAGCCTAAACACTCTTCGTTTTCGTTCATAATTAACACGTAATCGTCTTTTTTGAGGTTGCTTTGTTTAAGTAATCCACGTTTGAATATGTCCCGTCCACAAATGAAAAGCCACGCAGCTTTTTTGCCAAGAATTACCTTTGTTGCGTCTGTCTTGGCAATCATTCTTAACAAAGCAAATCCAGGAAAAAACCCGGTGCCTTTTACTGCGCCAAGATAGTCTCCGGCATAAAAGAATCCTTTTGGAGCATTATGATTCAGTTTGTCAGAGAGCAAATAATACCGATTTCTTTTTCGGACAATTTGTTTCTCTTCCAAGGGGATTTCAACATTAAATTGTTTCACAAACGCATGGATTTCTTTCATTAGTTATTCCCCATTTTTTTGAGTTTACATACAAAGAACCCCTGAGTCTCGTTTGGCCAAATCCGTTTGGCTTTTTTAACGGATGAATCAAGGATACTGTCAAAGACTTTTGTAAGTCCTTTTTCTCCATAACATTTGATTTTTTCAATTTTTAGGGGCAAATTTTTTACTGCCCAGTCCATGTTGAATTCGTTTTCTTCTGGTTCTAACGAACATGTCGCATACACAATTTCCCCACCATTTTTTGTCACTTTCGTTGCTTCAGCTAAGATTTGTCGTTGCCGACGAGCGTTTTTGTGTATGTCTGCCAACGTTCTTTTGCTAAACCATTCCCTGTCAGTTATTGGGTTACCTGAACATGGAACATCCAAAAGAACACAATCAAACTTTATGTTCAGCTTTGAGGCTTCTTTTGCATCCATGTTGTATGCTGCTGTGTTTGCAACTCTGCTTCGTTCCAGCTGGTTTACTAAGGGGAACATTTTTCGTGGTTTAAGGTCAAGAGCAACAATCAAGCCACTGTTGTTCATTAAATTGGCCATTTGAACTGTTTTTCCTCCTGGAGAGGCACATGCATCAAGAACCGTTTTGTTTTCTAGGTTCGTAAACAATGTTGCTGGAATTTGTGCGGCTGCTTCCTGAATAGAATACAGTCCTAGCAGATATTCTTCAGTTGCACCTACAGAAAACCTGCTTTTTTTGATCCAATACCCCATATCAAGAAAAGGAACTTTTTCCAAAGTTATTCCCCGCTTTTCTAGTCTTGAGGTAACCATGTTTTCGCTGATATTCATGGTGTTTATTCGGATTGTTTTATTAAATCTTGGTTTTTTGTATTTCCATCCCAGTTTTTTGTATCTATTAACGAAAAATTGTTTACTAGACATCAAACAAGTAAGAAGTGCTGAGGTAAATAAAACATTGGCTTTTTTAGGGGATTATTAGCTTTGTTAAGAAAAAAGGTAGTTTTGAATATAGAAACTCTATTAGTTGCCAAATTGTTTTTAGCCAATTTTGATTGTCTTACCGTTTAGATAAAACTTGGTCAGATGAAAAGTTTTAGATTTAACGTATAAATGTAACCGGCGCGACTTACTGTTTACTGTTAAGGGCTAAAATGAGGAGAAAGAAAAAAAGCTATGAAGCCTTTTAGTTTTGTTCATGCAGCGGATTTGCATTTGGGTTATGCTCAGTATAACTTGGATGTTCGTCGCGAAGATTTCAACAAGGCCTTTTCTGAGTTAGTGGACAAAACAATAAAGCTTAATCCAGATTTCATGATTATTGCGGGAGACATTTTTGAGCATGCCCGTCCAACTAATTCTACTTTGGAGACTGCAATTGCAAATTTTCGACGATTAAAGGATGCGGGCATACCTGTTTTGGCGGTTGATGGTTCTCATGATTCTGCGCCTAATGCTGTTACTGGCACCATCTTGAATCCCTTAGACAGTGCAGGTTTAGTTTGGTATTTGCCTCGTCATGAAGGTGCTTGCTGGAAGAATGAGAACTGTTACGTTTATGGTATCCCAAACTTTAGAACTCCCAGAAGGACCCAAGAAGAGTTACCTAAATTTTTAGAACAAAACAAACCTACCCCTGACCCGTTATTGTTCAATGTTCTTGTTTTTCATATGGGACTTGATATTCCCGCAGTTAAACCTCCAAAAATGGAAGCAGAAGCCAGTCCCGAAAATCTTCCTGACGGATTTGATTACTATGCAGGAGGACACATTCACAAGCCTTACATTTCAGGTTTTAAAAAAGGCATTATCGTCTACAGTGGGGGAACAGAAACAGCCAGTTACGATGAGGCAAGAACCAAGAAGGGCTTTTATCATGTTAAAGTAAGCAAGTCGGGCAAAGCCAAAATTGAGAGAGTGAAGCTGGAAACTGCTCGCAAGTTTGTTATTTTAGAAGAAAATTACACGGGTTTGACGCCTTCAAAAATCACTAATGCTGTTATTCAGTTAGTTAAAGACAATGATGAAAAAGGGGTCATTATTGTTCCAGTTATCAAGGGTGTTTTACCCTCAGAGACAACCCGAGCAGAAATCGATATAGCAAAGGTGAAAAAAACGGGCGATAAGGCACTTCTTGTTCATCCAATTCTTCGGTTACGGGAAACTGAACTCTCTGAGCACATAATCCGATCCATTTTTGGAAACGACATGAAAGACCTCACAACCAAAGCTTACGAGTATTTTTTAGAGATTTTTTCTGAAAACTACAAACGGGAAGAAAGCGAAAAAATTGCTCGCCTGGCAGTTGATTTGATTAGCCCCTTGGTTGCAAAGCGGGAAACAAAAGTTAAAGAAAAATTGGAGGACTTTCTTTGAAACTGGAGTCCTTACACATAGAAAACATCCGGTCCCACGTTAAAACTGTCATTCCTTTTGCTGAGGGATTTAATTGTTTAGTTGGAGGATTGGGGCAAGGAAAATCTACGGTTTTGTATGCTATTGATTTTGTTTTGTTTGGGGAACCCTTAGGCAGAAGTTATGAATATTTGCTCAGGGAAGATTCCCAGAAAGGCAAAGTTACTGCCGAGTTTGTTCATAACGGCAAGAGCTACAAAATTCAGCGAGCCTTGGAACGAAAAAGAAAAGGCATCAGCCAAGACACCGACCACCTTAAGCTCTATAAGGATGGCAAACTTGTTGCCAGTAACAGAAATGATGCTGTTTTGGAAGAATTAACTACCCTAACCGGATTGGACAAAGACATTTTTCGTGAAATCATATGGGTGCGTCAAGAGCACCTTAAAGAATTGATAGATATTACTCCTCGTCAACGGCAAACAAAACTGGATAAGCTATTTGGTCTTTCCAATTATGATATTGCATGGAGTAATACACTGCAGTTGAAGAGTTCTCAACAATAACAACCCAAATCCAAGAAGCAAAACAAAACTTAACAGAGGCAGAGTCTGCACTTACAGAAGCTTCTAAGCGTCTTGAAAGCTTGGAAGAGATGCGAAAAACCACCGAAGAGCTACAAAGAAAAAGAATACAACTAACAACAAATCTTGGCAATCTCGGGTACCAGATAAAGAGAATTTCAGTTCAAAATGAAACAGAAAAAAGAAGACTGGAAAACCTGAAACTACAGCTAAACCAGATGGAAACCAAAGAAAAGGACAGTCAAACTATACTTCAAGAGATTGGTTGGGACTTGGATAAACCGTTAAAGGAACACCAAAAACAGTTATCCAGCATTGAAGAGCAACTGCGAACTCTTCGTGTTGAGCAAGGAACCACCCAAAAAGAAATGCAAAAATCAGAAGCACATATTTCGAGCATAATTGTAGAAAACAAGTGCCCTCGGTGTCTTCAGGAACTAACTGGCGATTATAAAGATAGCCTTAAGCAGAATCTGCAAAAGGAAAGAGCGGAAAAACAAAAACTGTTAGCTGAACTGCAACAAAAACTCGCTGACCTTAGAAACGTTCAAAGCAAAGCCAGCACAGTAGTTTCAAATCTTCAACAGGTTGTCGGTAGAATTGAGGACACAAAACGGCAGATTACAGAAAAACAGGAACTGTTAAGCCAGAATTGTGCAGAAATTCAAAAATCCCAAGAAGAAGAAAAAAACAATCAAGAACAACTTGAAAAAACTAATGCAGAAATTGCCGATTTTGATGTAACTGAATTAGTTTCCGCTCGAAAAAACAAGGAAACTGCCCTTACTAGGCATCGGGACGCAAAAAATGAACTCGGTAACTTGGAAAGAAAAAAACGTGATTTGGCGTCACGGGTAGATGAGTTAAAAGAGCGGTTGGATGTTGTTCAGAAAAAGATTGAACGAAAAGAGCAAATCAGCAAGCTTTCGGAGATAATTGACCGGATACGGGTTGCTTATAGGAGTATTCAGCCTAAACTACGAAAAGAGTTTGTTACATACTTGCAACTTACGGTTCAGCAGATGCTAGACAACTTAGTTGGCGATTTAGGACCAACATTAACCGTAGAAATTGATGAAACCTATTCACCCTTAGTTAACAGCCAAGAAGGGCACAAACGAGAAGTTTCAAACCTCTCAGGAGGAGAACGCACCCTTCTGGCTTTTGCATATCGTATTGGACTAGGACAGTTAATCATGCAAGCAAAAACTGGTCATGGACTGTACATGCTATTGCTGGACGAACCCACAGAAAGCCTAGGACAAGAAGATGGCTCAGTAGACAGGCTCGCAGAAGCAATAAGCCGCCTAAACTCCATTGAACAAATAATTGCAGTAACCCACAACGAATCTTTCGCAGAAAAAGCCGAGCACGTAATCCGTATCGAAAAACAAAACGAAGAAAGTCAAGTTTATATCGATAAATAGCCTCAAACTGCTGTTTTGTCCACAAACAATAAAAACTGAATCAATAATTTTTAAATGGGTCCATATGAAAAACAAAAACAGCTTTTACACTGTTTTCCTGTTGTCGGCTCTGGTATTAACTTGTCTTTTTGGAATTGTTTTATCCCAAATGACAGTAGGAGTAAAAAAAGGCAACATGATACAATACAACGTAGAATGCACAGGTGATGTTCCAGAACACCACGATGTCACCAATGCAAAAATTGAAGTTGTTAATGTTCAGGACAAAATGATTGACATCAAGTTTACCTCCTTGTATTTGGATGGAACAGAAAAAATTGAGTATTCAACCCTCAATCTGGAAACAGGCAATCTTGGAGAAGGCTTTATTATTCCTGCAAACCTAACGGAAGGGGACACCTTTTCTGAAAAAAATTACGGAAACATAACCATCAGCAAAACAGAAGAACGCGCCTACGCGGGAGTAAAAAGAATAACAGTAACTGCCAGCAACCCCCAAAACATGTGGCATTGGGACCAAGAAACAGGCTTTTTGGTAGAAGCAAAATCAACTTATGCTAACTTTACCATCACTATGGAAGCAAAAGAAACTAACATCTGGGAACCCCAACCCTACGAGATGGACCCAACAGTTGCCATAGTTTTGGTTGTGGCAATCATTGCGGGTTTGGTAGTTATTGTTATTTTTCGCGTTTTAAAAAAATAGATTTAGTCTTCGTGAAAGTCAACAGGAATCGGAAGAGGAGGAGCCGTAGAAGCCAGCGCCCATCCAATCCACGCAACTACAATAAGAACAGCATAAACAATAATAACCACAGGAATAAGAACCGCCCACTCACTTGCGGTTCGCCCTAAAAAAGACTCATCTTGGGGCGCCAAAAACAGCAGCCAAAAATACGCAACCATAGTAAGCAACGCTAACGAAAGAAGTATCGCACCCAAGGATTTGTTTCTCAATGTATTGTTTCCTCGACCATATGCCTTCACGTTTAATCACTTAAAACTTTCGAGAATAAACAGGCACAATGTATAATCTATAGTTTTTAGAGTTAAGGTTATATAAGAAAAACTTAATTACTCCAAATACATACTGTGTAAAAAATTACACAACGACACAAGAGGACCCCCATATGGTAGAAATACTCAAAACCAAACTAAACTCAAAAACCATAGCCATAATTTCCATATTCACGGCAGTGTACGCTGTACTGCGCATAATCCCCAGCGTACCAATGATAGGTGCCTCAGGTGCAAGTTTTTCAGTTTCAGACATCATCGCCCCCATCTACGGTATAATACTAGGACCATACATCGGCGGACTAAGCGTAGTTTTGGGCTCCTTCATCGCCATGTTCGGGAAACCCCCTGTCTTCTTAGGTTTAGATTTTCTACCAGCCACCGTAGCTGCAGTATCCGTAGGGTTCTTAATCAAAAAGAAATGGATACACGTAATTGCCCTAAACGTTTTCTTGCTGGCGGCTTTTCTGATACACCCAAACACAAGTTTGTTCATCGACGTCCCAACAGGAACCGGAACAATTGCCCTGCCCTTCTTCTGGTTACACGTAGTCGCTCTCGCAGTTCTAATTTCCCCCATTGGGCGCATGGCAATTAAGTGGGTCACCACAAACAACCCAACAAGAACAGCAACCGGAATCGCAATCCTAGCATTTATCGGAACCATGATGCAACACCTCATGGGAAACCTGCTGTTCGAAACAGTAATGGCAGAACCAATAGGAACCATCCCCCTCGTAGCATACCCTGGGATCTGGACAAGCATATTCTTGGTATACCCAATAGAAAGGCTGGCATTGATTGCACTATCAACAATAATCGGAACAGCACTACTGCGAGTTCTCAAAAACTCGTTCTTACTATCCGACCAGCAGACATAATCTAAAAATCAGGAAGCTTTGAACAAAGGCTGGTCCTGAACATACTCTTTTTCTGTTTTTAGGGCAATCTCAGCTTTTCCGAGCTCGCGCCCCAGATAAGCAGCATGGTCAATCCGTGTTATCAGGTTCATTTCCTCAATTTTGGCAAACACGTTTTCTGCTGTTTTGCCTTTGATCACAATAGAAGGTTTTTCAGCGTTGTTATCAGTAAGATAAAGCGCAACAATGTTTTTGGTAAAATGATCCACGGCAATTTTGAAAATTCCTTTTTCATCCATAACTTCCGGTTCAACAGTTTCAGTTGCAAAAACAACTTGGGCATCAGCGTCCATGTCGGTGCTGTAAGGTTCTTGTCGCAATCGTTTGTCTTTAAGGATTAGAAGGTCTAATCCTAAATCTTTAGGGACTGAGCCTCGTTTTTTTGCCAAAAACATCATTTTAGATGCAGTTGCCAACTCGCGTATGGTTCCTTTGTTTTTGGTGCTTTTTTCTGTTGCCAACAAAATGCTGCCATTGACTTCAGCGGACAAAGTAGCAAGCAACGCGTTCACTCCTACGGAGTCAGCATCAATTAATTCAGTAAAGTTAGTAGCCCCCACAAACAAGGGAACCTCTGGATTGCGTTTAGAAAACTCACCAAAAGCAACAAAAGACCGCAACACGTTCATGGGTTCAACAATCAAATCAGCCAGAATGTTGTTTACTCCAAGTTTTCGGGCTTTTGTTATAATTTGCTCCATAAAATCTACCCGCTCATCCACAGTTTTTGGGAAATAGCCTTGCCGCTGATTTGTGGGAATTGCAACAACCGCCACATCAGAAGCAAAAGAGGCAACTTCCTTTAAGTTTCCGGCATCTAAACTAAGAACCAAATCAGCCCCCGCCGAAACCGCAGCCCGGGACTCCATAGGATCAAGGGTGTCGATGCTGATTGGAACGTTCACAACCTCTTTTACTGCTTCAACCGCCCGTTGAGCTTGTACAGGTCTCGGGTCACCAGCAATCATGCCGATATCAATTATGTGGGCACCAGATTTGACGTAACGTTTTGCGGTTCTTTGAAGCTCCTCACAAGACATCAAAGGCGCATCAACAATTTCCGCCATTACACGCATAGGAAAATCTTTACCAAAAACCAAGTTTTTGATAACCATGTTCCAGGGTTTTTTTAACAACTGCTCTTTGTTGTTTTCCACCAACTCCAACTGCTCTAAGGCTTTGCGTTGAAGCTCTTCTCGCAACAAATCACATGCAGGAGTTACTGTAGAAAGCTCAATTTTTTCCAAGGAATCCAAAACAGTAGGCAAATCAGCCGCATAACGAGGACCCTTAAAGGTTTTAATGCCAACAGAATCTGTTACTATGGTTGTGTCTCCTGGAATTAGCCCTGGAACTAAAATTGCGTCAAACTCTTTTAGGCTAGTTTTTTGGAGCTGTTTAGCAATGTTTGGCAGTTTAAGCAACGCCGCAACTTGGATAGGTAACTTTAGAACCTGTGTTTGCACACTGCTTTCTTGGACATAACGTTTTACAGAATCTTCGGCAAGGGCACCAGTTACTATTAGGACTTTCATTTGTTGCACCTAGGTGGAAGTTTTTTGATTGTTGGAATGATTTGTTTTGGATTTTCAAAAACGATCAAGTTGTTCATCAACAAAAGCTTCTGCACGTTTTGGGCGTCTATGGGCCTGATCCACAGTTTCTTTTTTTCTGCGAATTTAACGGCACCGTAAGGGCATGATTGTATGCACGCGCCACAGCCTTGACATAAAACTGAACTGATTTTAGGAGCCCCATTGGAAATTTTCACTGCAGAATATGAACATGCGTCAACCACAGTGCAGGGGTTACATAGTTTGCAGGTTTGTTTGTCGATTCTGTAAGGCAAAGTAGTTACAACGCAGCCTTCTTGTTGATCGGTTGGCACCACGTATACTGGAATGTTGGCTTTTTGTGCTTGGGCAACAAGGTTTGTAACTAGGCTGTCTGCGATTCCGTAAACGATTTTTGCAACTGTGTTTGCGGTTGCAGGGGAAACAATCAACACGTCATACATGTCTAGGATGAAACGTCCAGCAGAAGAAAAAGCAGGGTCTTTTTCGGATTCGGTCATTATTTCTTGAAGATTCCCTCCACACGAAACTTCATTGAGCTTGTCCCAAAGACCATAAGTTTGCACTACTTGTTTTCCAGCACAAGACAAAAAAGTAGTAACTGTAGCTTTTTGGGTTTTCACCAACTCGGTGATTGCATCAAAAGTTTCTTCCAAGAAATGCCCCGCCCCAGTTATGGCCCAAGCAATATGATAAACCATCCAAACAACCTCGATTACAAAATTAAATCAGTTTTATTGTAGCTCCTGTATTGTTCGCGTTTGCGATAAAAACTTGTCCACCGCCATTATTGTTAAAAAAATCAACAACTTTACATTGTAACTGTTTTGCTTGAGAGTCTCCGTTAACCAGTCCATAAACTGCAGGACCCCAAGAACTTTGCCCAACCCCGTATGCACCACAAGTTTTCATGAACTTTATGGTTAGGGCCGCTTCAGAACTGGAGAAGGTTCCACCTTGAACATCAGCAAAACAGTCTCCAACTACAACTTGAATGCGAGTTAAAGCTTCACCAAAACTTTTGATGTCTTGGTCCACCAAAGTGGGCAAAAGCTTCATCATAACTAGCCTACAAACGTCTCCAACAGCCTGATCAGGCATGGGAGGAGCTTTGGCAAAGGCAATTTTTTCTTCAGTTTTTGATAAGCCTTTTTTTACCTCAGGTACAGCAACAACAAATTTCCAGTTTTCGGGAAATGATTGACAAAAGATTAATGGGGGAAGACTCTCAGCAACAACTGTGCCGTTTTTTGTTTGTTTTCCCCCATCAACGACAAATCCTCCATGTCCAAAAACTGCGGTGCCGACTCCGGTTCTTTTCATTCGGCCCATGGACAAGGATAATTCTTGAAGTGAAGCCTTCACGTTAAACAGTTTAGACAAAGCACAAGCAACTGCTAGAGCCAGTTGGGTTCCAGAGCCTAATCCGACGTGTTCGGTAATTGTTTGTTTTACGTGGATTTTTACGTTAGAGTCTAACTTGTAGGTTTCAAGAAACTGTTTAGCAAAAAATGTTGCACGTTCAGAGTTCTCACCTGTAACTGAAAAAATTTTAGATTCTTCTGCTTCCAAAACAACGTTAGGTGTGTCGATTGCTACGCCTAAGCCTCCAAACATTCGTCCCATGTTTCCGTTTAGGTCGATTAATCCAAAATGAAGCCTTGCAGGAGTTTTGACATAAACTTTCATTGTGCGTTCCTCCATGAGTGGATTCTTTGGGTTAGGTCGTTCATGATTTCTGAGTAACCAGAGTTTGGTGCGGTTCTGTTTACTACATCCTGACAAACGTTAACCAAATCCAACAGGTTAATTGCTTGTTTTTGTTGTTGCTCAGTTCCTTTCAGGAATAGCTCAATACGGGTTGCGTGAATTATGGCTTCAATTGTCGCAAACTGGGCGCGACAATACACTTCAGGTAAGGTTTTTTCGGATTCAACATGCTGGATGTTACACAAAAACTCTGCTCGTTCAGCACCTATGCAACGCGTCTCTTTGACTGAGACTTCTACAAAGGCTTTTGCAGATTGAAGCCGAGGCGCAGAAACCGTTTTTGCTTTTTCAAAAAGGTTTGCAGGCAGTTTTCCTTTAGGGTTTGCTTCTTTGAAGGCTGTAATATAAAACAGGTTAGGGTCAAAGGTTAGGTTAACTACTGCTGATTGGGTTGCTTGAATGTTTTTGTAAGTTAAAGAAGAAACAAAAGGTCTGATGACCAGTTGGTTGTTGTTTTTTAGTTCAACTCCCATTGGAGCAGCGTTTGATTTCCCGTTTGAGTCACATGTCGAAACTATTGTTTCTGAGATTGTTCCTTCACGAAAACCTAAATCTTGTAGTTTTGTCATTTTGCCACCACCATCAAGCAATTGCTTACTTCACAACAGAGCATATACCATCGAGTGTAATTTTTTTCACTCAATTAAGTGTTGAGTAAACAAAAAACTATGATTAAGTGATAATTTATTGTTCCGATTTCGGAACACCACTGTTCCTTAGGGAGAGCTATTAACCACAATTCAGTATTGATTTTTGGGAGCAAAAAAGATGCACAAAAAACAACATCAGAAGGCAATTGGTCTAGTTACAATCATTGTGATGTGCTTATCGGCATGTTGTTTTCAAATTGGCCAGGCAGCAGAGACTTTGATAGTTCCTGACGATTACCCCACAATACAAGAAGCAATAGAAAATGCCGCAGAAGGAGATACAATACTCGTCAAATCTGGAATTTATTATGAAAACTTGTTAGTTGACAAATCTATAACAATTCAAGGTGAAAACAAAGAAAACACCATACTGATTGGAAAAGGAAATGTTACACGGGGACAACAAACAGTAATCACTATGGCTGCACAGAACACAAAAGTTTCTGGCCTTACAATTAAGAGCCAAAACTACTCAAGTTCTAAACTCCATGCTTCAGGAATTAGTGTTGAAGCAGACAACTGTGAAATAACAAACAACATAATTTCCAACACGTATTATGGTATTTTTTGCTCTGTCCAATCTGAAATAAAAATTACACAAAATCAAATTATCTCAAACCTCAAAGATGGAATTCGGTTTTGTGGGGGCTCTTTGATTACAATTTCTCAAAATAACATCACTAAAAACGCCAAAGGCGGAATAGCTCTTGAAGGATACTCTATCAGGATTTCTGAAAATGAAATAACAAATAATTCGCGGGGAATTGGAATGGGGGCTTCATATTCACTGGTTTTTGGAAACAACATAGCAAACAACAGTGAGTTTACGTTCTTTTTTATGGGTTCAAAAAATATTGTTTGTTCAAACAACATTTCAAACAGTAATTATGGAGTCTATTTCTCACCATATTTTGCGGCCCCTACTGAAAACCAGTTTTACCATAACAACTTCATAAATAACCAAATCAACATAGGAGGAGTTTCAGCCTACAATCTTCAAACATGGGATGATGGCTTTCCCAGTGGAGGAAATTATTGGAGCGATTATTCAGTTCATTATCCCCAAGCTTCACAACTAAATAATTCTGGAATATGGGACACAAAATATGAAATTGCACAAAAACACGCCGATGAAAACCCTTTGATTGCTCCTGTGGATATTTTAACGGAAACTGCTCTTTCTTTGTGGTCTCCTCCAGATTCAAAAGCAAACAGCTTAGTTGTTCACTGGCCTTTTGATGAAGCCCAACCAAATGGAGTTACTCCAGACGAAACTGGACTAAATTTTGCAGTCGTAGGAACATCTTCAGGCGACATTTCGTATACTCCGGTTCTGGTTGAGGGAAAATTTGGCAAAGCGTTTTCTTTTGATGGCGCGGCTTATGTTAATACTCCAATTTTGCCTCTTCTAGAAATTTCAGATGAAAGCACCTTGGATGTTTGGATAAATGTTCAGGACTACAAGAACGTAAGATACAACAACATTTTGGTTGAATGTGAAAGAACCCGAGCCAGTTTGCCAAACAGAACTTTTGGTCTAGCCATCAACGGCGAATCCACAACTGACGATGCAAATATACCTCAAGGTGCACTTATTGCTTATGTTACAACAGAAGATGGAACATTAAATGAAATTGTAACTAGCGAATCCGTGGTTACCTTAAATGAGTGGATGCATGTGGTTTTCACGCGTAGTCTTTCTACTGGCATGCACATTTTCGTTGATGGAGAAGAACAAAAAATCACAGTTACGTCGGGAGAACAAAACCCCCAAGGACCAATAAAAAGGCAAACAGAACTTTACGTGGGGCACGATGGAATTTGCTTGATTGATGAAATCAAATTGTATAACTACGTTTCAGAGCAGACAACTGAACAAACAAGCCATGCATCATTTGAGCTGTGGATAGTTCTAATAGCAGCAATTTTTGTGATAGCAATAGTAGCTTATACAAAGATGAAAAAATAGCCAAACAGATTGAGCTTTTTGGTTATTATACGGCGTGGAGTTCAACGGGGGGTCGTTGTGTGAAGTATGGACAGTAAACTAAATCTTTCACATATTCTCCGAGGCGCTCACAGTATATTCCATTGGATGAAATTATTGCTTCTTTGCAGGCTCTGCATCGTTGATTAGATACTTTTCGGCGGTTCCTTCTCAAAGCTAGTCACATCCTATGTAAACTCGATAAAAAGAAAATAAGACTAGAATTATGGATAAGAGTTATGAAGAAAAAATTAAGATAGAAAATAAGGAGGATTACTCAACGTATTCCTTCTTTTCTTTGAGCACCCAACCGTCTTCCTCACCAGAAATGACCCGAAAGTCTTCCCGCAAGGCTGCACGGTGCAAGAACTTTTTCAGAAGTAACCGCATGCATGACCTTGAAGCTTCGTTCCCTTCTGCAAAAGATAAAGTTACTTCTTTTTTAGTAGAAGAAACATTTGCATCCAGCTTTTTCTCTAGAAAGTCTGTTAGCTCTTTAATGCAATCATCATCATAATCTGAAACTTCAGAAACATCAATTACTATGTTTGACATTGTTAAATTACCTCATACAGCAAAGAAACAGAACTAACTTTTTAGTTCTTCTCTTCGGTCAACAACTTCCATTGTTCCAGGACCCGTTCCAAGCATGGTAACAGGAACTTTGAGTTGTTTTTCGATATTTCCAACGAACTCCTTGGCTTCTCGGGAAATTTCGTCATATTTTGTAACACCGGCACATTCAGGGAACAAAATGTCAATTTTTGTGATTGTAACTTGAGTGGCGCCATTGAGCATAACTGCACGTTTTGCCAAATCAAAATCAAAAGGAGCCGCACGTCGTCTTCTTCCCGTGTTTGTGGCAATTTCTGCCCATCCACGTCGTTCTGCTTCCTCCCATGATAATTCTCCATTAAGGGGACCTGCACCCACACGAGTGTTGTAGGCTTTGAAAACAACAACAACATCATCTACTGCTGTTGGACCAATACCAACATCTGAACATGCAGCAGCAGCACATACGTCTTTAGATGTGCAGTACGGATAGGTTCCATGGAAAAGTGACAAGTAAGTTCCTTGTGTTCCTTCAACTAGCACATTTTTTCCTTCATCAATGGCTGTGTTTACTTCTAAAGGAACGTCAACCAAGTATTCAGCAAGGTCAGGAAAATCTTTTGCCAGTTTAGCTATTCGCATTACACGGTCAGAGTTGCATGGACCAGACCCCGAGCCAGTTGATTTAACTTTTTCTGCCAAAAACCCCTTTTTGTCAGCTTCGCGGTGTTTGGGTTCAATTATTGCACATTGAGGGTCTATTCCGACTCGGCCTGTTGCATCGAGGTCTACAATTTCTTTTTTAAAAATTTCAGGGTTGACCAAAACTCCCGGACCAATAAGTAAGCGACAATCTGGAGCTGTAAAGGCGCTGGGCAGCATTCTGAGCTTGTAGGTTTTTCCTTGATGGACTACTGTATGTCCAGCGTTGGGGCCTACTCCGGCTCGGGCTGTTACTGCGGTTTTGTCTTTTACTGCTAAATATGAGATCATTTTTCCTTTTCCGGTGTCTCCGAAAAATCCACAAACTAATACTGTGCAGGGCATAATATCGCTCCAGCATGTTCATCGTTAAGAGGGGTTCTTAAATCTTATTTAAACAACCGTTGATAACCTCAACTTGAGCAAAATTAATGAGTTTAAAGGTTGATTTGTGTTTATCTTCAAGTTCCTTAAAGAAATAAAAGCCAATTGCACATATACTATTGAAAGGTTCCCAAAAATGGTGTTGAACCAGCACCATAGGACTAATTGACTTAAACATCATTGAAACGGAAAACCTTCAGGGTTTAGTTCTGGGTTTGCTGTTAATGATTGGGGCAGTTGACCTAGTTGCCGCAGTAATACTTTGGAGAAAATGAAAAACATGGAAAACAGAAGAATCCTTTCAATAATATTCGGAATCGCCCAAAGCGGGATTGGAATACTATCCGGAGGGGTAACTGTTATGCTGTTTTTTAACTTCCTTGAAATCCAAACAGTGTTCAATTTACCCACAGAATTTATGCCAATATATCTGCTGGTTCTGGGCTTGTTCAGCCTGTTTTCGTTGATAAACGGGTTCTTTTTGGTTCGAGAATGGTGGAGATAAAAAACATAGGAGAAAAACAAGTTGGGCGACGAAAAAAAGCAAGGATTATTCAGGGCAGTAATCAGCGGACTAGGTGGCGCCATAGGATTTGAAATATTCGCGTTACTCAATTATGCCTACTTTGATCTAGCCGGACCTAGTATGCTCTCTGCTTTGTTTTTTTGTAGCATAATTAACTTGATAACCATGCTAAGTTACAGTGAACTTAGTGCAACTCTACCCGAAGTTGGAGGTGAATATACCTACACCAAAGTCGCCTTCGGAGGAATCATATCGTTTATGGCAGGTTGTCTACGCTGGTTAGCCAGCATTTTTGGTGGAGCCCTAGCAGCAGTAGTGTTTGCGCAACAACTAGGAGTTCTGTTTTCAGTTTTTGCGCCTCCAATTCAAGATTTGATTTTAGCTAACACATCGTTACTGATTATACTAGTAGTTGTAATACTGGTAATATTGGCAATTCGGGGAATAAGCGAGGCAGACATAATAATTGTTGGGGGTTTTTTGGCTATATTTGTCATTTTTCTGTTCACAAGCATAGGCTACAGTTTAGCACCGCAAAATATAGTCCCCCAGTTTTCGGGAGACGGCTTAACCAAGTTCTTTGCTACAACGGCTTATCTGTTTCCAATGTTTGTTGGCATGCGTGCCTTAATAGCAAGCGCCCCCAAAATTAAAAACCCGGGAAAAAATGTTCCCCGAGCCTTACTAATTACCACAATCCTTTTGACAGTAGTTTATTTTGCAGTCACATACGTTGCTGTGGGAGTTGTTCCAATAGATACCCCCAGAACAGCAAGCAACCCTCCGTTACTTAACATGGCGGCTTTTACCATTCTGGGTCCAATTGGAGCAGTTCTTTTCGCAATAGCAGGTATATTTGCTAGTCTTTCCTCAGTGGGAACTGCCATGTCTGTGCAATCCAGTTTACTTGGTGGCATGAGCAGAGACGGGTACCTGCCCAACGCATTACAAAAACTCCATAACCGCTTTGGAAGCAGATACATAGCAATAATTGTTAGTTCCCTTTTCGTGATAGTGTTTGGCACAACAGGGGCCGCAGTATTTCTGGGTTACGCTGCCAGCTTTGGTTCATTGCTGGTTTTTGCTTTGGTTAACTTGTCACTAATTAAACTCCGTAGAAAAATGCCAAGACTGGACCGACCATTCAAAGCTCCATTATATCCATTGACGCCCATTGCAGGGATTATTATGTCGGTTTTGTTGCTTGCCTTCCCTATAGTTTTAGGAGACGTTAACGCCTCATGGGCCTTTTTATCCAGTTTAGGAATGGTAGCAGTAGTTTTACTCACATATTATCTGCGAATGGTTAAACGAGAAATCGACTTTGACCGATTACGAGTGGCCGTGGGCGGAATCTGTCTGGGAACAGGAGCAACCCTGCTGGTTATGTCCCCCAGTATTACACCTCTTTCCATGTTCCCGATAATTGTCCTTGTGGGAATGCTTACCATAATTGCGGGGCTACTAAACATTGCGGCTTCAGCACATAAGCCTGATTAATCAATTAAAAAAAGTATAGATGTGAAAAAAGTTGGCAAGAAAAGACAAAAAAGACAACGAGGTTTCTGTTCG
>JARRLY010000018.1:0-21793 GCA_037386545.1 Candidatus Bathyarchaeota archaeon
AAAAAACTCAGTCCACATTTTTTTCCACACCTTTAACGGTTCAAAGGGTCTACGAGACTTTGGATAAAATAGCAAAGTCTATAGGTCCGGGTTCTGTTGATTTAAAATTAGCTCTTTTAGCAGGCCTTTTATCTGATGCAGCTCCAAGTGAAGCAAAATATATCGTCAGAACAGTTACCGGAAGTTTGCGGTTAGGAATTGCTGACATGACGGTTTTGGATGCTTTGGCTATTGCTTTTGGTGGTGGAAAAGAGGCCCGTGAGCATCTGGAGCGTGCTTACAATATTTCTTCTGATTTGGGCAGAGTAGCAAAAGTTGTTTCGGAAGAAGGAATTACAGGAATCAAAAAATTCAAAGTAATAACTGGCGAGCCAATTCGCCCCATGCTTGCTGAGCGCCTTAGTTCGTCTGAACAGATTATGGAAAAATTGGGGGGAAAATGCATTGCAGAATACAAGTATGATGGAGAGCGTGTTCAAGCCCATAAAATTAACGATAAAGTAATTTTGTTTTCCCGTAGGCTGGAAAACATTACTGAGCAGTATCCGGATGGCGTGAGATACATTCTTGAAAATGTTAAGGCAAATGAGGCAATCATTGAAGCTGAAGCAGTTGCAGTAGATCCCACAACAGGAGAAATGAAACCCTTCCAAGAACTCATGCACCGTAGACGAAAATATGGCATACAAGAAGCAATGAGCGAGCACCCCATCGTTTTGTTTGTGTTTGACGTTTTGTATGCAGATGAAACCGACTTTACTCAACAGCCCTATCCTGTTCGTCACGAATTTCTTAAAAAAATAATTGAACCAAGCAAAAACATTCAAGTTGCAGAAAGCATCCTCGCAGAAAATCCGAAGGATCTAGAAGAATTTTTTGAAAAAACAGTTGCCGAAGGAAGCGAGGGTATTATGTGCAAATCAGTAAACAATGATTCTGTGTATAAAGCGGGCGCCCGTGGCTGGTTGTGGATTAAGTACAAACGTGATTACAGAACAGAAATGACGGACACCGTTGACTTGGTGGTTGTTGGGGCGGTTCATGGTAGAGGAAAACGTGCAGGAACTTATGGAACATTTCTTCTTGCAGCTTATAACCCAGATTTCGACGTTTTTGAAACAGTAACTAAAGTTGGAACAGGATTCACTGATGCAGACCTAGAAAAGCTCCCACAACTGCTTAATCCTCATAAAATTAACCATAAACATCCTCGGGTGAATTCTACCATTGATGTGGATGTTTGGTTTGAACCAGCAGTAGTTATTGAAATAAGGGGAGCAGATTTGACTCTTAGTCCAGTTCACACGTGTGCTATGGATTATATTCGGGAAGGCAGTGGTGTTGCCATTCGATTTCCGCGATTTACGGGTAAGTATCGCGTGGACAAGGCGGCTGAAGATGCGACTACTCCGGAAGAAATAGTTGAAATGTATCGTAGCCAGCACAAAAAAATTGATGGTTAAGCAAGTTTGGAAGATAAACCAAATTTAAAAAGGGCTTGTTCGTATCTTATTGGATTGTAGTCTGTTCATGCAGGTTTTTGAGTCATCCAGAAGGAAAGTAATATGAGTGAAACTAACGACCAAAAAGAGCAAATCAAAAAGGTGGCAAAGCTTCGTGCCAACATCGAAAAAAAGATAGCAGAACTAGAAGCCGAACTAGATGAACAAAGAACCTTGCTCACGCTAATTGATTCAACACTGGTTAAACAAAGCTTCAAACGAGCAGAAATCCAAAAACCATCCCCAGCTAAAAGGGCACAACAAGCAGCGCCTAAACCGTACAAACCAGAACCAGTTACTCCTCAAAGAAAGGGAACTCAATTGAAAACAATAACCGGAGATGTTTTAGCAGAACTGCTCTCTGAAAACGATGGCTTGCACATAGTTTTTCCAGCAGACAAAAACTTTGACATCAACACTCCTCCTTTCACGTCATTTTTTGTGGAGCGAGTGCTAGCAAAAATGCATGAAAAAGATAAAGAAGACATCACTGCAGGAAAACTTGATCCAGATAAAGTGTTAAGTTTTGACATAAAACAAGAAGGCAACATTATGAAAGAGATATTAATCAAAAACATTCGGTCTACTAGGGTCCGAGAGATAAAGTCTTCAATGCGATGGACTTTAGAAAAAATGTATGAACGCATGAAGCAACAAAAATAATCTTTCAATGCTGTATTTTCCTTATTCACAGTTCATTAGGTGGAAACAAAACGGGGAAAATGAAAAACAATGAAAACTAGCCAGTTAGCCCCTAAAGTAATCAGCGGATTTCTAAAATTCAAAGCAGGACGACCTAAACCACTTTTTGCATCTTACAACGTAACTGGTAGATGCAACATGAAATGCACCTTTTGTGAATGGTGGAAACACAAAATCCCCGAATTGTCAACACAAAAAGCCTTGAAAGCAATTGATGCAGTTTGCAGTTTAGGAGTCCCATTTTTTGACCTCAGCGGTGGAGAACCCCTGCTACGGGAAGATTTGATGGTTCTTGCCCAAAGGGTTGCCTCTCATGGTTGTTTAGTCAGCATGAACACTAATGGAACAATGTTGACCGAGAGAATAATTGATGATGTCTCAGACATTTTTGATACTGTTGTTGTGTCTTTAGATGGACCAAAACATATTCATGATAAAATTAGAGGAGTTTCTGGAACCTATGATAAAGCAATCAAAGCCATAGAATTGCTGAAAGCTCACGGAGTGAAAACAGGAGTAAACAGTGTTGCTACACCATGGAATATCGATGTTTTGCCAGAGTTTATTGAAGAACTAAGGAGCAAAATTGACATGGCGCAAGTTCAGCCGATGCATCCGTATCCTCCAACACCAGAAAATGCGCCAACTAAACAGCAGGTTTCTCGTCTTGTGACCTTTTTACTTGAACTTAAACGCTCAGATCCAAGTTTTTTGGCGTTGCCTACAGAATTCATTAAAGGTTTTGAGCAATTCTTCAACGGAACTGCCCCAAAAATATGCGATGCTGGAGAACTGTATGTAGCAATTAATCCTGAGGGAAAACTTTTGGCTTGTCCGGCAAGGTCTGATTTGATTCTTGGAGATGCAACTAAAGGCTCCGTGAACACAATTCTAAAACAAAGGAACACTAAAGGATGGCAACAAGTGTCGAATTGTAAAGGATGTTGGCTGGAATGCACTGCGGGCGTTTCAATGATACTAGAGAATCCGTTTAAAGAAGCTTCGCAACTGGTGGGCCTTTGGGCAGGGCGTAAAAACAAATAAAAAAGAAAAAATTAAGATTGAGCTTGAAGAAGTTTGTCTCCAATTGTTTGAATAGCCTTGACGCTTTCTGAAGTTTCTGCGTATTTTAGTGGAGCTTCTCCTAGGCGGTCAGCTTTCACAACGGTTTTGTCATATGGAATCAAAGCAAGTAATTCAAGGTTGTTTTCTTTGGTGAAATCTGTAATTAACTCTTTTTCGATGGGTTCTTCAACTCGGTTACCAACAACGTAAACTTTCTTAATTCCCATTTGTGTAGCAAAAAGGTTCAGTTTTTTGGCAATCTCCAAAGACTTCCTACTAGAATCTGCAACAATAATCATGGCGTCTACTTGGCTTGCGGTTCCCCGGCCCATGTGTTCTACACCTGCCTCCATGTCAACAATTACAATTTCATCACGGTCAACGATAAGGTGACGCAAAAGCTCTCTAACTACAGCGTTTGCTCCGCATGCGCATCCACTGCCTGCAGCTTTGACAGTTCCCATGACAAGCAAGTTCACACCGTAAGGAGATTTCATGCCGTTCTCTTCGATAATGTCGTCGACAGTAAAATGAAGTTTGTAAACTCCAGGGTAGTCAGTTTTAGTTTTGGAGTCTAGCAATTCTTTGTTTTCAGAGATTGGAATTATCTTGTTTGATTCTTCAACAGGTATCCCCAAGGTTAATGCAAGATTAGGAGAAGGGTCCGCATCAATAGCCATTACTTTGTATCCTTTCTTTGCAAAATAGCTCGCAAGAGTTCCTGAAACTAAAGTCTTACCGACTCCGCCCTTACCTGAAACAGCAATTTTCAAATAAAAATTCACCATTTTGACTAAATGTTTCGGCAATATTTACGTTTATTGAAAAATAGACAAAAAAACTTCTGTTATTTTCCATATTTACAACTTTTCTAAAGTTTGAAACAATAAAAAAACTTCAACTTGAGTTTAGTTTCACTTTACTCTCTCTCCGCAATGCAACTAGTCGTTGGGTCGCCAGTTTTAATATACAAATCAGCCAAAAGCGATATCATCAGGAGTTTGAAATCATGAATAAAATTAACTATAAAGAAACAGTAATGAAACGGCTAAACTACATCCAGATACTAGCCCAAGAAGAAAGATATGAAGAAATCCAGAACTTACTACAAACAAACTTTGTGTTGGTGGCTTAACATGGCAGTTTCAATATCATGTCATGGATGCGGTAAAAAGCTGTTTACTGGACGAGAAGTAATCTCACCTTACTATATCAAAGCAAAAAACGACTGCAGATGCCCCTCGTGTGGAAGAAAACTATCAAATAACCCCATGAGCGTACAACTCGACCTAATAACAATCTGTCATTAAATCTAAAACCCAAATTCTTTTGTTCATTATTTTGTCAGCATTACTTTCTTCTTCAGTTGTGAATACTTTATTTTGAGCGTTTCAATTTTAGCATAACTCCAGAAAGTTTGTATAGAAAGCGCTTGTTTGGAGCTTTTTAAATAAGAATTTCAAAGGCTTCTTAAAAAATATACTGTAATTTGTTATAAATTTAAAATTTAAAAATAAATCAGCGATAAAAATTAACATTTATCGTGAGTTTTTAAAAAAGAGTTAATAGGACTTCTTGAAACATAACTATGTTATAGGTGAACAATTTTGCCCCCAGTAAAAGTTTTAGAAAACATTTTTTGGGTTGGAGCCGTGGACTGGAATAAAAGGCATTTTCACGGATTCTCATACTCAACCCATAGAGGAACAACATACAATGCCTATCTTATTATCGACGAAAAAGTTGCATTAGTTGATACAGTAGAACATCCATTTTCAGAAGAAATGATCGAAAAAATTAAAGAAATAATTGACCCGTCAAAAATTGACTACTTAATCGCAAACCATGTTGAGTCTGACCACTCAGGGTCGATTAAAGAAGTTCTCAAACTAGCACCGAACGCAACTGTTGTGGGTACAGAAGCTTGTAAAGCAGGATTAGAAAAACATTACTTTGGAAATTGGAAGTTTCAAACAGTAAAAACAGGCGATACTCTCAGTTTAGGGGAAAGAACATTAAGTTTTCTTGAAGCTCGGATGCTTCATTGGCCTGACAGCATGTTTACGTATATTGAAAAAGATGCATTGTTGCTATCTAATGATGGTTTCGGCCAACATTTGGCTTCTTCTAAGAGATTTGATGATGAAGTCGATCAAGACATTCTCATGTGGGAAGCAGGAAAATATTACGCGAACATTTTGTGGCTTTATAGTGCTTTGGTTATTAAAAAAATTGAAGAAGTTCAAAAACTTGGCTTAAAAATCAACATGATTGCTCCCAGCCATGGAATTATTTGGAGAAAAGACCCCATGAAGATTGTTACAGCATATCTTAAGTGGGCAAAAGGTGAAGCAGATAAAAAAGTAATCATCGTTTATGACACCATGTGGGAAAGCACAGAAAAAATGGCCAAAGCAATGCTAGATGGAATTGTTAGCGAGGGCTTAGAAGCAACGTTGTATAGGCTTCCGTTTTCAGATAATGGGGATATAATTGGAGAACTACTTGATACCAAGGGAATTCTTGTTGGTTCTGCAACCATTAACAATGGTGTTTTGCCAACTGTATCGCCATTTCTAAGAGAAATGGAAGGACTTCGACCAAAAAACAAGCTAGCAGGTGTGTTTGGATCATATGGTTGGGGCGGAGGAGCAACAGCGGCCATAGAAAAATCCCTAAAGCTTGCAGGAATGAAATTTGTTTCCCCTCCATTGACCGTGAAATGGGTTCCAAATAAAGAAGAACTGCAAAAATGCTACGAGTTCGGGCAAGAATTCGCTAAAAAGCTAAAATCGTCATCTTAGACGTTTTTCTTCTTTTTTCTTTCTTTTATTATTTGTTTCCACCAATCAGCAATTTTAAAATCAGACGTTTTTTCATAATGATCAAAAGGCTTAATGTCCAAAACTGGAGTGCCATCAAAAGCATCTAATCCTTGAACAGTAACCACGTTACCTCGAACATCCAATAGTTTTACTCGAGTTAACCCAATCGGATTAGGCCGATAAGGCGTGCAAGTCGCAAACAGACCCACTAAGGGCAGGTCAGCTCTTCCGCAGGGGTGGGTTTTCAAGTTTTTCCGGTTTTTGTCTGATGTTTCGTGCAACCAAAATAAAATAAACAAATGGGAAAAATCTTCAATACCTTGTAATGCTTCAAGGTATTCTTCATCGAAAACTATCTTTGAAATTACGGTTTTGTTGTTTATTTCTTTTCCAACAGCGTCAGTTTGAACGTAACCCACAGGATTTAAACAGATTTTACGTGGCACAAAACACACATCCACTAGAACAAACATTTTGGTTTCTTGAATATGTTTTGAGCAGAATATTCAACTAGACACATGGAAATCAAAAAGAAGGGTCTTAGTTTTTGATGCGCCCAGACATGCAATCAGTTACTTTTGTACAGAACAAAAATTCCTGTGGAATTGGAGTGTCCTTTGGGCGGTTGGCGAGGTATCCATAAGAATGTTAGCATCCAGATGAACCAATTTTTGGTTTCCCATGTAAGAGTTTTGGTCTTCGAAACTGCATAACTGTCACTATCCAAGAAACAGTGTATCGTAAGTCATATTATATTCATTATTACCTACTGGGATGTATGTCAAAAAAGACAAAAACACAAGATTTTCCTTAACAAAAGATGGCAAAAAATCCAAAGAAAAAATGAAAAAGGAAAATCAAAAAATTTTGATTACCCACCAGTTTGCAAAAGCAGTATGGCTTTTGCTAGGTCTCCTTCGCTTTGTTCAAGAGCCCGTTTGGCGTCGTCTAGGCTTTTTCCTGTCTGGTCTGCAACTAGTTGGGCGTCTTCTTCAGCGATTTGTAAGGGTTCGTCTTCACCTTCTAGGGCTCGTTCATTTACTTGCCCTGTAACTTGGAAAATTTTTTGTCCACCCATATCAATTACAGCAACCTGAGGATTTTCCACCACAAGTTCTTTGTTACTGGTCCTAAAAATTACCTCTTCTACTTCAGGCATTTCTCCCATGTTCATGCCCATTTTTTGCATCATACGTTTAGCGTTTCGTGGACTCATTTTTCGTCGCATAATTATTTCCTCGTGTTGTATCTTATAATCAGGTTTTGCCTTCTTAACTTTTTTTCGCTGCCCCATGTCGGACCTTAACTGCTATCCCTTTGTTGAACGCTAACATTTCAGCCCCAGAAAGAACTGCCCGCCCAACAGCCAAAACTTCATTTTTTTGGTTAATAACTACAACTTCTTCGTTAGGTCGAATTTCAGGGTCAACATTGATTACGTGTTTTGCAAAGACACTTCGTCCTTGAGCCACAAAGGGTTCCGCAAAATCTTCAAGCTTAACCCACATCCGTAAAGGATTAACTTGGTTTACGAGGCGTTTTGCTCCGGTAACTGTTAATACAAACATTCCAGTTGTGGGCCTAAGGGTAGCCAGCAATTTGTCATCTACGTAAACATAACGGATTTTTCCAGTGTTTTTTGAACACTCAATTTCAACTTCATCGGGAAAAAGTCCAAGACCAGCACCTTTACCAAACTGGTAATCTGCAACACTACGAATCTTTTGAAGAGTCAGCTCATCCATGGTTTTTCCACTCAGCAAACAGTAACACAATAATTAAAGCATTAAATGTTTATGCTTTCAAGTAAACAAACTCCAGATCAAAAAGTAAACACTTGCGTTTTTACGCAACCAAGACTTAAAATTTTGTCCTAAATCTATACTATTCTTTTTAAAAATTCTTACATTAAATTTAAAGAATTTGCATTATTTTTTGTGAAGGGTTTATGAAGGCTGTTGAGAATAAAGATAAGTAATGCAGTGCTGCTTCATCTTTTTGTAAATTTGATTGCGCTGTAAATTTGGTTTAAGTGGTCCTTAGTTTGAGTAATGAAGAAACAGTTAATACAGCTAAATTGATTTCAGCTTTAAGAGATTATGAAAAAACAAAAACGAATAGCAAAGAAAAACGTGTAGATTTTACTGTTACTCCTTCTGATAATGACAAAAAAATTTTGATACGTGCAATAACTGAGACCAAATCGAAATCCGGATATGTTGGAGTTGACACAATCCGTGAAATGGTTAGCTTTTTGGAAAAGAAAAATTATGATAAAGGCATAATAATTGCTAAAAAATTTACTGCTTCAGCAAAAAAGGAAGTTAAGAAATCTAATATTGAATTGTTTTCAGACACCTATTCACACAACTTCACCTTAGACCGTTTATTCTTTACCATAACTAAATATGTTGAAAAGTTATGCATTGCAAAATGCGGCAAAGTTCCCGTAGAAGAGTCTGATTGCAAAGGTCACTCTGACGACAACTATTCTTGTGATATTCGATTAATCAGTGATAACGCTGATTTTCATAATGAAAAAGGCTGGAAAGACTTCTTAGAAAGAGACTTGATCAAACTTTTACAAATTGAAAAAGAACTATAGCAGTAATCTCGTTTGTATTTCTTATTCGTGTTATTCTCTTTCTTAAATGCGTATTCAATTTTCTTCACTGGACTAATTTTAACATAATGTTTCTTGAAAAAATTAGTTTGAGACATTTAGAACTCAATATTGTCTGATTTTTGCCTTTATTGCAGGTTTCTTTGATGTAATGCGACAAAGGGCTATCAGGGAAAAAAGCAGTTGAATCTAAAATCAATATATTAATAAATCAGCCAAAATTATCGAATGGATAATAAACGAACAATAAAAGAGAACTAAACTTTTAAGTGTGGTTTGCGAAAAAATGCGCAAGACTTAAAGTTTATTTTCGTAAAGTATAAGAAACAATTCAGGCGGAAAAATCAGATGGAAACACTTCATCATAATGGTGTACTAATCCCAAAGCCTTACCAGGGAAAAAATCTTACAGTTAAAGTTAACGGCAAAGAACTCAAACTAACAAACGAACAAGAAGAGTTAGCAGTAGCATGGGCAAAAAAAGTAGGAACCCCTTATGTTGAAGACAAGGTCTTTGCCAAGAATTTTCATGAAGATTTTTCAGAAAAACTAGGAATAAAAGTAAAAAATGGGGATGTTGATTTTTCTGCAATAGTAAAGCTTGTTGAACAGGAACGAGAACGCAAAAAAAGTCTGCCCAAATTAGCCGTGGGTAGAAAAGCTGATCGGGAAGCTAATAAAGAAAAATATGGTTACGCCTACGTTAATGGAGAAAAAATGGAACTGGCTAACTACGTTGCAGAGCCCAGTTCAATTTTTATGGGACGCGGAAAACATCCCATGCGGGGTAAATGGAAACAAGGACCCGCAAAAGAAGACATCATATTGAATCTTTCCCCTGATGCACCCCGACCTGAAGGTAACTGGAAAGAAATTGTTTGGGAGCCTGAAGCTATCTGGGTTGCTCGCTGGCAGGATAAGCTGAGCGGTAAAATAAAGTATGTGTGGTTTTCTGATTCTTGTAGTTTTAAGCAGGAAAAAGAAATTGAAAAGTTTAACAAAGCAGCAGAGTTCAAACGAAAGCTTCCTAAAGTTAAAAGGCACATACTTGCAAATCTTGAATCTAATGATGTGAAACGCCGTAAAACTGCTACTGTTTGTTTTCTTATTGACAAACTCAAAATTAGGGTTGGCGACGAAAAAGACCCCGACGAAGCAGACACTGTTGGTGCGTCCACCCTTCGAAAAGAGCACGTAAAAATCAACGGTGATGGCACAGTTTCTTTCAACTTTTTAGGAAAAGACAGCGTGCCCCACATTTTCACTACTAAACTTCCTGAGTTGGTTATTAGAAACCTAGAAGAGTTTTCAGCCAACACTGATGCCGCCTTGTTTGATGGGGTTGGTTCCAGTCAGGTCAGCGAATTCTTAGATGAGGTAATGACTGGGCTTTCTGCTAAAGTTTTTCGTACTTTGTATGCTACGGATGCAGTGAAAGCTAAACTGGATAAAACTCCAGTTGAAGCTAATCAGCCAGAATACGTCAAAAAATATGTTGCCACTATGGCAAATCTTGAAGCTGCTAAGGTTTGTAATCATAAGCGGACGATTTCTAAGAATTGGGCTTCTTCGTTGCAGAAGAAGAAAGATCGTCTTGTTGTTTTGAAGAATAGGGCTAAGGTTGCTCAGAAAAAGATTAAACAACGTGTTAAGGATGCAGAAGCAAAACATGAAGAGCGCATGGTCAAATATTCAGAGAGCTTGATGGCTGCGGAGGCAAAGTTGCAACAGTATAAGTCTCAATTGGATCAGAAAACCAAACAAGGCAAGGATACTTCCACCTTAAAGAAGCGAGTGAAGCGTCAACGTGAAAGGGTAGCTAAACAAAAACAGCGCATCAAGGACACAAAAGCTAAACATGCTCAACGTTTGGAAAAACTCAAGCAAAGTCTGCAAAAACGCAAAGAGCGTGATGCTATGGCGTTGGATAAGATGGATTTGAGGATTAAGGTTCAAAAGGAGACTCGGGACTATAATGTTTCTACTTCCTTGAAGAGTTACATTGACCCTCGTGTGTATTATGAATGGGGGCAAAAGGTGCGGTATGATTGGAAGCAGTATTACTCGAAGTCGTTGCACAAAAAATTCAGTTGGCTCGACTGTAAAGAGGAAAAGAAATAACAGTTTCTTTCTTTGTTACCGCAAGAGAAATAGCCATAAAACCAAAAAACAACTATGGAGTAGGTAGGGTTTATGGTGTTAACTAAAACGGTAACCAGTTCAGAAATGCGGGCTATAGAAACAAATGCACAATACTATGGCATCTCGTTACTTCAACTTATGGAAACAGCAGGAAGAAACGTTGCAGAAGAAATTAGTGCAAGGTTTAAACCAAACAAAACTAAAGTCGCAATTTTTTGTGGCTCAGGTGGAAATGGCGGTGACGGATTTGTTGCGGCTCGCTATTTGGTGTGTTTGGGTTTTGAAGTTGAAATTGTTCTTGCTACGCGCTCTTCAAATATTGTTAGTGAATCCGCGAAACATAACTGGGATGCTTTACAGCCGTTACGAAACCTTATCAAAATCACAGAAGTAAAAGACTCCACCCTTATTCCTGAGGTTAAAGCAGATGTTGTTGTGGACTCCATGCTGGGAATAGGCTCAAAAGGCAAACTGCGCCAACCCCTTTTTCAGGAACCGCAATTAAAGCAGATATCACAGTCACGTTTTACAAGGCAAAAACTGGGCTGAAAACTGCAAAACAATTCACTGGAGAAGTTATAGTAAAAAACATCGGCGTGCCCCAAGAACTTGAACAGTTTGCTGGTCCAGGGGATGTGACTTTTGCAGTTAAACCGCGACTGCCAACAGCCCATAAAGGTGAGTTTGGCAGGTTATTGGTTATTGGCGGAAGCAAAACGTTCTCTGGAGCTCCTGCCCTTGCGGCATTAGCGGCGTTGCGCACCGGAGTGGACATAGCAACAATAGCGGCTCCAGAAAAAACTGCAACTGTAATTTCTGGCATGTCTGCGGCGTTGATTACAAAAAAACTAAAAGGCAAACACCTTAGCACCAACAATTTGGATGCAATCAAAGAAGAAATTGACTGCGCAACAGCGGTTGTTTTGGGTCCTGGACTAGGATTGCACCCTGAAACAAAACAAGCAGTAAAACAAATTATCGAATACACAGAAAAAATAGGCAAATCTTTGCTGTTGGATGCTGATGGTCTGAAAGCCTTTGGAGAATTTAAACGAAAACTGAGTTGCCCGTTGGTAGTAACTCCTCATGCTCGAGAGTATGAAATTTTGACAGGAACCAAGTTACCTGATAGTTTAGAAGAAAAAATTAAACATGTGAAGAATTCTGCAAAAGAATTGGGAGCAACCATTCTGTTGAAGGGCCCAGTTGATGTTGTTTCTGACGGCAAATATACTAAACTTAACTTTACAGGAAATCAAGGAATGACAGTTGGCGGAACCGGAGACGTATTATCCGGCGTGGTTGGAGGTTTGCTTGCCATGAGTTCTGACCCGTTTTGTGCCGCAGTTGCAGGGGCCTTTGTTAATGGGGCGGCTGGAGATTTTGTTGCGATGGAAAAAGGATTTCACATGTTGCCCATGGACCTTTTGAATTGGATTCCTCATGTGATGGATGACCCCATGTCCCATCTGGAGGTGCGGACAAATAAGCTCTAGACCAGTCAAAGTTGTTGTTTATCATGCAAAACAATGTGACCCAAAAAAATGTAGCAGCCTTAAGCTCAAACGTCACGATCTTGTGCGGCTTATTCACCGAGCCCAAGGTCTGCCTCGTAACGCACTGATTCTTGACCCGTTTTCGCAAAAAGCTTTCTCTCCAGGAGACAGACAAATTTTACAATCAAAAGGATTAACGGCATTGGACTGTAGTTGGGTTCACGCAAAACAGGTTTTTGACATGCACCTGCAGTTGGTTCCCCGTTGTTTGCCCTATCTGGTTGCAGCAAATCCTGTAAATTATGGAAAACCCACTAAACTAAGCACAGTTGAAGCGTTGGCTGCGGCTTTGCATATTGCGGGTTATTGCGATCAGGCAACACAATTATTGTCTAAATTTAAATGGGGAATTCAGTTCATCAATTTGAACAAAGAACTCCTAGACGCCTATGCACAAGCAAAAGACAGCAAAGGAGTTGTTAAAGTTCAAACGGAGTATCTTAACCAGATTGACACAGAATAGAATTTTCTTTTTTAGTTTACAGCCAATCAAAGTAGTTTTATAACTGCGGGTTAAGGCAAATTTAAAAGCCCTGAAAATTTGCGGTACGGATTCAATTGTGAGTGTTAGTGTAAACGATTTTTCGTTTCACGTTGTAAGCCAAGGCACACATAACTGAGGTTAGGTTCACTGTAATTATAAAAGAAATAACTAAACCACATCTTACTGATTTTGAATTTAACAAGTTCGCACTAACTATTATGTTTCAACAAAAAAATGTTATATTAAAAATTAGGACTCACTAAACAAAAGTATACCAAAAGACAGCTAAAGGATAAAAAAATATGAAAAACTCAAACAAAGCTGCACAAAAACAGTAACATGAATTAAAGTTTTGAGTCAGCACATTTTTTTCTTAGCTGAACTTTTGAAAGAGTGAATAAAAAAGAAGCAAAAATTGCACTAAAAATCATCCCAAAAATACTGGTTTAGTAAATACTAAAAAATAAATAAAATAAGTATTGATTACTAATTTTATATTCAATAGTTACTAAAAAATTCAATATTTGATAGTTTATCGTTCGGACTAGCAGTTTACCCAAGAATAACCTTTTTTTAGAGCTTTAATCATTCTCACGAAAGGGAAAGAATAGTTATGAAAGTAGAGCTTTCGGAAGAAACAAAAACATTGTTTAAATTTGATTTACCATTTGCCATTCCAGTTCCAGATGATGTCTACCCAATAAGAATCGGGTCAGAATTGGGAAAAGTCTCCATTAAACAAAAAACCAAAGATTCGAAAGCTGATAAAAAATCTTTAAGCGAACAAACAAAATATGACAAATATGGTGTTTGTAGTTACAGCAGCCTTAAGGTGTTAGTTCCCAAAAAAATGAACATGATAGAAGAAGGACGAAAATCTGTTCTGATTGCACCTGAAATGAAGCGGTTAAAAGCCCAAGAGACAGTTGTGAGAATTGTTAACCGGTTTATTGAAACAGCAAAACATGTCACATCAGAATACTGGATTGAGCCAATAAGATACAACGACATTTTAGACCTTAAAGCCTATTTTTTGGACGGCGGAAAAAAGTATTCAGTTAAAGTTCCAAAACTCAAATCCAAGAAAAAAGTTTCAGAAGCACAAGTCGATGAACAAAAAGTTAAAAAAGAAATCAAAGACGCCCTTTCTGTTGATTACAAATTTGACCTAAGTAAAAGCTTCCTTTTAGATGCAAAAGATTCTTGCTCAAAAGAGGACTACATCCGGGCAACCATAGAGGCAGCCAGTGCTTTAGAAGTTGCATTGTATCAAACAATACTGGACCAAGGAAACAAATCTGGAGTTCGACGCAACGACCTAAAAAGAATGATAAAAACCATCAAGTCAACAGGTGACATAAGCGCTGCACTAAAAATGCTGTCCAATGGAACCAAAGAACTAGATGCCGAGGCCATAAAAGACTGTAAAGGGACATTAACTGTTCGAAACAATATTTTGCAAAAAGGTGCAAGAAACGTTTACTCAACAGATACTGAAAAACGAGTGACAGCAATCGAAACCATGGTCAATTGGCTCCAACTTATGAGCAGTCAAGGCAATTTTAGTTAGGAATTGCTTTAGGTTTCAATCAAAACACACCTTTAAGAGTAATTACGACAGAATAGAGAACACAAACTTGTTCAACATTAAAAAAATCCAAGGGCAAAACAATCAATTTTTGGGCAAAATAAAGATTTCTTGTGAAATTAAATCAAATAGATAGCCTAAAAAAACATCAAATATAACGACGACTAGCCAAAACAGCCCTGTGCTTTGTGATTCACAATGTAGTTTTGTAGTTCACAATACATTTATCCCAAAATTTACCAAACTAAAAACACGGGAAATCTAATGGCACACGAAGCAATACAAAAAGCAAGGTCAATACTAGTAAAAAAAGAAAATGTAGAAAAAGTCAAATCACTGTTTGCACGAAAAGCAAAAACTGAAGAAGGCCCCGCTGAAGAAACCATTCCTCAACAAGAACCCGTTCAAGCAATACAAAAATACGCAGTTCCACAAAAATCAAAGCTAGTAATGTGCATCGAAATTTTGTGCACCCTAGTCTCAAGAGGTCCAATGAAACTGACTCAACTGTTGGACCATTTTACAATAGACCAAACTCGGTTAACTGCCCATTTAAGGCTCCTTTGGGACCGAGGACTCATCGAGGAAGAAACATTTGATGACAATCAAACATACTATCTAGTAACCCCCAGAGGAAAAACTGTTCTTAAAGTAGTTGGACCAATCCTCAAAGAAGCCCACAAAATCCAAATGCGCGAATTCGACTACTTGTCAAACACCCTTGAAGGTGCAGGATACAAGTAGAACAAAGATGTTAGAATAACATATAGAACTTTGTTGAAAACAATCTACTTTCAGAAAAATGTGTGGTGCGACCGCCGGGATTTGAACCCGAGTACCCGGCTTGGGAAGCCGGGGTCCTAACCAGGCTAGACTACGGTCGCACATGAAATACTTCTTTAGAACATTAAGAGTTCAAAGATTTTAGCCTATTCTTTTGTTGCCCGTTTCAGGGCATCAATTACGTTTTCTTTGCCCATAGCCAAAACATAAGGACCAAGACGCGGACCCTGAGGCGCACCCAAAAGAATTTTGTACAAAACCTTGAAGAACTTTCCAGGCTTAAGCTCGTTGTTTCGGGCAACATTGAAAATGCCGGTTTGGATTTCATCTTCCGTTGCCTCTGCGTTTAACACTGGAATTAGCTCTTTTAGCGCCGTTTTTTCTTGTTCCGTCAAGTCTACAGTTTGCTCAGTTATCTCAGTAAAGTCCTTAGACCAGTTCAGAGCATAATTGATTCTGCGCTTAAGGTCCTCGGATAAGCCTTCTTTACCATAACGGTAAGTATGAAGCTTATCTATGATAAAATCGGTTTCTGAACCTTCAGGCGCCATCTTCGCCAAGAACGTAAGCAAATTGTAAGGAACATGCTCACTCATTTTCTTAGGCATATTAAACAACATACAATAAGTGAACAAGCCCACAAGCTTGGCTTTCTCTTTTTTGTCGGAAACCATCTTGCGACCAAAATACACGTCTTCCAGCTCGTCGATTTCTTTCATGTATTGAGGAATATCAGTTACAGAAAGGCTTCGGGCACCAACAAACCGCTTCAACGTCAACAACAACAACGACTGCGGAGAACCATAACGGAACCAAACCTGCGGAGTAAACACGTTTCCTGCAGATTTGCTGATTTTTTTGCCGCTCTTGTCCAGATACATCTCATAACGGGCATGAGCCGGAGGCGCCCAATTGAAGATTTCTTTGCAGATGCGATCGTTTACTCGAACTGAATCTGAAATATCCTTGCCAAAGGGCTCAAACCTAATATCCAACGAGTTCCAACGAGCGGCAAATTCTACTTTCCATCCTAATTTGCCTTCAGCTTTTGTTATGTCGGCTTCACCTTCGTGCCCACAGCCTTCTAGGTATTTTCCTCGAACTTCTAAGCCTTCACAGGTATACAAGACCTTATTTTCGTTCGGCAAAAACGTATGAGACTTGGTTGTGTATATTCGACCACATTTACTGCAAATCGGAAAATATGGAAGAACTTCAGTGAACTTTTCTTGCCCGACTTCATCTTTTACGATTTCTCCCACCTGTTTTGCATTCATCAATATGGCTCGGATTTGGTCAACAAACAAACCTTGCTCGTAAGATTTTTTGGCAGACTTGAAAGTGTACTTGATTCCGCTTTCATCCAAGGATTCTAAAAGCAAGCTGGTCATGTGCTCGCCAAAACTGTCATGGCAACCATAAAGGTCAGGAATCGAAGTAACCGGATAACCCAAATATTTACCCAAAGAATCAGGCAAACCCGCAGGAACTTTGCGTAAACCATCCAAGTCGTCGGCAAAGGCTATGTACTCGGCGTTGATGCCTTGATCCTGAAGAGCCAAAGCCACTGCATAAGAACGTGCACAGTCAGCAAAACTGCCGATGTGGGGAAAACCTGAAGCTCCTAAACCGCTTTCTGTTCGGATGAGGTCTAGGCTTCTGCCTAGTTTTTGTTCCCGTTCTATGATTTTTTTGGCGGTTTTATCGTACCATGTTCCATGTCCAATGATTTTTTCTGGCATATTCAGGTTCCCTTTAATTGCAATTATGGTTAGTTGAAGGTTAGATAAAAGCATAAATCGGTTTCGCATTTTATGAATATGAAATGGGCGTTTCAGATTCTGGAACGTCTATGCCGCAGTGTCCCTTAACTTAAACTTTAACCAGTAATGTTGTTGGTGAAAACCTTGAGAAAAAACAAAATTGCCATCTTAATGATTCTTGTTACAGTTGCAGTAATGATTGCACCCGCTTCCGCATACTTTGCGGGTCAAACCGTAAAAACAAAAGCTGAAAGAATGGTTGAAATTGCAGATGGAGCTCTTGAAAGAGTGATGGACTTAGCAGAAACAGTAGATACAAACGATACAATAGTTGACCTACTTACAAGCGCAGGACTTTACGATTATTACCTTGGAAATGTTTCACTTTGTAAAGAAAACGGTGAAGGCTGGACATACCTGAATGATGCTAAAGAAGCAATGGAAGCAGACGAACCAGATTATGAAGCGGTAATCGATGACGCCCGAGACGCTTTAGAAATATTCCGTGATGTTTTGCAAGCTATCAATGGAATGCTCATCGACGTTGGCGTTGAAACCTGTCCAGTGTGCGATGAAAATACAATTGAAGAAGCTATAGAGCGTTCACAAGAACGAATTGATTCACTAATAGCACTACTTGCAGACGAAGAAATACTCACCTCACTAGACCAAGCCCAAGGAAACCTCACAGCAGCAATTGATGCACTCCCAACAGATGTTGAAGAAGCTAAAGATTACCTGCAAACTGCAAACCAAATAATCAGCGAAGTTTGCCAGAGCCTAAGAGGCATAGCTCGTGAACTCAACCCTGGTCGAATAAAAGGTTATCTTGAAAACGCTTACCAGCATAGAGAACGAATGCGCGAACGATACCGGGGAGCATGGGAAAACGAAGAAGATATAGATGAATTCCTTCAAGGACTGGGCTACCAAAATGAAGAAGAATTCATGAACCAGTTCCAAGAAATGATTCAAAATGCACAAGACGCAGAAACAGTTGAAGAAGCAATCGAGACTTTGAAAGAAATGGGTCAAATGCTCAGAAACATGGATAACTCATTCAATCAAAAAATGGGCAACTATGGCGAAGAACAAGGACAACAACAAATGCCAGGCAACGGTAGTGGTTTTGGCAACATGGGCGGCGCAAACAGCCCATAAATCTTTATTTTTTTATTTTTTTAGTTCAACTTGATTTTCAAGTCCAATTTTTTCAACTTTAACAATATCTAACCGTTCTAATCGTTTAATCAAACGCCAAAGACTGGTCCGAGGAATGTCAGGAAACTTTTTGCGTATTTCAGACTCGAAAGCTTTGCCTCCGTTTTCTGCTAAGTAGTTTAGCACGCCTTTTTCTTCGTTGTTTAGTTGAGGATTTTTCTCAATAATTTTTTCAACAGTTGGACCTTTTCTCTTAAAAAGAACAAAAGCTACAACCAAGATTGCAATAATAACAACTGCAATAACCAAGTATTCCATTGGAAATGAGTCAGTTTCTCCAGATGGGTCTTCGTTATCTTCCGAAGGAGTTTGAGTTACAGTAAAACTGTGAAAGAGCCCATCTACATTAATGTTGTAGGTTCCTAGAGTTTGTTTAGTTACTTTGAATTCTACAGTGGTAGATTCTTCCTTGTTAAGGGTTACAAGTCGGCTGTCTTCTTGTATTTGATTAATAACCAAAGGAACAGTATAGGAACCAGTTTGCCCTCCAATGTTTGAAACCTTAAAGGATACAGTTACTTCTTCGTTGGGTTTGATTTCAGCGGGTGAAACCACCAAATTACTAACCAAAAATTTTGCAGGGGGATTTAATGGAAAAGTATAACTAATTTCCCATTGGCTCGCAGACAACGACAAACTAACAGTATTTCCCGTTGAGTCTATTGAGTCGGGCACATTATTTAAGTAAACTATTGTTGATTCTTCAGGCAAAACAACGGTCAAGTTGTATGGTGAGTCAACAACAAACGTCCATACTTCAGCCTCTTTCAATGTTAAAGAATGAGTGTCATATTGAACAAAAACGTTGGTTGTTCCCAAAGTAAAGATTGTTAGATTATTTGTAGCTAGTTCATAATCTAACACAGTCTGGTTTTCATCCAGAACAAAAAAATTATTTGCCCCAGACCCCAACAACGGAAATGAAATCACCGGAAGAGTTTCGTTAACGGTCAAACTTTGTGTGACATGAACCAATCCATCCCGATAAACTTGAATGTTTGTTGAATCTATTTGAAATTCGGGCACGTTAGCAGCAACTGAAGAAATGTTTAGGAACAAAAAAAGCAGTAAACAATTACAGAAAATTGCTCTTGTGGCACACGACCTCATGTTGTTTCACTTTAAACAGTCTAAAATCTAAACTAATAAGAATTGCGAATCCCGAATATAACAAGAATCTTATTAACATTCATCAATAAATAATGCATTTAGGTGTGCTCTTGCGATGGAGGACAATGAAGTCTGGCATTATATCATTCCGTTTCCGCTTGAAAACGAAAAACGTAGATTAGTTTGGAGCATCCTCCAATCCAAAGTAGGCAAAAGTCTGCTTATGAACATGAAAATAGACAAAAAAATCTATCAAAAAGACCTGATTAAAAACACTGCATACTCAAACAAGTCCATAATCGAATATCTCAAACGAATGGTGTCCGCCGACATTTTGGAACAGGGGATGGAACAAGTAACAACAGGAAAACGAAAAGTAAGAGTTAGATGGTACTTACCCACCAATCTTGGACGATGGTTCATACTTTTTCTGAAACCCACCGAAGAAATTCCACCTGAACTGGTAAGAGAAACTATAGAAGAAATCTTCCAAATGTACGCCCAAAGCATCATAGAAGTTTGTGAAAGCTTTGAAATCGACGTGGACGTGTTTTGTCAAATCCTAAACAAACAACGCCCGAAAATCAAAAAGTCAACCTGAAACACAAGTTTACTTTAAGGCGTCAGCTTTTCTGTGAACAACGCTCATTTACTGCAGCTTGCTGCCACAACTTCCACAGAACTTGTTTGTTGACACGTTTTCTGTTTTACATTTTGGACACTTGATCTTTTTTGGTTTCATTGGTGAACCACAGTTTCCACAGAATTTCATTGTTTCGGGCATTGCTGCTCCACATTTTGGACAAATAATTTTTGCTACAGGGGCAAGGCTTTTTCCACAATTCCCACAAAATTTGGCTCCAACCTTGTTTTGACTACCACAATTTGAACACAACACAACTTGCTGAGGGGGGCCACCACCTTGGGAGGGTTGCATGGCTTTTCCCAATGCGTTTCCCATAGCAATTCCAATTCCAGCACCAACTCCAGCACCAGCGGCTCCGCTGCCTTCAGGAAGTTCTGAGGTTGTTTCTTTCATGTACTGCATGGTCATTGCCTGTTGTCCCATTGTAGTAGCAAAACGTCGCGCCTCTTCAGGGATTTTAACACCTTCAAACAGGGTATCTATGATTTTGAGTCCAATACGAGCTGCTTCATCTTTGATTATTAAAGAAACTTTGTCTGTGGTTTCATCCACGTTTTTGACTACATTGAAGATGTCATGATTAGCAAACTCGTCGATAACTCGTTCGTTAATGAATCCACGAATGTAATTTTCAATATCAGTTGATGTGCTTGCGCCTTTGTTTCCGAAAAACTCAATAACAAAAAGTTTAGGGTCTTCGACTTTGTACAGAAGGTAACCATAGTACCCTACTTCAGCTTGATACTGAATGCTTCCACTGGGTGCAGAATAAGCTTGTCCACCAAATTTTCCTTTGAACTGGCTGTTACTTACAAAAATTACTTCACATTCGAATATGTCACCAATTATTCGCAGAGCCTTCAAAGCACCAGTCAAAAGGGGGATGTTGTTGCTTGTGATAGTATGTCGCCCAGGACCGAAAACGTCGTAGGCTTTACCATCACGGAAAAACACGGCATATTGGTTTTCTTTAACGATTACTTGGCTTCCATACTTCAATGATAAGTTAGGGAAACGATAAGCAATGTCTTCGTCTCCTGCAAAGTCCCATGCTACTTTTTCTATTATTGGCATTTCAGTTTATTCTCCTATAGTTCTAAAGGCCTGAACTGTTTTTCTCGCTCAGTCCATTTATCCTCAAAAGCAAGTAATAAAGTCTTAACATTCTTGACGTCTTCAGACACAACTTCCCAGTTTTCAACATCAATTTCTTTCTGAGTTTTATCCACAGCAGCTTTCAAGGCATCTAAATCGCTACTAAATTCTTTATCGTAATTGAAACTTCGAGCCAACTCGTTTTCTCGTATGTGTCCTTTTCGGTCAAATAAACCGGCGTAACCATAATCTGCGTGTCGAACTTTTTCCATGACACGGTCTAAAACTTGTATGATTTTTTTGTAGTCTCGGCTTTGTGCTTTGCCTGCATCCATGGCTGCGAGGTAAAGGTCCTCCCATGTGTGGCGCATGTCACGAAGGTCAACGTAGTAAAGGTCCCGTAGTTTTTTGTCTAGTTCGCGTAGGTCTTCTTTTGTTCCGTAACCTAATGTGAAAAAGTTTTGAATTTTGGAAAAAATTCCTTGTTTATCCTTTACTTTGTCGATAGTTTCCCGTTCAGACAAGAATTAAATCCCCAGTTTAATAAAAACGATCTAATTTATCTAAGTTTTGCAAAATCACTTGATTTGCCTATCCATTTTTCTCCTGTGGATAACGTTCCAAGGCAATCTGTTGATAAAGCCTGCGCTGAAGACCTGAAAATCCTTGAAAACAGTGTGGTTCTGAA
>JARRLY010000019.1:0-13465 GCA_037386545.1 Candidatus Bathyarchaeota archaeon
CAGTTTTTTCCACTTACCCCTTTTACGCTTCAATAATAGCCATTATTTTTCTAGGTGAGGTAATAACTCCCCAAAACTGGGTAGGCCTAGCAAGCATCATGGCAGGAGTAATAATTATCACCAGAACGATAAACAAAAACCCCCCAACTAAAAACGCAACAACAAAAAACCTAGCTATCCCAATAACAGGGGCAATACTCATGGCTTTTTCACAAACAATCCGAAAACAAGGACTAAACCTGTACACCCAGCCCCTGCTCGGTGTTGCAATAGGATATACCGCGTCATTATTTTTTTACTTAATCGTGTTAGCTTTTTCAAAAACGGATTCTGCTTCAAAATTTTCAAAAACCCAACTCAAACTGTTCTGGAAACCCGGAATAGGAATGGCAGCTGCATGGGTATTATCATTTTTTGCCCTAAGCCAAGAAATGGTCTCAATAATTGTGCCCCTACTACAAACAGAACTCCTTTTCATAATTCTGTTCAGCTACATATTTCTCAGAAAAATAGAAAAAATTTCAATAACCCTTATCGCAAGTGCACTTCTTGTAATAGCAGGAATAATACTAATCAGCTTCAACTAACAAAGAACTCAATTTTTTCTAATTTATCTCGATCAAGATTAATAACAGTTTTATGAGTAATGCCCTAAAGATTAAGTGGAGACTGATTATGACTAAGATTGTTCGTGTTGGGGTTACTTTTACTGATTATGACTAAGATTGTTCGTGTTGGGGTTACTTTTCCTCCAGAATTGTTGTCTGAATTGGATGAAATTATTGACGATATTGGATACGAAAGCCGTTCTAAGGCCATTCAGGACGCAGTGACATTGTTTGTAACTGAACAAAAGTTGCTTCACAAACAAGAAGGAAAAAAAGCTGGAGTTCTAGTTATGGTCTACGACCACGACGTCAGAGGCTTAGAAGACGACCTAATTGACTCACAACACCATCACCGTAACGTCATTAATTCTGTTCTTCACGTCCATTTAAGCGACAAAGAATGCCTTGAAGCGGTTGCAGTAAAAGGCCAAGCAAAGGACATCCAAAAACTAGCTCAAGAACTCGCAACACGAAAAGGAGTAAAACAAGTCCGATCCACTATAGTCAGCGCGTGAGGCCCCCAAAACCAACAATTTTTTCTGGTTTATTTTCTAAACGCAACTCTATTTAGTCAACAACACCAAGACCACTATATCAGCACAGAGTACCCGCAATCAAGAAGGTAGCAACTAAAATGGTGGCCCAAAATGTCCAGATAAATGTTTTAATCGAAAACACAAAAAACCCAACAAATCCTAAACTGGAAGCCAAACATGGGCTTTCAATTTATGTTACAACAACAATCGATAACAATAAAGTTACAGTGCTAATGGACACAGGTCCTTCACCCCAAAAACTTTTGCATAACATTAACGAATTAAAAATTGATCTAGACAAAGTTGATGCGGTTGTCCTCAGTCATGGTCACTACGACCACACTTCAGGGTTAATAGCTGTCCTTCAACAAATCAACAAAGAAATTCCGGTCATTGGACATCCAACTGTTTTCAAGCCTAAACTTAGCATGATGCCACATCTACGGCTAATTGGTGCACCTTTCAAATCTTGTGATGTTGAATCTGTTAAAGGTGTGCCCATCTTAGTTCGTAACCCTGTAAAGATTGCCAACGGAATTACTTCAACCGGCGAAGTTCCCCGAATAACAAATTTTGAAAAAGTTAAAGGATTTTGGGCAATCCACAAAGAAACATTTGTAGACGACAAAATGCTAGATGACCAATCTTTGGTTATTGATGTTGACGACAAAGGCTTAATTATTTTAGCAGGTTGTGCCCATTCAGGCATAATTAACACTGTAAAGTATGCCCAAAAAATAACTGGAAACAACAAAGTTTATGCAGTTTTTGGAGGTTTTCATCTAATAGGATCAAACGAAAACAGAATTCAAGCAACAATAGATGAACTAAAAGCCCTTTCTCCTGCAGTTGTTGCTCCTTGTCATTGCACAGGAAGAACTGCAATCAAAAAATTTGCTGAAGAATTCAAAGACATTTTTGTTTCTGTTCACACAGGAACTGTTATCAAAATTTAATGAAACATTGGGGTAAAAGAACTTAAACAGCCAAACATTTACGAATCAAAGAAAGTGGTTACAGTTGGAAGTAAAAGGATTTGTTGACCTAAGTTTTGTGGATTGGGATGGAAAAGTTTCTTCAGTTTTGTTTTTGCCGAACTGTAATTTTCGTTGTCCTTTCTGTCACAACAAAAATCTTGTTCTTAATCCCGAGTCCATTGAAACAATTCCCTTTGAGTATATACATGAACAACTAAACAACCAGAAAGGCTGGATTGATGGAGTTTGCATAACTGGTGGAGAACCCACCCTTCACGATGATTTACCCAAGTTGTGTGCAAAAATAAAACAGATGGGTTTCTTGATTAAATTGGACAGCAACGGAACTAATCCTGTTATGCTCAAAGAGCTCATGGACAAAAATTTGTTAGACTACGTAGCCATGGACGTAAAAGCACCCTTAACAGTCGAAAAATACTCCAAAGCAATTGGTGTTAATGCAGAAAAGTTGCTGGAAAAAGTTAAAGAAAGCATCAGTCTTTTGATAAATTCAGGCATCGATTACGAGTTTCGAACTACTGTTGTTCCTACATTGCACGATTCAGAAGACATAAAACAAATTTGCCAGAGCTTGAAAGGTTGTAAAAAATATGTGCTGCAAAAATTTGATGTAAATATTGGCCAAACAGTTTTGGACCCAACTTTTACGACAAAAACAATAACCAATGATGAAGTGGAAAAATGTTTGGTTGTTGCACAGAAAATAATTCCAAACACAAAAGCCCGTGGACTAGTTTAATGTTGTCTTAATTAACAAGAGCCAGTTGTTTTTGGTGTCGAAAATTTTTCTTGTTAAAGGGTGAAACGGTGTGCTCTCGTCGCCACCTGTACCACTCTACCCATATAAAGTCTAATTTTGGATATCTCATTATGAGATGTTGTCGATTTTGGGATTTATGAGTGCAGAGCAGGTCTATTCGACGAGAACACAATAACATCTAATGCAGTCAGAAACTAAAGGTTTCAATACATTTCTGCGTCTATTCACCTCCTGTTTAAGCCCAACTTTTACAAAAACGATTTTTTCTTCATACAGAAACTAATTGTAGGATACATCTCCATATATCATGCAAAGACAAAAAATAGCTAAAATGTGCTTAAATGTAATTTACACTTTTTTGAACCATAAAAATTTACTAAAAACTATGCAAAAACATCTTTTACTGTGTAAAATAATCATAAATATTGTATTTTTTCTTCCACACTTTTAATTTTTATGTTATCCTCATTTGCTTCAGCGAACTTTTTACATGTTTATACCCTTACTCCTGTCTTTGGGTCTTTGTTGTGAAGAAAGGATCAAAATTTTTTCTCTTAATATTCTTGGGAATTTCTAAGTCTGTAACTTCTAATGTTACAATAATTTTCTCATCCACTGAAGCTATACTTATTTTGACTTTACCTTCGTCGGGCATAGCTTGAATAGAATTGCTTGACTATGAAGCTAAAAACTGATTAGGTCAGTCTGATTTTTCTGTTTAACTGTTATATTATTACAGCTATGATGGATATAACAGGAAAAACTATCAGAATCGCAAATAACAAAGAGGATGTTATCATGATCTGTAATGCTTTGGATATGTGTTGCGTCGACAGATCCTTGTTATCCCCTATTATGTAATGTCCTGGTTTTTCTAACTGAACGTTTAATGCTCCAGCCATTGCTGATATTGTCCATCCCGCGTTAGGGCTTGACGTGATGTTTTTGTCTCTGCTAAGAATTTTGTAAGATTGCTTTCCATCATTTTGTAAAATGTGTGCAGATAACACCATCAAAATTGCTGTGATTCTCGTGGGAATGTAATTTACTAGGGTGTCCATTGAAGCTGAAAACCAGCCAATGTTGATGTGCTCTTTGTCTTTGTAGCCCACCATTGAATCTAATGTATTGATGACCCTAAACCCGACTGCCCCTGGAACTCCAAATAATGCAAAGTAAAAAAAGGGTGAAGTAATTCCATCAGTGGTTCCTTCTGCTATTGTTTCAACTGCAGCAGAAATTATATGACGGCTAGTCAACTCATCGGGATTGCGCCTAACAATAAATGGTAAAAACTTTTTAGCGGTTTCAAGATCGTTTTTTTCCACAGCCTCAGCAACTGGTAAAGTGTACTGTTTCATGCACTTGATGGCAAAGGTTGTCTGTAACACAAAAGCCGAAACCATAACATAAACTAACCTGCCGAACAGTTCCCTAATCCAGAGCAACCCAAAATATGTAGGAACCACAAATAATGTTAGCAAAAATAAACAAAGAAAGACTCCATTAATTTTTTCCAACTTTGCGTTATCGCTTCTAAATTTCAGTTTAAGGCGCCCAGCAATTGTTCCCATCCACAAGGTTGGATGAAACCGGTCTGGAAACTCGCCAAAAATGGCATCAATTAAAATTGCTAAACTAAAAATTAACATAGAATCTAAAAGAAAAGAAACCGAGCCCTCAAACATTTTCATCCACTATTAGTTCTACAAACAAGTTTTTTATTGGCACGTAGTGATATTTCCAAGGTGATTTAGATTTTTGGTTTTCAAAAACTGATTTGTCGTCAATTGTTTAGCAAATGTTGTTAACCAATCACCGAATTTATAGCACATACGTTGTTTATCGGCAGTCCGTTTCGTATAAACATTTGGATGGATAATCCAATGTTGGTTTCTGGTTTGTTTCGGTCTTATTTTTAGTGATAAGTATATATTATTTCTGGAAACGAAAAAAATCTTAAATTCATTAAGCTTCACGTTAATTTATCTTGTTTGAACGTAAAATTTCCCAGTCTATTGAGCAGACGTATGATAGTCTTGAAAAAATCCTTGTTGCCCATAAATGCAAAATAAATGCTAGAGAACACCCTCGGTATATTCAGGTCACTCATGGTTCTCTAATTGGGATTTCTCCAATTACTGCTAAAAAAGTGGTTTCTTTTAGTTTGTCTGCGGATGGATCACAAACAAAAGTTGAAAGTTGTTCTGAGATTGCTTCAGATTGGAAAAACTTAACCCTCTATGGAAACGTGATTACCGCTTTAGTAATTGGAGTTTTCCAATGGATAACCCATGACATGAACAACTACATTAATACTGCTAAACCTGGATTCTGGGCATGGATTGCACAAATGTTTGAAACCCCAAGCATGGAGGCTGCAGTTTTGCTGAGTAACTTAATCCAAGCCTTAGCACTCTTTCTTATTTTGGTAGTTATATTTGAAATCATAATCGTAATCTATGTTTACCCAAGAAAAAACGCCTTCGCTCAACATGTCTTAGAAAAAATATCTAGATAAAAATTAAACTCATACATTTCCTTGATAAAATTGGAGTGAATTTTTAACCCAATCAACAGAATGGATGATTACCTGTGTCGTTTGTATAATCCCATTATTGTTGCCTTTTTTATGGCATGTTTTTCTACATTTTCAAGAAAGTTGCGTTTGTTCACATGCTCCAAGTGTTCAACGTCAAGGGCATAAAGCCTAAAAAAGTATCTATGGATTCCTGAAGGAGGACAAGGCCCCCCGTACGGTTTTTTACCAAAATCGTTTTCAACCTGTTTGGCTGCTGCAGGCAAACTGTTCTGTTCAATTTCTCTAACGTGATTAGGAATGTCATGAACCAACCAATGAATCCAACCCCCTCCAAAAGCATCAGGGTCATCACAGACTAGAGCAAAACTTTTGGTTTCAGGGGGCACATTTTCCCAAAAAACATGTGGAGAAATATTTTTCCCATCACAAGTAAACTCAGAAGGAATATTTCCACCATCAGTAAAGTCTTTGCTCAATATTTTCATCAAAAAGCACCCAAAAATAACTGGGTAACGTTTAACATAAAAAATTTGTTAATTTTTGCCTTTTTCTAGTTGTTTTTCACTTTTATTTTTGGTTTAAACTTTTTAAGAAGAAAGGATTCAAGTTTATCTTGGTAGTGATTGGAGAATGGTAAACGATTTAACTTGTAATACTGTGGATTGCCCAAACAATTTTAAGAACGAATGTAACAAGCGAGGAGTTTCTAAAGCAAAATACTGCAAGGATTACACTGGATTAAATATTGAAGAATAAAAGCTATTTTTTAGAATATGTTTAGTTTAGCTTTTCGTTTATTGTGACTAAATTGTTTGAAGGATGGGTCAATATTAATTATTTCTTGTTTTACTAGGATTTATCGTAGTATTGCTTCAATTGCCGTTGCTATTCAGACAATCTGTACCTTTGATAGTTGAAAAATGAAATGAAATTGGAGGCCTAATGAATGGACAAAAAAGAAATCAAATTAAAGTTAGAAAATGTGAAAGCTGAAATTCTTTACCATACTTATCAAAACGTTGATGTGAACACTTTACTTATTTCCTTTAACCAAAAACGTCGCGTTCTTTCCACTTTGGAAGGCTACCGTGAAGTGCGACACATAGCAAATCATTATCAACCTTTGGAAATGTCAATGCATACAATGAAAGATTATGATGCCTTTGCAGCAAAATTTCCTGAACTGCTGGGTCTATCTGGTGATGACCTTACTTTTTTGAGCACTGGCGCGAACATGAACAATTTAGCTGTTTGTGAAAAATCCTTCAAAGACCGCAAAGTTTGCTGTTTAGCAACAGGTGGGGTAGGCAATGCCTTACGAGCTGGAGTAGACAAAGCAAATTGGATTGAAAATGATGGAAAATATTTGACTACTCTTGGGACTATCAACATCATTTTGTTAACTAACGTTACATTAACTGATGGTGCCCTTGCCCGAACTGTAATAACTGGCACTGAAGCAAAAACAGCTGCCCTTCAGGACATGGACGCTCGAAGTTCTGTTTCTCCCCAAAATTTGGCGACTGGAACCGGAACCGACAACATGATTGTAGTTTCTGGAAATGACCCTGACAATAAAGTTCGTCATACTGGTGGTCACACAAAATTAGGAGAATTAATTGGTGCTACAACCAAGATTGCAGTGGCTGAAACAATCAAAAAGCATGAAGCTTGGGTTTCAAGCTTGAAAAAATTATAGAATCAAATGAAAATTGTAGTAAACGACAGTTAGGGCTTTTACAAGTTGTTTGCTGCGGTTGTTTAAATTAAACTGATTCTTGTTTTTTGATTTGTAATTCTTGCGTTTATTATATTGTTGTTTCCATTAGACAGTTCCATGGTTGGATGCTCCTTCCAACTTAAATATAATGGTTCGCATATTTTGCGCCTAGAACAACAAGGTGATAAAGTTGCGGCACCGAATTGGATTAGTTTATGTTTCTGGGGCTTTACCCTGCTTTGAAAGCTTCGGAAACCTACCCACCGATTTGGTTCACAAAGATGCCCTTATTGATGGACGGCCTGCCTCTGAAGTTCTTGATTTGATAATAATTCCGGGAGGAAGCCTTGTTGAGTCTCAAAGCATAAACCCACCTATCCAAAAAGAAATTGTCAAAATGGCTGACTCAGGCAAGTTTGTTTTGGGCATTTGTTCAGGTTTTCAAATTCTTTCTAACGCAACAGATATTGGAAGATTATCTTCCACTCCTATCCTCCGTAAAGGGCTTGGCTTGTTAGATGTTGAGTTTGAGCCCTTGATCTGCACTGATCATGTGGTTGCAGAGGTTATTGGGAAAAGTTTTGTGACCGACAAAATCGGAGGGACAGTTACTGGTTTTCATTGTCACACATATGGAAAAATTGTTCCAAGTAAAAACGCAAGACCAATCATTGTTTCCCACATTAAAAGAGTAAATTATCGCAGTAATCCACAAGATTTTGTTTCTGGTTTTAGCAACAAAAAAGGAAATGTCGTTGGGATTTTAACCCATCGTTTGCTGGATGAAAACCCTGCTATTGTTCAAAGTGTAATGAAGTCTTTGGATATATCTTCTGAAGATTTTAAAAAAATTAGAACTGTTAATTCACAGTTAATTCAAAAATTGAAAAACGAGATTGGGGTATCTACCAATGTTCATCCTGAAAAACAATTGCCGCATCCTACTCAAGTTCCGTCGTTGTTGTTCACTTCGGCAACTGGTAGTGGCTCAGGTAAAACTTTCATTGTTACTGGTGTTGCTGGGGCATTAAAGAGGCGTGGAATAAATTTGGGCTTGCTAAAAATTGGCGGTGATATCCGCGATATCGTACCTGCATTGTATTTAACTAAAGAACCCATGAAAAACTATTCTTCTATTCAGGTCGCAAGTAGTGGATGGATGTCCATGTTTGATTCAGTCGAAAAAGCAAGTAAAGACTACGATTTTCTTGTAATTGAAGGTGCCATGGGGCCATTCACGGGGTTTTTGAATGAAACAGTAAAACGTCCTGCTTCAACAGCCGAAATTGCGGCGGCTTTGGGCGTGCCCACTGTTCTTGTGGTTGCATGTGACAAGGCAGGCATCGAAGGGGCCATTGTAACTGCATTAAATTACGTTCATGTCATGAAAACTCTTGGAATCAAAGTAGTCGGAATAATCCTTAACAAGGTCCACACCAGCTACTTCACCTCTGAAATTAAAAAATTTGTAACTACTGCTTTCAGAAAAGTTGGTGTTGAATTGTTGGGTGTAATCCCAAAAATACAGCTAGAAGGACGAGGCGCAATTCCTGAAATCGAAATAAAATACGAAGAATTTGGCGCTAAAGCAATTCAAAATATTGAACAATTTTTGGACTTAGATGCCTTACTGCGTTTGTCAGCTCCTCCGGTGCGGTCATCGATTAGTTATGAAACAGTTTTGAACAAGTTTAAACTACTACTTGATACCTGCTACCCTTTCAATGAAAAAATTAAAGACACGGGATAGCTTGATCTTGGACCTAAGGCAACTTTTGGATTTTTATATGATTATTGGGAGCGTTAAACCTGGAGAGTATATGATTAGTGTGAGTTTTTTGTTAGAGATTTACAACTATTATTAGTCGTTTCATCATTTCTTTGTATCTGTTTCTGATAGTAACTTCTGTTAATTCGGCGGCGTCTGCTACTTCTCTTTGGGTGCGATAGTTTCCAACTATTCGGGCTGCTATATAACAAGCTGCTGCTGCGATGCTCTTTGCGCCTCTTCCCGCTGTTAATTTTTGCTCTTTGGCGCCTAGATTGATTTGATGGGCGATTCCTTCTGTTACACCGTCTAGTTCTAAGTTGTTAGACAATTTTGTTATATGCTGATTAGGTTTGACGATGGGAACAAAAATTTTCAGTTGCCTTACTAGGTAACGGTAATTTGATGCGATTTCTTTTCTGCTTATTCCCGTTACTTCTTCCATTTTTGTAATGGTTCGAATAAGCTTGTTTTGTCTGCAAGCTAAATATGTTGAAGCTACTGCCATTCCTCTGATTGATCGTCCGCGGATTAGTTTTTCGTTGACTGCTTTTCTGTAAATAACTGAAGAGGTTTCTACAATGTTTTTGGGCAGTTGCAGTTTGTCTGATATCCGGTTAATTTCTGACAAAGCTATAGTAAGGTTTCTTTCTGACGAGCTGGAGACTCTGCTTCTTTGTTGCCATTGCCGAATTCTGTGCAGTTGGGCTCTTTTTTCTGGGGCAAATCCGCTTATATCGCGCCAGTCAATATTTGTGCTCAGTCCCTTGTCGTGAATAGCTAAGGTTTGAGGAGCACCGACGCGTCTTTTGCTTTTGCGTTCTTCTGGAGTGTAGGCTCGCCATTCTGGTCCTAGGTCTGTCATTTGAGTGGATACTACTACACCACATGTTGCGCAAACTATTTCTCCACTTTCTGGGTCGCGAATCAGTAGAGAACTTCCACATTCGTTACATTTTTCAGCAGAACCGGAACTCATTCGTTTTTTCATCTTCTCTTTTTTATAATCTACCTAAGTTAAACAACAGCTTATTGGCGTTCTGTGTAGTAGCCCTTTAGAACAACACGATCCATTTTTTGTTTGAACTTGATGTTTGAATTTACTCAATATTTATTTTAAGTGTTTCGAATACAACCTTTCACTGCCCACATACTTAATTGAACAATCTGACAATTTTGAAAATGACTGAAATTGTATCTTGCTCTAATCAACTCTTTTGATGAGGAAAACAAACTTATAGTAGCTGGCTTTGAATATTTGCGTTACAGCATCATGAAAAAGTTGCTGTCTGTGGCTCCGGTAGTATAGTCAGGCTAAGTATGACGGCCTCTCGAGCCGCCGACCCGGGTTCGAATCCCGGCCGGAGCACCAAAAACCTATCTTTATCACTCGATGTGTGAACTTTAAGAATTATTTTGTACATTACTACCGGTTTGTGCGATTAAGTAACATTCACTGATTAATTCTTTCAATAAACTCTCCCTTTCCTCCCCGCACCCCACCCTACCCTTTATTTTTAGGGAAAGGAATGTTTCCCAATACGAATTTGGTTGTTTGGATGGTTTACGCAGCTTTGCGGTGTGATAAAAATCAGGTTCATGTTATTGATTGCATCCAAGGAATGAAACAATTTCTTGATGACGGAGAAGTGGATGTAATTGTTACATCGCCTCCTTACAATTTAGGCATTAACTACAACTCCTACGATGATTCGGGTTCTAGAAAAGATTATCTTGATTGGATGGAAACCTTCGCAAAAGAGTGCAAACGGGTTCTAAAAATCAATCGCTTTGCCTCAAGAAGATACCGGCAACTACCCAAACATTTGTGGAGATATTGCAGTGGGCCATTTTAAACCAGTTAATAGTAACCGTTTTGTGAACCGGTGCCACGAATACATTTTTCATTTCACCAAAACCGGAAACGTGGAAATAGACAAACTAGCAGTGGGTGTTCCTTACCAAGACAAAACAAACATAAAACGCTGGAAAAAAGCAACCAAGGACCTGCGAGACCGTGGAGACACATGGTTTATTCCATATGAAACAATTTGGTCACGAAAAAAACAACGCCCCCACCCTTCAACGTTTCCACCTAAACTGCCGATGATGTGTATCAAATTGCATGGAGTAGAAAAAACTAAACTTGTTTTGGATCCCTTCATGGGCATCGGAAACACAGCAGTTGCTTGTATACGACTAGGTGTAAACTTCGTAGGTTTTGAATTGGACAATAAATACGCAGAAACTGCAAAACAACAAATAAGCAGCGAAACAACAAACCAAAAAAAGTAACTCAATAAACACTGAAATGGTGCGGGGAGAGGGATTCGAACCCTCGAACTCCTACGAGACAGCCGCCTCAGGGCTGCGCCTTTGACCTGGCTTGGCAACCCCCGCGTTTGTGCAACAGGAATTAACATAACCTGTTTGCTTGAAATTAAATCTTATCCAGACAAAGTCTAACCACAGGTTATTGTTACTTGTTATGGGAGAAGGCTTTATTCATAAAGCTTTTAGTTTTGTTACTCCTTGTTACTGGTTAAGAGACGATAACAATGAAGGCAATAATCTTAGCGGGAGGCGTTGGAACCAGATTACGTCCTCTGAGTTGCACTCGTCCAAAGCTTTTGTTCCCAGTGTTAAACAAGCCGTTACTTGATAGAACCTTTGAGCGACTCGCTGACGCTGGAGTTGACGGTGTAGTTTTGGCGGTTAAGCACATGGCACAGGTTTTCATGCAAAGATATGGGGACTCACAAAATGGCCTGACGGTTTGTTATTCTATAGAAAAAAAGCCCATGTGGACCGGTGGAGCCATTAAGTATGCTGAAAATTTAATTGGTTATGACGAGCCTTTTTTGGTTTTGAACGGTGACATTTTTACTACTTTAGATTACACGGAACTGGTGAAGAAACATAAAGAAAACCACGCAGTTGCCACTATTGCTTTGTACCGTGTTGAAGATCCTAGCAGATACGGAACTGTGAAACTGACTAAAAATAATCAGATTACCCAGTTTGTAGAAAAAGCTCCTGCAGAAAAAGCTCCAAGTAATCTGATTAACGCTGGAGTTTATGTTTTAGATCCCAAAATTTTTGATTATATTCCTGCAGGTCGACCGGTTTCGATAGAGCGTGAGGTGTTTCCAGTGATTGCTTCCGAAAGCAAGATGTTTGGTCACGAATTCGATGATGTTTGGGTGGACATTGGAAAGCCTTTAGATTATCTAAGGGCAAACAAGGTTTTATTGGATTCTATCCCCGAAAGAAGATTTGTTGGAAACAATGCTAAAATGGCTAATAATGTAACAATTGAAGAACCTGTAAGTGTAGACTGTGGGGTTAGCATTGGTCAAGGCTCACAGTTGGGTCCATACGCTGTAATTGGGCGCGATGTTTTTTTAGGTAAAAACGTTACTGTAGAAAATTCTGTAGTTTTTCCAGATACAACAATTTTGGATAACGCTTCAGTGAAGGGCTCTGTTATCGGCGAAGGCGTAACCATAGGTGAGTCTGCAAAGGTTATGGATGGTTGTGTAATTGGGGATTACGTGAACATTATAGATAATGTGAAAGTTTCGAAGAACGTTACTGTTTGTCACTCCAAAGAGGTAAAAGAAGACGTTTCTGAGAATGAACAAATAATATAACGTGATTGTTTACAAGTTTTTGTTAACCTAGGTCTATAGATTTTTTGAGCATTTAATATACTTGTAACAAACATGTTCGTAGAATATTAATAACACAGGAAACTAAAGAACTGGGAGAACAAAAAATGTCCAGCGTCATGAAATTGTCGAGCGAACATTTACAATCTTCAAAAACTCGACAAAACTACACTGCGTGCATCGTCGGGTGCGGAAGAACAGGTTTAGTTACTGCTGGGCTTTTTATTGAAGCAGGTTTCAAAGTTATCGGCGTGGACTCTAACAGTCACATCATTCACCAATTACAAAAAGGCGTTTCTCCTTTTTCTGAAACTGACCTGCGCAAATTCATTGAACCAAAAATAAAAAACAAAAGATTCATCTCCACGACTAATCTTCGAAAAGCAATTTCCAAAAGCAAAATAGTGGTTGTTGGGGTTTCAGCTTCTTTGGATTCAAAAAAGAAACCTGATTACTCGCGCTTCGAAAAAGCCTGCAAAGATATCGGTATGAGCTTAACTTCTGGCTCGTTGGTTATGTTCCAAAACACTATGGGTCCAGGTATGACACAGACAATAGTTCAAGATATTCTGGAAAACGCTTCCGGATTAAAAGCTGGAGAAAATTTTGGTCTAGCCTATTTTTCAACCCTTAATAATTCAGCAAGTCCTTCGGATAACATGAATAATGGAACAAAAATTGTGGGCGGTGTAACCAAGCGAAGCTTAAAGGTTGCCTGCTTAATTTTGGAAATAATAACAAAATCTCACATAGTTCGAGTAAAAGACATCAAAATTGCAGAAGCCGTAAAACTTTTAGAAGAAGCATACAAAGAAATCAACCTAGCCTTCGCAAACGAGTTCGCAAAGTTTTGTGAAAAAGC
>JARRLY010000020.1:0-20804 GCA_037386545.1 Candidatus Bathyarchaeota archaeon
GTAAGGGCTTATGATTCAAAACCTATTCCTGAAGACATCCTGAAACAAATTATTGACGCAGGCAACCAAGCACCATATACTTCCATGACTCGTTCGCAGCCTTGGCGGTTTGTTGTTGTTCAAGACCCAAAATTCCGGCAAAAATTGTTAGAAACAACATTTCCTTTCTGGAAAAACTCAATCAGCGGACTAAAAGAGCAAGCTCCTGAAATGTATGAAATGGCCATGAGCCTGTACAAAGTGTTAGATGAACCCAAAGACGTAATCTATTATTCTGCCCCTGCAATCGTTTTCGTTATTGGACCAAACAACGGAGCAGTAAGTTGCGCCCTTGCCTGCGAGAACATGATGATCGCCGCCCAATCCTTTGGCATCGGAAGCTGCTACGTCGGCTTTGGCGCCATGATAAAAGGAAACGAAGAAATCGTAAAAGCTTTAGAACTACACAAAGACGAAGCAATCTTTGGACCCATACTTTTGGGATACCCAATAACCAATTCAACAAAAGAACTACAAGAAGCCCTAAAAACTTTAAAACCCTTCAAAAAACCAGCAACGACCAAATGGATCTAAATAACACGAAGAGGCTAAACTCTTCACTAACAATTTTTTGAACCAAAAACCTCAGAAGTTATGCTTCTGATTCAATGGGTTTGTATTTTGTAAAATTTTTCTTTGAAAAATAATGTTATTGCAGGGATTCCCCCTGATAAAGTAAAAACTGCTGTAAAAATGTGGGGGTTAACATTAAGGAAGGGGACAACTGCACTTGCCATCATGTAAAATCCAATTATAATTATCAGGGGATAAGCAACAAAAATTTCCAACTTGGTACTGGTTTGATTGTTTGTCATTTTTCCCACCTAAGACAGTATATGAAATATTACTAAAAAAGATTTCGTGAAAGGTTTGGGACAACAATTCTTGATACCACAAAAAAAGTTTAAGGCGTAAAACTCCTTTAGTTAAAAGGGGTAAATTATGAACCAGCAATCATGGAATGTTTTGGTTCGAAAACTAATAAAACAAGGTGTTCTTCGGTCGCCAAAGGTAATAAATGCCTTGCAAAGAGTTCCAAGGGAAAAGTTTTTGCCAGAAAATGCAAAACCTAGTGCTGCCTTGGATTGCCCACTTTCTATCGGTTGGGGTCAAACGGCTTCTGCGCCTCTTGGTTGACACATGCGGTCAACTGGGCGAAACATGGTATCCATAATGGATGAAGCCCTTGAACTCCAAATCGGACACAAAGTCCTAGAAGTAGGAGCAGGTTCAGGCTGGCACGCAGCAACCATAGCAGAAATCGTTGCGCCTTCGGATACACCTATAGAAAAATGGGGACATGTATATACAATTGAAAGAATACCACAGTTAGCCGCCTTTGCTAAAGCTAACATTGAAAATGCAGGCTACCAAGACAGAATTACAGTAATTCACAGCGATGGAACACTTGGATACTCACATGAAGCGCCTTATGACAGAATTTTTGTTGCTGCAGCGGGTCCAAAGGTTCCAGAGCCGTTAGTTGACCAACTAAAGGATGGTGGTGTTTTGTTGGCTCCTGTTGGAGGGGCACAGGTTTATCAAAGCTTAATTCGAGTCAAAAAACAAAATGGCGAAGTAACTAAAGAAAACCTTGGTGGAGTAGCTTTTGTTCCCTTAATTGGAAAGCATGGTTTTGAACTATAGCGGTTTAGCCGAACCACGACTCAAGGGTGGTCTTGCTTTTGGATTCTTTAAAGCTAACTGCCATTTTGTTGACTGCACTGCGGACTCGGTCCTCGGAAAAGTCTCGTTCTCGGCACAAAAAATCAACTACACCTTTCGCGTTTGGGGAATTCCACTCTAGTTTGTAATCGTCAGTAATTTTTGGATTCAAAAACAAATCCCGAATTCCTTTGTAATCCCCAATACAATCTACAGTCTTTAAGTTAGGAATAACTTCTTCAAGGCATCCATGCTTTTTTATTAGTTTCAAGGCAGTCTTAGGTCCAACACCCTTAACGCCAGGATTAAAATCAGTTCCCACTAGTATGGCCAAATCAATAAGTTGTTTTCTAGTAATTTCTAATTCTTTGAGAACAGAATCAAGCTTCATTACTTCAGGAAACACGTTAACGTAAGTGTTCCTTCTTGGAATCTTTCTTCTGCCGCTTACGGTTAAATTTCGCACAAGACGGGTTGCTCCAAAAAGTAAACTGTCGTAGTCTTGACTGCCACAGTAATCTGCAGTGCCTTTTTGCGTCATGTATGCCGCTTGGGCCTCGCCTTCGGATGGGGCTTGAATCCAAGGAATCCCCAGCTCATTTAGTAGCCGTTTGGAGTCTTCGGGCATGTAACTTTTCATTTTTGAAGTCATCTGAGCATAACGCCGAGCAATCTCCATGTCTCCCTCTTTTAGGGCAGTCTCATACTTTATCAGAGCTTCTGCTTTGACTTTGGTACGACGTTTGACCTCTGCTTCTTTTAGTTCGGGGGATTGTCCGTCAAAAACGTAAACAACTTTAACATCCTTTTCCACCAATTTAGCGGTGCGGTATAATAGTCCAATTAGATGACTAGTTATTTTGCCTGAGCGGTCTTTTAATGGTGTACCATCAGGTTGACGAATACTAGATAAAAACTGATAAAGACTGTTATAAGCATCAATGGCGACAATTTTGCCACTTAGAACATTAAATTCAATTTCAGTTTTTGGAATTAATACTCGTAGATTTACACCCAATGCTGTGAGCCACCAGAAACGTTGATGAAAGTTTTCCCAAAGAAAGTGTTCGTGGAAAACTTTTATTGTTTTTGTTCGACCAACTCAACTCTTCGTTTGCCTTTTGTGGCAGTTGAGACATGTATTATGCCTTCAATTTCCATGCGCAACAAAGTTCGATTTAGTTCACTAAAGCCGACTTCATGAGTTGCTTTCACCAAATCAAATAGGTCAACGTCTGTCATTGGACCTTTCCGTTCCAGTAACTCTTGAATCTGAGTTTTCAAGGGGTGGGACATCCAAGTTTTAATCAATACTGTTTCACTTCCATTAGTGTAACTATGCTACAGGGGTTGTAGGCTTCTTTAACTGCCTAGCGTTCTTCATGAAATTACGATACCAGTTCTCCATATTAGGCAAAATCGATGGACCAGTTTTGTCAAGTGCCTTCCGGAAATCTTCAGCAGTAACAGCCTTAGCTTCAATATCTTTACGTAAAGCATTAATTCCAGCTTCCCGACAAAGGGCCTCAATGTCTGCACCTGAATACTTCTTGGTCATCACAGACAACTGAGCCAAATTTACATCATCTGCTAGAGGCATATCCTTTGTGTAGATTTTGAAGATTTCTAGCCGACTGTCTTTGTCAGGTTCAGGAACATAAATCAAACGATCAAACCGTCCAGGACGAAGAATTGCAGGGTCAATAATGTCAGGCCTGTTGGTAGCCGCAATGAGAACTACATCTTCCAAAGAAATTAAACCATCCATCTCAGTTAATAGTTGACTGATAACCCGTTCTGCAACTCCAGTGTCAGCATATCCCATACCTCGACCAGGAACCAAAGAGTCAAACTCGTCAAAGAATATCACAGTTGGGGAGGCCATTCGAGCTTTTCGGAAAACTTCACGGATGGCTTTTTCGGATTCTCCAACCCATTTAGAAAATACTTCAGGACCCTTTATGGTTATGAAGTTTGCTTCACTTTCTGTTGCAACTGCACGAGCAAGCAAAGTCTTTCCACAACCGGGAGGACCATAAAGCATGATTCCTTTAGGAGGATTAATACCCAACCTAGTGAAAACTTCTGGGTTTTTCAATGGCCATTCAACGGCTTCTATGAGTTCTTGTTTTAGTTCACCTAAACCTCCAATTTGGGACCAGTGAACTTCGGGAACTTCAATGTGAACTTCACGCATCGCAGTGGGCGTAATTTCTCGGAAGGCGTTCAAAAAGTCTTCCATACGAACTTCCATTTTCTCCAAAACACTTGGAGGAATGCGTTCTTCATCCAAATTAATTTCAGGCAAATACCTACGCAAAGCCTTCATTGCAGTTTCCCGACTCAACGCCTCCAAATCTGCACCTGTATAACCATGAGACATCTTGGCCAGTTTTTCCAAATCCACATCATCTTTAAGAGGCATACCTCGAGTGTGAATTTGAATTACTTCATAACGTCCTTTTTGGTCAGGTACACCAATTTCAATTTCCCTATCAAAGCGTCCAGGACGTCGCAGTGCAGGGTCAAGAGCTTCAGGTCGGTTAGTTGCACCGATAACAATCAAGTAACCTCGGCCAGAAAGCCCATCCATCAAAGCCAAAAGTTGAGCAACAACGCGTCGTTCTACTTCTCCAGTTACTTCTTCACGTTTAGGTGCAATAGCATCAAGCTCGTCAACAAAAATTATGCTAGGAGCATTTTTTTGTGCTTGCTGGAACATTTCTCGGAGCCTTGCTTCGGATTCTCCGTAGAATTTGCTCATGATTTCAGGTCCGTTAATTGAGTAAAAGTTTGCTTCAGATTCGTTTGCTACTGCACGAGCGAGAAGGGTTTTTCCACATCCAGGAGGACCATGTAACAGTACACCTTTTGGAGCTTCTATTCCAAGACGTTGGAACAGTTCAGGATGCCGTAGGGGCAGTTCAACCATTTCTCGGATTCTTTGGATTTCTTCATGCAGTCCACCGATGTCTTCGTAGGTTGTTCTTGGTAGACCTTCACTTTCTGGGGCGGGTTCAGCCATGATTTGAACGTTTGTGGCGTTATTTATTCTAATGATTCCATGGGGACGAGATTTAGTTACACGGAAAGGAATTGCGTGCCCTAACATCATTACTAGGGTGGTATCACCTTCAACGAAGGTCCTTTCCATGAGTCGGTTTTTTACAAAGTTTGTGAAGTCTTCATCCACGTTTAGTTTCATGTCGATTGGAGCTAAAACCAAACTTGTGGCATTGGATACTTTGGCTTGACGAATTACAACTACTTCGTGCATTGCCACTCCAGCGTTTTTGCGGGTGAACCCATCGATTCTAATTATATCCCTGTTTTGGTCTTCAGAATACGCTGGCCATGCTATGGCTGCGGTGTTTCGTTTTCCGATAATTTCTATTACGTCACCCGCTGAAATGCCTAGTTTTTGCATTGTTTGCTGATCGACTCGGGCGATTCCTCTATAAACGTCTCTCTGTTTTGCGTCTTCTACTCTTAGTTGTATTTCGGTCATGTAGTTTTCCTTCCTTAATTAGGTAATCGTAAGGCTCCACATTTTTCGAAGGAAGCCCTGAATATATAAAGTTTGAGAAATTATAGTCTAGTTAATCCCAAAGTCTGGATTTGACCGACACCTTCAATGGAGGCAATTCGTTTTTCGGTTTCATCTGCGATTCCTTCCTTCTCTGGGAGAACCATGTTAACCTTCAAGGCACAAAGACCAAAAGCTATCGGTTCTTCGGCAAATTTTTTGATTGAGGCAATATCTGCTAGTTTTTCTTGGATTTTTTGTTTTATCACTTTTAGGTCAACTGTTGATTCAGCTGGCATAATTTTGTAAACGATAATTATCTTCCCCATTGTTTGCTATTCTCCTAAAGTCTAACCAACATTTGTGTTACATTACTAGTTTTATTGGTGTTTTTGGTAATGTGAACTAGCATCCTAGACGAAAAGCTAGCCTATTAACCTTACTATGTAAGAGTCTGGGACAGATAAAAACAAAGTTTAGCTTTCGATTACTTCTTTTACTAGGTCTTTGTTGTCTTTAAGCCAAGCTATAATTACGTCTTTGTTGTTTTCCAGCATGTTTTCTGCCATTCCAGCAAACATTGCAGGCAAAGTTTTTCCAATTTCAGATTTCAGTTTAGAAATTAATTCGTTTTCTGCGTTCAATTCTTTTTCCCTTCAATTTGTTTAATTATAACTATAGGTTGTCTGTAACTTATCGTCCGCCACTAGTTTTTCTTTTTTGTTTAAAGTAACCAACAAGTTGACGACCCGTAGCAGCATCCATGTGTATTGTACGCTTTTTCTTCTTTTTCTTATGTCTAACTTTTAAAGTCCAAACCGGCAACAGAACAAGCTCAGAAAACAGTGCTTTAACTCCAAAAGTTAAACGCAAAGTTTTGTGAATTTTTTTAGTTCCAATTTTTACTTTTGGGATTCTTGAAACTTCTTTAGGCAAACGAGGAATAAACACGATATCGTTGTCGTCGTCAAAGTCTTTGAGTTTTGAAGCGCTCTTTTTCACTAAACGGTGAAACACCATTTCCCCTTTTTCAAGAGAAATCAAGGCACCAGTTGTTGCACTTAAGTAGTAGGTATCCACTTCTTCGGTTTGGAAAAAGAATAAACGCTTAGTTTTACGTGTCCCAGAAATCTTCCAAATGGGCATATGAGAAAATTTTGCGTCATACAATTCCTCTTTTTTAAATAAAAAGCCGCCCTCAAGCCAAGACTTGGCACGTTTAAAGGCCTCAACTTGGGTTATCCTTACGGGGATAGCTAAAACTTCGCCCATTACATTTTTTGCGGGTTCAAACCCAAACTTGGATAACCAGTAAAGGTTTTCTTGCTCGTCTTTGACTTTGCTTTTCTTTACAATTTTTGATTTTATCAACATGTTAAGGGCTTTTTCCACATCTTTGACAAACACGTTTAGGTTTTGTGCAATATATTCTGCAGAAACGCTTTGGCGTACAGAATTAAGCAGTAACTGGATACGTTCAGCAAGACTTTTTTGCTCACGCTTCACAATTGGTTCAACATCAAGGCTACTTTGTTTTGTTGGTTTTGCTTGTGAGGTCTCAGGATTTTTCATAAACTTGGCAAAGAACTCTTTGGTTTCCGGAGTTATTGCTTCTGGAATATCATCAGAATCTAAAGTCAGGTGATCAGTGACCAACCATCTGACCTGAAAATTAATAACGTCCTCGTAAACGTCAGGGGACAGCATAAGAAACTCTCCTGTTTTTAGACTAGGCAGTTTTTGCAAGACGGTTTCTGCGTGAGTGGGGTCTACTGATTGGATAATCTGTTTTACCCGAGAGATGTCTTGTTGAGTCATCAAGCGACCGAGACACCAGGTGTTAACTTGAGCAAGAGCCTTGTAGTCAATATCTGTAATATTTTGAGTTGCAGCCACCAGTCCAACTCCGTATTTTCGGGCTTGTTTAAACAAAAAAGCGTAGGCTTCCTTAGGGGGAGGATTTCGAGGATAAGGTGGAATATATGGAGCAATTTCATCCACGTAGAACAGCAGTTGGATGTCTTCGGAGGGATTTTTGAGCATCCAGCAATACAGTTCCTTGAGTAAAGTTGCCAAAAAGAACTGTTTGTCGTTTGTGGAACTAAGAGTGTTCATATAAATAATGTTCAACGGAATTTTGCCGTCACTTTTGTCCATGAACATATCCATGTCGATTTGAACACCTTTTTGAAACATCAAAGAAGGAGTGCCCACAGTAAGAAAACGGAGTTTGCGGGCAATTTCTTGGGGTTCACGTCTGGTAACAAAACTTTTCAGCATTTCAGCAATGGTTTCAGGGGGCTTGGTAACTAGTTGAGCCATGTGTTCCATGTCTCTTACCCTTTCACCATTTTGCCATAAATGCTGCAACAGAGTGAATAAGTAAGCTTTGGCTCCTTTGCCAGAATCTGAAGACAAATCATATCCAAGAAAACTTGAAAGAGAAGTAGCAGTCATGTCAAGAGCCAATATAGCTTCTTCTCTGGGAGTGTCGTCTGACGGAAAAGAAAGGGGATTGACGCTAATGGGGATTCCTTTGCTGCTAGCGGGGGTGAATATTCCAACTCTGGCTTTTTCAAAAAATTCGTTTTGCATGGTCAGTGGCACACCATGAATTTCTAGTTCTTCGGAGTTTCCTTTCAAAGCTAACGAAGAAATGTCCCCTTGGGGGTCTACAATTATGGCTGGGACGTCATTGCGGATGGCTTCTTCCATTAAGCATTTGCAAAGAACAGTTTTTCCTGAGCCGCTGGCTCCAATTGCCATTAAGTGCCTATGAAGAGCTCCTATAGGCAGTTCAACTTGCTCGTCGGTTTGTTTCTGTTTGCCCAAGAAAAACGACAAGATTCATTTCCTCACGTAGGGTTAGGCACTCGATTTTATTTAGTTACCTCTACGAACTGAATTTAATTATCCAATTTACAAAGTAAGGTTTTGAAGAAAAAATACATATTTAGTTAAATAAAATAGACAAGATTAGCATTAATTGATAACTTTCTTTTCAGAACAGGGATGTATTCAATTTTAGAATAAACAAGAAGATTGCCATTTTTGCAGTTTCAATTGTGGTAGTTGCTTTAATTTGTGTCACATTGAATATCGACAAACAATCTTCTGTTTTGGAAAACAAGAAATTGATGCATTGTTACAAGTAAGTTCTTTATGAGCTCGATTTAGAGAGCCAAGAAACTGAATTAATTGGATGTTTTTTGTGACAAACTTTTAAAGCTTCTATGGCATCTGTGTTTGTTGGCGGGTCTAGGCGGGGGGCTAGGGGTCCCTTGCACCGTAAACCCTCTATACGACGGGCTGAATGCTTTGGCGAGGCGTAAAAGATCGTCAGACATCCTTGGTCCTCTAACAGTGACTATCCGTCCCTTTAGGCTGGCGGTCATGGAGCGGTCTTCGTAGGGAGGCCGTTCACCGTGTCTATCAGGTGAATCTGGCCAGGCCCGGGAGGGAGCAACCTAAGCTTGGACGTTCAGCGCTTAAGGGACAGCGGATAAGAGTTCAGACATCAAGGAAACTGGCGAAAACTAGACGTCAAACCAAGGCGACCCGCTACTTTTCTTAATAACAAAAAAATCAGGCTAAATTATTTTAATATTGATTTTACTCTGCCAACTTTGCCGTCTGTGAGTCTTACTTTGATTCCATGTGGATGGGTTGAGCTATTGGTGAGAATGTGCTTAACGAAACCTTCTGTTAATCTACCAGTCCGTTGGTGTTGTTTCAAAACGATATTTACCTGCATTCCAAGTTTGATTTTGCTTCGTTGTTGATTAGGTTGCATTTTAGGTTATGCAGGCTTCTTGACTTATAGCTTGTTCGCAGGAATTACTATTGATTTAAGATATAGTTGTGCAATGTAATGATTAAAGCAGAGGTTCTAATTTGAAAACAACCTTTTTTCAGAAAAACTAAAAGTTTCAACTTTTCTTTGAATGATTTCAAGAAAGCGTTAAAAGTTGATTCAACTATTAATGAGGTGTACAAAAATTTTCTGGGGAACAAACGTGGTGGATTTTGGCATTTTGGTTAACAACACACAGTATGTCCTGATTTTGGGGGGAATCATTGCTATGTCGTGGTTTATCCAAAGGGTAATTAAGCCCGTGCCAATTGTAGGAACCCCAACAAGCATACTAATCAGAGTTGTTTCATTTTTTGGGTTCTTTGTTGGAATCGCCCTCATGATAACAGGCGCCGCAGCTTGGCAATCCCAAGCCCCCAATGTAGACACTTACACACAATATCTACTCATAGTTGCAGGACTAATTTTGATGCTAAAACCCATCAAAGACTTCCCATGGGCAGCCCTACTTGGTTTACTTGCAGGAGGATTAGTTACAGGCGCAGTTTACTTCTTCTATCCCTTACCAGAAACTGTTCTAGGAATCGGTTCCATATGGGTATACGTCGCACTGTTTTTGATACCCGCAGTGATCGTCTACATGGTTTTCAAATTCATAGAAGATGTCCTCAAACTCCTCGGAACCCTTCTTGCCTCACGTCCAATAACCTTTATCGTTGGTGCAATCTGCATCACCCAAGGAATACTGCTAATCCTAGATCAAAACCTATTCACACTACTTTTCCTAAATTGAAAATAAATCTCAAAAATGCCAAGCTAAACCATATTAGAACACTAATATTATAATAGAAACAGTGATATGTTTAAAACAAGCTTTTTCTGAAAAAATCAGTTAACTAAAAAAGAAAATGAAAGAGAAACAAAAAGGGTCTCTTTATCCCTTTACGGTGATTTCTTTTACTACACCGGCTGCGACTGTTGTTCCCATGTCTCGGACTGCGAAGCGCCCAAGTTCTGGAAATTCTTTGTATGGTGGGTCTAGTTTTGCAACTAGTTCTTTGAATCTACATGAAATCTGACCAGTGTTGCTGTGTAATACAGGAGAGTAACCTGCAGCGATTGCAGTTGGGTGGTGGATAACGATGATTTGTCCGAGGAACTCTTTGGCTACTGTGGGAGGGTTAGAAGTATGACCCGCTATGTCACCGCGGTGGACATCTTTCTTGGAGATTCCTCTGACGTTGAATCCGATGTTGTCTCCGGGAAGTGCTTGTTTAACCATTACGTGGTGAGTTTCGATGGATTTGACTTGACCTTTTACGTTTCCGGGCATGAAAACTAGTTCATCGCCTTCTTTTAGAACACCTGTTTCAACACGACCAACAGGAACTGAACCAATTCCAGTGATTGTGTAGATGTCCTGAATAGGAATTCTCAAAGGTTTGGTTGTTGGTTTTTGTGGAACTTCCATTTGGTCAAGGGCTTCAAACAGTGTAGGACCGTTGTACCATGGCATGTTTTCACTGCGTTTTTGGAGGTTATCTCCAGTCCAACCAGAGGTTGGAACGAAGTGAATTCTTGCGGGGTTGAATCCAGACATTTTGAGCATGCGTTCCATTTCATTCTTGACTTCATTGTAGCGTTCTTCGCTCCAGTTTACAGAGGCATCGTCCATCTTGTTGATGGCTACTACAATCTGATTTACACCAAGGGTGTATGCCAAGAAAGCGTGCTCGCGGGTTTGTCCTCCAGAACCAATTCCTGCTTCGAATTCTCCTCTTTTTGCAGAAATGAGTAGAATAGCACAGTCTGATTGGCTTGCACCAGTGATCATGTTCTTTACGAAGTCGCGGTGTCCTGGTGCATCAATAATTGTGAACTGATATTTTGGAGTTTCAAATTTGAGGTATGCAACGTCGATGGTCATACCACGTTCTCGTTCTTCTTTGAGCTTGTCCAAGACCCAAGCAAACTTGAATGTCTCTTTTCCTAGTTTTTTTGCTTCTTCTTCGTAGGCTCTTGTTGTTCTCTCGTCGACTGCGCCAGTGAGAGAGAAAAGGTGACCTACGGTTGTTGATTTTCCGTGGTCGATGTGACCAATAACCACCAAGTTCAGATGGGGTTTCTCTTTGTTACTCATTTTTTTGTTCTCCTTTTTACTCTATTTATGAGTGTAATTCGTAGAGAACACAGTTGGTTCAGTTATTTTAACTTTTTGAAAGAGTTCTCTAACCCATTCAACTGCATTCTTTACAGCAAGCACGCAACACGCAAAAATTTAGCGTGAAGATCGTGCGATGCGTTCCATTTCGTTGCGCTTTTTGACGGCGTAACTTTTTACGTCTTTTCTGGAAGCAAAAATCAACTCTTCGGCAAGGTATTCATCCAAGGCTTTGGGGTTACCAAAGGATTGATTTCGTGCACCTGCAGAAAGTAAACGTAATGCAATATCAACGCGTCTTTGTGGAGAGATGTCAACGGCTTGATGATAAGCAATACCACCATAGCTGATACGTGTGGTGTCCTCTCCTGGGGCAGTGTTTTCTACTGCAGATACAAGAACTTGAATAGGATTTTGTCCAGTTTGAACATTAATTATTTCAAAGGCGTTTCTAAGCAATGTTATTGCCCGTGTTTTTTTGCCTGCACAGCTGCCAGGACGCATAAGATTGTTTATTAGTCGTTCAACTATGCTTACTTTGGCTTTGCGGAATTTTCCGTGTTCGTGTCGTCCCATGCTGTGGGGAACATAAACTGGTTTAAGTGAAATGTATTGCTTAAGCCCGGGGTCTTCTATAGCGACACCTTCAAAGCTCCATTTTCCGAATAGTTTGATTTCTTCCATTTTGTTCAAACGAGACACCTTCAAAGTTTAACGCATAGGCTTTTCTTTCTTACCCAGAACCAATTCTTTAAGGGAAACCCCATTAATGGTTGAAACTTTCCATCGAACACCTGGAAGGTCACCCATGGCTCCTCCGCGGGAACCGCTGATTCCTTCAACGACTACTTCGTCGTGTTCGTCAACTACGTTTAGTGCGCCGTCTCCGGGCAGGAACGCAGTTATGACTCTGCCGTTTTTGATAAGCTGTGTGCGTACACATTTTCGTACCGCACTGTTTGGCTGTTTGCTTTCAATTCCTACTTTTTCAAGTACAATTCCCCGAGCCATCGGAGCGCCCTTTAGAGGGTCTGATTTAACGTCCAATCGTAATGTGCGGCGTTTGTAGTACAAGTCTTTCCATCTGAATTTTTTCCTTTTTGCAAGTAGTTTTCTTGCCGCAAGTTCGCCTTTAGGTGATTTAGAACCCATGCTTTTTGTCCTCTAGTTACTCTATTGGTAGAGTTCTTATATTTAAACAGTCCAGATTACAGAACTCACATAAATATCATTCGCGAAGAGTTTATCTAGATGCAATTTTTTGCAACATTTTTTGACAACAAAAAATGAAATCAATTCAGCCATTATTGGTTCGTCAATTTCTTATTCGAAGGGAGCCTCTTTGTATTTGAGGATGGTTTTTGTTTTGATTATGAGTTTTTCCCATCGTTTGTTTTCTATGTCGTATCTGAAGTTGTGGCTGTTTGGTTTCATTAAGCATCTATAGCCAACGAAGCGTTCATTTTGGAAAACCAGCCTCAGTTCATGTTTGCAGTGAGGGTCTGCGCATTGGAGGTTTTCGTGCAACATAAAGAACGTAGTAAATATTAAGTAATAATAAACATGCTAATAAATTTAATGCAAATGAAATCCAAATGTAAAAATAAACGATAATTAATTTCCAGAAAGCACCGCTTGAGCCTTACTAATAATCAATTCGAGCTTGTCACGAGAAATTCCAGTTTTTCTCCTTAACTCTTTTGGGTTTTTTTCAACTAACTGCTTCAAAGAAACTATCCCCTCTGACGTCAACCGCTTTCTAGAATCAACTTTCAATCCGCGAAGATACGTCACAGGATAGAACCGTTTTTCCTCGATCATAGTCTGTAAATCATGATTTTTTGGGGAACTCCATCCAATGTGTTTGATTCCTCTGCAGTCAGCGTATCGTTTGGCATGATTGGTTAGTTTGGTGTTGCAAACAATCATGGCGTAGTCAATTTTGAGGTCATTAAACCCGTTTTGGTAGCCTTCGGTTACGTCTTCAAAGACTGCTCGGGAAATTCTACTAACATCCAAGTTAGTTGGAGTATGATGATCAAAGTGGTGCTTAACCTCCAAAATTGCAGTTTTGCCATCTTTTCGGACAATTCCATCAACTTCGTGTTCTACACAGATTCCTTTGATAATGCTGTTAGGAGTAACGTTGTATCCATGTTCTGCCAAAAGCATCTGGACAAAAATTTCAAAGTCAGGAGCAGAACGTAACAACCCTAAAGCCCGCCGTAAATCGATTTGATGCTTAACAGATGGTTTGTGTTTTTTGAGTTTTCTAAAAATCATTTGCAGAATTTTCTTAGTTTCTATACCATCATACAGCCTAGTTTCAACATGATTAGCAATAGACTCTGCTACTTGTTTTGAGGCACCCATGCGAATGGAGGTTTTGATAATTTTTGCTCGGCTGTATTGTTGTTTTGTTCCATCAAATTTTGTTACAAAAACCGTCAAGCTAACCATCTACATGCTATAACAGGGAATCCACGTAAAAAGATACCCACAACCTCATTTTTCGGTAAACAACAGTTCATGTTTAGTTTTCTCAAGATTTTTTGAGTGAAAAAATATTGAAGAAATGGATTTACTGATGTTGAAGAAAAAGCAATCAAAAAAGTTTAGGAATCAACCAATACACAACATAATTTAGCGCTTTTTTTCTTGAAGGTCAACATCAGAAACTTGTTGATCCACTTGATTTGGAGAGGTATAGTTCATTTTCAGCACATATTTAACAATGCCAAAGGTCTTTTTTGGATGAATCAAAGCTTTCAAAACTTTTTTAGGAGTTATAACTCGATTTACTGCATTTGCTCTAATGCAATACTCGCGCACATCTTTAATAGAGAAATCTTCAGTTTGAATCAAAGGTTCAAGATGACTCAATGATTCGTCACTAAAATCTTCAGGCAAATAACCACCTTGTCTAGCCTGTTCATACAATTCAGTTCCATAAAGAGGCATAGCAACACTAAAATGAAACATATCTGCACCTAAACTTCTCAGCTTATAGGCAAATTGTATTGTTTCTTCCATATCTTGTTTTGTTTCACCAATAAGCCCAAGAACAAAAAACACACCCACTTTAAGTCCCACTTTTCTTGCTAAAACAAGAGCATTTTCGACGTCTTCAAGTTTCATATTCTTATGAATAACCTCGTCAACTACACGTTGAACCCCAGATTCAGGACTTAAACGAATCTTTTTACAACCAGCAACCTTCATTTTTTTACAAATTTTTTCCATTCTTTTCTTATCATATGACATGTTTTTGTCTATAAAATCAAGCTGTTTAATCGAATATTTTTCAACAAGTTGTTCAAGTTCATCAACCACATTTTCAGGACTCCTACCGCGCCATTTTTTTCCATTAACAACATGAACTGTACAAAAAATACAACTTTGAGGACAGCCTCGACTTGAAATCACTGGAGTCCACGGCTTATTTATAACTCCGCGCAGGGGCTTTTCTTTCACATCTTTAAAATATTTTTCCATAGGAAGCAAATGTCTAGCAGGAAAGGGTAATAAATCAAGGTTTTCAACAGGTGGCCTTAGGGGAGTTAGAAAAATTTTGTTATCTTTTTTGTAGCCTACTCCTTTAATTTTTTTCAGTTTATTAGGTTGAACTCCTTTTTGCAAATAATAAATTAATTCAGGAAAAGACTGCTCACTTTCTCCACGAATAATATAATCAACATTAGGATCCGTTAAACACTGATCTGGACGTGAAGAAGGATGTAAACCATCCAAAAGTGTAATTATGTTTTTATCAATGTTTTTAACAATGGATGCGACCTCAAAGGCACTTTTTGACCAACCGGAAAAAGGAACATTAATTCCAACGATATCAGGGGATGATTGTTTTATTCTAAGATGTAAATCTTTATTGTTTAAACCTACTTTGTAATTTTGTGAATCAATTTCTTCAAGGTTTTTCCATCCTTCAGTAGGGGAATCTATGATTTTTACTTTATAGTCTTTTTCAAGAACTGCAGCTGTATATGCCATAGTTAAAGGTTGATAAACTGCAGGTTTTCCCCAAGCTTTTGGATGAATTCTAGGGGGATTAATTAAGCAAACGTTCACTTAAATTCCAGCAATAATTTTGTCTATCTTTGTAGATTTCGATTCCTTGAGCTAAACCTGCAAAACAGTTTCCTACTCCAATTATGCCAACCCTGATTTTGCACAAGTAATCACATTCTTTATGTACTCTGACCAAATAGGAACCAGTTCTTCTTTATTTGTTTCGGTCAAAAATGAAAAAATAATTTACCCGGACCAAATAAAACTGCATGTTATCTAGTGAAAACACCAACTTGACACAAGTAACTCCGCATATTAACTTACTAACAGAAGTTCTATGTTGAAAACAGCCTTTTTCTGAAAATTTAATGGAACACAAAAATTCTTCCTTAGAACCACGACCGAATGAAAGGAACACAGAATGAACACAATAAAAGGGGTTAACAGTTCGTGGAAACGCTGATGTTAAACTATTATAAAACCTGAATGCACTCGCCTGATTCCGAGTTTGAAAATAAAACAGTTCTGAATTTCTGATATATTTTTTGATTATTTTCTAGTTGACTAGAACAACTAACAGAAAAAACATAACAAAAAAAGCGCTGTGGATTTTGTTTCGGCATTCTTTGGCATGAGTAAAGTATAAACATGGGTACGACTAGTCAAAGGGACGAGGATTTAAATTGCCTGCAATAGAAGTAGGAAAAATTTGCGTTAAAGTTGTAGGGCGCGAAGCAGGAAAAAAATGCGTTATCGTTGACGTAGTGGACAAAAACTTTGCATTAATTACGGGACCCAAAGCAGTTAACGGAGTAAAACGAAGAAGAGCAAACGTAGAACACTTGCAACCAACCAAAGACTGCGTGAAAATAAAACGAGGCGCAACCGACGACGAAATCAATGAAGCACTAAAGACAGCGGGCATACTCGATTCAATGCAATAGTCGCCCGAACCTAATTCTTTTTCCTTTGGAGAAATAGTATGCGAACAATTAACGAACCTTGGGAAATTAAAAGAAGTTTGGTAATCAAGACCGAAGAACCAACTGACCCCAATTTTGGTCACAAACCTGAAGAACGTCCAATAAAACAGTACATGCAGTTTGGCATAATCAACGTGGACAAACCTGCTGGACCCTCAAGCCACGAAGTCACAGCATGGTTAAAACGTATCCTTGGTCTTGAACGCGCTGGTCATGGCGGGACCCTTGAGGCTTAGTTTAGCCGGGGAAATCCCAAAGTCACTGGCGTTTTACCACATGCCTTAGAGGACGCTACAAAGGTAATTCAGGCATTATTACTGGCAGGCAAAGAATACATCTGCGTAATGAAGCTACATTCTCAAATTTTAGAAAAAAAGAAAAAAACGTACTATTCAAAGTCGGCTGCGAAGCTGGAACCTATATACGAAAACTTTGCTACGACATCGGCGAAGTTTTAGGGTGCGGCGCACATATGCAAGAGTTGCGCCGAACACGAGTTGGACCCTTCATAGAAGATGAAAGCCTAGTCACCCTTCACGATATAACCTATCTATACAACAAATACCAAGAAACAAAAGATGAAAACATCCTCCGAAAATTTGTGTCCCCCATGGAAAAAGCCCTCAAACAATTACCAAAAATTTACGTCCGTGACACCGCAGTAGATGCCCTTTGCCACGGAGCCCACCTAACAGCACCAGGAGTTTTAGCATTAGATGCAGGAATAAAAATTGACGACACAGTTGCAGTTTTCACCCAAAAAGGGGAAGCCATCAGTTTAGCAAAAGCAGTAGTTTCCACGGAAAACGTACTAACAATGGATCATGGATTTGTTGCTAAAACATCACGGGTTATGATGCCGCGGGGAATTTATCCGAAAAAGTGGCATAGTAAGCAGTAACTGAATATTTTTTCCGAAAAGGCTAAAAAACAGGTCTGTTGCTATTCTACAGTTGTGCCGAGGTCTCCTAGAGCAACAGTGTTGCGGGAAATCTGGTAGGGAGCAGATTCCATCTTTGGAAGCATAAGCCTGGAACTTCTCCGACTACGGAAAGCCTGTGATCCATTGGGTCGCGAGGGTTCAAATCCCTCCCTCGGCGCCACAATGAAATTTTCAATTTTTTGATTCGATTCACTTTTGGCAGAATCTAAGAAATTGTGAAACTGCCGTATTCTGTTCCTCCGCTGTAGGTGCCACCTTGATAAATTCCATAGGTTTCGGTTTCTCCGGTGTATGTGCCTCCGACATAAACGGTGTAGGTTCCATCATCAAGTTCAGGAGAAGTAAAAACTAAGGATTGATATGTTTTTGTAGGATTGAAGGTTAGCACACTTTCTCCAGATTCATTTTGAATTTTAAATAAGACACCAACAGACATTGTGGAACCAAACTTAGGCTAGCTACATTGTGAACAGTTGAACTAGGTGCTTGTGCCATACCGGCAGCCATCACCCGTTTTTTATAAAACAGTTTTTCCAAATTCATCCCAAGTTTGCCCCAATCCAAAAGACAAACAAAGTCGAGTTACAAACAAATGCCGACAATAGCCTAAAACAACTTAAACAAAACAAACGTTTCAGTAACTAGCAAATAGAAACAAATAAGAGCTTTTTTGGTGAGATACTCTTTTTTATTAGATTGGAAATTATTTGATGAAAAGGCGGAAAAGTTTATGACAAAAGTTGGAGTAGTCGGCTGTGGATTCATATCAGGCATACACGTAAATGCATGGAGAGATGCAGGAATAACAGTAACAGCAGCATGCGACTTGAACGAAAAATTAGCCAAAGAATTCACCAAGAACTGGAACATCCCAGCCTACTACACTAGTTTGCCTGAAATGTTAAAAAAAGAAAAACTTTCCGCAATCTCAGTTTGTGTTCCACCAAAATTTCACGCAGACGTAGCAATTGAGGCCTTAAAATTAAACTGCCACGTCGTAGTTGAAAAACCCTTTACAATAACCACTCAAGACGCAGATCGACTAATCGGAGCACTACAAAAATCAGAAGGCAAAATGACTATAATTCACAGTCAACTTTTTGAGCACTCTATTTTCAGTGCCATGAAAAAAGTAAAAGCCGGAGAAATCGGCCAGGTAATAGGCATGGACGTTTCTGTTTTACATAGCCCAGATGAAATAATGGCCGGAGACAAAAACCACTGGTGCCACAAACTTCCAGGTGGCCGATTCGGAGAAAACTTGCCTCACCCTGTTTACCTTCTTCAAGCCTTTCTAGGAGACCTAAAAATAAAATCTGTTCTAACAGACAAAATCGGACCCAACTCATGGATGCCCATAGACGAGTTGCGAGTAACAGTGCAAGCAGAAAAAAACAAGTTTGGAACAATTAACATCAGCTTTAACGCCAAAGGCCACGATAGAACAGTTGTCCACACAGACATCTACGGCACAAGCGGCACAATCCACGCCGACATTTACCCAGTAAGCAGCCTACTTGTTTCAAAACCAGGAAGAGGAGTGCTACATTTTGGGAACGTAACCCAACAAGCCAAAATATGGGGAGCATATATAAAAAACATCATAACCAAAAGAACAGGTCCTCGAAACTATAGTATTTCCCACGCCAGAATCATCAAATCCTTTGTAGATAGCATCCAAGGAAAAGGAAAAGCTCTAATCACTCCAGAAATGGGATACCAAAACGTCCAAGTCGTAGAAAAAATCTGCAAAGAAATAGACAAACTAACAAAGCGAAAAAAATAAAAAAAGTGATAAATCATTACTTGTGTGAAGCGCGTTTACGTAACACATGTCTAACGGATTTTTCTGTTTCAACGTGTACCAGTCGATGAGCTTTGCCACAAATAGGACAAATTAACTCGTGTCCGGTGTCAATTTCCTTTTTGGATTTCTTTTTAGATTGCGCCTCAAGTTTTTCTTTTAGCTTTTCTTGTGGAGAAAATTCAGAAATCACCCATGCACGTTCAAGAACAAAAAGGGTGACTAGTTCTTTTTCATTTTCAGGTTTATGAAGAGTGACAAAATATTTTCCGGGTGCTTTTTTTCCTGTTGCTGCTTCGTAGGATTTGACTTGAAAGTTTTCTTTAATTATTTTTGGAACATCATCAAAGTTAGAGACAATTTTTCGTTTAATTTTGTTATTTTCATTTACTTCATTTAAAGAAAGGACATCATAAAATAATCCATCAATTATGCTGTTTTGAAAAAGCATTGTTCTACCTTCCAACTGAGAAAAAAGAAGGCCTGCAGGACATTTAACTGCTTTAATTGTGATTTTTTCTTGTTCTTTGTCATTGCAAAGTTTGAATAACCATTCGCCAGTAACAAAGTCTTTTACTTCATAAAAAATGACTTCACCAATTCTTAATTGACGCATGCTCATGTCGTACCATGAATCTTTAGAGCGTTTTTCAATTCGCCTGACTTTGATATAATCTAAAAACTGCAAAACAAACACGCCTAGTTAAGAGTGTCGTGTCTCGTGAGGTTTAAGAATTTCGGAAAAAATTTTACAAAAATAATCATGTAGAGAATTTATAAACAAAAAAAGAGAGAGGGAAAAAAATTCCCTGAGGGTTGTTGAGTTTAGCCTGCGATTTTTTGGCGTATTGTAATAACAGCAAAGATTGCTGCTACTGCCGCAACTAGAGCCAACACAACTGCAATCCATGCTGGAGTGCTGTCAACATTAGCTTTTACTTCAGTCATATCGTCTTGTAGTGTACCAACGTCAGTGTCGATTGTTGCTTGTAGTGTGCCAACGTCAGTTTCGATTGTTGCTACATTGCCGTCAATGGATGTTATTGTTCCTTCGAGTTCGCCCAAATTGGTCATTACTGTTGCAACATCACCAGCTATTAAACCAACTACTGGATCGATTGCGTCAATAGACATCTGAAGAGTTGCTATGTCACCTGAAATTTGAGTTAGTTCAGCCATATCAGGGAAGTCCAGTGCATTAATCAAGTTTTCAATTGTAGCTGTATCGCCTTTGATTGTGACAAGGTCACCATCAATGCTGTCAATCATGTCAGTCATGTCACCTAATGTGTCTTGGATTTCCTCAATTCCAGTTACAACATCATCAAGAGTTGCAGGTGCTTCAACCATGAACAAGTTAGTGTCCAAAATTGCAGTTGCTCCTGCATCCCAACAACTGAAGTTCCAAAGACCTACAGGTGCATCGTCAGGAAGTTGATAGGAAGAATATGCATCATATTGTAAGTAATACATTCCATCAATTTCTTGCCAAGCTGTTGCTGCTTCGAGTACGAATTGTAATCCATTGGGATCAGTAATTCTTAGATTTACAGTAGGATTAGTTGTGGACATTGAAGTGAGACTTATAATGTCTCCTTGAGTGTATGTAGTTTCTCTAGTTTCAACCATAAACACTGGAGTTGCGATTACCGTGAAGATTATTGTGTTACTTTCTGCGCCATATTCATCGGTTACTTTGACTGCATACATTCCAGGTGAAACTGTAGGAACAACAAAGTAGGCTGCAGCAGGAATGTCACCAGCGACATTGGATGGACCAAAGCCCATTGATGTGTCATTAACTACATTACCATCAAAGTACACCATCAGATCAGCTTGAGAA
>JARRLY010000021.1:0-10064 GCA_037386545.1 Candidatus Bathyarchaeota archaeon
ACAGTCATGTTTACCCCTTCAAAGAGTCAAGATAAAGCGATTAGAATCATACAATTAAAGCAATTACATATAATTTTATTGATCTATGATCAAGTAAATTGTCGATTCTAAGGAAATTTAAGATGTTTTTATTTTTTAGGAAATGCACTTTATGGTTTAAATTTTACAAATCCATTTGACATTCTTCACAAAGGTATGTTCCTTCAATTTCGTCCAAGTTTTCTGACCAGCTTCCACATTGTTCGCAATATCCGGCTGAAGTTTCTGGTTCGGAGTCGCTTTCATCTACTTCTGCGTCTCTTGCTATACGGGCTTTTTCTTGCATGTTTTCAAGAAGCTCAGGAGTTATTGCTAAAATGTCTCTACTTGAGATTATGCCAACCAAATTACCTTTGTACACTACTCCCATTCTTCTGACATCAAGTTTGCTCATTCTTCGAGCTGTGTCAGTCAATTTTTCATCAGGGTCTACAGTTATTAGGGGAGTTGACATGACCTCTTTCGCTGTTAATTTACTTGGTTTTAGGTTTTTGGCCAAAACGCGGTTTACTAGGTCACGTTCAGTTATTATTCCCAGAGCTTTTCCATCTTTGTTAGTTATAATTATGCAGCCTAGTTTGTCATTGCTCATTAGTTGTGCTGTTGTGTCAATAGTAGTGTTTTCAGAAGTTGTTACTGCAGGACTAGACATTACATCTTTGACTAACATTCTTGGTCTTAATCCAATTTCGGCCATGACTATACACCTACATCAATATCACATGATTTGAAAGAACTATTAAATTGTTGCTGAGCCTAAAGCTCAAGTTCCTACAAAAACCTCGTTTAATTCAAGGTTTTTAAAGGTTTTTATGATCAAACAAGAAAATAACAAAAAGGATTTCGTATCTTGAGTTAATATCAGATAATACAACAAAAATAATTGCATATCTGCAATAGGAAAAAATCAAGATAGACATAATAGCAAAAAGTGGATTTTATTTACAAAATTAGTTTTTTGCACCAATTGGATATCTTGTTGTTTATTTCGTCAATATTCTTTAGAGCTTCTGTAATTGCTAATTCACTTACTGGGTTTTGAGGAGAAACTATTTCTTTCATAGCTCTTAGAGCTTTCTCAGGCTTTTTACCTCCAATGGTTACAAAAAACGCTAATTTTTTGTCGGCAAAATCATTTTTAACTAAAAATGTTCTTACTGCTGGAGCAATTTTTCCAGCCCAAACTGGTGAACCAACAATAACAAAATCATAACCATTAATCTTCTTATTTACTTCAATTTCAGTTAATTTTTCTCTTATCGACTCATAACCACTCTTTACAAAATTTAGTTTTCCTTTACGATTTTTTTATCAGTAATTTCAGATATTTCAGCACCTAAATTTTCAGCAATTTTTTCAGCCACATATTTTGTGTTTCCTGTCTTTGAATAATATACAACTAATGCTTTCATAAAATCAACTAGAATACTATACATTCTTTAATGACTTAAACTTTACATCGTCAATAATTTAGGTTAGTTGTTATTTTTTGCTTTTTTTGTGCCATGTGCGTACGGAGTTCACACGTGAAACAGGTACGAGAAAGCAAGAAAGAATTATTGAATACAAGAATAAGAACAACAGTTTGAGTAAACAGGAACAAGAACTCAAACAAGAATACATGGATTTGGGGTTAAACATTTACCTTTTTTCCCGCTCTCTTCTTTCTCTTCCTATATTTACTCCTTTTCTCAAAATACACAAAACGAAAAACTATAAAATATTGATAAAGAAATTGAGCCTACAATTATCCTATTTTTAGAAGAGAGATATAGTCAGGCTCTTTAGCAATTTAAGCTTTCCACAATCTTTGGGGATTTGTTTCAGTTCTATAAATCAATGAAAAGACTTTCATAACATAATCACTGTTTAAAAGTAAATTTAGAAGTTTTTACAAACACAAATTAATTATAGACTTTGCTGTATTAATTTAAAGCATGGTTAAAGAAGCAAAATATAGTGTTGTCAAAAATTTGGATAAGGTGGAAATTCGTTACTATCCTAAACTGATTATCGCAGAAGTTGATGGTTACAGAGATAGAGGATTTAACCTATTATTTGATTACATTTCAGGGAACAATATCTCAAAACAAAACATGGAAATGACAGCACCAGTGATTTCAAAAAATATTGAGATGACTGCGCCTGTTTTATCAGAAAATAATTCAATTGCGTTTGTAATGCCAGAGGGGTACACACTGGAAAACACTCCAAAACCAAATGATCAAAGAGTTAAAATTAAGCAAATTTCAGAGAGATATGTTGCAGCTTTGAAATTTAGTGGACGTTGGACAAATTCAAATTTTGACGAAAAATCTAAAGAATTAATAACTAAGCTTCAAAAAGCCAATATTAAAACTAAAGGAAATATTTTTTCAATGAGATACAGCAGTCCTTACACACCTTGGTTTCTCCGAAGAAACGAAGTTGCAATCGAGATACATTACGAATAGAATCTTTTAATTTCTAATTTGAATATGAACAAAAATCATATAAACAAATTGCTAACAAAGTATACTTTATGAATTTTAAAGAACGTCAAGAAATAATAGCAAAATCTCCGATTACCTTCAAACATCTTAAACGCTTCAACATTGCCGCTTTTGTATTACACCTAATTCAAGGCACATTAATGCTTGTTCTTGGAACACAACTAGAATGGGAAAGAAGTCTTTACACATTCTACACAAAATTCACAATCAACCAAGGACCACCTCTAACAATAGATGTAACCCCTGACCCACAAGTTTGGATAACTATTGGGTATCTGGGAATAATTGTTGCCTCTTTTCCCTTACTATCATCCTTAGCACATTTCATTATAGCCTTTGTCAAAAACCAACAATACAATGAAAACTTGAAAAAAGGAATGAACCCCTATCGATGGTACGAATATTCCATTTCAAGTTCAATAATGATAGTTCTAATCGCATTATTCTTAGGAATCTGGGACATCTGGTCATTGTCAATGATTTTTGTGTTAAACGCTATGATGATAATGTTTGGTTACCTCATGGAAGTAATCAACCAAAAAACCGAAAAAACAAGCTGGTCCGCCTTCATCCTAGGCAGCATCTCCGGATTCACCCCATGGGTCGTACTTTATGCATACTTCATTGGATCGCTTTTATCAATAAACGCCGATATACCCACCTTTGTTTACATGATACTTTTCATTTACTTCTTTGTCTTCAACATCTTCGCCGTCAACATGGTCCTGCAATACAAAGGCGTTAGCAAATGGAAGGACTATCTGTATGGAGAAAGAATTTACATAATTCTAAGCTTTATTGCAAAATCAATACTATCTTGGCTGGTCTTCATCGGAATCTTTGCACCCTTCTAAAATCAAAAAACTCCCCCCTTTTTTTCTTTTTAACTTTCGTTAACAACTTGATGCAATCACAAAAAAGTTCAAAAATTAGAAAAAAACAATCTTTAGTCAATTTCAAAAAATTTTAATTTAAAAAGAAACTTTTTATCAGCTTATGAAAAGCTACAAAATTAATTTAAATAATTCCACATTCACAATTGATTTCCCTGTTTTATTGTTATTTTTAGCTGTTTTTTTGGATACATTATCTACTTTGAGTTTTATTGGACTAAATATTGGAACAGAAGCAAATCCTGTTCTAAAAAATTTAATTTCAATATCAATTTGGTTTATACCAATTTATTTATTTTCAACAAACGCAGTTTTTGTCCCATTCTTATCTAAAATTCCCAGAAAAACATTAAGTTACACATTTTCTTTAGTGAGCATTGTCTTAAGCGTAAATAATTTTTCATTAGTACTACTAAAGCAAGCAATAGTAATTGATATTATTGGCTTTACAAACATGGTGATATTGTTTGGACTTTTTGGTTTGTTATTGTTTGGATATTTTTTAAAAACTGAAACAGATGGAAAACAGAAATTGTCTATCTGGATTGAATTATTGGGCTTTTTAATCTTTATTGGTTTAATTCAATTTTTGTTTCTGATAATTGGTTATTTGTTCCCCCTTTAAACACAAATAAAATTTTCAAATCTTTAGAATCACTGGAAAAATGCAAAAACTTGTTATTGACCTATTATGTTTGAGATGTAAATAACAAGGTCGAATCAAAGGATGGTCAATGATATTAAAAGCAGGAGATTATCTCCTATTTTTGTTATTTTATTAACGGTTTTCATAGACATTACAGGATATGGAATCATAATTCCTCTTCTTCCCTTCTATGCGGAAAAATTTCAAGCAGGACCAACAGCCCTTGGCATATTAATTGCCTCTTTTGCATTAATGCAATTCTTCTTTGCACCCATTATAGGAAAAGCATCTGACCAAAAAGGAAGAAAAATAATAATTCTATTCTCTTTAATAATCTCATTTATTGGATTTACACTGTTTTCTTTTGCAAACTCATACTATATTTTATTACTATCAAGAATTGTTGCAGGTTTAGCTACTGAAAGAGCAGTAGCTCAAGCTTACATTGCAGATATCACTGACCAAAAAAATCGCACAAAAGAATTGGGAAAAATTGGAGCAGCCCTAGGAGCAGGATTTATAATAGGTCCTGCATTGGGAGGTTTACTAAGTACAATTAGTTTTTCTGTTGCAGGATATGCCGCAATGATCCTAACAGCTATCAACATTTTACTAGTTTTGGTTTTATTGCCTGAACCTGAAAAAGATAAAGAAGCAAAAATGGAAAACATAGGATATTTAAGCGGATTCCGAACCGCAATACGAAAACCACTTTTAGGCCCTACTTTGGTGATTTTATTTATTGTTGCATTAGCTTTTAGTACAATACCTGTTTTAGTGCCGCTTCTAAGTGCTCAATATTTTGGTTTTGGCTCTCTGGAACTGTCCTACATTTTTATTTACATTGGATTGATTCAAATCGTAATGCAAGGATTTTTGATTAATCGTCTTTCAAAAAAATTTGGTGATGAAAAACTAATTATCTTTGGTTCAATTCTGATGTCTTTGGGCATCATTTTAATGCCAATTTTCCAAAACATACCTATTTTCTTTTTTGCTAACGCTCTATTAGCAGCAAGCTATGGTTTAGTAAATACAGCAGTTCCTGCATTATTATCCAAAAAAAGTTCCTCCAATGAACAAGGCAGTATTTTAGGCCTTGCAGGATCTATTGCAAGCATTGCAAGCATACCCGGTCCATTAATTTTTGGAGCAATTTATGATGTTACAGGGGAATTTGTTCCATTTCTAATAAGTTCAATAATTCTATTTGTCGCATTCATAATAGGATATCAAGTTTATAAAACAAATAAATCAACAAATAAAAAAGTTGAATAAAACAATTTTATCTTAAACCTAATTCTGATTAGAACAAATACAAATTAAGATTCTGATTATTTTTAGTCTACTAGCAATTCATTTTTATTTAGTTCTTTGACATCATTAGTTGTTGTTTTACCGATGTTCTTTAACGAAAAAATCGAAACTATTGAAAGAGACAATCTTGAATCGTTAGTTGAAGAACGTATTCGTTACACCATAAAATATGCTAATCAGCACTCACCCTTTTACAGGAAATGGTTTACAACACACAATATTGTTCCCAATAACATCAGATCGCATGAAGATCTTTTAGAATTGCCAATAATTTCAGGTGAAGTAATTCGAAAAAGTCAACCTCCTGTGAGTGATGACTTTTATTTGAAAAGTGTGGACTGGAATCAAGTATTTACCGTTCATGAAACAAGTGGTACAAGTGGTTTTCCTAAGACTTTCTTTTTGACGTGGGATGATTGGGAAAGGTATGCAGAAAAATATGCCCGATCTTTTGTCTCTCAAGGTTTTGAAAAAGGCGATAGGGTTGTAGTTTGTGCTTCATATGGTATGAACGTAGGGGCTAACACCATGACTTTAGCCGCCAATAAAATTGGAATGACAATAATTCCAGAAGGAAAGTGTATTTTTCCTCCTCGTGTTATCTTAAATTATAAACCAACCGGAATGGTAGGTAGCATTTTTAAGTTTTTGAGGTTGGCTAAAAAAATAGCTAAAGAAAATTTAGTTCCCTCCGAATTAGGCCTTAAGCGCTTAGTTGTTGGTGGTGAAAGTTTTGCTGAAGAAGCTCGTTTATATGTACAGGAGATTTGGGGATGTGATGTCTTTAACACTTATGGGAGCACAGAGGGGACAATGTGCGGTGAATGTAAACAAATGAAGGGGCTTCATGTTCCTGAGGATTTGGTTCATTTGGATGTTTATGATCCTAGTTTTGGTGATTTTGTTGCAGACGGGGAGTGTGGGCGTATGGTTTTGAGTACTTTATTGCCGGTGGGTGAAAAAACGGGTACTTTGTTGCTTAATTATGATACTGAAGACACGACTGTTGTTTTGTCTAGGGATATTTGTGACTGTGGAAGGTCTCATTTGAGGATTTTAAATCCTCAGCGTGAGGCTGAAACTGTGTGGGTGTTTGGTTCTCCTTTTAATCGTGTAGATGTTGAACGTGGAGTATTTCAAAGAGAAAATTTGGAGTATATTACTGGAGAGTATGAAGCATTTTTAAAAGATGGATCATCAAAAAATGAAGTTGTTTTAAGCATTAATTTGGAATGCTTAGAAAAAAGTAATTGTGACGCCAAGGTTGTAAAAGAGAATTTTCTTAAAGGCTTTTTTAGCTTTAAACCAAAGCTAAGAAGAGATTTTTCTGAAGATAGATTAAAAATTGAATTAAAGTTTTTAGGGGAAAAAGAGTTGGGAATATTCAAATCCAGAGGTAGACCAAAAAGATTGATTGATAAAAGAACTGGATGATTTTTACAGTTGAAGCTTTAGATGTTTTGCATTGTTAGAGTGGGGATCGGCAGAGTTGCAAATATTCTTAACCAAGTTGTTTTAAAACTGATTTGTTTTACAATGTTTATTTCAGTTTTTTGTAAAGAATTGTTGCTGTTAGCAGGATTAATACGACCACAGCACTGATTTGTGTTAACATGACAATGTTTTGATTAGTTTGAGCTACTGAAATGCCAACAAATGCCCATGCGATAACTAGGGTGTACGCAATGTCTTTTCGTGTGATTATTACAATGGACGCCAACAAAAGGGCGATTATAATTATTACTGACGCCCAATTCTCTGCGGATATTCCAAAACCTTCCCATGAGATAGAAACCATTGTGGTAGCAACATTGGCGATTGAGGCTATCGTGATCCAGCCTAAATATGTGCTGAAGGGAAGTTGAATTGCAATTTTTTCTTTTAGGTCAGGATTAGATATTCCAATTCCTAATCTTGTGTATATTAATATCAAAGTTGCTAAAAGCATAAACATTAGTGGTACTGAAAAAATTAGGTATTCGTACTGCCACAGAAATAGCCAAACTATGTTAATTATACTGCTTAATACAAAAAGCCATCCAATCTTGTTTTGATATTCTTTTCCTTTTTGAGAAGGAAGCGCTTGATAGATTACAAAAATGCCTAACAGCGTGTAAATTATTCCCCAAATAGCAAACACATAACCTGCTGGAGTTATTAAAGTAAAATTAGCGTCAGAAATTGCTGCTGTATCTTGACCTCCCAGAAGAGTTGTACTCCCTGCTAATCCGTTTACTATTATTGTTGCAATAAATGCGATAGGGTTTGCAATTCTCAATAGATTAGAATTGTTTATGGACATAGATATCTTACAAAGATATAGAGTTTTAAGTATTTAAAATAAACTAATGCTGTAAAATTTGATGTTTTAGAGTTCATATTTCAAAAAACCGTAAAATTTTTTCTAGCATTTATTTTTCTTTCCAATAATCTTTTCCGTCACAATAACTGGTCATCAAATCAATGTCTGCCAGTTCTTTTGGGTAAGGTTCAAAAAAGGATTGGGACAACAAATAATCTTCATTGAATCTTATAAGCCAAGACTTGAAAATTCCTATTAACACACTAAGGGGGATGTTTCCAGCTTTATATTCATCTAATGATTTTAGAAAAAACTTCTTTTCATCTCCTGAAAGTTTTTTTGAAAAATAACCCATACTGTTCATTAACACGTTTATTTGTGAACCACAAGTTGGAGGATTTTTTAACGCTCTATAAAAATGAATTTCATATTCTTCAATTAATTCATCAATTGGATATTCAGATCTTTTGGCTACAATTTTTCCCAAAATTCTCATTTCTTTTTCGTTGAAGGCCTTAAGAAGTAATTTGTTTTTCGTGTGAAATTTTAAAATTTCTTGTTCAGTTTTTTCTTTCTTAATTTTTCTAAAGTCTGCTAAAGTGTAAAGTTTTGTTAGAAAATTAGCTTTTATTGCTGGATTTCTTAGTCTGCCTTCATCTTCTATTGCTAGATGTGAAAATTTTTTTAAAACTCCCTGTCCAAAAAATCCTGGGCCTTTTCCTAATACTGCTGCTCCAGGTTTTGGTCCAGAATATCTTTTTGCGTCAAAAAGGGCACTTGAAGGTGAACGATTTTTTAAAATAAAGCCGTCTACATCTGATAATGAATTTAAAAATGAGTTTGTAAAGGACTTCATTTTTTGGGTTAAATCCAATCCCGTTTTTGGTTGAATTAGTTGTAATCTACCATTTTTTTCAATTATGCGTAAGGGATCTCTAGGTGTTCCTAAGCCTATTTCTACTTCAGGGCATACAGGAATAACATTTATCTTAGGTATTAATTTTTTAACAAATTCACTACTGATTTTTAAGGCATTGTATCTACAAGGATCCATTTCAATACATCTACTAATGACAACGTTTGGCATAACAAACTCTTTCATAATAAAATCAAGTCCTGTTAGCTTTTTTATCTAATAATATTTTAATTTATTTTACTGTGTTTTGGGGTAATTCTAAATTATTTTTAGCTTTAAGCCAAAAGTTCTCATTCTTGTTTTCGGGTTCTCATTAACTCATCTTTAATTCTTCTTTTTTTAAAACATAAATTAACACACTAACACCTATGGCTAGAGCGACTATTATTAGTATTAAGAGTATGTCAGATGACAAAAAGGATTTTGTTGAACAATTATCGGAAATCAAGGGCGAATCAGGCAAGAATTTATCAAGAACAATATTATTCTGAGCATTTGACCATCAATGATCCTTTCCTCCAAGTAAATACCCATTGTCTTTAGTTTGAATAAACGAATTAACTTGATGAATACCAAAAATTGTTGTATTCCACTGCATTATCCCCTCGCTGTTAGTTTTAAAAACTAAGGCATTATCTTTGTAAAATCCTGCTCCAACAAAACCAGCATCATCAACTTGAAAAACAGTAGGATAATACAAACCATCATCTCCAAAATTATACTGAGATTCCCCAATCAAATCACCATTTGAGTCCAGAATAAAAATCCAAAGAAGCTCATTATTATTGCGCAGAATTTGATGACCAAAAATAACATATCTATTATCTTTAGTTAACACGATAGAACTCAGATAAACACCTGGAAAACTGACACTTTCATGACCCGTATCATATATTTTACGCACAATAACTTTACCTGCCAGTACAGTAGTAGTTATGGGTGTTAGTGAGAAGAAGATGATGATTGGGTTTCAAATTTAGCGTTAAGGCTTTTTTTACCTTACATTTCTTGCCCATTTTCGGGCATTTGCTAAATCTTGTGCACTTGGGTGTCCACGCTTTAGATAACGAAAGCCCTTACCTAAACATTTGAAATAGTCTTTACATAACCGTTGGTTTTTAGCGTCTAATATTGGTTTTACACGATTAAAACACATAACATCACTTTTGCCGCCCCCAAGCCAAGTCATAAAAAGAGCAAACTGTCTATTTTTATCTTTCAAATTCAACTGCCTTAAGAATTTGTACATGTCTGGACTTGGTTCTCCGCCACGAATCCATGTGCCAATAAACACCAGGTCAAAATCTTTAAGTGATATTGTTGAAAAATCTGTTTCCCCTGAAATTTTAAGTAATTTACAGTCTAGTTCTTTGGCGATTTCAGTTGCAACTTTTTCAGTGTTTCCCGTTCTAGTTGAGTATATGACAACTGGATTCATCAAATTAGACCATGTCAAAAA
>JARRLY010000022.1:0-14942 GCA_037386545.1 Candidatus Bathyarchaeota archaeon
AAAATGAAATTTTCAACCAACAACAACTCACTTTTTCAGTTGGGATTGGACCTAACAAGCTTGTTGCTAAAATTGCGGCAGATTATCAAAAACCAGACGGGCTAACTGCAGTGAAGCCTGAAGATGTGATTAGGTTTTTGGCGCCTTTGCCTGTTCGGAGTTTGGTTGGGGTTGGAAAAAAGACGGAAAAGAAACTAAAAAGCTTGAATGTTCACACCATTGGCCATTTAGCTAAATTTGATGTGCAAAAACTGGTAGATCTTTTTGGACGAAAACTGGGTGCCTACTTTCATAACTCTGCTTTGGGCATTGATGATGACCCTGTTGAAGAACGTGGCGATCCTGAATCAATTGGTAGAATTTCTACCCTTAAAGAAGACACCCAAGACCTGACGGTTATTCTTGACAAAGCTAACAAGCTCTGTGAGGATGTTCACAGTCGGCTTATTGCTAAAGGTTTGTTTTACAAAACAGTGACCATACGAGTTGTAGCAGACAATCTGGAAGTTCACAGCCGTTCTAACACTATTGAGAATCCTACAAACAGTTTGGAAATCCTCAAAAAAGAAATGAAAGAACTTTTTGAAAAATTCTTAGACGAATCAGACGTATCTGCCCGAAGAGTCGGGATTACTGTTTCTAGTCTTTCAAGGAAAGAAAATCAACAAAAAACCATAACAAGCTTTTTTGGCGGCTCCAATAACTAGTTCTAGATTCGTTCTTTGGGTTTTGGGAGGACAAGCTGTGAAAGAAAAAGTAATTGAGACAGGTTTAGAGGGAGTCACAGCAAAACTAGTTTACAATGTTTGTGATGGCTTTAAGCTTAACACGTTGTTAATATCTTTTGCAGAACAGTGTCGAATTTTTTCAACCAAGCATTCATTCAAAGAAGTGAGTTTTGTGGGCAACACATACATTGATGGCGTTTTGTTTGAAAAGGTAAGAAAAAGTTTTGAAGACAAGCTTCCAGTTGATTTTGATTTGGGTATCGATAGAAAAGTAATCAAAAGTTTAGGTCTTGTTCCGGAACAAATCGCCATTTTGAACACGGCAGTGAACATGGAACACGCAGCAGTATGTGAACAAGAATATGAGGACCTCAAAGTGTACTGTTTTGCGTCTGCGGGCACCACAGGCAACGCCCTAAGAATGGGAGAGGACAAAGCAAACTGGACGGAAAGAAATGGGTTATATGTTAGTCCCCTTGGAACCATCAATGTAATTGTTGTAACAAACGCTAAACTAACAGATACGGCTATGGCACGAGCAATAATCACTGTTACTGAAGCAAAAACTGCGGCTCTTCAGGATTTAAACATCAAAAGCAGTTTAAACCCAAAAAAGCAAGCCACGGGAACTGGAACCGACCATGTGATAATAGTTTCTGGAACAAGTTCAAGCAAAACAATTTACTGCACCAGTGGCCACACAAAAATGGGGGAACTGATTGGGGTTGCAACAAAAAAGGCAGTAACAAAAGCCCTGAAAAAACATGACAGTGGGCTTTCTCTTCGGTCCTTGTTGAATTTTAGAAAAAAGTAAACCTGAAAAACTGTTTGATTCTATTTTTTTCTTAGTTTCATTGCCGCTACAATGCATATTATGGTGGCAATAACTGCAATTCCAATGATAAGTTCGGTAGGCAAACTTGATTGAACTGAACGGGGTTTTACTGCTGCGTCTGGGTCGGTGGATATTGCAGGGAAATCCATGAGGGGGAAGTTGTCTTGATTGTTTCCATATAAGGGATACACAGAGTCCCCGATTCCGTTTTCGTCGTTGTCTGCTCCGTTGTATTGACCCCAGTAGTTGCCTTCTATTCCGTTGTCCCAGCTGTTTTCGGAAAACAAATCTGTAGAGGCTTGGCTGTCAAGAACTGGCTGGTTAACGTCAAGAAAATAGTTGTGATAGAACTTGTTTCCTGAAGATTCTCCCACGTAAACTCCGTAGGCGCTTTCGATTACAAAGTTTTCTGAAATAGTGTTGCTCGTGCAGCCAACTAGAACTGATAAGGTTCCTTGAAACAACAAGTTTTTGGTTACTGTATTATCTGAAGATTCCCAAAGCATAAGAGCACCCATTCCGTCTGCTAGGTCTGAAATCCTGTTTTTGGAAATTGTGTTGCCTGTGGATTCATCAAGGGATATTCCCGAAATCAGGCCAGTTGTTATGTTGTTTTCTGTAATCATGTTGTTGTGTGCGTTGATGAGTTCTATGGACCGGTTGTTGTGGGCCACAATGTTTTCAGAAACCGTGTTCCCTGACGAGTTTCCATAAACTGAGATTCCCACATGATTTTCTGTTAGTTGATTGTTAGTTATAACACAGCCCTTTGCCCCTGAAATGCTTATGCCGTAACCTTGTGTGGCTTCTGAACCAGTAACTGTGAACCCGTCAATGTGCACGTTGTCTGCGGTTACAACAAACCCTAAGGAACTATGGTAATGCAACACGGTTTTCTGGTTGTCCCCAATCACAGAAACCGACTTGTTTACGGAAACCCATTCTTCATTGTAGGTTCCTGCAGTAACTGCAATTGTGTCCCCATTGTTTGCGAGATCGATTGCTTCTTGGATTGTTTCATAATCATCAGGAACAGTTATCGTTTTTGGGCTTGAATTTGCCCCAGCAACACTAACAGTTAAGGTTAAAAACAAAAAAACAACCAACACAAGTAACGGGACAACTTTGGTTTTCATTATGAATCAAATCAGGTTAACAGTTGAATAATAAAACAGTTTTCATACAATACACCCAACTGTTCAACACCTAACAATATTTAGCGAAAATGTCATAAATTAGATGTATATACAATAAACTTGGTAATTATGATTGATGAAGAGCAACTTCAACAAGTTTCTGCCATATTCAGTGCCCTAGGAAGCCCAACAAGACTAAAAATAATAGAACTTGTAAGCGAAACCCAACGACCTTTACACATTAAAGCGGTAGCTCAGGTTCTAAAAAAAGACTACGCAGCAGTTTACCGACACGTAGGAGTGCTAGAAGACACCGGAATAGTGGGCGTTTACGAAGTTGGACGATCTCGTGTAATTTATTTAAAAAATGTTGAGCTTGTTAAACAGTGTGTTGATACAGTAAAAAAGATGCTTCAAACAAATCAACAATAGTTAGCAAAATAAACATACTTTTTTTAGAAAAATATAAATATTATTTGGCATACACCCCCTTCTATTAAGGGTGAAGGCCTCTTGCTAAAATTGGACACCAAACAACTTGCATTAGCCAGCGTATTAGGAGCATTTGCTGCTGCATCTGAACTAATACGCGGTCCTCCTTTTGATGTACCTTTTCCACTTTTACCTAATGCTGTTTCCTGGGACTTAACTGGAGTGCCAATGATGCTCAGTTTGCTTTTTGCAGGTCCTGTTGCAGGAGTTTATACGAGTGTTATAGGATGTTCAATAATTTTTCTTAGAGGAAACGTTCCTGGAGGATTTCTAAAGCTCATCGCTGAATTAGCCACAGTTCTGGCTTTTGCAGCAATACGTAAAGGGTTAATCAAAAAGTCAATTTCAGCGGTTACTTCAAGAGTTTTTGTAATGAGTGTAGCTAACTTCTTTTTACTTCCATTCTTTTATGTCTGGGCATCTTCCGAATACGTTTTGAGCATTCTTGTTCCTCTGGGGATTTTCAATCTAACCCAAGCTTTGATTAACATTGTTCCTGCCCAGCTTATCTACTCTCGACTTGATGATTGGTGGAAAATTCAAACTAAAAAAACAACCACTATTGATGACCATCCTTTGAAAACTTAGTTTGGTGGACTGGGCGGGAATTGAACCCGCGGCTTCTGCCTTTTTCTGTGTTTAGACATGCGAAGGCAGCGTTCGTACCAGACTGAACTACCAGCCCATCTCCTTACCGTTTGAATCAGGGACAATATTTAACATTATTGAACATCTAACATGGAAGATTGAAAAAATTTTGAATTGTTAAAAGTAAACACACAATTTTGTCCAAACAATTGGTTTGAAAGACTTTAGTTTTTTGATGCTATTAAATTCAACATAACCTTCAATTATAACAAGTATGATCTGTTCGTTCAGAAGAAGAACAAGACGATTTTTTTACGCTATCCTTCTTCTTTTACTTTTCAAGTTCAGTTCTCTCATAATAGGTTTTGACATGGAGGTAACAACTAAAGCAATTATAAAAAATAAATCCAAAAAATTCTTTTAAAAAAATCTAAAAACAGTTTTATTTTAGTCGGTTAGGTGTATATTCAAAACGGAGTTGCACAGGGATGGATTGTAGTCGACCTGATTGGGACAGATACTTTTTAGATTTATGCGAAGCTGTATCTAAGCGTGCCACCTGCGATCGGGGAAAAGCAGGATGCGTTATCGTTAAACATAGACGAATAATGACAACAGGTTATGTTGGGGCTCCTGCAGGACTTCCCCATTGTGATGATGCTGGTCATGACATGCGAAGAGTTTTGAACGAAAACGGAACTGTTTCGCAACACTGCGTACGAACCTTGCACGCAGAACAAAACGCCATAATTCAAGCCGCAAAATTTGGAATAGCACTAGACGGCGCCACCCTGTATTGCAAGATGACTCCATGTCGAACCTGCGCCATGATGATAATTAACTCGGGAATCAAACGTGTAGTTTGTGAAAAACGGTACCACGCAGATAAAGACACACTAGAGCTGTTCAAGATTGCAGACGTAGAATTGGTTATCATGAACAACGAAGTAACAAACTACGACCATCAATAAGCAGGGAAAAAATTAGAGTTTTACACTAATTTGTTGGTTGCATAAGAATATAATTGATGGTTTACTAATCTATGCAATACAATTGTCAGAAAAGAAGTGTTTGAATATGAGTGACCCTGTAAAATATTTTGAATCTAAACTTAAAACCATGTGTTTGGCTGAACTCAAAAACTACCGCAAACGATTAGATGAAACAATAAAACAAAAAATTGACCAAACCGCACCCAACGAGCAAATTGCTCCGCTCATACTTTACAGGGGCATTGTTGAGCACGAAATGACCACCAGAATAAACAAAATGAAAAATCAGTAAACCACGTTTTCTAATTCATTTTGTGAAATCGCGTTTTTTATTTCTCGGGCAATTCTTCTGCCCATGTACATTCCTTCTCCGTACTTCAGATACGCATATGGAGAAGTTCCTACACCTACGTTGCTGCCTGCAACGATTCTTGCTGAAATTTCAAAAGTGTAAATTTTGAGGTCATCGGTGATTACAGTTTCTAAGCAGTAGGGTCCAATAAGTCCTGGAGGTGCAATTTGTTTAGAAACTTTAACTACGTTTTCTGCCATGGTCAAAATTTCTGGCAAAAGAGATTCGCGGGCAACAATCGGAAAGTTACCAACTACAGTGTAAGTAGGATTCACGTTTATTTCCAGTTGTTCCTGTGCAGGAATTTTTCCAATACTATCAACAGTTGTTTCGTAGCGCCGGTCCATTCCAAGCAATTCTACTTCTTTTGTTAGGGGCGAATAGAAATACAGCGGATATGCATTCACTCCGATAATGTATTCTTGAAAGTGGATATTTTCTAGGTCTTCTTGGCTTAGATGTCCTCGTTTGACCATGTCTTGTGATTTTTTGTGAAAAGCTTCAGGTGATTCCACAATAAAATATCCTTTTCCTCCTTTTGCTCCGGGAAACTTGGCAATAACTAGGGCGTCAATGTCTTCAGGATCATCAAAAGTTTTGGGTAACCGCAATCCAGCCCGTTGAAGCCATTCTCGTTGTTTGTCGCGGTCGGTTTCCCAATACAAAAGTTCACGGTTGCCAAACAAGGGCACTTCTAGTTTGTCAAGCATCTGATCGGTTCCAACATAAGCGTTAAAGGATCCGTGAGGAATCAAAATTGTGTTTTCGTCTTTGAGTTTTTGTTGAACTGAATCGTCTAAAAATTCGCTGTAATCGTCAATGGTGATTATTTCGTCGGCTAAGGGAAAGCGTTTGTATATGATTTCGTTTTGTTTTTTGCATACACAAACTGTTTTGAAGCCTTCTTCTTTGGCGCCTTTGAATATGTTAAGGGCAGAATGGGACCCAATGGTTCCGATGGTGATGTCTTTGGGGTTGTAATCTGCCAATGTGGAGTCAATTTCGGTTTTGGGAATCAAGTTACTATCATCTCAAGCTTGTTTTGGGCAACAGCTGTTTTGATTTCCATTGCCACTCGTCTCCCGGGTCCAACTTCTTTTCCGTACTTGTATTTCATGTAAGGCGAAGTAGGCTCCACACATGGACAACCCGGTATTCGGGGACTTACATCAAAGACGTAAAACTCTAGATTTTTGTTCATTGCTCCCTGCAGAGCAAATAATCCGATTATGCCTGGAGGGTATTCTTTTTTGCAGGTTTCAACAAATTTTTCTCCTGCATCCAAGATTTTTTCTATCTGAGATTCTCTCATGGTTGCCCCCATGTGACCGATTTCTACGTTTTGGGTGGGCAGTTTAGCTTCCAGTTGTTCATCTGCTGGCAAGTCTAACACGCCGTCAAGGTTTGTTTGGATTCTTCGGTCAAATCCGAGAAGGTCAATTTCGTCGGTTACTGGAGAATAGAAGTAGTTGGCGTTGAATTTTGCGCCCACAACATATTCTTCGATAACTGATTCTTCTAAGTCTTCACGGGTGATTATGCCTTTGTTTATTCGCTGTTCAGAACGTCGTTTGAACTCTTCTGGGGAAGACGCGTAAAAGAAGGCTCGTTCGATGCTTCGGGTTTTTTCTGGAACTTTTACTATTGCAAGTCTGTCGATTTCTTCGGGTGACTTGAAAATTTTTGGCAGATGCAGTCCAGCTTTTACTATTAAGTCATATTGGTTGTTGGGGACATTTCTTTCTTCGCTTCTGAGCATGAATCTGTTTCCCATCAGGGGAACTTTGAGTTTTTGCTCGATGTTATCGTATCCTATGTAAACAGAAAATGAGCGGTTGGGAACAAAGATGGTGTTTAGTTCGCGTAGTTTGGTTTGGTTTTCTTCGTTAATGAGGTCAGAAAATTTGTCCAAAAGCAGAACATGATCAAACAGGTTTTTGTAATGTTTTGTGTAGGTTTTTTCTCGGCCTTTTTGGCAGATAATTACGGTTTCAAATCCTTCCTGTTTGGCTCCGTGGCCCATCTCTAACGCAGAGTGAGAACCCAGAACGCCAATTCTTACTTTTTTGGGGTCGTAATCTGATAATATGTCATAAATCTGTCTACGGTCAATCATCTTTTTCACCTACAAGGCTGTATTGCGTGCGCATTTGCGGCGGGCACTGCTCACACCGCTCTTTATTGACGCCACTTCTATTTGCAGTCCATTCCAAAAGAGGTATAATAGATTTTCTGAGCTCCACGCCATCTTTAGTTAAAGAGTATTCCACCCGTGGCGGTATCTCAGCAAAGGATTCACGTTTGATCAAATGTTCATTTTGCAGTTCCTTTAAAGTATCAGACAAGGTCTTGGGGCTGATGCCTTCAAGTGTTTCCATTATTTGGTTAAATCGAAGTTTTCCACAGTTACCTAAGGCGTTGATAATTAGCAGTGACCATTTTTTGCTGATTAAATCGATTATTCCTTTCAAGGGGCAGATGCAGGTTTGCTTTTTTGCTTCGCACATGATAGTCGCTTTCCTTGAGGATAGTAACTATTTTACTATAAACTTGATAGTTTAAATACTTTCTTTTGGATAGTAAAACAAGTGAAGTCGGAGGTGAACAAAGAACATGACCGGAAGTTGTTGCTGCGGAGGAGGTGACTGTCATGACCACGGACAGGGACCACGAAAAGTCCTAAGCAAAGAAGAAAAAATCGCCAAACTCAAACAATACAAAACAGACCTTCAAAACGAAATCACAGCCGTAGACGAAGCTTTAGCAGAACTCAGCAAATAAAACGTGAACTGAGTTTTATCCAATTTTTTATTTGTTACATTTTGTAACTTCCTTTTTTGTGGGTTTAAAACGAAACGCATAAATTGTAATTTTAACGTTCATAACAGACAGTCGGGAGGTAGCTCAGCTTGGTAGAGCTTCCGAGCCAGCCCCAAAGCGAGGCTGACGGAGACGCTGTAGACGTCTACCCTTATGGTGGGCATCATTTAGCCTATCAAGCGTACAGACACCGGATTGTCGCAGGTTCAAATCCCGCCCTCCCGACCACTTTTACAGCTAGAATCAATGCCAAGTTTGGCCTAAATTGTTGGGGCATATTCGTATACTAATAATAGGGGGATTGAAAAAAGCCATTTTTCTGAAAAATCAAAAAACTTTTCTTAGAAAGGAAAGTGGTGCGGCCGCCGGGATTCGAACCCGGGTTGTCAGCGTTCTACCCATAATAATATGGTTGGCAGGCTGATGTCCTACCAAACTAGACTACGACCGCTCAGGACTGTTTCAAACGCAGTTACGGCATTTATTTCTTTTCGTAGAAAAGAACTTTTCCACGCCTTCTCAAACCCAAAACCACATAAACATAATAGGTTGAGGACCTAATTGAACAGGAAGTGAATTAGTTCATGTCTGACAAAAACACCCTAAAAGGCAAATCGGTTTTTGTTATGGGTGGTGGAAAATTTGGAACTAACGCTCTTAGGTATCTAAAAACCAAAGGCGCTAAAGTTTTGGTTGTGGACATAAACCCCAACTGCAAAGCAAAACCTGAAGCTGACATTCAAGCAGACAGTTTAGAGATCTGGACCAGTTTGAAAAATGGACAAGCTGCTTTTCTTGTCGGTGATGCTTACAAACTTTTGTTGGATTTATATGAAGATTTTATTCCAAATTTGGTGGTTACCGCAATTCAGGGCAATACAATCGCTAAAGTTGTGGAAAACTGGTTTAGAAAAAATGGGGCCAAATGTGCACCTTATTTGAAAGGGGTATATGAGGTCTTAGATAATCTGCCAAAGAGTTTGGTCTTTGTGAAGGAAAACTCTGCATTTATCGCGGCAAGTTACATGTATCCAAACAAACGTTGCAAAATAAACTGCCCAGCCCCAAAAAACGTGTGCGCCTTAACAGGAAGACCAAAACCAGCAACCATGGCGTCCCTTTTGAAGTTTGGAGCCTTTGAAGTGACAGATCATTGTGTTCTTATGAGTTCACCACAGATAACCGGAGGCTTAGGTGCCATAAACGGAAACGACGTTTATTCACTCTTTAAACAACTAGAAAATTTCCCAAAACCGTTCACCCTTGCTTTAGGAACTGCATGCAACTGTCACGGGGTTATTAGCCTAATTAAAATAATAAAATAAAATTTTTTCATTCTCACAATTTTGGGGGTTATTAGCCTAATTAAAATAATAAAATAAAATTTTTTCATTCTCACAATTTTGGGTTTTTAGTTCGACCTTCCTAAATAGCCCAATCTATTTTGCTCTTGGGAACCCGTTTGGGTCTTTATGTATGCATGTTATTATGGGGGTTCTTTTCGTTGTGCTGATTATTTTTAACCCAAAAAAGTTGTTCGAAAATTGCTTATTGGTTAAAATAAAGTAATACAATTTGATTGAAAGTTAAAATATCTGCTAGCAAAACAGTATGTGGGGGATTTGGAGGTAATTAGGTGAGTGTAGAGCTTCCAGAAGCGACAATTTTAACTGAACAGTTACACCAACAAGTTTTAGGCAAACAAATGAAATCTTGTGAAACACAAGAAAGCAAAGGCTTACAAAGAATCGGGATGTTAGAACATGACCTGACTGTTTTTGACCAGCTTATTGGTGCAAAAATTGAGAAGATCATCTCAAGAGGAAATGTTATTGTCATAAATTTTGACAACAAACTGAGTTTGATAATTGGTTTGGAGTGTGGGGGTGAACTGTTTTTTTCCAAAAATGCCAAAAATGCTTCCAGTTTTCACGTTAAACTTGTCTCTACAGACGACACCGCATTAACTGTTCGCCTTACCAACATGGGAGTAATCCAACTACTAGACGAAGACAGACTCGACCTCTCCTATGTTTACAATCGGGACTTTGATTTGACCAAACTGTCCCCAACAGATGAAGACTTTACCTTAGAACGTTTTTCTTCCTTGTTTTCGGAAAAAAATAAAATATTAAAATCAGTTCTGGTTGGAAAAGACGCAATAATTGTTGACATCAGCAACAGCACTTTTCAAGATATTTTGTATCGAGCCAGACTTCATCCAAAACGCAAAGCCTATCATCTATCAACTGAAGAGACAAGAAGGCTCTATGATGAAATTAAGTTTGTAATTACGGAACGAATAAGACTCGACGGAAAAGAAGAGTTCAAAGACATTTACCAAAAACGCGGTAGTTACTTGCCCGCAATGGGGCCCCACATGAAAGAGCAATAATGTCCCGAGTGCGGAATAGTCATAGAAAAACTAAGTCACGGCGGAGGATATGTCTATCTTTGTCCAGAATGCCAGACATAGAACTGCAGAAGTCCGGTTTTAGTTGTGAATTGTGTCTTCCTGTTTTTGGTTCTTACCTATTACAAAGTTATAATTTGTTTCATAATTGCATAACTGAATGAATGTTCATGTTTCGGGATTTTTTACTTTGAATATTGAATGTTTGATGTTGAGTTTGGCCTTTTGTTGAAAAATCTTATAAGCACAATTAAACTTAGAGGCAATAGGTTGCCGTATACCGCAGGGTGTATGGTAAGAAATGGAGATGAAATGAAATGAATTTAAGACAACCAAACGCAAATGAAGCAACAGCCACATTTAACAGATCAAAAAACGTTGCCCCCATGTCCGGTATATGTTCGCGATGTGTTGATGGATGCAAAGGCGGTTGTGAAATTTGGCTATCATCCTTTAGAGGCCGAGAGGTTCTCTACCCTGGACCCTTTGGAGATGTAACAGCAGGAGCAGACAAAAACTATCCCGTTGATTATTCTCATCTAAACATTCAAGGATACGCCCAAGGTGCTAAAGGCCTACCTGAAGGTGTAGAAGCAGACCCAGATACTGCCCTTTTCCCTAACGTAGATACAGAAACTGAATACGGTTGGTCAAAAAAGGTCAAAATGCGCGTTCCAATATTTACTGGCGCATTAGGCTCAACTGAAATTGCCCGCAAAAATTGGGAACATTTTGCAATCGGAGCTGCAATTTCTGGAATCACCCTTGTATGTGGAGAAAACGTTTGTGGAATTGACCCTGAACTAGAACTAGACAGCAACGGAAAAATCACCAGTGCACCAGAGATGGATCGCCGAATTGAAATCTACAGAAAATTCCATGAAGGCTACGGGGAACTACTAGTCCAAATGAACGTGGAAGACACCCGTTTCGGAGTTGCCGAGTACGTATCTTCAAAACACAACCTAGACACCATTGAGCTCAAATGGGGCCAAGGAGCCAAATGTATCGGCGGAGAAATTAAAGTAAAATCTTTGAAACGAGCAGTAACCCTCAAAAAACGAGGTTATATAGTTTCACCTGACCCAACCCTGACCGAAAACCAAATCTCCTTCAATGAAGGAGCAATCAAAGAATTCGAACGACACTCACGACTAGGTTTTGTAACCAAGGAAGCATTCTTGGAAGAAGTTGACCGCCTACGTGGATTAGGCTTCAAACGAGTAACTCTCAAAACAGGTGCATACTCCGCCTTGGAACTAGCAATGGCCCTACGCTTTGGCGCAGAAGCAAAACTAGACCTTATAACAATTGACGGCGCACCCGGAGGAACCGGCATGAGCCCATGGCCAATGATGAACGAGTGGGGAATTCCAACCTTCTATCTACAAGCCTTAACTTACAAGTTCACTCAAAAACTCAAAGCCCGCGGCATGCGCGTTCCAGACCTAGCAATGGCTGGTGGATTCTCCTCAGAAGACGGCGTATTCAAAGCCCTCGCAATGGGAAGCCCAGACATGAAAGCAGTCTGTATGGGACGAGGCTTGATGATTCCTGGAATGGTCGGCAAAAGTATTGATCAATGGCTCAAAGACGGCAATCTGCCTAAATCAGTTTCCAAATACGGCAGCAATGTCAACGAAATCTTTGTCGCCTACGCAGAACTCAACGAAAAATTTGGCTCAGACATGAAAAACATACCCCTAGGAGCAGTTGCAATCTACACCTACTGCCAAAAATTCAAAGTCGGACTACAACAACTCATGGCCGGAAGCAGAAACTTCAAACTCTCAACAATCAGCCGCAAAGACCTAATGGCCCTAACCGAAGAAGCTTCAAAAATCTCAGGCATCCCATACGTCATGGACGCCTACGCTGAAGAAGCAAACAAAGTCTTAGAAGAATAAGGGACCAAACATCCCTTTTTTCCATTTTTTATTTTTTTCATCCGTAATTTTTGGTTAAATTGTTCATAATTAGTTAATTTTTCTCAAATTGTGCTCCCTTTTCTGGATGAATCTGCCCTTTTCTACCCTTTTTTGCCCTTTTAGACCCGAACATCTCCCCGTAATATAAACCCAATTTGGGCTCTATTTCGATAAATAATCCTGAAAAGCAAATATCCAAAAATAATTTTTTACTTTTTTTATCTGAGATAATAATGGAATTTTCCATAAAGGATATTACTGCTGATTTTCTCTGTTATTTAAGAGGGAGATTATATGGACAGAAAATGGATTATCGTAGTGGCAATTGTACTCATTGTTATTGTGTTTGGAGTAATTTTTGCTTCCCTGTATTATGGTGCTTACAATAATTTGATTGGGCTTGAAGAAACGGTAGACACGGAATGGGCAGATATTGAACAAGAACTACAAAGAAGATACGACTTGATACCCCGTGTTGTGAATGCGTCTAAACTTTACATAAATTATGAAGGGTCTATCCTTCAAAACGTCACAGAACTTCGAAGCCAATGGGCAGCCGCAATGAATTCGGGGGACCTAGATTCCATTAACGACGCCACTGGACAACTTGATTCTGCGGTAACAAACTTGATTGTTACCATCGAAGCATATCCTGACTTGAAAGCCTCACAAGTCGTTGAAAATTTGATTATCGAGCTTGAAGGCACTGAAAACAGAATTTCCACTGAACGCAGCAGATATAATGACGCCGTAAGGGACTACAACACTGCACGACGCTCGTTCCCTGCAAACATATGGTCTGCAGGATGGGGATTTGAAGCCAAAGAATACTTTGAAGCCACAGTTGGGGCCAGTACTACTGTGCCAAACGTGCCCCTAAACTAAATTTAGAGGCTTACGAATGCGTACAGTGCCACGGTTGGCTCTTTTTTCTTTTTTTACATTAGTTTTTATTACGTCATTTGTGGGGACAATTCCAGGTTTTGTTGAACCTGTTAACGGACAAGTAATTTCTGATGACTGGAAAAGTTACATTGAAGAGTACCTTTTGGAAGTTGACAAAAATACCACCGCAGAGATAGTCATCTACGTTGTTGATTCTTTGTATGGACATGGAATAACAAAAGACGGAGTAGAAATCAACGACATAACCCAACTGGGCGTGCATATATTCAACGAAATAGCCTTGGACACTCCTTACGGTGCTGTAGTTGGAATTGGCAAAGCAGGAAAGGATAATGGAGTTTTGGTTCTTGTTGCTATGCAAGAGCACAAATGGAGAATCGAAATTGGATATGGTTTAGAAGGTGACATAACTGACGTTGAATCAAAAAGAATTGCACAAGAATATCTTGAACCCAAGTTTAAAGAAGGCTTGTACGGAGAAGGCTTGGCTTATACTGTTATTGGTCTCGCCTTAAAAATTCCCGAAGTTGAACCTGGTGACCAAATGTCAACCCGTGGACGATACATTTACGATGGGGCACAATCAGCTTCAGCGTATGATGACGAAGAAGTTCCATGGTGGGTTATTGTAATTATAGTAATCTTTGTAGTTGTGATGATCCGATTTGGTGGCTACTTTGGTAGAGCTGGACGACGAAGTGGAGGCTGGGGCGGGGGCTTTGGCGGAGGAGGCGGCTCTGGAGGTGGGGGAGGCGGTGGAGGCTCAGGTGGAGGAGGCTCCGGGGGAGGCTGGTAAACGGTTTCCTTATTCTATTGGAACCAACTTAATTTCAAAAAGTTTTGACCAAAGTTTTCCAGTAACAAATAGCCGATTCTCGTTTTGGTCATACGCAATTCCATTAAGTACATCACTGTTTTGATTAACTAAATCTTTGAGACCCGTCAAGTCAATTTCTCCGGTAACATTTCCCGTTTGAGGATTGATTATTACTATTATGTCTTCTTGCCAAACGTTAGCATAGATACTTCCGTTGATGTATTCAAGTTCATTAAGCCTCTTTACTGGACCCGCATTGTTGTAAACATCAACTTGGTTTATTATTTGGAATGTTTCTGGGTTCAAAAAATACAAGGTTGATGAGCCATCACTCATAATTAATGAACTGCCATTGTGTGTGAGTCCCCATCCCTCATTTTGAATTGTGTAATTAAAAATATGAAGCAAATCAAAAGTTGTTTGGTTATAAACAAAACCTATGTGTGACTGCCAAGTCAGTTGAACAATTTTGTGTTTAAAGACAGTTATTCCTTCACCAAACAAATTGCCAGAAAGCGAGATTTGTTTTTCAACATCTCCGGTTTCTAAGTCTACCTGACGAAGTGTTGAATGTCCTTTGAGTCCAGTGCCTTCGTATAAGATCCCGTTTTCAATCACTAAACCTTGTGTGAACGCTGATTCGTCGTGGGGGTAGCTGTTCAAAATCTCGTAGGTGTAATAAAATGAGTCTTGGGGTTGAGTGGGTTCATTGGGTGTGTTGTTAGGAAAAAGAAAGGAAACAGAAAAAACTATTACTACAGCCAAGAGAAAAATGATAATAACTGTGTTCTGTCGTTTCATTGGGATCTACAATAGTTTGAGGTTTTGGTTCATTTAACCTTTCATAAAACAAAATTCAAAATTTTTACATAATTGTTATTAAAAATCTTCCGAAAAATCAGTCAATATTCTCTCAAATATCTCTATACCATGCC
>JARRLY010000023.1:0-22132 GCA_037386545.1 Candidatus Bathyarchaeota archaeon
GGAACGGTTGCGTTTGAACTTCTTTTTGCATTTAACGCTGCAGAAATAGTAGGTTTCTCCGTCGTGTGTGATTTTATATTTGGCAGTTTTTTCGTTCAAATTTACGCCGCAAACGGGGTCTCTTGGCATGTTTTTTCCTTCTGCTCACAATTAGGGAGAGGTATTAGATAAGCTCTTTGTATGCAAAGTCCATTTTTAGTAGGTTTTTGGAAACATTTTTTTGAAGCCATAGCAAATTCACGCCAAATAATCTTTAATAGTTGATTTTAGTAAACGTGATACATCAAAGAAGGACTAATTATGACAGATATTAAAATTGGCGACCGAATGAAAATTCCTGTTCACAGCGTTTTTCATCAAGAATCCGAGCATTACGGAAAAGTTGTTTACATCAGCGAAGACAAAGAAACAGTAACTGTTAAATGTGAACGCAAACACGGTGGAAAAACAGTCGCCTTCAACATCGCCCTTGTACCCCGAGACTACTAAAAAAGCCTTATTTTCCCATAAAAATTTTTGGCATAATGCCCTGCGGAACAAAGCAGATTAGTATTCTAATAGAGGTTCTAAGTTGAAACGGCTTTTTTCACGAAAATGAACAATAACTAGCAAAATTATCTTTCGCGGCTAAATGACCCGTTACCGCCATTTTGTGAAATGTATTCAACAGCAGAATTAGTGGTTTTTTCTAAAATGCTTTCTGCACTTTTGTAGTCTTCTGCAGCAACAACAATCCGGTAGTTTGGAGGAGAAACAAGATAAATGCTTATCTCGGCCCCTTCAGCTTCACCAACTTTTTTAGCACGTCTCAAAGCATCCTTAATGACGAGAACACCCTTAGAGCTAGGGTTTTGCAGCTCCAAAATTCCTTTAACATTAACCAAAGAAATTTGAATTTTTTCCGCAGCAATTTGTGCCAAAGTATCTGCGATGTTTTTTTCGATGCCCAACTCAAGTAAAACATCAACACCATCCTTTGCAGTCTTTTCCAGACCTTCATACAACGCCCCAAAAGCATTTTCGATCAATATTCCTGCTTTTTCATAGGCATCTTCAAAAGAAATGTTTAGTTTTTCAGCAGCAGTTCGTAGCAAACTTTCAGCTTTGCGGTCTTTTTTCCAAGACTGAATCTTTTCTTTTTTATCCCGCTTTGTCACTCTTCTGCGAGAAAGATCAACATGTCCTTTGTCGGCTTGAACACGCAAAACCTTCAAAACAACTTTTTGACCTTCACGAACATAATCCCGAATGTTTCGAACCCACCGGGAAGCAACCTCAGAAACATGCAAAAGACCCTCCTTGTCATATTCGTCAAGCCTAACATAAACTCCGTAATCGGTTATTCGCTCAACAGTAGCAATTACCAAATCGCCTACTTCAGGCCATTCAGGTCTTCTTAAACTCATGTTTCCGTTTTCCTTTTTTCCACCTATTCTAATTCAGCAGTAATTTCACCTTTGACTGTGACCTTTCCACCGGAAGGCTCAGCTAATACTGCACTACAGACGTTGCAGCAAACAGATGTTGTGGCATGACTGAAAACAAATTGTTCATTTCCACAGTCAGGACATTTTATCCTATAAAAACTGCTGTTAGGTTTTGGTATAACTTTATCCCATTCACTCAATATTTTTCCACTCCATTTTAGACTAGGGTCAACTTCTTAAGGCGTATACCTTTCTTATGGCGCATATAACCACAATTCTTACACTTGAGACGAAGAGTCATTTTTTTAGTTACTTTTGCAAATTTTCTTTGACGAGGAAACTTTTGTCCACCATAGCCTTTCTTTTCTCGCAATGCGTGAGCTCGCTCACCTTTGGCTAGGGCTCTTCTTTTGCCTGCCTTGTACAAAGAAACCGTGTGAACCTGATGAGACTGACATTTCGGGCAGTACGTGTTTATTTTTTTAAAAAGTTAGTTATATACCAATTTAAAGTATATTAATAAACAAAAAAGGGAAAAAGCACATTTTGGTACCCAAATCACAGAAATGTTTTACTCTAAGGAAAATACTTGTCAGTACTAAAACATGCTTTAAAGCGCTAAATCTCCAACTTTTTTAGAGCCTAAATATCATCTGCTAAATACTTGAGATCAAAGTCTCGCAAGGTGTATCCAGAACCTATGCTAACAAGGAAAGATTCAAAATTATCCACCGCAGAGCCCCAATCCATAGCAAACGAACGAATAAATTTGGCGTAAGCAGAGTAGTCTTTATGGAACGAGATCAAAATCAGGTCCTTTCCAAAACCTTCACCATCGGCAGCGAATATAACGTTGGGACGTTTGGCCACCCATTCTTTGGATGTTTGCATCGTTTCCTCAAAAGTTGAGTTTTCAGGGTTAGATTTCATTTTTGCGAGAGTGAATGCCATTATTTGATAACCAAGTTTCTTAAAGTCCGGAATTATGGTATAGGTGTTGATGTATTCTTTTTCGATTCTAGCACGAGTTCGGGAAACAGTAGGTTGTGAGACACCAAGTATGCCAGCTAATTCGCGATCACTTTTTTTGGAGTTTTTAAGCATTTCACTTACTAGTCTAAGGAGTTTTTGCTGTTTCATAATATAATATCGTAAATAAGTGCTTTAAAAATTTGATGCAATATGGAGGGCTTCCTTTAAAAGGAAATGGTATTTCAACAATAGTTTTGATACATTTTTACCGAATTTTTTAAATGAAAAAAGCGAAAGAAAGCAAAAAGAGACAGTTAAACATAAGTGAAATGAATGAAAAAATAAAAACTATTAATAAAATAGCAATAAAAAATCTCGGAAAAAACAAGCCTATTTTAGTTCGAGTTCACTTTTACAGCCATTTTTTTCCTTAAAAAAATTCGAGCGTTTTCTATAGGCAAAGTTGCAATATCTTCAGGCATGAAGGGACCATAAGTTTTCATGTCTGAACCAACTAAAGCAGGAATTTCCTGAACAAATCTTAGAACACAAATCTGTTGCTTCATTTCTTGTGTTACAACAGACAAATGACCGTGGAGAATATTTTTTGAAAAAGCACAATAAGATTCAGCTAAGGGCAAAGCCATTTCATACATCTTTTTTTCTTGTTCAGATAAAATGTCACGAGAAACAGGTTCAAGGGAAAACGCTTTTTCTCGAAGTTTTTTGTAACGCAAACTAAAAAGTTCCTTAACCATGACTTTGAAGTTAGAAATTTCAATATCCAATAATTGAGCTTTTACAGTCTTTTTATCTAACATTCTGTTTTCGACGTTTAGTTTTTTTACGTAATCAGTAATTTTGCCATAGAAATTTTTTGGAATTCGCTGAAGCTCATCATTTTCTCTTTCTTTTTTCCAAAGCTCATACAATTCATTATACAAGATAACTAAACCACCTTCGCTATCCCTTTGCAAAGTAACATCAAAGCTGCCGCAGTAGGTAACTCAACTTTCTGTTCTTCAAATGGACCGTAAATTTGATCCTCTACCCTAAACTGAGGTGCACTAGAAACATGAACAGTAATCTCGCCCCTCTTAAAAGCTACTGCTCTTTTCAAAGGATCAAAATCATCAATTCGGTTAGCAGGAAACTCCATTTTTTTCAAACCAGTTTTACCATGTAAAGAATTAAGGAAGCGTATCAACCGATTAACGTCAGGAGTAACCACAGTATCAATGTTCACAGACTGAGTTTCCACACCATGCTGAGCAATTTTTCTCCAAGTGTCTAAACTGATGTTTTTGATTGCCCCCCAAGGGCCTTTTTGGTTCCAGCTTTCTAGAATTGCATCTTGATGGTTCAATATGGTGTTAACATGAATGGTTTTTAATCCAATTTTCATCAAATCTTCTCTGGTTGCAGTGAGAAGAAAATCATAGGTACCCTTGGCTATTCGTCCTCGCCAACCGTTGCCATTCAAATCTGGACCAGAAACCTTTCTTGAAACATTTGCGCTTTTTGTTAAGCCATGAAATTCTGCTTCTAAACCGATTCCCATTAAATAATCTACAATTTCTTTGCGGGCCAAAGAATCCAATTCTCGAACTGACTTATCCTCAACATGAACATGATAACCTCTGTGCCCAGAAAAGGCCACAGTTAACTCCTGTAAAGAGAACCCAAAATCTGAAGATAAAACATCCAAAAGCTTGATTGCCTCAACTTTAGAGGCTTCTAAACAAACGTCACAGGGCATTGTTTTTTCTTTAAATTTTATTCCAGTACACTTTGAACATTTAGAAGGAGGTTTGCCTTTTCCCGAAGCCCCACAACCTGTGCAAACCCAAACATCATGAAGAGACGCACACGGAGTTGGAATGTGGTCAGCATCGATGTCAAAAACCAAATCTGCACCTAACCAGCCTTTTGCTCGCATTTCGTCCATAGGTCGCTCATAGTATGCACTTGAATAGTAAACATCTGAAGGCACAGTAGAAATTAATGCAGAGCGGATATCCTCCACGTTTCTGAAACTTTTGTGCCGAACCATAACTTTTTTGTCAAGAAGCAAAAAGCCAAACTCACGACGTTCCAAAGAAGAGGGTGCCTTTATGGATACAGAATTTTCTTTGTAATATTCGGCAAATTTGTTTTGAATATAAGTCTGGGATAATGAGGACATGTTTTCCGCACAGCTTACAATAAATCAAAATCGATATTTAAACAAAATTAAAACCAAATTCCTTTACGAATATTGTAATTTTATATGAAACTACCACATAGTACATTTTGAGAAAGATGAAAAAAGAAAAAAAGCGAGTTATTCCCGAAGAAGAAGATAAAGAAACTGAAACTATGGACATTTACGACAAAAAAGAATTAGATGAAATGCTGGAAAATGACGAAATTACACAAGCAGAATATAGTTTCATGTTAGGAAGAGAAGTCAAAAAAGAAAAGAAACTAGGTCTAAAGCGCAAAGAACACCAAGACAGCTACACTGGAGAATTAGCAAAAGAAGAATATGAAGACGACTAAAAAATTAGTCCGCATCGGGCATAGATTCAGCTTCTTTAGCGGGTTGCTCTTCAGGGATATTCTTCAATTTTCGTTTGTAACAAATGAGAGGATTTACTGCGCCTTGGCATTCAGGGTCACGGGAAACGCAAACTCCATTAGTTCGTAACGTGGCACAATTTGGGGGAGTGTATTTTGTGCCCGAGCCCCTAGTTCCTGCAATGTGTTCAACTTGATAGCGTGTCATTCGTTCATTGAAGTCTGAAACGGAACGGAAGAAATTGAAAACGTCTTCTGAACTCATGCCAATGCTTAACATGAAAGATGTTAATGCAAATCGACCCAAGTGAGAAACTGGACGGGCAGCTGAAACCTTATCATACACACCTTGAATACAAGGAGGAAAAGCTTCCATAGCAATCCGGTCAGGTATTCTGTCCAGACGAATTTGCTCTTCTTTTTCTGCGGCAATTTCTTTTAATTTGTTTACACGTTCCATCAAATCAGCAGGAAGAGACCTGATTGTTGAGTCAAGACGATTTTCAATATATTTTCTTACTTCTTCTTCCAACAAGCGGCTTACTTCACGTTTCATAAGAAAAACATCCCCATCAACCAGAAGATGATTAACAAGTTTCCAGTTTTTATCCTGAAAACCAGTAGCATTACGTAAAAAAATCGCGAAATTAACAGAAAAAGAATACGGCTGTAAGGCAGGGTCATCAACCAGTTTGGCATTCCATTCGAAATTGTTGGTAATTTCCAATAATTTCTCTTTTTCTTCCCCTTCCAGCAAAGCAGAGGCACGTTTTGCTTCGGCTAATGCGTATCTGTTTTTGATAAAGGACTCATCAGAGGCTACAACCAGCATAACCGCTATGGGAAAAGAAAAAAGTTCAATTTCGTGCTCTTTTGGTTCATCACGAGGGCGAGTTTTGGAATACTCAGATAAATCAAGTAAAGCTTCTCGAACACGTTTTTCTGCGCGGTCCAAGAAAGGAACAAAAAAGTCACTTTCTAAATCACTAATATCCAGACCCATTTCCCTTACGTGATCAACAGCTTCTTTAATGAAAGGATATTTTGCCCGGTCGTAAGCAGTTAGTAACTGCTTAACCTCCTGTATTGTTTTGTTATTCTACTTCTATTCTGGGAGCCAAGAAGAACTTTAGTTTTCCTTCTTTTTCTTGCTTGAAATCCAGTTGAATTGGCATATCAGTAGAAAATTCGATAACAACAATTTCTGAAGTAGGCAAAGCAGCCCTCACAATTTCAGAGAGATAACTCAAACTAAAAGTTGCTTTAGATGCTTCTTTTGCGTTCATTTCCAAGAGGACGTCTGAGCCTTCAGCAAATTCAATTTTTGCTCCCATGATGTCCCCTGCTGCGTTCATAGTCATCTTGCCGTTTTCAGCTTCGATTTTTACGTGGTCACTTACCAAAGAAGCATCTTCAATTGCTTCACGGAGTCCTTGGGTTGTGGTTTTTGCACACACATTAAAGGTGACTTTTGGAGTGGGAACTTCTTCATCCATGGCTTCTAAAGTAGGCATATTAAAAGTACGAGAGTAATTTCCTTTGATTGCAATTTTGAGTTTTCCAGTTTTTTCGTCTAAAGACAACTCAACTGATTCGTCTTTTCCGGTGCGCCTTAGTAGCTTTAGCATTTCACTGATGTTGATACACATTTTCATGGGTTCACCACAAGAATATTCATCAAATATGGTTTCTGGCCATTCGAAATCAACCATAGCTACCCGTGAGGGGTCCATTGCACGTAGCTTAATTCCCTCAGGAGTTACGTCAAAAGTTGCTTCATCCACTAGTATGGAAATGGCCCCCATCATGTCTTTCAAAAATTTTGCATCAGCCATTTTCGCCTTGAACATCATCAAATCTCCGTTAGCATTTATGTTTAAACTACCTATAATTTAAGGTGTTTGATTCCCAAACCTAAACAATAAAAAGAAAAAATTAGACCGTTTTTACAGCAAAAAAATGATTAGCTGTATTCACGGAAAGTGTAATTGCATTTTGTACAACGGAAAAACTGTGTAGAAGACTCGTCCGTCCCACGGGTCTGTACTTGCCAAGCATAAGCGGTATTGTTGCCACATTTGGGGCATTCGATTCTTACAGTTGGCAAAGTTCGAAGTTTTTGTTGCTTTTTATCAATAATAGCTATGGAGGCATCAACAGAGTGGTCAATTGTTTTAGGGGTAAAAGATGGTTTTTCGTCAGTTTCTCGTTTGTAGCCACATTTCAGGCAAACAAAATGGATAACTGGTTTTTTTGAATTTTTTTCGCGACGTGAAACAAGTCGCATTCCACAATCAGGACAAAACTCCACGCTATTCAACTCATGGTTCTGCGCAATCTGGGTTGCACTTTAATCATTTAAATCTTTGCGTTATATCTAAGTTAGACCAGAAGCAATCAAGTGAGCCACACGCAGTGCCTCAGGAATATTAGCAACAGTTGAAGTCTTTTTAAGAATCATTTTAGCATCTCCATACAAAATGCCAGCCACATGCAAGTAAACAGGGTTTAATGTAGGTTTGATTTCAACTTCAAAAAGTTCTCCAGCATTTTCCATAACCCCCCATCGCAAATCAAAATATGAAAGATTTCGCAAAGCTGCCTTTATTTGAGGCAAGTTAGGTTTCTCTCGGGTGATTGAAATAATTGGCAAACCAGTTAAACTGAAAAGTTTACGAATGTCAACAACATTGAAGCCCCCAAAAGTAACACCATCCAAAACTACCACACGGATTTCACCAAAATATGGAGAATTGTTAATCATTAAAGCAAACTTTTCGGTTGCATCCAAACCATCAATTGCTATTTTGGTTTTCATTACACCTTCAAAGAAATATGGACCCCGATAGACAACCCCGACAATGTCTACGGTTCCTTTACTATGAGGAATAAATCGTCCATCATCAATACCTAACACCCTAATTTCAGGTTTGATTGTGTGAAAACGTTTAGGAGACAAAATTGTTCATCAATCAATTCAGTTTACTTAGCCTTTAAATTTTGTTTACACATTATTAGAGTCTATCAAGTAGGGAAACCCATGGTCACCTTCATAAAAAATCATGAAAAACTTAGCGATATATTGATGGACCAAAAACTCGCTAAACTAGGAGATGCTTATGTTAATTTTCTTTATTCTTTAGCACTGTCAAAAAAGGAACAAACAGAAAATGAAGTAGAAACCTTTTGCAACCTTCTACTTGTAGCCAAAACAAGAAGTGGAAAATAAAAAATTAGTCAGCCTTGTAAGCTTTTGATGCCTTCTTAAAAGAAGTCTGAAAATCCTTGCTAAGGTCAAGAACTTTTTTGGTGGCGTCTAGTATAGCATCTTCAGGCTTTACTTTATCCTTGGTGTGAACAAACAGCACACCTTTATCAATCAAAGGGTGTGGCACATGATATCCAGCTACTTCAATTTCCGAGTCCTGCAAAAGGGTCTTTTGTAGAACATTCAAAAGGGAGTGCCCAGCACCTTCAATTTCAAGCTTTAGTTCATTGTCTGAACTTTTCATAACATTAACTTTCATTTTGATCTTCCTCACTTATTGTTATCTTTTCTGTTCCATAATCAGGAGTTACTTTTCTTCTTTCAACATTCCCACAATTCGAACAACTCAACCCACGATTTCCAGGAGCTAGAGGATGTCCACAGATTGAACACAGAGCATAGATTACGCCTAAATCTCTGGATGTTGTTCCCAAAAAGAAAGATCGATTTTCAGTACTAATTATTCTGGCACGCATAATGTCACCTGCTTTACAGATATTAAACATGTTATCCACATACCCATGACTTACACCAGAAATATGCAACATTCCTTTGAAATTCCCAGAAATTTTCTTGTCACCAACATGAGAAATTTCTAAAGCTGCATTTTTACTTTTCACGTCTGAAACGACTCCAACTACTATGTCTCCAACTTTGGGAAAAGTTGCAGATTTAACAAGGGGAAAAACTGAAACTTCACGGTTTAACATATCTAACAAAGTACGTCCAGTTATTTTTGAATGAATTACTCCATTTTCAATGTAGGTTCCAGGCCCAGAGGTAAATTCTTCTATTACGCCCAAGCTGTCTCCAGGAACAACAAAGAGGCCACTTTTTCTTTCAGATTCTGTCATTAACGTTTTCCTTCTATTCGATACAAATCCACATGTGTAATTTGTTTTTTCTTCGTGTGAAACTTAAACATCCAAGGAATTTCCATAGTCACTGGAAATATGTTAGTTATTTTTCCGCCGTGCTCCTCAATAAACCTTTTGATAAAGGCACGATTACTATCTCCGGCTTTATGAAAGGAGTAAATTGTACTAGCTAATTCCAATGCCTTGACTAGGAAGTGTCTATCAGCCCGTCTTTTTTGAACCCCAAAAGGAGGATTTTGTAAAACAGTATCAAAAACTCCACGAACAACAGTTATGTCCCCCACAACCCAATTTGTTTTTTCTTTAAAACTCATTAAATTAGCATTTAGTTGAGCAATTTTAATGGCAACAGGATCAATATCGACACCAAAGACTTCTTTAGCACCTAAATAAGCAGCCCCGAGGGCTAAACGGGCAGTTCCACAACCTAATTCTATCACAGTCTTGTCTATAATATCATCAAAAATGTAGGCTGCAACATGCAATGCATCTGCCGCGACAGTTGAAGGGGTAGCATACTGTTCAAGGTGCACTTTAGGATTTGGATTGGCTTCAATAGATGCAATTGCCATTTCTAGATCGCGTTTTCGAACCAACCGTTTTTGAGGAAATCTTCCCATTTTAGTTCTCCTAACAGAACAAATGTTTCATTAATCGACAAAATTGGTTTATCAAAATTAGGAGCATCATCCAAAGCTAACCGAGGGCAAGCAGTATTCACAAAGGCGTCAATTGTAGGAAACTGCATCAAGGTACGGGGTGAAATTTCTCTGAGGGCAAACAACGTAGTTGAAAATCCTTTTTGTTGCAGTTTTTCTTTGATGTTTTTTGCCTCTTTAAATTTCATCTGACCAGGTTTTAGGCTCAGTAAGATTCCAAAATGCTTTGCGGTTTTAGCTTCCGAAATGTTAGCCCAACGCTGCATGGTGATACGTCTAGTGAAATCGTTAATCGAATAAACAAGTTGTTCATAGGGATCAGCAATTATTGTTGGCTTTTGTGTAGTTAAGGCTACGCCGATGGCATGAAAGCGGCCTCCACCCAAAAAAACGTAAGCATCAACATTTTCCAAAACAGCTAATGCATTACTGAAGTCACATCCAAGAATCTGTCCAGAATATTTGAGACGCCCAGCATCACCAACAAAAACAGTTTTTCCAGCAACTTCCAACAATTTTTTTGCTTCATCTAACTGATTAATATGCTGAACAGTAGTGATTAAACCGATTTTGTGCCATTCTTCAAGTAAAGGCAAAGCTTTTGTTATGAGCTCGTTAATTTCAAGGTTAATTGGAGCTTCAAGATAAACTGTAGGAATCTCAGAATTTTCAATCATTGAAGTGTGTCCATAATGTACAATTAAATCTGCTCCCAAAAGTTTGGCTTCAGAAACCGCCAAATCACATGCCCCATAACAAGGGTCAGATGAAACAATAGGTAATGCTCCAGCTTGTTCCACAATTTTAGTCAAAAATGGAGCTTGAGGCTTTAGCCCTTCTGGAAGCTGCAATAACACAATTTTTGGAGCTTGTTTTGCAAGTTCCCGTTTGAGGCGATTTTCTTCAAAATCAAAGGACATTTTTCATCCAACAATTGAAACTTAGAACCCAGAAAGGATTGCTTCGTTAAGAAGGAAACTCAATCATATTCATTACTTGAAAAAGGAATACAAGTTATTTAACTTTCAGACAATCACGCAAATTTTTTGATTAAATACTTGGCGTTAGTTTCAGTTATTCCTAATTCTTTGGCGATTTTAGTTAAATCTTTGTTGTTTTTGTTGATGATATCTTTTAGTTCAGTTTCGATGTCTTTTACTGAAAGCAAGGTTTCAACAACTTTGTCAGGGTTTACCCCAATGGAATCCAAGTGCATAGTCAAAAATTTGAGGAATTCTTTACCAAGGTCGCTTGGTGCTTGACCACAAATGCCAACAGTTCGTGCAGGATTCATAGAATGAGCACCCTCACATAACATTTCAATGGCTCGTTTTACAGCAGGATTAGATTCATCAAATTCCCAAGCAATTTTTTCGCTGTCACGGTCGATTCCAAGGGTTAGTTGAGTTAAATCGTTGCTCCCAATACTGAAACCGTCACAGTATTCAGAGAATGCTTTTGGAATAAAGCAAACACTAGGAACTTCTGCCATGAATATTATGTCAGGCAATTTTACGCCTTTTTTGTTAAAGGCATTTTTAATCATTGAAGTAACTTTTTCTGCTTCAGTAGTTGTGCGAACAAAAGGAACCATTGGAACAGCATTTGTCAAACCTAATTTATGAACTTCAGTAAATGCTTCCAGTTCTAAAGCATATGCTTCACAGAAGAATTTGTCGATGTATCGTGATGCGCCTCTAAAGCCAATCATTGGGTTGCTTTCTTGGAATTCAAGTTCTATTTTGTTGGTTTCAATTGCCCTTGACCCACATACAGGGCATGTTTCTTGGGGACCTAGAGAGATACTCTTCCCACATTTGCAGCGTATATCATAATATGATGCACCGGGAAGGGAAGCATATTCATTTGTTTTGAAATCAGAGAAACGAATAATTACTTTTCTAGGCTTGAAAGCTCCAGCAATAATTGATATGCCAGCCTTTAATCGGGTAACATATTCTTCAACCAAGGAATTTACCATTGGATATTTTTCTTTAATATCATTAGCCCAACGGTCAGGACCAAGTTTGTCTGCATGTAAAGCAAAAACAGGATGCAATTCTGCGTTAGAAACTACGAATTCAATGCGAACAAGAGAGCTCCCCTGAGAGGGCAATTGACTTATGTGCAGGGCTTCATCAGGGCTGGCAATGTTTACCATCACTTTGGTCACGGTTTCTGGAATTTCTTTTAGTTCAATTTTTTGTACTTCAAAAGGTAACTCACCTGCAAATATTCGGGCTTCCCCACGAGTACAATCAAGTGTTATTTTTTCGCCATAATCTAAATCAAGGGCACCAACGGCACCAACAGCACAGGGTATTCCGCGCTCTCTTGAGACTATGGCTGCATGAGAGGTCCGATTTCCGCGTTCACAGATTAAGGCGGAAACTTTTTCGAGACTCATGATAACTTCCCAGTCAGGAGTAGTCATGGAAGTAACAAGCATTGGTCGAATTCCTTTCTTATTGCATTCTGCAACTTCTATTACTGCTTCTTCTGTAGTTTCTGCCTTCACTACGACACCTGACGCAATTTTTGTTCCAACAGGAATGCCAATGTAAAGGGGTTTAGCTTTAGGATTTTCTTTAAGTTTGAAAAGAGTGAGTACAGTTCGGGTTGCGTGAACTGTTTCAGGTCGAGCCTGTGTTATGAACACTTTCCCGTTTTCGACTGCGTACTCGACATCCATGGGTTTTCCATAACTTTTTTCGATACAGGTAACATGATTAGCAACCTGAATTGCTTCATCAGGAGTTATTACTTTAGGGTCAATCTTACCCACAGAAATTTCGACATTAGTTTGAGTTTTTGGATCATAAACCATTTTTTCTTTTTGATGATTTTTTGGAGGAATGGTTCCAAGAAGTTTTACTTCGGGGTCTTTGATAAACCCAGTCCAAGAGGCACTTTCTTTTCCTTGGACAATCATTTCACCTAAACCATAAACAGCTTGAATTACACCAACATTACGATTGCCAGTGTTAGGGTCTATAGAGAAAGCAACACCAGATTTTTCGGAGTCAATCATAGTTTGAATTACAACAGAAATCAAACCTTGATTAAGCAAATCAGCTTCCGATAATTCCAGAATTTTTTTCTTACGCAAATCTTGCCGATAATCTATAACTCTCCATCCAAAAGCAGAACCAATACATTTCAAAACATTCTTGATTACACTAGAAGATTCCAACTGAACATTAAGATAAGTATCAAACTGCCCAGCAAAAGCCGCAGTAGCCATATCTTCAGTAATACCTGAGCTCCGAACCGCAACTCGACCGCGACCAACCTTCTTTTTAAGTTCACAAATTTTTTCATCTAACAACTCAAGCAGTTTAGGTTGAGTTTTTATGTTTTCAATAACTTCAATTATTTTATCCGCAATTTTTTCTTTGCCACCAGTAAGGCTCCCGTCTACGGCGATTTCTTCTTCAATATTAACAATCAAATTCTGAGAAACCACATTAACACCTCATTCCAACTAGTAATGCAACAAAATTTAACAAAGAAAAGAGGAAATAAAAATTAGTGCATGTCTTGCCCTTTTGGGTAGACCCCTGCAACCATACTCCCTCTCGATTATGCCTCTAGTTTCTTGACAACTACACGACAAGGTGTAGGTAATTTGGCGCCTCCACGTTTAAGCGCCGTTGTAGCAAATTGGAGTCCTTCTTCGTTTACGTCAGCAATTATCAGTTTCTGTCCAGGTTTCACGCGGGCAGCAAGACTAATGGCTTTACCAAAAGCATTTCGCATACCATCTTGAAGTCGGTCAGCGTGAGCACCGAAAATCATTTTGTTTTCGCGCAGAATAATGTGTGGAAAGGGCAAAATCTTTAGATGATAATTGTTTGGTCCAACTTTTTCTGAAAGAATTCTGTTGGAAGCTACGCGTGCGGATTCTAAGGCATTGTGCCTAATTTGTACGGCTTTTTCGCCAATTAATTGGACTTGGTATTTGTAAGTTCCTGACGGATTACCCATAGTAAATTTGACTATTTTTGACGCAGGGGAGCCACGGATGTATTTTTTCCGGGTATATGCCTGACCCTTTACTTCACGGTAGTTACGAGCGTTCATTGTTTATTCCTCATCTGCTCTGCCAACCATAGTTTAACAGATATTATAAAAACTATTCTGTATAGCAAGATTCCAGTAACAAAAAATCCAAAAAAACAACAATATTATCGGATTTTTTTGTATCAAAAATAAGGGTAAACAACAAACAAGCAGCACACCAAGGTTAAGCAACATACATGAGAAAGTAGGTTTTCATTTTTTGAAAAATCTCATTTGCCATTAACCCAAAATCTTCTGGCGCTAGTTCACGGACTCGTCTTTCACTGTAAAATAACGAATCGGCAAAAGCAATAGCCTTGGTTTTTGGAATTTTATATTCACGCAAAAAAGGAATGATAGCATTTCGAACTTTTTTGTTTCGCTGAGTGAAAATTATTCTAACGAGGTCAAAAAAGAAGGGCTCATCTTCAACCGGAAAAGGTGGATTTTTAGGCTTTAACCGCAAAATCATTGAATCCACGCCTGGGGAAGGATAAAACATTGTTCTTGGAACTAATTCTAAGAGTTCAACATCTGCTCTATAGTAGATGCTAACTGTTAGGCGCCCGTAATTTTTTGAACCAACTGAAGCAGTCAATCTTTCTGCAAATTCCTTTTGTAGGATCAAAAATGCAGAATCAAATTTGTTTTCCAGAAGACGAAACAGAAGCGGTGAGGATATAGAATAAGGAGGTGCAGAAACAACCTTGTTAAATCGAGGAACAGAAACGTCCAGGATGTCACCTTCAATTAAGTCTACATTATCCAAGCTTTGAAGATGTTCTTTCAAAAACGCTACAAGAGAGGGGTCAACTTCTACAGCAATAACTTTTTTGGATTTTTCAGCCAAAAGGCGAGTTAGAAAACCAAAGCCAGCCCCAACCTCTAAAACGATGTCGTTTTTCGTCAAACAGGCATGGGACACTAGTTGTTGCAGGATGTCTAGGTTTACAGTGAAGTTTTGACCTAATCGTTTTTTGGGATAAAAATTGTAAAGGCGAAGAAGGTGTTTCGTCTGTCTAAGAAGGTTAGAATTGTCCACTATGGTGTTCTCGTAAATAGTCTGTATTTACTTTCTCCAGCCAGTTCCTCCAAAATTCTTCTTGTTATAAGTTTGGATGGATTTGGCATATTTGCACGTTCTTGTAAATCTTCCAAGCTTTGGAACGGGTTTCTGTCCCGTTCATCAAGAATTTGCCACATGTATTTTTTTCCAATACCTGGAATTAATTCTAAAGCGTGCATTCTAGGAGTGATGGCTCGGGCATTATTAAAGAAGTTAACAAACCATGCTTCCCGGTTAAGTACAATTTTTTCTACAGTCCCAGAAAGCTCCATTCTAGCGTTGGATGTTAAGTCGTCGTAAGTTATTCGACCGATGATGTAGGTTATGTCACTTCGAGAAGCTTTTCCAACATAAACTCTGTCAGAGGCTTTAAGGGGAATTCCTTTTCTTGCAATAGCTTCAAGAAAAGTAAAATATTCTTCACCGACAACTTGAACTAGTGCCCCAGCACGATATCCTGGATGAGTACCTGGTCGCCCATGAGGAAGATAATCTAGAACATAGGCGTATTCTTCGTATCTTTTTTCACTCTTTTCCACTCTTTACCCCTTTCCCGAAATGGTTACAATTAGTTAGAAGTTAAATAATATAGAAGTCCTTTATTCGCTTTTTCTATATTCATTCAAAAAATCAAGTATTTTCTCTAATTTAGATGCTTCAATTATCTTACGTCCGCCAGCTAAAAACACCCTGATTTCTTGGATGCTCTCGGGCATAGCGTTTACTATTTGCACAGCTCCTTCTTCCTCTAATTCAAACTCTTCTTCCAATTTGTTTATTAGAGTCTCAACATTTTTAGTCTCTATTTTACTGAATTTTGTAGCATAATCTAAAGAGCGCCTCTGGAACTGGTCTAGTTTTTCTTCGCCGATAGATTCTAAAGCTTCCTTTACGTGTGGAACAGTAACTATTTGTTCCTTCAAAGCCTTTCGGACCATTGTTATGCCCCCTTGTGAGGTGTAATGTGTTCTGGCCTAACAATTATTTCTTTGATTGCTTTGCCTTGAGAGACGTTAACTACGTATGCTCGTCCACGTTTTTTAGCGATGACACCTATTCGACCATGGAATCTTCTGTGGGGCATACCTTTGTGTACGCTAGGATCTAGGTTAATGACAACTTTTTCTTCAGGTTCATATTCTCGTAGTACCTTGCTGAGCCCTGTTTTTCCCCGTTCTCTAGCTTTTCTTTGTAATAAATATCGGGTTTTTCTTCGGTATCCTTTCGCTTTTCTTCCCATCTATGATTCCTCCATGATAACATTCAAAACGTCTAATTCAACAGGCTTTGCTTGTACGTTGATAATAGTAGCTACGCTAGGGACAGTTCGCCCTTCATCGCCACTTACCAACTCTTTAATATAAAGCCCTCCTTGGCAACGTATTTTCATCTCTGCGCGGTTAGGCGCCAACCTCTTAAGATGCGCCTCATATATGTACTTTTCCCGAATTAAATCCGCTCTTCGATGTATAACACGTAATGGAGTGCGTTGTTTAACAACAATTTTTGTCAATTTTTCAGAAACAGACACCAATTCCTCATCAGAAACTTCACGGTCAAAGTCAATAAAAACCTTGTAAACCTTTGTGGAGCCTTCACCTTTCTTTAACCGTTTAATATCAGTTTTAGTTGCAGACCTCAGATTCAAAACTTCAACTTTTCCCTTGGCTTGTTCATTGATAGTTTTTTCCATTTCTTTTAGGTCCATAAAACGTTTTTTTGGACGCTTAATTTCCATTATAAAAGGTCTCCCGTTTCCAAGCATTCGAGCGTCTACGTCTTCTCGTCCAGCGGCATGAAGGGCTACATCCTCGCCTTCAGTTTGTTTTAGAAGGGGAGAAGCAATGATTTCTTCAACGGATTGTTGATACATTTTTCCAGTTCCGTTGCAGTTTTTGCAGCCTTCTCCATGGCATTTTCTGCAGAACCATTTAGATTGGGGAATGTCCCGAACAAGTTTTTTGTACGAACCTCGAACATACAAGGGATTTGATTGAATTATTACTTCTCCAGTGAAGGGTCGAACAAGAACTACTACGTCAGGTTTTTTGAATTCTGCAGGTTTATCTGTTGCGGCTGAAAGTTTTTTGCCGATGTGGCGGCTGAATTCGTTTCGCATGCTTTCTCCGTAAGATATTTCGTTATGGGCTTTGAATTCGTCTTCTCGTTCCTCAATTAGGTTTGGCAATTCGATACCAACAAGAAAAGTATTGCACTCGTAAGTTTTCAGAGCTTCCAAAGCGTTTTCAACCATAATGTCGACGCTTTCAAATAATCCTTGGCAAAGGTAACAGGGCTGGATTTTTCGGGAACGTTTTCTCATGTTTTTTAAAATTTGAGCAGCCATCTCAAAAGAACCCCGAGAAGCCAAAAGTCTAAGGTTAGAAAAACCTTGTTTATCACCAGTTAAAGCTAATTGGTGATTTTTCATGGTTAGTAAAAGTTTCAAGGTTTCACCTCGTTCCTCATCACCTAAACCGTAACCAAGAAGTGCAAATTGCCGACCTAAACAATGGTCACACAAGGGTTGTGCCGTAAGAAGTTGCAGGGCTTTTTCAAGTAAATCCACAAATTATTCCTCAATTTATGTAAATAATAAATTCTTTTTTAAATTCTAACGGGTGGGAAAACCTTTGCCTCCGAAAAAGTTTGGGAGTCGTTTTCGTCTGAAGCTTTTCATCATTTTTTTCATTTGATTGTACTGAGTTAACAGCTGTTTAACTTCCTTTTCTGTAGTGCCTGACCCATGGGCAACCCTGCGGATGCGAGAAGATGACAAAATTTTGGGTTTTTCTCTTTCTTTAGGAGTCATGGACTGAATAATTACCCGCCATTTTTTCAGGGCATCTTCTGCTAGGTTCATTTGTTCGTCAGGAATGTTGTAGCTCATCCCAGGAATCATCTTTAAGAGCCCTTTTAGGGGTCCAACTTTTTTCATGGATTCAAACTGTTCGTACATGTCGCTTAACGTGAATTTTCCACTCATAAAGGCGCGGGCTTTTTTCTCGGGGACCTTTACTTCTGCGTCGCGGACTTTATCGACCAAACTTTGAAGGTCACCCATTCCCAATAATCTGCCGACAAACCTAGAAGGAATGAAAGGCTCAATATCTTCAAGTTTTTCTCCTGAACTGATAAATTTGATTGGTGCACCAATTGCAGCAACCGCTGAAAGGGCGCCCCCACCTCTGGCTGAGCCGTCAAGTTTGGAAACAATAATTGATCCAATGGGAGTGGCATCATGAAGGGCTTTGGCTTGTAATGCAGCTTGTTGACCTATGGTTCCATCAATAACCAAAATTGCTTCATCGGGTTTGATTACTTTCTCCAGGCGTTTCATTTCGTCAATTAGACCTTTTTCTTCTTTGTGTCGGCCTGCAGTATCGATGATTACCAAGTCATAGTCTTTGAAGTGTTTCAAACCTCTTTTGGCGATTTTTTCAGACTTTTTTTCTTTGGGTTCACCATAAACAGGGACGTTTATTCTCTTAGCCAACTGCACAAGTTGGTCATAAGCTCCAGGGCGGTAGGTGTCGGTGCAAACTAGACCCGTTTTTAGTCCTCGTTTTTGGAAATATTTTGCAAGTTTTCCGGTGGCGGTGGTTTTTCCTGAACCTTGGATTCCAACCATCATGAGGACTTTTTGTTTTCCGGGTTCAATTGTTAGTGGGACAGATTTTTCTCCAAGGAATCTTGTTAGTTCTTCGTACACGACTTTGACTATGTGTTCACGTCTGGATACACCAGGGGGAACTTTTTCTTTGAGGGCACGTTCTTGGATGTTTTTGGAGACTTCCAAAACAAGTTTAACATTAACGTCTGATTGGAGCAAGGCTCGTTGTATATCGCGGACTAGCTGTTTTACGGTTTTTTCGTCCATGACTGGCGCTTTGAATACCTTCTTTAAAGCGTCATTTAACGAAGAACCAAGGCGTTCCAGAACCATTTTGATTAATTCCTACGATAAAAAAACAGGTGTTGCCGTTTATAGGTATTTAGTTTACAGCTCAACAAGATTCAACAATAAATTCGGCAGAACATGGCACGTAGGTGTGAACTTTTGGGAATATGCATGTGCGGTGAAGAAAAAATTTACAAAAATGTGTTTTCCACATAGCACTGTTAATAGTATACAAGTACGTCCCACTAACGTGGGAAATCCATTAGAAGTTTTTGATTATGGTTTGTGCCCATGTTTTGGCGGCATTTATGTCGTTTTCGTTGGGGCGGCTGCTTTTGCGCATGTTCCATTTGCCGTAGCTGCTGAAAAACCCGTCAACTACTTTTTGGTTTTTTGATTCTAGGATTTTTCGTACTTTGCCGCTTACTGTTTCGTTTGTTTTTCCAGCCCCTCCCCAAGTCAAGAAGATTGCAAAACTTTTTGAGTCATGTAAATCGATCGTGTTTAAGTAAGAAACCATTTCGGGGAAAGGGTTTCCTGCCCTTATGCCTGTTCCAACAAAAATTAAATCATAATCACCTAAATCAACACCATATGGTGGTCCAGGGTTAGTAACTTGAACTAGTTCTGCGTTTGTTTCTGAGGCGATTGCTTGGGCAATTTTTTGGGTGTTTCCAGTTTTTGTGGAGTATAAAACAATGGTCTTCATGGGTGACACACCTAACAAGAATCTTGGTTAAATAACGGAAGGTAGTTTATTTTCTTATTCTTTTTTGGTGAGTCAATGATTAGATTAAGTTTTGATTCATAAATCATGATTTGTAAAAATTTTTAACTGTTCATTACATGATATTTAGTGAAGGAGATATTTTTGCAGGAATCAGTAAAAATCGTAGAAAAGGTCCCCATTCCATCTGACGCTACCATGTTAATTGGATTACCAGATGTGGGGCTGGTGGGTCTTATTGCAACGTCATATTTGATCACTGAGCTTGGGTTTCAAGAAATCGCATATGTGGAGTCGGATTTGCTTCCACCAGTTGTTGTTTTGCACAACGGGTTACCTTATGCGCCTTTGAGAATTTATGGTAATGAGAAAGTAATTGCTGTGATTTCAGAACTTGCCATTCCAGCAAATGCACTTCACACGGTGATGCGAAAATTAATGGATTGGGCAGAAGCCAAGAAAGTTAAGCAAATGATTTCTATGGGAGGAATTCCAACAGAAAACAGGCAAACAATCAAAGCTCCTGAAGTTTTTGGAGCTGCCTCAAACCAAGAACTCCTTGATTCGGTGACCAAAAAAGGCCTAAAATTAATGAAAGAAGGCTACATTGTTGGTCCGCAAGCCTTGAGCATGCGATATGCAGCAAACAAGAAAATGCAATCTGTTGCACTTTTGGCGCAGTCATTTTATAATTATCCTGACCCTCAAGCAGCAGCTACTGTGCTTAAAGAGCTTGCAAAAGTGTCTGAGGTTACGGTTGATGTAACAAAGCTTATGGAAAAAGGCGAAGAAATTAGGCTCAAAGCCCGAGACATGATGAAGCGCACCCAACAAGAAATGAAGCGTATGCAAAAATCCCAAGAATACGATATGCCCCTTTATGTGTAGGAGAGAACGACCGTGGAAAGACCCAAGAAAGGCTCCAGCTTTGAAGAAGTGGAAGAATACCTCCAAAAAATCGAGGAACTCGCCAAAGAAGTTATGTCAACAGCATTTCCTGAAAGTCCGAGCTGGAACACAGAAACTTGTTGTTTGCATGCGTTGTCTAATGTTTTCATTACTCCAAGGGAAGTTATTATCACAGCTGATCTTCCCTTCATTGAACCACAAACAGTTCAAGTAAATGCCCTAGACGAAAACCACATCGAAATATTAGCAAAAATGAAGAAAAAAGTAAACTTCAAAGATCTAGGAATATTCCACAGAAGAGGTGAATTCTCGTTTTTGCGTTGTCAAGGTCGACTGCAAGTAGCAATTATTACTGACAAAATGCAAATTTCCTGTAAAGATGGAATACTGGAAGTAAGATTTCCAAGAAAAAACAGGGAAATACTAGAATAAAAAACTGGAATTTAACGAAAAGCTCAGTTTTGAATTATTTTTTGTTTACATTTTCCAGTGCTGCAGCAACAATCAGCGGAAAAGCAATTGTGGCATCGCAGATGACCGTTACTTCTTTGCCTTCGGGTTTGACTTTTCCCCAACTGATTGCTTCTTTTAGTGTGGCACCACTTAGACCTCCAGGTTCAGGACGGTCCATGGTAATTTGGATGGCACGGTCTACACCTTCACGGAAAGTGTTAGCGAACAGAGCATAATGTTTAGGCCATCCCCCACCGAGAATTATCATTCCGACTTTTTTGGCATCATAAACAATGTCGACGATTTTGTGAGTGTCACGCAAAGGATTAAGGTTCAAGGTTTTGTCTTGACCGTACATCCACAAATGAAAACCAGCAATAGAATCAACCATTCCTGGACTTATAATGGGAACGCCCTTTTTTGCTGCAGTTGCAAGAATCGAGTTTGGATCAGAAATATTTTTTCCGATTTCATACAAAAGTTCATTTGTAGATATGTTTTCTCGAACTTTTTCTGGAATTTTTTCTAATATCTCAATTATCCATTCTTCTAAGCCTTTGAAGGCATCTTGTTCGATGTAGATATCCCCGATTCTGCCGATGTCTTGTTCCATTAATTCGGTGTCTTCTGCAAGAAAAGTGCCAATCCAGTGATTGTGGCCTATGGATTCAACCATGTCATGTACCATGTTAGCACCAGTTGTCACAACAGCGTGAACGTAATCTTTGTCAATTAAATCGCGAACAATTTGACGCATACCACCCGGAACCAAAGCCCCAGCTAAGGTCAAAAATACGGTGTAATCTTTGTCTGCAAACATTTCTGTGACAATTTCTGCTGCTTTTCCAATGTTTCCGCCCCCAAGAACTCCGCACTCGTTCATTTTGGAAACAAGTTCGCCAACTGTTTGAGCGTTTTCAAGTTGAATGTGTTTTACTTTCTTCAAGGTTACCCGCCACAACAAGTACTAAATTTGCAATAATCAATTAAAAAGTTAGTTTCAAAGCCCAAAAAAGGGCTATTTAGCCTTTTATTCGGGTAATTCTGGTTCTACCTAGAATCTGCCAGTATTCGACTTCAACGCCGTTCTCTAGCTTGGATTTGATTTCTTCCTCTTCGGGGAAGGGCGCTTCAAGCATTTCGTATGTTTCTAAGTTCATTAACTGAACTGCGGAGGGCAAAAGGGCAATAACTTGTCCAGTGCTTTTATCGATAATTGGAACATCAACTTGGGCACTTACAGGTTTAACA
>JARRLY010000024.1:0-47559 GCA_037386545.1 Candidatus Bathyarchaeota archaeon
AAAACAACCAATGTACAATCTATGACTTCAGACCGATAATCTGCAGGTTTTATCCCTTTGAACTAAAAAACCTAGGAAATAACAAATACTTGTTTTTGTTCACCACAAAATGCAAAGGCATTGGACAAGGTCCAAAGCTGGGAAACCCGTTTTTTGATTTTCTTTTTCAGATAGCTAACTCAGCAATGGAGGAAGACTCTAAATCAGTTTGAATTACATAGGGTAGGATTCAAATAAATGGGCCTTGTTAGATTGTTTTCAAACGAAGGGAAGTGAAACAGAACATGTGTGCTGATTCCAAGGATAAAATTTGGTTTGACGAGTTGAATATGACTTTGGCTGAAAAGGAAGCTAAAGATGGAAAAGTTGTAATTATTCCATGTGGAAGCATTGAAGAGCACGGTAATCATTTGCCTTTGAATACAGACAGCCTTCAAGCAGAATATGTAGCTGAAGAAGTTGCCAAAAAAACAGGCAGTTTGCTTGCACCACCTCTGAGGTATGGTTTATGCAATTCCACGCGCAATTTTCCGGGGACAGTAACAATCAGTTTTGATTCTCTTAGAAGCATAATGACAGACATTTTGGATGATTTTGTTCGCATCGGCTTTAATCGGTTGCTAGTTCTTACGGGTCATGCGGGCAGTTCTCACATGACAGCAATCAAGCTCGCAGCAAAAGTAGTAGTAAACAAACACAAAAACGAAAAAAACCGGCCCCGAATCATGGTCTGTTCAGATTACGATTTTGCCTTTGATTTAAAAGATGAAAACATAGATGACCGCGACTCCCATGCAGGAACAATAGAAACTTCACGAGTTATGGCCATACGTCCAGATTTGGTTACTGGAAAGGGTGTCAAAAACTTTCCCGACTTGCCGCGATTTGAAATTACTCCTGAGCCTCAAAAGTACTTTCCTAGCGGAGTAATGGGAGATCCAACTATAGCTTCTGTTGAAATTGGTCAAAAGATTAACGATTACATAATTGAACAAATTGTAAAATTAGTTAATGAACTAAAAAGATAAAGAACACGTTGGGAAGTTTAATTGACCAAAGCATTAGTTTTTTTGGCAACTGGATTTGAAGAAATCGAAGCAGTTACAATTATAGATGTTCTAAGGCGTGGCAACATTCAAGTAACAACAGCCGGATTAAATTCAAACCCTGTCGAGGGCGCACATAACGTTAAAATAATTGCCGATAGATCGGTGGATGAAATCTTTGCCCAAGAATTTGACGCAATAATTTGTCCGGGCGGCTCTCCAGGATATAAGAACCTTAGAAAAGACTCTCGAGTAATCCAAATAATCAAAAATGCATACAACCAAAATAAGCTAGTTGCAGCTATTTGTGCAGCACCTGCAGTTCTTTCTGACGCGGCAATTTTAGAAAATAAAAACTGCACAATATACCCCGGAATGGAAAACGAACTCATTAATGGTGGAGGCAAACCAAAAGCTGATAATGTTGTGGTTGATGGAAAGACAGTAACAAGCAAAGGTCCCGCAACGGCTCTTGCGTTTTCTCTTAAATTGGTAGAAATATTAGCAGGAAAAGATGTTGCTGAATCTGTAAGCAAAAAAGTCCTAGCAAACATTTTGTAAAAATTAAGAAAAAAAGAAAAAGGGCTTTTGTTTAGCCCAGAGTTTTAATGGGTGTTGTGTTTTAGTTTCTTTTTTTCCAGAGAGTAGTTGCGACTGTTATGGCAACAAAAAGTGGTCAGTGTTACAGACAAGGTAGCCATTTTGATCCATGTAACTTTCTACGGGGGTCCATTGTTCTTGGGTTTGGTTCCAGTACATCCATGTCAATTGGGAATCGTTAACTTCTCTGCCTAGTTCTGTGCTTAATTCAGTTTGGTTGATAAGCAACCGCAGTTGAGCCTGAAATTGAAGTTCCGCATTAGGTTCCAATCTTATGTAAAAGTTCAGGGTGCGCTCCATTACTGCCTCACCACTGGGTGGTTGAGCCGTACAGTTCATTGCAAGGGTCATTGTTTGATTTGGATCAACATTTATTGCAATTAATCTGTTAGTAACTTGCGGATCAATTGTCACATTCATCTCGCAGTTTTGCGTGGTATTCATCATCATTGTTACGTTTTTGTAACTGAATACTGACACGTTCATTGCTTGTACTTGTTCTATTTTGCCTGTTGGAGTCATGTCGCTTCTGTTGTAGTGCATTGCGTCAGTTGGCATGTCTGGGGGCATGTTATTTTGCATTAAGGTTTCGGGAGCGTAAACTGATATAGAAAAGGTTAACATCAATGCGACGGCCAACACGGTTAAACTTGTTGTTAAGGTTTTTTTGTGGAACATTTTCATTTTCCTCTTTTATCGCATATAGTAATATATTCTATTGTGGAAGATAAAGTACATTGTGAAAAAAGCGTTTCAAAAAATGAAACACAAATTCAACAACAATTTTATTGTTTTTTTGGAGGTTCAACATGAATTGTCAAATTCACGTTGGGTTGGTCCAACCTCAACTCGTCTGCCAAATGGTCGGTAAGGTCGTGAGCTTCTTGTACGCTTAACGCGCCATCTACAGAAAGATGAAGTTCAGCAAAAACTTGATTTCCGTGCCTTCGTGTTTTAAGGTTATGAAAATCAATAAAATTAAAGGAGTGCCGGTTAAGAACTTCAATGATTTTCTCTTCTTCTGCTGTACAGGATTGGTCCATCAAACGGTTTGAGGATTTTATTACAAGTTCTATTCCAACTTTTACAACTAATGCTGATACAAAAAAGGCTAAAATTGAGTCCAAAAAGATCCAGCCAGTTAACTGGGCAATTATTAATCCAATCCAGACTCCAGCAGTAGAAATCACATCAGAAAACAGATGTTTTGCATCTGCTTCAAGGGCGGTTGAGCCACAGCTTTTTGCTGTTCGAATCAACAACAAAGACAAAGCCCCGTTCAAAGCGGTTGCAAAAACAGAGATACCAATTGCCAAATTTAATTCTAAAAATTCACCGGATTCAAACAAGCGTCCTGCTGCAGCATACACAATTAACGCTGCGGCGATAAGTATGAAGATGCCTTCTATGAGGCTGGATATGTCTTCGACTTTTTCGTGACCGTATTTGTGGTCGCTGTCGGGGGCGCGTTCTGAAACACATACAGAAAACAGCATCAAGGCTGAAGCAGCAATGTTAACGATTGATTCTAGAGCATCCGAAAGTAAGGCTACAGAATTTGAAAGAAAATACGCAACCAGTTTTATTGCAAAAATGGCTACACCACAGAAAACGGCGAGAACTGCTACTTGCTTTTTTTCCATATGTGCTAGTTCGGTTGTATGTTGCTTTTAGGTGTTACCCATACCTGAGCAAAAAAATTAGCAACACTTATTGACGCAGACACAGATACAATTTTGATGAAGCATATGATTATTGGCATATGTGGTAGCCCAAGAAAAGCTGCAACTGAACACGTTTTAACACAAGCCCTCAAAATGCTAGATGACAAAGGGTTTGAAACTGAACTGTTTACGGTAAGAAACAAAAACATCGCCTTTTGCACCCATTGTGACTACTGCCTCAAACAAAAAGAATGCATAAAGAAAGATGACATGACCACAGTTTACGATTTGCTTAGAAAAACAAAGGGAATAATCTTTGCAACACCAGTTTATAACGGAGCTGTTAGTGCACAAATAAAAGCAATAATGGACCGAACCCGAGCATTACTAGCATCTGACCCAAACAGCCTAAAAAACAAAATTGGTATGGCAATCGCAGTTGGAGGGGATAGAAGTGGAGGACAAGAACCCGCAATCCAACAAATCCACACATTTTACATTCTAAACGGAATTGTCCCTGTTAGTGGAGGCTTTTTTGGCGCGAATCTTGGAGCCAGTTTGTGGTCTAAAGATACCTTACAAGGTGTAAAAGACGATAAGGAAGGATTTAGAGGTTTGAAAAAAACTGTGAAACATTTTGCAGAAGCATTGAACAAATACAAGGAATGAAAAAGGATGTCAAGTGAACAAGTAAAAAAGCGTAAAAGAGTAACTTGGGGAATCACGGGTAGTGGAGATAGGTTAACTGAAATTGTTGATGTTATGAAGCAGTTGAAAGAAGAATATCAAGACGACGTGCGAATAACAATTTATACGTCCAAAGCGGGAGAGCAAGTAACAAAATTTTATGGAATATTCAAAGACATCAAGGACAGCTTTGAAAAAGTCAGAACCGAACTGAATGCGAATGTTCCAACCCTTGCGGTTCAACTTCAAAGTGGAAAGGTTGAGTTTTTGCTGATTGCCCCAGTTACTTCAAACACTGTAGCAAAACTAGCAAACGGCATTGCAGACACATTACTTACAAACTCCGCCATAATGGCCCTGAAAACTTTCGTTCCTGTCTATTTACTACCCTGTGACTTGGAAGAGGGAACAACAGTTACTCAACTCCCTGACGGTAGCGAAATGAAACTGCAAGTCAGAAAAGAAGAAGCCGAACAAACCCGAAAACTAGGCGAAATGGACGGAATTTTCATACTAGAAAAACCCAAAGATATCAAACAAGTATTCCAAAAACACTTCAAATAAAAATTAAAAACATCAACAACGTTATTTTTCACCTTAGACATTTTTCAAGAAATGCAGGAACGTTTATTTATAACGACATCTGTAAAAATTACGAGACCTCGTAATATACGAGTAATCGTAATTTCCTATGGTGAAATTCATGAACAGCAAACAAATTGCAGTTACAAACCAAGCTGAAGAATACCTAGAAGCGATCTATCGGCTAGAAAACAAAACAGGCTTTGCTCGAACCATGGAGCTTTCCCGAGAATTAGGAGTGGTTCCGGGCTCCATCACCAATACCATAGAAAACCTAGAACGCAAACAACTAGTTATTCATGAACCCTACAAAGGAGTAAAATTAACCTCCAATGGACGAAGAATAGCCTCCAGCATCCTAAGGCGACACCGCCTTGCAGAACGTTTATTGACGGATTTTTTGCAAATAGACTGGAGCGAAGTCCACGAACCCGCCTGTAAACTTGAACACGCACTCACGCCTGAAATAATTAAACCATTAGAAAAAGCGTTAGGTCACCCAAAAAAGTGTCCACATGGCAATCCAATACCCACAGGTTGTGGAGGAATCGAAGAAGAAAAAACATTACCCCTAACTGAACTAGACCAGCAAATATCAGCTATTATAATCAAAATCACTGAAGAAAAACAAGAAATTCTCAAAAAAATAGCTAAGCTCAAGCTTGTCCCAGGAACTCAACTAAAAGTTGTAAATAATACAAACAAAACAGGTCAATTAGAAATAAATGTTGCAAAAGAAAACTTCACAATCGACCACGGTTTAGCGTCAATTATTTATGTTAAGCAATTAGAGGAAGAGAAGTAATAATGCAAATACCCTTAACAGAACTAAAGAACGGCGAAACTGGAATCATTATCTCAACGGATTGCAAACTTCACAATGGACCAAAGTTTAGGCAGCATGCCCGAAAAGGCTGGAAAAAGAAAGTTTCCATAGATTTGTGCATCAAAAGGCTTACTGATTTAGGCTTGACTCCAGGTACAGAAGTAACTGCAGTAAATTCTGCACCGTTTCGTGGCCCTTTGGAAATTTGTGTTAGAGGCTCAAGGTTAGCTATTGGAAGGGGAATGGGTAGTCGAATACTAGTGGAAGTGAAACGATGAGCCAAAAGCATTTTACCATCGCTTTGGCCGGAAACGCCAATGTAGGAAAGTCAGTTATATTTAATCAGTTGACAGGTTTGCATCAACACATTGGAAACTGGCCCGGAAAAACAGTAGAAAAAGCAGAAGGAACAATGAACTTTAAGGGATATACAATCGACTTCATTGACCTGCCGGGAATTTATTCATTATCAACGTACTCAATTGAAGAGATAGTCTCACGCGAATACATTGCAACACAAAAACCTGACTTAGTAATCAACGTAGTAGACGCCACCCTTTTAGAACGAAATCTGTTTTTCACTTTACAACTCTTAGAATTAGAAGCAACCCTAATAATAGCCTTGAACCAAAGCGACCTCGCCCAAAAGAAAGGAATCAATATTGACACAGACAAAGCAGAAAAGGTTCTGGGTGTTCCAGTTGTTCCAACCGTTGCAATAACCGGAAAAGGTGTTTCTCACATGCTGGAAATAGCCATCGAAGTCATAGAAAAAAATTTCATGGACATTCGTGTCCAACGGTTATTACCTCTGAAAGGTATTTAGTTGCAAACAAAATTGCAAAAGAAATTCAACAAATAACCGAGCCCCTAAAAACTCCACTTCGAGAAAAACTGCACACTGCAACAACTCATAGATTTTTTGGTTACCCAATAATGCTGGGGATCATACTTGCAGTTTTTGTTGGAATATTCAGTTTCGGAGACTTAACGTCAGCCCTCGTAGGTGACTTGTTTATGGGCTTACAACCGGCTTTTGAAAGCTTTCTTGGACAGGGAATATTAACCGATCTAATATGGGGCGGAATGGAGGGAATAATCGGGGGAATCACTGTTGCATTGCCCTACATTTTGCCATTCTATTTCATACTGTACCTGTTTGAAGACTCAGGATACCTCAGCCGAATTGCCTTTCTAATGGATAGGTTAATGCACCGCATGGGGCTGCATGGAAAAGCCTTCATTCCCGTTATGCTAAGTTTCGGCTGTAATGTTCCAGGTTGCCTTGGGTGCCGAATAATGGAAACTAGCCGAGAACGATTGCTGACAGCCTTTGTTGCTACTTTGGTTCCTTGCGCTGCAACCTCAGTTATAATCTTGGGACTGGTTGGAGCAAATGTTGGAATGGAATGGGCAATAGGTCTGTATATTTTTAATTTGATTATCATTTTCGTTCTTGGAAGAATTGCCTTCAAAGCGTTACCTGGAGAGCCAACCGAACTCATTATGGAAATGAGTGACTACAGAATGCCTCACATGAAAACAGTTGCCAAACAAACTTGGTTTAGATTACGAGAATTCATAATCATGGCATTTCCCCTTATCATCGCAGGCAGTTTTGTGATCAAACTCGCAGAAGTTGCAAACATACTAGAGCCTATAGCAAACATATCCAGTCCATTAACAGTTGTTTGGCTGGGGCTACCCGCGGTTACAGGGATAGCTCTTATCTTTGGTGTTCTACGAAAAGAATTAACGCTCATAATGCTTGCAACTTTACTTGGAACTTCAAACTTTTCTGCAGTGATGACACCGATACAAATGATAGTGTTCACTTTAGTGGTAATGCTTTACATTCCATGTGTAGCAACCATAGGCGCACTTGTCAAAGAATTCGGATGGAAAAAGGCAACAACCATAACGGTAATAGAAATCGCCCTTGCACTGCTTCTTGGTGGCATAGCTTTCAGGTTACTTACCATTTTCTGGTAACCGTGAATTATGGAACCATTTTAAGGGGCCCACGATAGTAGCTCAAAGCAGGGCATCCAACACATTTTTCTCCTTTAAAGGATTTGCAACTATCACATTTGACTCCACAGGGAGCAACTTCAGCTTTTTCATTTAATGAATTTGCCTTCAAAGGCAAAAATGGATAATGATGAACGCTGCCAATAAGGTAAATTTCAGATCTCCGAACGCCTTCTCCGCTTCTTAGTGCGCATTTTTCTACGCATTCACTTTCTAGGGTGGCTTGGTCTTCTGCCATTATCAAGGCAATTAAGTTGTATCCCCCCATTGTTGTGAAAAAGTTGATTATTCGGGGGCATTTACTGTAGCGCTCAATTATGTTTCTCATTGTTTCTGCATTTTCAATTTCTAACAAAATCAAGGCAAGGCGCAAATCAAGTTTGTCGGTGTTTACTAAAGCAGAAATGTCAATTATGTCTTTATTAATTAGTTTATCAACTCTTTTTTTCGCACCTAAACTAGTAAATCCGATAGCTTCACCAAGGTTTTTGAAAGTTGTTCGTCCATCAGATTGAAGTTGCATTATGAGTTTCCAGTCAATGGCATCCATGGCTAATCAGCAGTTAATTTACATAACGAAACGTTTATTAAATGTTTTCATTTGTAAACTGACAGTAACGTTTCAATTTAATTAGTGATTCAAATGGAAAAACAATCTGCTGAACTTAAAGACCAAAACCTAAAACAGAACATGAGTAAAATCAAACACAAAATCGCCATAATCAGTGGAAAAGGCGGAGTCGGTAAAAGTACAGTAGCAGCAAATCTTGCAACTGCTTTTGCATTAAAAGGATACAAAAACCATGTAGGAATGCTAGACGTAGACATTCATGGACCATGCATACCCAAACTTTTAGGAGTAAAAGGAGAAAAAATTCAAAACACACCTGATGGCGCTTACCCAGTAACCAATCCAGAAGGAATCAAAGTTGTATCAATGGATTTTCTAATTGCAAATCAGGAAACCCCCATCGTATGGCGCGGTCCACTGAAGATGCGCGCAATCAAACAGTTTTTGTCCGATTTCATATGGGGTGAACTTGACTTCTTGTTCATTGATGCACCTCCAGGAACAGGAGATGAACCCCTAAGCACAATGCAATTAATTCCTGAAATGGACGGCACAATAATTGTTACTATTCCCTCACAAGTTTCAGGAGATGTGGTTAAAAAAGCAGTTAGTTTTTCACGTCAAATGAAAATTCCTGTTATCGGCATAGTGGAAAATATGAGTGGGTTTGTTTGCCCTAAATGTGGAGAAACTGTTAAACGTCATTCCTGAAACAATATCCAGATTCCTCTGCTAGTAAATCTTTCAAAGAAATCGTAAAAAAAGTTGAGAATTTCTTGAATAACAAAAAATAGAGTAAATAGGAGAGAAAAACTGAAATGAAAATTTGTGTTTCAGCATCTTCAAACAGCTTGGATGCTAACGTGGATTCAAGGTTTGGAAGATGCCCATATTTTGTAATAGTTGATTCCGAAACCATGAAATTTGATGTAGTTTCAAACGAGTCTACGAACGCTGCTCATGGAGCAGGAATTCAAGCAGCTCAAACAATAGTAAACAGCGGATGCAAAGTAGTAATAACAGGTAACGTTGGACCTAACGCTTTCAATGTTTTGTCTACAACAGGAATAAAGGTAATAACAGGTGTTTCAGGTAAAATAAACGAAGCTCTAGAAAAATACAAAAATGGCGAGCTCCAAGAATCAGCCAATCCAACTGTCGATGGACATTTTGGAATGGGAAAAGGAGCAGGTAAAGGACAATAATTATAGAAAGCGTACATGGAGGTGCAAAGGAAATGAACATAAGATTAGTAATTCCAGTTACAGAGGAAAAAGGCTTAGACTCGGGGCTTTCTCAACATTTTGGTCGTGCCCCATTCTACGCAATCATCGATTTAGATGACAACGGCAAGATTATTGGTAAAGACACTATAGCAAACACTAGCGAACACTTCGGTGGAGTGGGGTTGCCCCCAGACAGAATAATGCAACTAAAACCCAAAGCCCTAGTTACGTATGGTTTAGGCTCACGAGCCCTGGAAATGTTCCAAGAAGGTGGCGTTGCCGTGCTACGAACCGAGGCATCTACAGTAAAAGGAGTAATCGACGCATACAACAATAACGAACTGCAAGAATTAACAACAGGTTGCGGTCACACTCACAATCATTAAGATACACAACAACCGTTCAGCAGTAAAAAAGAAGAGAAAACCATTGATCATAACTGTTGCAAGTGGAAAAGGCGGAACAGGAAAAACAACAGTAGCAGTAAATCTAGCACTTTCGTTAGAAAACGTTCAACTTCTTGACTGTGACGTTGAAGAACCCAACGCCCATATTTTATTACACCCAAAAATAACTCAAACAAAACCAGTTTATAGTAATGTTCCAGTAATCTCTGAGGACCTTTGTATCCATTGTGGAAAATGTGCAGAATTTTGTGAATTTAACGCGTTGTTTGTAGCACCAAAAGCAACTATGGTTTTTCCTGAACTATGTCATAGCTGTGGAGGATGCATGCTAGTCTGCCCAAAAGACGCAATAACGGAAAAACAAAGACAAATCGGCGTCATCAAAAGCGGCAAAGCAAACAAAATTGAGACATCATATGGGGAACTTAATGTTGGGGAAGCAATGGCTGTGCCCTTAATAAAAGCAGTAAAAAATGAAATGAAACCCAACAAAAACGTAATATTAGATGCCCCACCCGGCACCGCTTGTTCTTTGGTTTCTTCAGTTCATAGAACTGATTACTGCATTCTTGTTACTGAACCCACTCCTTTTGGTTTGCATGATTTGAAAATTACTGTACAGGTTCTAAAAGACCTTAAAGTTCCCATGGGGGTAGTGATAAATCGCGCAGGTTTGGGGGATAGAAAAGTTTACGATTACTGTAAAAAAGAAAACATACCGATTTTGATGGAAATTCCCTTCAGCAAAGAAATTGCTGAACTTTATTCTCGTGGAGTTCCCTTTGTAACCAAAATGCCTGAATGGAAAAACAGGTTTCAGGAAATGCTAAAAACAATCCAAAGGTGCCAAAAATGACTAAAGAAATGACAATACTAAGTGGAAAAGGAGGAACAGGAAAAACAAGTGTGACTGCTTCTTTTGCTGTTTTGGCAAAAAATGCTGTTTTAACTGATTGCGATGTAGATGCTCCTGACCTTCACTTGTTGTTAAAACCCAAAATTATGGAAACCCAAGAATTCAAAGCTTCCAGAGTTGCAGTAATAGATTCTGATACGTGTGTTCAGTGTAAAAAATGTGAAGAACACTGCCGCTTTGGAGCCATAGCAAACCAAGTAGTAGATCCAATTTTATGTGAAGGTTGTGGAGTTTGTGTTTACGTTTGCCCAGTAGCGGCAATAAAACTAGAAAAACGAGTTTCAGGTCAAGCCTTCATATCAAAAACAAAATACGGCTTAATGTCTCATGCTTTGCTAAATCCCGGAGAAGAAAACTCAGGTAAACTTGTTGCCTTGGTTCGAAAAAATGCCAAAAAAATTGCTGAAAAAAACAATTGTGATCTAATTATAAATGATGGCCCACCAGGAATTGGATGCCCCGTTATTGCATCAGTTGGAGGAGTGGATATGGGCATAATTGTTGTTGAGCCTACTTTGTCAGGCATTCACGACATGAAACGTGCTCTAGAGTTGCTTGGACACTTTAAGATACCCGCTCTTGTTTGTGTAAACAAACATAATTTAAATGAACAAAACACATCTGATATTGTCGAATTCTGTGAAACTAGCAATGTAGAGGTTGTTGGAAAAATCCCCTTTGATTCCATAGTAACTAAAGCTATGGTTGAAGGAAAACCTGTAATTGAATATGCCCCTGACAGTAAAGTATCGCAAGAAATTAAAAAAATGTTTAAAAAAATTCATACAGTTATATTGTGAATATCTTTTTTAGTTGAAATTTGAAAAGTTTTTAAATTTAGATTAAAAAAGAGCTTCAATTACAGATTATTTGTTACAGTTAAGGGTCTTCCTTCGGTTAAGGCCTGTGCTACTTTTTTTCGTGCACTTTTGACAAGTCTCCAAATTGTTCCGCGGGATACGCCCATTATTTTTCCCGCTTGTTCTTGGGATAGATCTTCTAAGTCTACTAGTCGAATGGCTTCGAGTTCGGCAGGTTCTATTGTTATTGGGGTCCCTGTGGCCCTTGGATGGGGAATGAAATTTTGTATTTTTGCAGGATTAGGAATTGTTACTGGTTTGGGAAGTCTTCCTCGTTGCCCTCGTCGGTGTCTGCGCCCAAATGACATTGTTATCAAAGGGTATAGTGCAACGTAACACTTATATATTTTTGTGCATTATCAAATAATTGTAAAAACGTGCATATGCACAAAATATAGAGGTGAAAACATGCCAAGAGGAGATAGAACAGGACCAGAAGGTTCCGGACCCATGACAGGAAGAGGCGCAGGGTATTGTGCAGGACATTCCGTACCCGGATATATGAACCCAGTAGGAGGATATGGACGAGGATGGGGCAGAGGACGCGGAAGAGGTTTTGGTAGAGGATGGAGACGAGGATATGGCAGAGGCCGATTCGTTTATCCAGCGCCAGCAGTTCAACCCGTTCCAGTTCCAGTAAGTCAACCAATACAACAAGGACAGTCGCCAGAACAAGAAATTGCCGCTTTAGAAAAATACCAAAAAAATCTGGAAGCAGAAAAAGGAGACCTTGACCAAGAAATGGGCGGCGTCAAAGCCAGAATTGAAGACCTGAAAGATAAACTCAAAAAATAGCTAAAGCACCAAACAAAACAAATAAACTGTAAAGGGGGAGGTGAATTTTTTTGAATAAACTAAGATTAGCAATTGCAACCAAAGATAAAAAAGGACTAGACGACACCATGTCAGACGTTTTCGGTAGAGCAAAAATTTTCACTCTCCTAGACGTTGAAGGTGACCAGATAACAAATATTAAATTCTTAGAAAATTCTGCAGCAAACTTTCATCACGGAGCAGGCCCTATTGCAGTTAAGATGCTTGTTGATAACAAAGTAAAAATGGTAATTGCAAACCAACTGGGATTTGGAGCGTCTGAACTCTTAAAACAACACAACATCAAATTGTCACCCATGGAACCCGGAACAAAAGTAGCCGATGCAATTCGACAGGCACTTAAAGAACTAATTAAAGTAGTTTAGTTTGGTGTGAATCAGTTTCTTTTTTTATTTTTTATGCATTCTTCGATGATTTTCTTACAACATATGGATAAGAACCATATTTTTTAATCCAATCAGCAAGAAACTTTCTTGTCCTTTGGTCGTTAGGATAACCACAACCTAAGTTGCCGTGTTTATTACATAACTTAGAAATAACTTTATCGCGTTCAACTTTAGCAACAATAGAAGCAGCTGAAACAACAGGGTAATTCAAGTCGGCCTTATGTTCAGAAACAATTTCAGGGTTAATATCAAGGTTTTCTGCGATGTGCTCTCCGAATCTACTGGCATTAACATCTGAAGCGTCAACATATACTGCATCTGGATTAAGAACTGAAACAACTTTGGCCATTGCCTGAGCTTCAAAACGGTTTAACTTGTGTAATCTTGTTCCAGTTTCAACCACATGGTCAATGTCTACAGGTAACAAATGTAAAACATAACAATTCAAAGCTAATTCTCGTATCTTTTTAGCGAGGGTTTCCCGCTTTTTGGGAGATAATAGTTTAGAATCTTTTACTCCAATTTCAATTAGTTTAGGCAGATCAGATTCTTCAATAGAAACGCCCCCAACAACCAAAGGACCAATAACACATCCACGACCAGCTTCATCTACTCCAGCTACAAGCATTTGTAAACCTCATTGAAAAGCCCATTAATTACTGAGCAATTTGATAATTTGAAATTAATAATTGAGGGTTAACTACTTTGTGGTTTATTTAAAATATCACTCAAGCAATAATTCTAATGTAAAAAATGACATACATTATCGTGCTAATGGCAACCTCCAACAAAAAAGAGGCAGAAAACATAGCTCACAAATTACTTGAAGAGCAATTAATTGCATGTGCTAACATTGTGGATTGTGTTTCTTCGTTATTCTATTGGAAACAAAAAATCGAACGAGAAAACGAAACACTAGTTATAATGAAATCCAGTGAAAAATTGTTCAAACAACTAACCCAAAGAATACAAGAACTACATAGTTATGAAGTTCCAGAGATTTTGGCATTACCAATAACTGCTGGTTCTCAGTCTTATTTGGATTGGCTGAAAAGCACTCTAAAAAGGTGAATGATTTGTCAAAAAAACCTGTAATAAGACCAGAACAAAAAGAAGTCACGTATAGTTCTGCGCGTTGGGAAAATTTACAACAATTAAGGAAAAGAAGCCTACAAGTAATGAAAAAACTAGAAAATTCTCATTTGCAGGCTACTGTTCATGGAAGCATAGCACGAGGTGATGTTACCAAAACAAGTGACATAGACATATTCATTTCTAACCCAATCTCCTCTTTTAGTGTCGAAACTGCCCTTGAAAGGTCAGGTTTTCAAGTTTTGGAAAGAAAAATCATTCAAGCGACGCCTTTGTATGCTTTAAAAGCTTACATTGAATTGGAGAGCCAAACTAGCGTGTCTTTTCCTTTGGTTAAAATGCGGCAGGTAGAAAAAGAATTTTATAGATTTGGAGGGGAAGTAACTGTTTCTGTTCTTGAAAAAAATAAGCGAGTTTTAGGTGTAGATAAACGACTTATGCTAATTGAACCTACATCTGAAGGGCATGTAGAAACCACGGTCATAAACAAGGAAAGAGAAGTGGCCAAACTATTAGCGATATCAACAAATACGGTTTTAGATCGTGTAAGGGCTCTTTTGCGTCGGGACAAAGTAGGAAGAACAGGAGTATATATCGAAAAAGAACTAAATTCTGAAGAAACCTTTGAGGAAGCAATGAAAAAATTAGCAGACAACAACCCTGCGGTTCGTAGAAGAATAAAATTTTTTAAAAAATAAAATCACGGCAACGGAAAACGAAGAAGGGCAGCAACTCCTCCAAGAGAAAGCAGTTTTGTTCCCGCTTCGTGTTCGGTGCTTACTACCATTATTTCTCCTCGGGCATCTTCAACTTTTTTCATTAAAGTTTCCAGTGCCAGTCTTTGTTCATCTTCTGTTTCCCTTAAGGTTAAATCAGCAACTAGAAGTTTTTCTATTGCTCCATAATTTGCAGCTTTTTCCACATCGGCAAAGCCATAGGTTATTGTTGATTTGCCCTGCCCTAGGCGGGCTAAAAACTCTTCCATTGCTTTCATTTCATCGGCTACTCGCATGTTTTCTAACATGTTAATTAGGATTCCAGATCGTAAGGATTCATGTATTCCAGATAAGCCTGCACTGTTTACTCCTTTCACACCAATTATTGAAGCAGCTACGTCACGAGCTTCCTTTTTGGTATATTCAAAAAAGTCATCTTTTATATATCCAGGCCCAAGAACAACTATCGGACTATTAAGAGGATACCAAGCATCACGCAGTGCTTTTAAGGCAAGCTTGAAAAATTTTTGTTTTTCTTTTGTTCTTTTTTCTGCTTCGTACTTTCCAGGAAGTTTAGTTCGTCCACCTGCTTTAACGTCAATTCCGTACTGCCGCAGTATTGCCACACAATAGTCTTCATCATCTATCGAAATTATTGTAAGAGGAGAAGCTGTGATTTTACTTGCTCGTTTTATTCGATCTAATTCATGCTTTTGCCAATTTTTATTGACAATAGTCACAGGCTTATTAACTACAATATCAATGGTGTGACGAGATCCTTAAGAACCTTATCCCAATACATTTTTTCAACTTGAATGCCTAAATTCACAGGGACTCGTTTTGCCTTTGTTGGTCGCGAAAAATCCTGATCTGTTTTTACTTGTCGAGTTGTACGGGCAAAAACTTGATCTCGTTTAAGAATAATGTTGTATAGGTGCCAAAGATCATCCATGCTTTCAGGCATAACTTTGGTAAATCCCTTTTTGCGGTCAATTTTAAAAATCTTCAAAAATGATCTATCCGTTTTTTATCAGGTGCACTACAAATCTGAATGGATATACATCTAAAAAAGCATTTATAAAAAAATAAAATTAAGAGGCAAGATTTGCCTCCCTAGTTCAGGCTATTCAGTAAGAATTTCGCTGAAAGTCATCATCTTTAGCTTCAAAGGTTGTTTTTTCATTGCATCTGAAATCCGAGCAGCTACGAGATAGCTTACATTTCTTTCGGAAGCAATATCTACAAGCCTTTGAGTAATTACTCCATCAAAAATTACAATATCAACGTTTTTCATTTGCTGAAGTTTAGCTGCAAGTTCGCGAACAGGTAAACGATTTACTTCTTTCATGTTTTCATCTAGTAACATAGCTTCTAAAGTTCCACCGAGTGCTTGTGCAGCTTCAACTATCTGTTTTGGAACTATTTTCTTTCGGTGTTGTTTCTTTTTCACAGGAATTTTAACTGGAGCTTGAGGTGTAGTTTTAACTGAACGTCTAGTAGAAGTTTTACTTTGTTCAATTGGTACTTTGGTTTTAAGTGCTTTTTCGATCTCTTTGAAAGTTAGGTTTTCTACCTCTTTGCCTCGAGGTGCCCTTGCAACATATTTGATGTTAGCTACTTGTTTGAGTTCTTTGAGAATAAGGTCTCCACCACGGTCACCATCAAGAAATGCAACTGCTTCTCGTTCACGAGAAAGTTTTATTATGCTTTGTGGGATTTTTGCCCCTTCGACAGCAATGGTGTTTTGTATTCCGGCACGCAACAATGTGATTACATCTGCTCTGCCTTCAACGATCAATATCTGTTTCGCGCTATTGATTTCTGGTCCAGCGGTTAATCCTTCAGGTCCATAACTCTCAAGTCTTTGAAGCCTTAGCATTTCAGAAACTTCTCTGAAAATTTCATCAGTTCCGGGCATTGTTTCAACGTTCCATTGTTGCAGAACGTCTTTGGCGCGGTCTATAATAACTCGCCGTCTAGCATCTCTGATGTCTTCTATTTTGTTTAATTTAACAGAAGCTTTGCAAGGACCGACTCGGTCGATGCTTTCGATGCTAGCTGCGATAATCGCGGTTGAAACGCGGTCTAAACTAGTTGGTATATTTATTTTCCCGTTTGTTTTATCTTTTTTTGAATCTAAACTTATTTCTATTCTACCGATTCTTCCAGATTTCTGTAGTTCACGGAGGTCGAGTTCTGGTCCAAACAATCCTTCTGTTTGTCCAAATAATGCCCCGATCACATCCGGCTTTTCAACTACTCCCTCCACTTCGAACCGGGCTCGAATAACATACTTTATCGTAACAGTCTGTGCTGATTTCGTTTTGAGTCACCTCAATCATTATGATATAATCTCCATTAAAACTGAGACTACAGAGTGATTTATCATGTCAGTATCTATTATAGTTTGCGACATGAGACTCTATTTTTAAAATTTTCAACATAAGTCGCCAAGCCTTCAATATCTTTTACATCGCGCCCAACCAAACCAAAAAGCATCTTCCAAAAAACAAGGTTAGGCGTAATTTTCATTTCTTCCAAACACCGGGCTAAACGGTTGGTCCATTCTTTTCCACGTCTATCAAAATCAAAAAGCAGTATTATTTCTCGATTACTTGTTTTTTCGATTTCGTCTTGAACGTCAAAAAAGGATTTTCCTGAAGTTTTTGCTAGAACTAATTCACCACATATTCCTAGCCTACGCAAAGCAGAAACATCATTTTTCCCTTCAACAACAATTGGAACTCCTTTGGAAGACTTTTGTTGAAGTCTATCGAGTAGAATTAGGATTTTTTCTAGTCGTTTTTCTTTTTTTGTGGACAATAAATCTACCTGGTTATTTCAATTTTGAGCATTTTTTCCAGAGTTTCAGGATATTTATTGAAATGTTCTCGAACAGGAGACAAAATTTCAGTTAACGCATTCGTAACACCATTTTTCAGATCCAGAGGATGAAGGTTACCCTTACTATACACGTTTGCTAAAGATTCAAAGCTTTCAAAAGTTTCAGGTCCACCATACTTTGCGGGTCGAGGAATTTCTAAAACATCCAATTCAGGGTAAATTATGAGCTTAGCCAACTCCAAAACAGGGTTATTTTTCACAACTTTTGCTGGGCAATATGCGTTCTTTATTTTTGAGGCAATATCTTCTGCTGAATCATGAACAAGTATACTGCTTTGGGGTATGCTTTTAGACATTTTAGAGCTAATTTCCACGTTTAGTTCTTTGCTTTCTCCAAATTCCCTTTCTGCTGCTTGTGGTCCTTGCAGCCCAATAAGAAGAGGCGTATGAACGCAAACAGGTTTTTGCCATTTGAGTTTCTCCGCAGCATCACGAGCCAACATATGAGCTTTTCTTTGGTCGATTCCTGAGCAAGCAACATCAATGTCCATTTCAAAAATGTCTGCGGCTTGCATACATGGATAAAACACCCACGCGGTTTCGATGTCTTTTAGGTTAGTTTCTCGACCCATTACGGGTAGGGCTCGCCATGTTCTGTTAACTGATACACTTTTTGCAATGCGGACAACTTTTTCCCAATAATCAACCTTATTTGTTATTTCAGAGGCCCAACGAAACTCCACTTTGTCAGGACCTAATCCAAGGGCACTAAAAATTTGTTTAAGGTATTCTCCACAGGTTCGAATGTTTTCCATTTCGCCGCCGAGTTTGTTGTTTATCCAAGAGTGCCAATCTGCTAGAAAAATTGTATATTTGAATCCTGCTTTTACCAAGTGTTTAATTTTCGCTGAACACACTAAACCGATTCCAATATGCAATAGTCCTGAACATTCAAATCCCCAGTAGGCACGGGGTGTGTTGTTTGTTTCGAGTAAAGTGTGAACGTCTTGGGGAGTTACAACTTCTGCGGTGTTACGCATAACTAGGTCTATTCTTTTTTGCAGGTCCAATATGGTGGCCTCTTATCATCTCTTTTAAGTATTGACTTAAAAAGTTCGTGCCAACAAGAGTCTGGGTTAAATGAGAAAAAATGTTGATTATTGTTTAGTCGTCAAACAAGTATAGTTCGTCTATTGTAGTTTTTAAGGCTTTGGCGACATCGTATGCAAGTTTAAGTGACGGATTGTATTTTCCTTTTTCCAAGTACAGTATGGTTTCCCGTCTTACGCCGACTTTTTTTGCTAGGTCTTCTTGCGTGAGGTTGTGTCTGGCTCGTAGTTCTTTGATTCTTGTTCGCATCATAGGTCTCCTTTTCTGCTATAATACCAACTTAACAAAGCATTTGAGATACCAGATACTAGCATTATTGAAATTATAGCCCATCCCGCATCAAGTTCAGGCAAATTTAGAAATTCTTTTCCAAAAATTATGAAAAATAATAATGATACCATGAAAATCAAATTAATATAATATGTCCCTGAAGCTGCTGATCTACGGATTTTTAAGGTGCGTTCATCGTTAGTAGGAAAACCAGATTTTTTGTCTTTATGTATTTTCCACAAAACAAAAACTCCAAGAAGAACTATAATAACTGCGTTCAGGATCAAAATTGTTGGCCAAACAAAATCAGACATTTTGTATTATGCCTCCTCTTTTCCATTAATAGAAGTTTTATCACCAGTTATTATCAAACCGATTCCAATTATGCCTACTACAGTTGCAATACCTGCATATTCAAATCCTACAATTGGTTCCCCAAAAGCCATCAAAACAGCGCTTATCAAACAAGTTACTATGCCCATTAATCGAATTAAATTTTGAGTCTTCATTTTTCCAGCCCCCATTATTAATTTCTAATATTTTATGATGTTTTTCTAACTTAATATTAGATATAATTAACATTCAAATATTTAAAAGTTCTGGAAAACTTCAAACAACAAGTGTAAAAAAATTACTGTATCATGTACGCACTTGATCCAGATGGCAACCATACTGCCCTTAACAGTGTAACAAGTGACGCCGCAGGATAAAACAGCCATACAAATAAACCAGACAACTCACAAACAAAAAAATTGAATCCATTTTGTATCGCGGGCGTGTGTCCCACGCAACTAACTCTCATCCTCACAGGGGGAGCAAATCGCTCTTCTCAGATGAGCTCTCTCAAACGTGGGTTAGGTTTGCCCGCGCCCACCGTGTCCCACACCTGGGTAAACCCTTCGTCACTGGTAGATGGAACACATCACCCTCTGTCGAGTCCGTCGGCGTGAGCCCGCATAAGGTTCCGGCAGGATTATGCTCCAGCGAACCATCATCGCAACTAAACAAACAACTAGCATGAACATAAAACTTGCTAATTAACAATCATTTAAGAAGTTCAATAATTTTTTGGAGATCTATTTCAAATGCACCAGTAGGATTTTCCAGTTCAAAATTGTTTAAAACCTCAGGGTGGATTTCTCCTACAACCCCTAGATCTGTTTCGCCTAAAGAAATTTTTGCTACGCGACCTTGCAGAAAACTTGGGTGATTTGTTTCTTCGACCGACCATTCAGTAAAGCCTAGATTTGTTAGTAGTGATTCCAAAAAGGATTTCATTTCCGTGAAATTGGCTGTTGGATGGGATGATACTGCAGCAAGGTTGATTCTTCGTTCGGTATAGGTTTCTGATTCTTTGTTTAGTTTTATTACGTCTGAGACTTCAAACATTCTTTGGGGAAACACGTGGTGTTTGCTGACCGCGAGGTTTTTCATTAAACTGGGCAATAATTCGTTTCGTATTATTGAATAGTCAGTAGAAACAGGGTTAGCTAAAGTTACTAGTTCTTTGGGTTCTTGGCGCATCTTTTGGTAATGGTCAATCTCGTTGGTTAAAACAAAGTTAAGGGCTTCAGTGAAACCTAGTCCCACTAGTATTTGCCTTACTGTATCCGCTACTTCGGTTACTACATGCTTTTTGCCTGTAGTTACAGTTGCAGGCTTTGTTGGCTCTAACCTGAAAATACCAAAACCTACAGCTACTTCTTCTACTAAATCAATTTCATGTAAAATATCTGTACGGTAAACAGGAATCGAAACATCCAAAACTCCTTTTTCAACAACTTTTGCGTCCAGTCTAGCCTTTTGTAGAGCCTCAATAGTTTGTTTTTCTGAAAAGTCAAGACCTAATCGGTCATTTGAAAAATCTACGTTTAGTTTCATTTTTTGTGGAATTAGTTCAGGTGTAATTAAAACTCGGTCAGGATATTCAACACGTACAGTTTCAACTTTTCCACCCAAGTCAGCTAAGGCACAAACTAAAACCTTCAAGCTTCTTTGCACAGCGTTTAGGTCAGTTCCGGTAACTTCTATGAAAAGGTCCCGTGTGTTCTCGTCAACTTTTGTTAATTCACCATTTATTATTGGTGGAAAAGAAAGAATTTGTGATTTGCAATCAACAACCAAAGGATAACGAGAAGCCCAATCAACCTGATTTTTGTATGTTATGCCTTTTTCATGTTTTTCTAGCACTTCCTGGGGGGTCATTTCTTCTGTTTTATCCAGAGGAACAAACTTTACTCCATCAGGAGTACAAGTGATATAACTAAATGGAGGCTCGACAGCATCCAGTTTATGAACCCCAATGGAGGCTTTTTTCCTGTCTCTACCAATCATCCAATGTAGGGCTTCTTGGAGTTCCATTAGTTCTTTAATTGTGTTTGAATCAGTTTCTAGGCCCCGAACAGTTGCAGCAACAATATATGGTCGTACATCAGCTACGCTTTTGTCCACCTTAAGGGTGATGTTTCCTTGTTTCACAGAATACTTGGGCATACCAATATTCCAGCCCATGAGTCCACAAAAAGCACGAGCAACTCCAATACAACTAGAAAAGTCTACACGATTGGGGTTGTATTCAATTTTCACGTAATCATCTGTTACATCTTCTATGTCTGTCCCCAACCATGGAAGCCACTTTGCCATTTTTTCCAAGGACATTTCGTGTCCAACATAAGAAGAAAACAGAACTTGATCCAAATTTATTGTTGGTATATTGGGTTCCTCCTTATCCAACCTAAATCGTTCTTATATAACAGCCGAATATCTTCAAGACCCATCTTCAACAAAATCAGGCGTTCCAATCCACCACCCCAAGCCAAAACTGGATGTTTCACGCCAAGAGGTGCTAAAACTTCGGGGCGAAAGATGCCCATTCCACAAAGTTCAACCCAGTTGTTTAGTTCTGGAACAAAAACGGTGGATTGTAAAGAAGGCTCAGTATAGGGAAAATAACTAGGCCAAAACTGCACTTTTTCCAAGCCAAGCTTATGATAAAACTCTTTAAGAGTGCCCATTAGGTCGCGCAAGGTGACTTTGCGGTCCATTATTATGCCTTCAATTTGGTGGAATTCCGCGAGGTGTTTGTAGTCTAGTTTTTCGTTGCGGTAAACGCGGTCTACTGAGAAAACTTTCACAGGTGGGTCTTGGTTTTGTGTTAAGTAACGAATCGTAGTAGCAGTAGTATGAGTGCGAAGAACAAGTTTTTTTGCTTCTTCAGGACTCCATTTGTATTCCCAACCTCTAGAACCAGTGGTCCAACCGTTTTCATGGGTCTGACACACACCATCCACCATCGATTTTTTGGGCAATTTACCTTCTTTGGGGTCAGACAAATAAAAAGTATCCACCATGTCCCGCGCAGGGTGATCTTGAGGCTGAAACAGGGCATCAAAGTTCCAAAAAGCTGTTTCAACCATATCGCCTCGGATTTCAGTGAAGCCCATTTCTAAGAAAATTTCTTTAACTTGCTGAATTATCTGCTGAACTGGATGGATTTTTCCGGGGTAGCTTATGGGCCCCGGTGCGGTTACATCAAAACGTCGCAGTTTCACGTTTCTCCAGTTACCCGTTCTAATTAGCTCAGGAGTTAATTGGCTAACTTCTTGTTGAACTGTAATGCCTTTTTTCACTAGTTTCCAACCATCTTCAGTTAATTCTAGTGTTCGGTTGGTTTTTTCTTCAACTTCAATTAGTCCGCGACTTTTGAGAGTTGATATGCTGTTTTGAATTTTGGGGTTTAGTTTTTCAACAACCAAGGGACTGTTTTCAGTCAAAAGTGCTAAAAGTTGTTCATCTGCTCCTGTTGCTGGTTTTTCTATGGCTGTAAGTTTTCCTTGCTTGATAGTTGCCCATTTTTTTCTATTAAGCCACCCCAAGGCAACTGACATGAATTTTTTTAGAATTGAGCAGTCGTCGTTCGGGCAGTTCATGTTTTGCGTGAAAACTGCCTTCTTCAGTTACTGAAACTAAGGTTTGTTTTTGTTCATGGATTAAAACCAAGTTGTTTTGTGTAAGAGAAAGCACTCCCCGCATCACTGCAGCATGGGCTAAACCGCTTTCATTAACTATTTCTTCTACGGGCGCTTTTCCTTTGAGTTTTTCAAGCGCAAGCAATGTTTTTTGTTCATTTCCCCGAAGTTCAAGCACCAATTTTTCCTCCCATCCCCAAGGTACACAGGAAACAGAGTTTGGTTAAAGGTTTATAACAAAACCGAATTTAAGGTTTCAACAAAAAGAAAGGTTTGTTTAGTCGACACCAAGGATTTCTCTTGCGGTGTCGACTAGTTTTTCTCGTTTTCTTTGATGTTCTTCAACGAATTTCATGACAATCTGCTTTGTTTTGGCCTTATGTTCGCCACAAAGTAAACTTCCACATTTGCAGCAGTTGTAGGTTTTACAGACTTCTTTGTCGTCTTCAACGAAATGGCACATTTCAATTTCGTAGATTGGACAAATTTCAGGAATGCCTCCAAGCTTTTTTTGTTCCTCTACAGTTGCGCGTCCACCAGTAAAGGCACAAGCAATTTTTTTGCCGATGGCTTTTGGAGGTTCGTTCAAAGTAAAGTAGCTCATTGGGTTGCGTTTGGACATCTTTGCTGAACCGTCTAATCCTTTCAAAATCTTGTGATAAGTTGAAGATGGAGGTATAAACTTGAATTTTTTACGGAATTTGTTCGCTAAATCACGAGTCAATCGCAGGTGAGCATCTTGATCCACACCTACGGGAACAACTGTTGGTTTAGGTCCACCAAAATCTTTGTGCTGAGGCAACAAGATGTCACCAGCCTGAATAAGAGCCGATAAATAAAGTCCAATATGGCGTTCGCCATAGATTGCCTTCATAGTCGCGAGGGTTACGCCGGCTCCAAAGTGAACAGCCATGTCTCTTACTCTTTGTTCTTTGTATTGTCGGTAAATGTGACCATTTTTGTGGTCAAAACCTAAAGCGAGTAAATCTGCAATATTTCCTACTGCAATTTTTTCTGTTTCTTCAAAAGAGAGCCGATTATCTTCGTAGGCTTCAATATCTGCAATGGCATAGAAAGCTTGTGCTCCTTGTTTTTGGAAATAAATTATTTCTTTAGCAGTCATCAGAGTTCCTAAGTGAAATTCTCCTGTTGGTTTGATTCCACTCATTACTGCAAAGTCTTTTAATTCTTCGTAGAGGTGACTGTAGTCTTTAACAACAGTAGTTCCCCAAGGGTCAAGAACCTGCTTTTCTTTATCTGCAGCGGTCAAATTTTGCGACAACCTTTTGATTAACCGTAGAGTTAACATGTTTAAAGTTTTTCGAAAACAAAACCCAACTTGCTTCAAAAAAATGAAGCTTAAGTTTTTAACCTTGAAAAATATGTTAATGGAGCAAGGTGTAATCATGTCACTGCCAGAGGAAGAATTACAAAAATATCAACAAGCAGGTAAAATTGCACGAGATATCCGTCTAGAAATCAAAAAAACTCTCAAAGAAGGAACTCCAATAATCGACGTCTGCGAAAAAGTGGAAGGAATAACGCGACAAAAAGGTGCAAAACCTGCATTTCCATGCAACGTTTCAATTAATGACGTGGCAGCCCATTATACATCACCAATCGGAGATGAACAAGAAATACCAGAAAAAGCCGTAGTTAAGGTTGACATTGGAGTTCATGTTGATGGCTACATTGCAGACACAGCAACTACTGTTTGTTTTGACCCCGAATACGACGACATGGTTGACACTGCAGAGCAGGCCCTTGCTCATGCGGTAGAAATTTTGCGTCCAGGGTTGTCTGTTGCTCGTTTTGGTTCAGAAATACAAAAAACAATAAAGACTAGAGGTTACAAACCAATTTCGAATCTTACGGGCCATTTGATTAGACGTTACATAATACATGCTGGAAAATCATTGCCTAACGCGTTTAATTTGTCATTATCAAAAATCAAAGAAGGGGAAGTCTACGGAGTTGAGCCGTTCGTTACTGTCAGTGATGCAAGCGCACGTGTGGAAAACATAAAACAAAAATGCATTTTTCGGTACCAAAAAAATAAGTCACTAAAAAATCACTTAGCAAAAAAGATGTTAGGTTATATCAAAAACGATACTGATTGAAAAAGACGGTTGTACCGTCTTAACTTAATTTTCAATCTTTTTTCTTCGGTTCCCGATAAATGCCCGTTATGGTCATTGGTTCATTGCATTTTTGGCAATTGCCTTCTTTTTTGAAGATAAAGTCTTCAAGTTTGAAGTCTCGGATGTTTTTGAAGTCACATTTTGGGCACTCTAGAGTTGTTAGTACGCGGGGCACTTCAAGGATTGAGTGCGTGGGTTTTGAGCGCATCTGGAATAGCATGTATACTGAGAAAGCTAATCCACCCAATCCAATAGCCAAAAAAGAATAAGCGTCCAAAGCTTCTGTTTGAGCAACTATTTCTTCAAAGGCGATGTAAAGGGCAGTTAAAGACAAAATAAAGGCTATTAGTAGTAAAGCGAGATAGAAAGGAGAAATTCCTCGAGCTTTTTTTACTTCAGTGGTCATCATTCATTCACCTATTGTCCTACACCTATTGTGTTCCCAATTCCAGCTATTATTATATTATCGCCTTCTTTGGTTCGCTCTTTAATCAAACGTTTTATTCGCTCAATAACTGGGTCTGCAGCTTCAAAAATCTCTTTTCGCATCGGAGAAACAGCGTCACCTAGGTCTTGCTTAACGATAACAGCATTTAACGGTATTTTGTGTTTAAGTATCGATTCTTCAATCTTAAATTGCTCAATTCCAGGTCCACCAATTGCAGCACCAACACCTTCGGCTACATCTCCAGGTTTTTCACCTTCAAGTTTTAGAGCAGCATCAACCATAATTACTGTTGCAATTTTACCCTTTTTCTCTTTGATGATTTCAATTATGCCATCTCCTGGTTTGCCAACGTTTCCGCCAGGACCTTTTGCTTTTAAGACAAAAGCGGTTCGACCATCTATAGGAACTTCGGCCACAACCACATCTTTGGCGATTTCGCGTGTTTCTTGACCTTGCATGAGTTTAGCTGCAACTAAAGGTCCAACTCCGTCCCCAATAGGCTGACCGACAGAGAAAGCATGCAATGCCTGTGCATATGCTTCAGCTTGCTTCATGATAATGGGTAGAACCATCTGCACTTGCATGATAACATATAGGCTCATGGTTTTTTTACCTAACAAGTAGAAGTGGCGAATAATTTTGTAGATCATGTGCAGAGCCATTGCAGCTTCAAGAGTGTTTTCTATGTTGTTAAGTTGTGTTTCATTGGCTTCCGGTGCCATTAGTTTTACTTCATCTTTGAATCTGGTGTCTCGAACGTCAAGAATGTGTTCAAGTTTCCAGACTATTCCTGAAGGATCCATGTTTTGTGGAGTAATTGCGATGTATTCCATGAATTGATCAATTCTTTCGGATGGATCACCTGCAGGTTTACCTAACTCGGTTAAGGTTTTTACTGCTACTTTTCGTCCATTCTCTTTGATGAACTTAAGTCTACGAAGATGGTTTTCTACATCTCTTATCATTACCATCATTTGTATTCGTTGACTGTAAAACATGAAAATGACAAAGACTATTATGTATCCAAACTGAAAAATCCAAGAAAACGCATTATCCCCGGTATTACCTAACAATCCTGCAATTTGGGGAACCATAAATATTCACATCCTCAAAAACAGCACAGTTGGTAATAAATTTTGAGTATTTCCAAGACACAATTTTTTACATACATTACAAAACTGAAATGAACAGTTCAAAAGTTTTATTTTATAAGTAAAAAGTAAAAATGATTGCCAGCTTTCTTGGTTTCACGTGGCCGAAGACCACACTAGCGCCATGAACGGAACGTGGTTTAACTTCTGAGTTCGGAATGGGATCAGGTGGGACCCGCGCCCTATGGCCGGCAACCTTCCTTTCTACTACAATCTTGCTTTTTTAATGTTTCGCTTGCTGTTGGTTGTTATTCAAGAAACGTATATATTGGAAACAAGCAAATTGTGTTGGGTGTGGGGCCGTAGTCTAGCCACGCTTTGTCTTTCGACTTGGCGCTAGAAAGGGATGACGACAGTCGTACCGGCAACGGTTCTACCGTTAAGGGCTCCAGAAACAAGCAATGGGTTTGCTGACCAGCATCTGGGATGACGAAATTCTGGAGCGAGGAGAAACCCGTAGGGACAGAAAATGATCTGTTTCGGGTAAAGGTCGTCGGTTCAATTCCGGCCGGCCCCACCATTCTCCCTGCAAAAAATTTTGCTATTTAGTTCATAATAGTTTATGTTGCGAACACTTTTTGTTAGTCCACAGCTTTAATTAAGTCGCGAGGACAAGCTTTTACACATTTCATACAACGGGTACAACGAGAAAAATCAATGACTGGAGGTGTGTCTTCAGTAATTGCGTGTTCAGGGCATGCATTTACACAGTAATGGCATCCACTGCATTTTCCAAATACTCCTAAGTAGACTTTACTTGTTTTTTTCTTGTTTTTTGTTTTATCTAATTTCAAAAAATTAATGCCCACCAGTTGAGAGTTCGTTACTAAAACTTAATTGTGGTTTTTTGGTTTCAACTTGTAGATTATGAACGTGTCAGGTTCCATTTTAGACCGTTTTGTTTTCCACAGGTTGCCTTCTTGAAAAGCAAGATCGTGTTTTAGTAGTATTTTTTCTATTTTCTTTTTTGTTGCATTTGTAAGAGCTGCATGAATAACAATTCGATACCCTTCAGAAGCAGTTAAACTACATGGTGGAGATAGCTCAAAGTAATGGCCATCAAGACCAATACAGTTATCCAGAAGTTCCTTTAAAAGCAAAATTGCTTCTTTTCGTTTCAAAGAAAACCTCCTTATACCTTTTTGATTATTTCATTAAATGAATAGAAACTGGAAAGTTATAACGATCAACTCATTTATTTCGCTTTTTATATTTAAGAAAATTTGCTATCAACAACACTGTACCTGCGATAACTACCGCTAAACCCCAAAAGACACTTACCTGTGTGTACACACTCAGTATCATCATTACAGTACCAACGACCCAATAGAAAATAATGAAAAACATTCTAAATGAAAAAAAGTTTTTTTCCGCCGCATCATCCATTGTTTGTCCCCATGCTATTAATCGGGTTCTTTCCATTTCAAGGTTATCTCAGGCATGTTTTCTATAACCTGAAATTTGAAAATTATGCTTAATTTTTTGAAGTTAAATTTTGATCAATCTTAAGAAACTGAAGATATTTATAGGAAATTGTTGTTGTTCATAAAAGCTTAACAGAATGTATAAGATCTGGTGAGTGCCCTTTTGTTAAAAGGGGGATCGTCGGCTAGCTTGGTCCAGGCTATGAGACTTGGACTCTCGTGACCCCGGTTCAAATCCGGGCGATCCCACCATTGAACCTTCTTTTAAAAAGAAGTTTCACCAACAAAACAAGAGACAAGTTTTGAATTGTTGTGTTTTTTATAATTAATTTTATTTTTGCATAAGAACGCCAATGAGGTTACTATAAGGAATATAGACATTAGCATCCAGGATGAAAATTCAGGAATAATAATATCTGAAATAATTACTGTGGTTGTGTCTGTTAATCCATCATTATCAGTTACAGTTAAACTAACAGTGTATGATCCCTCATCATCATAACTGTGGGTTGGGTTTTGACTTGTTGAAGTAGTTCCGTCACCAAAATCCCAGACATAATTTACAATCATGCCATCTGTGTCAACACAGCTTGAAGAGTCGAAGGTTATGGTTCCATTCACCTGCGGATTAACTGGTATATACGTGAATGATGCTACTGGAGATTCTACAAGTTTGCTTTGTTCGTTCGTTTTAATTAGAAAAATATCAAAATATTCAGTTTGCCCCGCTAAAGCGAATCCTCCATCAGATGTACTAACTAAACAACCGAGGTCCATATCGAAATCTGGTTCCGAATATGTTTGAGTCCATTCAATGTTTCCAGAAATGTTGATTTTGTGTAAGAACGTATCAAGGCCTTCAGGCCATGAACCTTTAGAACCAGCTAAGGCAAATCCTCCATCAGAAGCAGAAACTAAACCGACATGATCAACATACCCATTAACAACTCCATCAAAACTCTCTCTCCACTCTGCGTTTCCATCAATATCTGTTTTAATCAACCAATAGTCAAAATCAACAGAAGTGAAATTGACTCCACCCATTGCATAACCTCCATCAGAAGAAACAACTAAAGCATGAATAACCTCTTGATCCTCGTTTCCGTATGTTTGATCCCAAATAATGCTTCCATCAGAATCGGTCGTTATCAACCTAAAATCGTAGTTGACAGAATTGGAGATTGTGTAACCAGCTAAAGCGAATCCACCATTAGAAAGTTCAACCAATGTGGAGGCTGATTCCATGTTTGTTCCTCCATATTGCTTGTCCCATTCTATGTTCCCATCAGAATCAGTCTTAATTAACCAAAAATCAAGTGAGTTCCCTAAACCTATAGTTTCTCCAGCCAAAGCTAAGCCTAAATCAGAAGTTTCAATCAAGGCAGATACCGAGTCAGAAGGTCCTACTCCGACTTCTTTTTCCCAAAGCATATTTCCATATTCATCTGTCTTAATAAGTAGAATGCGCTGATTGTGGTCAGTATCAATTATTTTGCCACCAATAGCATATCCTCCCTCTGAAGTTTGAACTAAGCCACCAATTCCTAAATGCTCATTTGTTCGTGAATAAGTTTGGTTCCATTCAAAGTTTCCTACTGAATCGACCTTAATCATCCAAAAATCAGCCATTTCTTCACCACTAACATATTTGTTGCCAGCTATAACATATCCTCCATCAAAGGTTTGGATCAAGAAATCTACTTTATCGTTAAATCGTCCTTCATACATTTGACTCCACGTTATGGGTGGAGCCCTTACAACAATAATTAATGAAAAGAAAAAAAGCATTGCAAGAATGAAGTATGAGTAAAATCGATTTGACAACATAACCTCCCCCTGATGAACAAAATATAGTTTGTTGACTTTGTACTTAAGTTGTAGGTGGGTACATGTACACCCACCCATTTGAAACGATGTTAAAGCAAGAACCCTTCTCATGTCACAAAAATTAGATTAAAACTCTCAAATCAGCATCATCATAAATTTTCTTGAGTCTTTCAGGATTATAGTACGTATAATGTCTCGCTAAAACTGATTTGGGGGAGCTATCAAAGAAAGAGTCAACGTAAGGGTCACTAAGACCAAATCTATTATTCATTATGCAATAAATTAGAAAGAGTATCCCAACCCACAATAAAACTGAGCCATCAGGGGGAGATAAAGCAAAGTTTCAGGTTGAGATACTGCTAATCCCCCAGATGTAACAAACCTAAATAAGTTTTTTGAATTTAGAATTATGCTAACCACATATTCGAATAATTGTAAATAGCAAAGTTTGATTTGTGCAAGTGATAATTTACTTTTATTTTATTTTTAATAAATACGAATACTAAACTATATCACAAAAAGAACTGGAGATTTTTTGATAAGTTTTTTTGAAACTTCAAAACCAATAGATTGGACACCTAACTTGCAGAAGTTCTTTTTTAATTTTTAATCTTTAATTAAAATTCACAATTTTATTATTTAACTTGCTAAAATTTTGATTTGAGTTGCTCGTATGGGTTTCTTCAGAACATTACTTTTGCTATCAGCTTTTGTGTCCTTCGCATTAGGTGGATATTTGTATTTTGTCTCTTCTGAAGCACCTGATTTCTTTTTGTGGGGTGACTTGAAAAACAATGCATTAATTTTCTTTTTAGCAGGAGTAATCTTGATTTTTGTATGGTTAACCTCCAAATATTTAGCAAACAAAATCGAACTGTAAGATTTCGCTGATTCCAAAAACCTGAAACCAATGACTTTTGGAAAATACTAAAAACTGAACTGTTTTATTAAGTAGAAAAGGGGATGTTTAAGGAAATGGACGAAAAAGTGAAGAAATATATAGATAAACAGATTTCACCACAAAAGGAGATTCTTATTCGATTAAGAAGTATTTTTCATTAAACTGTTCCAGATTTAGATGAGAAAATGCGGTGGGTGAGTGCCAACATTTGCGGGTGGAAAATTCTATATTGTAGCCTTGAAGAATCATGTCAATGTTGGTTTTTCAAATACTGGATTAAGTGAAGATGAAAATAAGTTGTTTGAAGGAACCGGTGAAACAATGAGGCACATAAAAATTCGTTCATTTAAAGTTGTTAATGAGAAGAAACTTGTGGAATTGATTGAATTGGTCAACAAGAAAGCAACATGCACTGAATGTTAAACAAGTTCAATCAGTTAAATATTTTCAGGTTAGCATCATCCTAAATTCGTTTTAACCAGTTAGGATTATAGTCAGTGTAATGTCTTGCCAAAACAGATTTGGAGTTTTTCCACAAAACGCATCAAAGTAACGGTCAGGAACTCCCAATCGCCCCATTTCACAAAAAAGAAATCACGTAAACTTTAAGGTTAACCTTCGCTCACACGCAAAGTATTAGAATTGATGTTTGAAAGAATTAGATTTTACATTCGATAACCTGTGGTTCTGTCGAATTTCCTTCTGACTGTTCTGTTATCTTGTTTGCTTCTATAATCCATTTGCAGACCGTACCTAATGATACTCCAGTTTTTTCTGAAAGATGTTTGGGTGAGCGTTTAGCCAAATCGGTAACTGTTGTTACTCCTGCTTTTTCCAATTTCTTGGCACTTTTAGACCCAATTCCAGTTATTTCAATTAAATTAGATTTTCTCGTTCTTGATTGACCTTGATTTGCTACTTTTTCCGATTTGATTAGACTGTCAAATGGGTCTATTTTTTGGTTTTTACATGGATTTTCATTATACCCAAATAACAGTTTACTCCGAGTAATTACTTTCTCCCACCGTTCAGATGCAATATTATATCTGAAAGTGTGTTCATCGCATTTTGTAGTGCACGCATAATAGAGAAAGTTTTCACTTTCTTTAATTAGACTCATTTTATGGTTACAATGTTTATCAGCGCAGGGTAGCATTTCGATGGTCAATATATATCACATTTATTAATATTTACGATGTAATTTAAAAAAGTTGTGAATCATCAATTTCGACATTCATAAATTGGCTACACTACTGTGAAACCTTGGACAATTTGGGTGAAGTTAGTCCCCAAGCATGTATGTCGAAATCATAGCAAGTTTTTAATTAATCTTTGATGTATTTTTGCGGTTGCCTATGTTAATTGTAAATCAATTATACAAAAATTATGAAAGCGTTCCAAGCTGCAGATCTTGGACTCTCGTGACCCCGGTTTAAATCCGGGGGATCCTACCATTGAACCTTCTTTGTAAGAAGCTTCACCAAAAATCGTTAATTTTCTTTAGATTGGGGTTCAATCAAATTTATTTTAGCAATATTTCGAGTTTGGGTGTTTGGTACCCTGAAGCATATTCAGAAATTGCATGTGAACAAAAGCCAAATTGATCCAAAAGATTAGACGCTGCAGAATACAAAAGAGACAAATATTTTTTTGTGTCAGGCGATGTTTGTTCATCAATTAATTCCTTTGCTTTGACTCTATAGAGAGACTTTTTGTTTTGGGCATCAGTAAAAACGTATTTTACGTTTTTTCCGGGGTGAACTTCATAACCTTCGTTTAGTAGTTGCTTTCCAACTATCCTTTGGCTGACGTTTTGGGAATACGCGTTGGTTTTTTTAGAAATGCGTTTAGTAATAATCAAGTCCCAAATTGGAATCTCATGATCAAGCAGTTTTTTCTTGTATGCTTTAACCACCTTCAAGGCTTCAGGAATTTTTTTAACAAATTCTTTAGAATTTTCAGCACAAGACAAAGCTCGAATCATATCTAACTGGGCGTCATAAACAAACTTTGGAGTGTCCCGTCTACGAGTGTCTATGCCTCGAACTTTGATGGTTCCGTCAGTTTTTACGCCATAATAACGATTAGGAACAGGAACCCTTGGATGGGCTTTGGAAGGCACAAAAACGATCCATTTGTAAAGCCCCGAAAAATTCAAGGGCAAATCCAGTTGTTCTGTTAATTCTTCGGCCAGTTCAATATAATCTTCAGAGGAAGCAGTTTCTTTTTTTAGCCATAATGAATCCACAATTCCATGAATCACTTTGAAACCTTTAGTTTCTGCAACACATGATGCCTTCAATAACGAGTCTCGACCAAAGGCACAAACGCCCATGTGGCCGTCTACTGTCCCAAATTTTGAATTTCGGTAACCTAGATAACCAAAACAGGTCACAAGAATCCATTTTAAAGCTGATTGACGTTTGTCATAAACGTCATGGAGAACCTGGTCTTGGGTTTGTTTTACCAGTTTTTTGTAAGCTAACCTTTTTGTTACCGCAAAATCTAAAACTTTAGGCTCATAAACAAATCCCCCTCTATCCCCAAGTAGGAGCTGGTAGGCGGACTTGAAGGATTCGCCAACCTGTTTGTTGCGGGCAATTAGAAAGCCATCTTTTAATGCCTGGTAGTTTTGAAGGGAAGACATAGTCGTTCCAATTGAAGAACGTGAAGCCTTATGCAGAGGAACTCTGCAACTGCGTGCAATTTCGATTAATCCATGAAATCCGCTTTCTCGGAAAACAAAGGTGTTGTTTTCATCAATGTGTATTCTGCCGTAAAGCCTTCGGGTGGGAGAACGATAGTAGGTTTGACCATAGGACATGTATGTTGTTCCCTTTTTGGATTCAGCAATCAGGGGCGTTTTGTCTCTGCTTAAAACGAAGTTGTTTGAAATTTCATTAACTTTTGCTCTTTTTGCAAGATAAGGAAATATGAACGAATCCCCACCAGTAGTAAAAATTATGTCGGGGTCAAATTTTCGTATCAAATAAGCTGTGTGTAGTAGTTTGTAGCGTTCTGTCCCTGAATCAACAACAACTTTTTTTCCATCATCAAAAGTAACAGCTATCTCATCAAGTGGTTCATTATAGGTTGAAGGTTTGTGTTTCGTGTTGGAAGTTAATTGTAGTCCAGCGAATCTGAAAGGAGGAACCGTGTAGTTTACTAATTCCACAGAATCCAAGAGCGTGTAACTCAAGGCGTACTTTTCAACGTTGATTTCCACAAAGGCAAGGGGAAACAAGCTTCGCTCATACAAGTAGAGCTGAGAAGGAGCCACATCTGAATTATGAATTTGATACCTAAGATATTTTCCCGATTCTAAAATTTTGCGGACCAGAAAGGGTATTTTTTGATAATTTGTTACAGTAACTTCAAGAACCATTGATTTGGACCAGTTTGTAGGATCTACGTGTTTGGATACAAAACGGCACGAATCTATAGGCAACTTGGAAACTATGCTTTGCAGTTCATTTGCGGAGGCTTCTTTGCTTGAAACATAAAACCTTGGTTTGAAAGTGTCAACTAACTTGATTCTTTGCCCGTTTTCACAGATTACCCAAACATTCATCTGACCCTCTGTGGAAGGATAAACATCAAATAGCCAACCTTTAATTTTGTCAAGAACTGGATTTTGTTGAAGCACTATGTTTTTTCAACCTGTTCAATATTTTTTGCTGATCTACCAAAATGCACATAATCATTGCTTCAAACAGGACTGGACGAGTAGCATTACTACCTGCTGAAGCGTAATTACGACAAACATCCATCAACTGGTCAAAAGTTTCCCGATCATCTTTTCTTAAAGCTCGAGCAAAGCTACTCCAGCGCTGAATTTCTTTGTCTAATCTCAAACGATAGGACTCAACAGTTTTTCCCAAAAATATCACTTCACAAAATCAAGAAGGGTACATCTATTTGAAGAAACAAATTCTACTTTTCCTAACTGCAAAAAGGGATGTTTTTCCAAGAAAAAATGAGGTATTTGCTTAGATTTTTTGATTGATGCTACAACGTTTGCTGATTCACATAAAACTTGATTGAAAAAAGGTGCACGTTTAGACCAAAGACATGGTTTGTGGGTTGCAATCATGATTATTTGGTTTTGTTGGGCAAAATTGGACAGATAATCTATTATTTGTTTGAAGATTTCTTCAGACTCTTTTTTTGGGACATCTTTATCAAGAAACATATAAGCAAGATTTGAAAGAATTACAAGTTTTGAATCATATTTTTCAACTGCGCTTTGAAGCTTGTTAAGAATTAAAGAAACTAACTGATACACGGTGAAGGCTCGGGAGACAAAGATTTTTTCCAGAACCTGTTTAGGATCAAGTTCCCATTCTTGAGCAATTTCAGAAATCTCGTACAACCTGAAGCTGTTTGCGCCATCTACAAACAAAACTTTGGTCTCCAGTCCTCCAAACTGGTAAGGGAGTTGTGCCTTAACGCATAAGGTCTGCAATACTGACTGAACATCTGACGATCCCCGAATTACTGCAAAGTCACCTATCATAAATCCAGGGAATAAAGTGTCAACGGTTTTGTTGTTTAAGGATAAACGTAGTTTGAATTGAGTTTTTTTGATGTTTACACGTAACCGCTGTTGAGTAGGGTTTCGATTTCTGAGAACTTTTTTTGTTTAGCGAGGTTTTGAATGTGGTTTAAGCGGTTAATGACTACTTGTTTGTATTCTGATTGTTTCACTTTAAATCATCCACGGGTTTAATCTGCTTGTTTGAAAGACAAAATAAAGCTACGGTTCCACCGACAACCAACAGAGGGGAGACCCTAGTGAAAGTGAAAAGAAACCGCATAAACTATTCAAAAATTTTCGAGGTGAAAACTAGTATTTTTTAAGTTGTTTTTGGTGTTTTTGAAGGAACTGACGAACAGAATCGGCTAGGTCGTAATTGTTCACTTCTTTTAGAGAAACCCATTTGGCGTCTTTGGCGTCACTAGTAGGCTTTAAGATTCCCTTTTTTGCTTTAGCAAGAAACTGAAGCAAAACATAATGATACCATAGTTTGCCTTGTTTGTCCCAATCAAAAATGTCGTAAGCATCCATTGGTTCATGTTGAATCAGTTCAATGTCTAGGCAAGTTTCTTCTTTTGTTTCTCGGACCACAGCATCCCGAACCGCTTCCCCCAACTCCACCGCGCCCCCTGGAAAACTCCATTTACCTAAAGAAGGTTCAACACCCCGCTGCACTAACAAAACTTTACCCAAATCAACAACAACCGCACCTACACCTACAACAGGCTGAACAGGATATTCACGCCTCAATAACAAACCCCACTATATCAAAAGTGACTCGAACATAATAATTTACCGAAAATATAAAATAAAAAATAAATTAAATAGTAATTTTGAATAAAAAATTGTATTATTGTTAAAAAATTTTATAATATACTACAAAAATGTAAAAAAATAAACATAAGACATATAAGTAGCCCTAAGTAACCCAACCAACCTAAAAGACAGGCTACTGGGATGCGATAGCTTCTTTCTATCTATGTTTCAGCTTGTTTTTATTTGGAGACCTTTAAGTGACATTAGAAAAACTCGTAAAACTTAGTACATATCAAAAGTCCATTGCAAGAAAAGTAAGCAAATACACTACAGACGGAAACTGGAAAGATTATACATGGCAATTAAAGCATTCAATAAGTGATGTAGATAATTTCGAAAGATTAACCGGCATAACATTTACTGAAAAAGAGCACAAACAATTTGAAAAAACAGTAAGCAAATTTCCAATGAGCATCACACCTTATTATGCTTCATTGATAGACAAAGAAAACCATCAAAACGATCCGATTTTCAAACAAGCATTTCCAAATCCTTCTGAACTAAAAATTTCAAGATATGACATGTCAGACCCCTTACATGAAGACAAAGACAGCCCAGTAGAAGGAATAACGCACCGGTATCCAGACAGGGTGTTGTTTTTGGTTAGTAACCGCTGTTCCATGTATTGCAGACATTGCACGCGGAAAAGAAAGGTTGGAGATTCTGACCACAATCCTTCACGAGAGCAAATACTGAAAGGCATTAATTACATCTTTTAACAGAGATAAGAAAAATTCCACATGTGGAAATTATTCGAATTGGCTCAAGGATACCTGTTGTTCTTCCTTACAGAATAACAAACGCCTTTGTAAAAATGCTAAAAAAACACCACCCCATATGGATAAACACTCACTTTAATCACCCCAGAGAACTTACCCATTCAGCACGAGAAGCTCTACGTAAATTAGCTGATGCTGGAATTCCACTGGGAAATCAATCTGTATTACTCGCTGGAGTAAACGATTGTCCAAGAATTATGAAAAAACTCAATCAAAAACTGGTACAAAACCGAGTGCGACCATATTATTTGTTCCAATGCGACCTGTCAGAGGGGCTTTCCCACTTTAGAACCCCAATCGGAAAAGGCATTGAAATCGTAGAAAGCCTTGTAGGCCACACTTCGGGTCTTGCAATTCCAACCTATGTTGTAGACGCCCCAGGTGGAGGTGGAAAAATCCCAATTATGCCAAATTACATTATTTCTTACTCAACAAACAAGGTTATTTTACGAAATTACGAGGGAATTATCACCACATATAACGAGCCGGATAGTTACGAACCAATATTTTGTGACCGAAACTGTGAGGAATGTGCTTTACTGCTTAAGCTAGATGAAGCTGATGAAACTAAAGCAATAGGTATAGAGAAACTGTTGACTGACGCAGATAGCGAGACATCTTTGATACCAAATGGAAACCCAAGACTAAAGCGACGAAATGAATAACGCGGCAGTTAACGGGGCGTCTTAATTGTCAAAGAAAAAAGATGGATTAAATGTTAAAATTAGAAATGTAACAATTGATGATATTAAAGAAGTTTACAAATTGCTTATAGAAAACAGGCCCTATGTAGGTTTGAATTCTCGTTATACATATTTTCTTTTAGCAAGAGATTTTTCTGACACTTGTGTAGTTGCCGAGCATAAGGGCAAAATAATCGGGTTTTCTTCGGGTTATGTGTCACCATCTAGGTCTGACACTTTTTTCAATTGGGAAACTGTGGTTAACAAAGATTACCGCGGGAACAGTTTACAAAAACAAATGCTATTATATCAAATTAAAAATGCCAAGGTAATTTATTTCGAAGGAACTATAAATCCATCCAATAAAGTTTCACAAAATAATTTTTTCCAACTCGCTGACTTATTGAATACCAAATGTCAAAAAAGAGTACTTTTCAAAGAGGAAGACTTTGAGAACGACGGCCATGAAGCAGAAATTCTTTGCAGAATTGGACCAATACCACAAAATGAACTTGAATCCAAAAAATAATTTGTAACTATTTGCAAAAGCGTTTAGGTGCATTAATTTTTGGATTCAATAACTGCAGAGGTTCAATATAAAAATATGTAAAAAATTTAACAATCAAGGGTTTATAAGGGGTGCTGAGAACCAAGAAAACAGGTTCACACAGCAGTTTCGTTAACAGTTCATTTTGTTTGTGCAACTGTGCATTGATTGTAAGAATTGTCTTACCATCTTTTTTGTGTTCCATCAAAAAATAACAAGTTACTAGAAGGCGGAGGTGAAATTATGCCATCACACGGATCGTTATCTAAAGCAGGGAAAGTAAGAGCAATTACACCAAAAGTCGAAGCAAAAGAAAGACACACAAACGGGCCAAGAGTCACCAATAGCAGCAACTACCACAAACGAATTGTACTAGACCGCGGACTAGGGCAATACAAACCCGGAAAACGAAGACGCAGACGTCGCAGATAAATTGAACATTCAATTTTTTAGAGCCTCATCTAATTATGTGAGGTTCGCAAAGTTTTTTATTAATTTTTTACTCAAAAAATCAATATCGTAAACATCAATAAATGTTTATAAAAAGTCCTGAGAAAGATTTAAAATAATTTTGATTTTTCAGATATTTTTCAAATGAATGAAAAAAGAAATTTAAACTGAGTATGGACTTTATGTTAACATATCAGTTGAATTACAGAACGAAATGCCAAGGCATCAAAATGTTTACGTAGCTGATTCAGTTCTTCCCAGGGGAGGTCTAGAGGGATTATATCATAAAAGATAATCCCCCTGAAAGCCAAAAAAATGGCTAAAAAAACTAGGTATTTATTTGAACTCTTTCTTGAACCTCTGGAACGTCAACGGGAACATCTGGAAATTGTTGTTTAACATTGTTTTCAGCGATTTGAGCTGCTTCATTTAGTATGTTTTGTGCTGCATCATTTGGTGCGTCAAAAGATAAATCTATTTGGCTAGTTTGGCCAGTTTCAGACATTATTCCGTTTAGCAGATTGCTAATTTGCCCAAGTTCTTTGCCGGCTTCAGGTAAAGTTCCAGAGATTCCTTTCCCAATATTCTGTAACATGTCAACTGACGGAGAAAGCACGCCAACTACGTCTCCAAACTCTGAAACAGTTTCCAAGCGTAATGAAATTTGTTCAAGGGCAAGTTTTGTATTAGAAATATGTTTTACTGTTTTTCTTATTTCTGATAATTCACTAGCGTAAACTTTTGCTCTAACAAGGTCGTGTGTTGAATAAGCTTTAACGGTTTTAGCAAATAGTGACTTGTCACGTTTAGAAAAACGGTTAACTGCTTTGTCTAAATTGTGAATCTGAACTTTCATTCGTTTATTTGCAGCACCAATTCGGGATTTCAAAGGCTCAGGTTTACGAACTCTATCTTTTATTTTATCACTAAGAGAAGTTTTTTCTTCAATTTTCCAGTTTTCTGCAAATTTCATAAATTATCCCAACAATAACAAAAGAAACAAATGTCATTAACATGATTAATATGTTGATAACATGTAGGTAATTATTAACAAAATAATCATTTAAAAATTGAATGAATGTTTTCGTAACACAGTTGTAAACATAACTAATAAAATGCAAAAAAGTAGACACTTACATATAATAAATCAATTAATGAATTTTTTCAAATAAAAAAATAATAATTAATGATTCATGAAATTAGTAATAAAATATAGAATAATAAATAAATTGCTATCAAAAATATTTCTATTTTACGGTTTACTTTTTCTTTAAATGCAAGGGTTATAATAACCAATAAAGAGTTCACATCATTTTGCCCATGCAATAATAATATAAAATTATTTTTACAGCAATTAAATTTTATCCATTAAAAAATATTTTTTACAAAAAAATGAAATATTGGAAATTATCGGGTTAGCTTTTAAACAAAAAACTTATGATTTACAGCCAATACAGCAAAAATGTGATTTAAAATGTTAAAAAATGGTGAGAAAATTTCATATTGATAATAAGTTTATCATAATTATTGATGAGAAAATAATAAAAATAAGTAAATTTAGCTATTTTTGAAAAAACTTATTAGTAATGTTATGATGCATCAACCAGATTGCAATGACATTTGATGAAATTCTGAGTTTTACAGTATTTAACAATGCTTTACGAGATTACATTTTAGCAATAACAATTTTTGTAATTACAATGATTGTTTTTAAAACAATCAAATATCAGGTAATAAAAAAACTAAGACATGCAGTAAATAAAACAAAAGGAGACATCGACGATTTACTGATAAAAATTATAGACAATGTTGGATGGCACTTTTACGTGTTTTTTGGGATATATTTTGCAATCAATTTCATCCAACTTCCAACAGTCATAACCACAATTTTTAGTTACGCGGTACCAATCGTTACTGTTTTCATAATAGTAAAAAGCCTACAACAAGTAGTAAACTATGGAATACTAAAAGTAACAAAAGAGAAAGAGCCAGAAAACGGACAATCAATAGCTAACATACTAGGACGAATAGCAAAGGGAATAGTTTGGAGTTTAGCATTTCTGTACATTATAACCCTTTTTGGTTACGACCCAACAACAATAGTTGCAAGCTTTGGAGTCGCAGGAATTGTCTTGGCTTTTGGACTGCAACATGTTCTAAGTGACGTTTTTGCGTCATTTTCAATATTTTTTGACAAACCTTTCAACGTAGGAGATTTCATAACCGTTGGAGGTAATTGGGGAGTTGTAAAAAAAGTCGGAATAAGAAGCACCCGAATTGAAAGTCTACAAGGACAGGAAATAATAATTCCCAATCAAGAGCTTACTTCTGCCGAAATTCATAACTACAAGAAAATGGAAAAAAGAAGAATACAGTTCAGTTTTGGATTAATTTACGACACATCCTCTGAAAAAATAGAGAAAGCGCTGGAAATAACAAAACAAGTTGTAAGCTCAGTAGAGTTAGTGGACCTTGGCAGGGTTCACTTCAAAGAGTACGGGGATTTTAGCCTAAACTTTGAAGTTGTATATCACGTGAAAACTTCGGATTATAACAAGTACATGGATATCCAGCAAGAAATCAACCTGAAACTCAAAAAAGAATTCGAAAAAGAACAAATAGAATTCGCTTTCCCAACCCAAACAGTAATTATAAACAAGTAAACTATCATAAAATCCTCAAAATTTCTTTAAATGTTTTTGAATTTTTAAAAGAAAAACTATCGGTAAAGATAGAACAAATTTATCTATTAAACTCAAGTTAAAAAAGAGCTAGAAAGCTGTTAAAAATATGGGTTCTACGTTTGTAGCCTTTGGCCCTTGTTTTGTTTGCTCCACTTCAAATTGTACTTTTTCTCCTTCTTGAAGATATGCAGCACCAACTAAGTCACTGCGGTGCACAAAAACTCGGTTGTTTTGTTTTTTAGTTTCGATGAACCCGTAGCCGCGGTCAGATACCCATTTTGTTACTGTTCCTTTTGTCATTATTTCACCTCGTTATCTTCTCAATAGGTTTGAGCGTAAATTCATCATTATGAAAAAGTTAACTTGTTGCTGAAATGCAAAAAAGCTAGCGAGCTCACCCGTTGATATTTAATTATTCTCAGCACCTTTTATAAAGGTTCGAAGTTAACACACCGTTGATGTATTTTGTTTTGAGAGATTTCGGGTCAATTAGGTAAGGCATTTGTATTCTTTTATAATAATTGAATTTCATGTCGTAAGTAGCGACAGTAACGTTGTCCTGCGAAGCGTTGACTTTAATTTCTTTTTCTGAAACTCCGGGAAGCTCCATAACTACTTGAATTTCTTTATCATTTGTAATAATATCAATTAGCAAATCCCGTTTCTTAGGATATTTTGTTTTTTTCTGCACCCTTTTAGGCGTTAAATTACCTAATTGACGAATTCTTGGCTTGCCGTCAGGACCAAAGGTAACACTGTATCCATAAATTAAATGCTCAAAACGCCTATCTTTTTTTCAAAGGGTGGTGTTTTTCTTTTGTTCTGACAGTCTATAACGTTTTCTGACAACTCTTTGAACTTGTTATCAAGTAACTCTTCAATTTTGTCAATTATTTCATCCATTTCTTCTGATTTGTCTTCTTTGTTTGGTTGTTTACCTTTTTTTCTGAACCATCTAGACCAAAAATTATCCTTTGCCAAACTTTTCACTCACATCGATATTATTATTTCAATTTGAGAGGTAGTAGGATTCAGCCCTCCAATCAATGCAAGGCGCATAAAACAACATCCATTCCAAAACGACTGGTTAACTACTTACTAGAACATGAAATAACTCCAAGCGTGTTCCCCCACTAACCAAGCTTTTTGTTCTCATCAAGTTTTATAAAGATTCTATTGAAATTGACAATTTCAAAAACAATTTAAAGAGAAAAAATACGAAAATAGATGTGCAACAACTAGGTTTAAAACAAGTTCACAATAACAAAATACAGAACTAATTAAGAAAAGTTGAAGAATAAGAAAACATATTCAGGGACAGAATTTTGGGCAAATATTTTGTAAAAGATAAAATAATTCACACGTTTTCACAAAAATGTGACATTAAACGTACGGGAGAAAAAATTTATGGAACACCAGTAAAAGTATATGAAAAATGCAAAAAATGTTTTGCGCTATCGTTAAATTACAAGAACAAAGAAAAATTACTTGAGAAGTTAAATATTCCTCAAAAAACCTGACTTAAAAATAGTGTACACGAAAGACTCTAATCTTCAGTTGCATAATGTACTTACAGATTAAAAGTCCATTTCAAATGATGTGCTGAGTATGGGTAGTGGGTTAGTAGTTACATCAAAAAATGGTTTCAACATTCAACTTGAAAACTTGAAACCCGTAGAAGAGTTTGAACAATTAGATTTGGTTAACAAATATGGTTTCAAGATGGGTTGGTACACCTTTGGAAAAAATATTCATGTAATTTTAAAACAAATTCAGGAAAAAGAAAACCAAATTTATTTAGCAGAAAAAGCAATTGAAGCAGAATCGATCTTGAACAATATAATAACTGAACTAGTTGAAAGGTTTAATGTCACATCAAAAGACCAAAAAGAAATGTTCAACTTACTGAAAGAACACGGTTGCTGCTATTTCTAAAAAATACAACGATTAACATTTCACTATAATTACTTCTAAAATTAGTGTATTGAGCTAAAAAGAGAAAAACAATGAAAGTAATCAGTGATGCATGCTGGACATGTAAAAACCTTGATAGAAGGGAAAGTACAGGTGAGATTCCTGTCTGCTCATTACTTGGTGTTAATGAAAAAATAAAAACAGAAGGAACGTGCCCAGACTACAAAGACCTAGAAACCTAAGTTTTGTTTCAGTAATTATTTACAGAATTTTAATGATCTTCTGTCTTTTATGGTGGCTTCGGCTAATTTCCTTCCTAGGTTCATTGCTTGTTTTTCATCTGTTTTCCAAGGGTTCGCACGTTCAGGGACTGTTTCAATTACTATCCCAGGTTTGATAAACATTGGATTGAAAACACCTAAGATGCGGTCGATGTTTTCAAGGGCAATTACTTGGGCACCTGTTCCAGTAGTAAAGACTGCCATGGGCTTGCCTGCCATGTTGTCACGTAATGAATAAAGTTGAGTTAACAAAGAAAGTATTTTTCCAGACATTATACTAAAATGTGACGGCGACCCAATGGCATAGCCGTCTGATTCAATAACTTCTTGTATATCAACTTCTTCAGTTCGTCTTAGTTGAACTGATACATCACATACTAGCTTTACACCTTTTTCCACGGCTTTAGCTAGTTTTTCTGTATTTCCAGTGTTCGAATCATACATTATCAAAATTTTTGGACACAAATCAAAAACCCCATAAGTTGTATACGTTGATTTGGTATAAAAAATTAGCAGTAGATTATAAATTCAGTTGAATCAAATTTTTGAATTCATCATATAATGGGTGAAATCATTCCAAGCTTGAAAATACCCCGCGTCAAAGTCACTTTGGGTTGCTAATTTTTTATTAAAGTCACTAAAAGTTTTATTTACTTGTTGAAGTTTTTTGTAACTACACTCTTTTAAACTAAAAATGTAAGGTTCATGAGAACCCTCGTCTTTAAGTGCAGAAATCATGCCTTCAAGAGCAAGAAGATAACCCAACATCCATTCAGTTTCCTTTCTTTCTTTTCTTATTTGCTCCAGTACTGCTTCGGCTTTTGTCCAACTTCTCTTTTCCAGAAACGGAAAAAAGCCGCCCATAACATACAAAGAAAAACGTTGCTTTTGGTCCCGAACATCATGAACTCTAGTTAAATGGGATGACAAACCTCGCTGGGTTGAATACTTTTTTCCACAAAGCAAACAGCTAATCATAAAACTACAAACTCTACTAAAACCATTAACAACAAACTTGAGTAAAAACAATATCAAATTTAGTCAATTTAAATAATCGCATAGTTTTTGCTAAACATGTTGTTAATACTTCCGCATAAAGTAACTAACATTAGTTGGTATCCACGGGTTTTAAACAGTTTAAAGTTAAAAAAAGCTATTAAAAGTTGACTAATTCACCTCCCCTCAATAATATGCTCTTTGTTATTGTTTTAATAGTAAATTTTACTTATAAATCAAAAAATATTCTAAAAATACGCCTTGTTTTTATTTTAGCTCGTGATTTCTGCCTTATTTTTAACCTAAACCCATTTATTCTAGTTGCTTTTGCGGAAATAATAGAGGGGGAACAAATGATCGAAGAAAACTACGACGATTATGACGACTGGAAAGATGACGAAGAAAACGACGAAGACGGGTAAACCACGAAAATCCCAGTATAGGAATCCGGGTAGGGGAGGCGAGTATAATGGGAAAGAAAAAAGGAAAGAAAAGTATAGGACAAAAAGAAAAATAGTTTGAAAACAAACTCAAGCTAGAATTTTGTATCTATTTTTTTATTTATTAAAAAACAAATAGACAGGACAGTTCATAGATTGCAAAAAATACCCTAAATATCAAAAATAAAAAAATCCACAACACAGAAGGGATTCTAATGATTTTGTTAAGTGTATTTCTTTTGATCGGTTCATTGTTTCTTATTGCTATTGTCAGTGACAAAATAATTAATTATACCTTAGTTTTGTCCAAAGTTTTCGGTCTTTCAGAAATGGCAGCAGGATTTATTTTATTATCCGTAACAACGTCACTGCCTGAGCTTTCTGTATCCATCTTTTCATCGACATCTGGAGAAGGTGGACTATCAGTTGGAAACGTATTAGGATCAAACATAGCCAACTTAACAATCATCATCGGTTTGGCTGTGTTCTTGAGCAAAACCGCAATTCACCTAAGAGGCGAATCACAAAAAGAACTAATCCAGTTTCTGTTCTTGTCTTCTGTTATTCCATTGTTTATCGTTCAAAGAGGCAGTTTGGGACCTGTGCTTGGAATAGTTTTGTTGATACTGTTTGTTTACTTTAGTTTCACAATCTCAAAAACCCCAAAACAATCCCAAATAACAGAACAACAAAACGGCTCCACAGAAAAACCTCTGAGGGCAGGCCTCAAATTTGTTGTTTGTTTAATAATCATAATTGTTCTGTCCCGATTAATAGTAGACAGTTCAATTGATATTGCTGATTTTGTGAATTTGCCCTCTTCAATCATTGGAGCCACCATCATCGGAGTTGGCACCTCTTTGCCAGAACTGGCTACTACAATTCAAACCCTCAAAAAGAAATATTATGAAATGGCACTAGGCAACCTTTTGGGAAGCTGCATCACAAACATTACGTTAGTTTTAGGAATTTCTTCATTGGTTTCTTTTTCTGAAGTAAACATCCTTGCAGTAGAAAGCATAATGTTCTATGTTTTAATCGCATCACTAACGGTATGGTACATGATAAGCTCTAACAAAGCCATTAACAAAAAAGGCGCGATATTTCTATCCGCAATCTACGTTGCTTTTGTTCTTCAACAAGTGGGATTTTCAGTATTCATATTCTAAAAAATCAAATATCCAAGGAACAAAAAAATCTAGAAAAAAGACCTAGGCAAACGCCTAGAAAATAAAGAACAGCTTCTAAAGGCAGTTAGGGAACAAAAACTGCAGCAGCAAGAACCGTAGTCCACAGGCCGTCCTTATCGCCCTTTGCAGACTGGGTAATGTTGTTTGTTTTGATAATCAAACCACTGGTTTGAAATATCTGCTTTTTTTCATCCCAGGCTTGTTCAGAATCAAAAGGAATCCCCATAGTCGTAGCCAGCATGGTTGCAGCTAAATCTTCAGCATAATTGCCTGCTTTTTGAGCGGTTTCGCCAAAGGAATGGTGTTCAGAAAGGTAACCATAACTGTCTTTGCTGGAGGGCATAGCCATACCAATTGAAGCAGCAATTTGTCTGTGGGGTTCTTTTACTGAATTTTTTGACATTACTGCAAAGGTTATTTCTCCAGGATGGAGACTTTTAACCCCTTGTTCTTTGGAAATTATTTGACATCCAGGAGGAAGTATACTAGAAACTGTTACGATGTTACAGGCTTGAATTCCTGCAGCTCGCAAAGCAAGCTCAAAAGATTGTAGATACTCTTTATGTCGTCCTACTCCTTTAGTTAAGAATACTTGTTTTGGAATCATCTTGTTTGTTTTCTCCTCAAATTCATTTTTCGTTTTATTTTGGGAAAAGCCACGAAAGATCGGGCGCCCGATTTTTTCGAACATTTGAGTCTAAGCGCTCATTTAGAGCATGAGTAATCAAAGGCAAAGCAATTGTAGCGTCACAGTAGCAAGTAACATCCCTGCCATTCACATCTACTTTTCCCCAACTTTTTGCCTCCTCCAAAGTGCAACCTGACAACCCACCCCACTGGGGAGAATCAGTTGTAATCTGAATCGCATACTTGTGAGGATAATAATACTCCTGCAAACTTTTGCGGCAGTTACCTTGGCGACCGTTTATTTCTTTGTCATTAGTTTTTGGCGAAATCGAAATAGCAAGCAACTGAGTAAAATCCTTAGGAACCCCACCGCCCACATAAATTACGGCAGTGTTTTTGGTTTTTTCTCCAATACTTACAAACTGGTCAAATTCTTTAACTTGATCTACTATTAGATTGTGGCCCTGGTTTTTTGCCATCAAAACGGTTTCACCGTAGGCACTATCCAGCATCGCAGGACTAAAAACTGGAACTCCGTTTTCTGCAGCTGTTGCAGTTATGCTGGGGATACTTTTTTTGCTCAACCATTTACCCAACAAATGCAAAATTTCCATAGAAGAATATGCATGATCAGCTTGTAAAGTTAACAAAAATTCTGTTACTAGCTCTTCCATTTTGCGGTAATCAGTTTCTATACCATAAACATCATAATAACGGTTGATGTCAGCTTTAAGGAGCTCTTCATCGTTAGCGTTTGAGCTGCCTTGGTAATATCCAAAACCCATGGCGTCAACAATATCCTCTGAAATGTTGGCTCCTGTAGAAACAATAACATCAACAAATCGGTTCTTGATAAGCCAATTAACCAAAGTCCACTGACCAGCAGTGCTCATAGAACCAGCCAACCCTAAAACGATAACAAGGTCCTCTTCGCTTATCATTTTCGCCCAAAGATCCACAGACTCGGCTAATTTTCTTCCCTGATATGCAGTTTTACCCATTTCACAAAGGAGCTGTGAAACTGACTTTTTCGCTACAGAGAAACCTTCAACTTTTTTTGTCAAAGGAACAACCACTTTATTTTATC
>JARRLY010000025.1:0-48449 GCA_037386545.1 Candidatus Bathyarchaeota archaeon
TTTTGCACCGTTTTTTGCAGCATTCAAAATTTCAGCGATAATATCAAAGGAACTTCTCATTCTAGTCACATTCCATACTAGAATCTGTTCCCAAATTTTCTATAAATAGCGTCCTCTACAAACAAAAATATTTCCAAAACAAGAATATTACAAATAAAAAAGAAAAAAATGGAGACATAAGAAAGGCCTAGTCATCAATTTTGACGGATTTAGGACCCCGTGAAAGAGAAGTTATACCTGTTCTAGCTACTTCTTTTATGCCAAAGGGCTTCATCAAAGTAACAAAGGCATCAATCTTATCAGAAGTTCCAGTGATTTCCATCATCAAGGATTCAGTGCAAACATCAACTACCCGGGCTCTGAAAATGTCAGCGTAGTTGATTATGTCAGACCGAGCTTTAGTACTGGTGGCGTGTACTTTGATTAACGCTAATTCTCGAGTTACAATGTTTTCAGGGTCTAGCCGAGTGACCTTAAGCACGTCAATAAGTTTGTTTAGTTGCTTGATTACTTGCTCGATAGTTCGGTTATCTCCAGTTACCATTATAGTCATTCGGGCCAATCCGAGTTCTTCGGTGGGACCAACTGAAATGTTGTCGATGTTAAATCCTCGGCGCCTAAACAAGTTCGAAACAGTATAAAGAACACCTGGCTTGTGCTCGACAATAGTAGAAATTATGTGAACATGTTTTTGTTCCATTCTACAAACCCCCCACTGTATCTTTCAATCCTTTACCCGGCGGAACCATTGGAAACACGTCGTCATCCGGAGAAATCGGCACATCAATGACTGTAGTTACTTCGGTCTTTAAAGCGTTCTTCACCGCAACAGAAAACTCTGACAAAGAACCAACACGAACACCTTCAGCACCATAAGCTTGGGCAAGTTTTGGAAAATCAGGAACACTTCCCAACTTCACTGCAGCATAACGTTTTTCATAGAACAAGCGCTGCCACTGAGCAACCATGCCTAGCATTGAATTGTTTAGCACAATTACTATGACGGGTATGTCTTCTGTAACTGAAGTTCCAAGCTCTTGTTCGGTCATTCGGAAGCTTCCATCTCCAGCTATATCCACAACTGGACATTTAGGACAAGCCACTTTTGCGCCAATTGCAGCAGGGAACCCAAAACCCATGGTTCCAAGTCCACCTGAACTGATAAAAGTTCGAGGCTTAATTGTCTGGAAATGAAGAGCAGCCCACATCTGATTTTGACCGACTTCAGTAGCAACAATTGCTTGATCTGGAAGAAGTCTACGAAGTTCCTTTAACAACTTGGGAGAAGTCAAATCACCACTGCCAAGGTCTAATTCGCTGAGGTACTTTTCTTTTGCTTCTTGGACTTGTTTTATCCATAGGTTATCTTTTGATTTTTTGATTTTGTTAACTAGCCGTTGATAAATTAGATTTAAGGTCGGTTTTGCATCACCAACAATGGGCACCTCAACTTCTACGTTCTTTCCAATTTCAGCAGCATCAATGTCAATATGAATTATCTTTGCGTCAGGACAAAAACCGTTCAACGTTCCGGTACTACGGTCTTGGAACCTTGTTCCAACAGCCAACAAAACATCAGCTTCTAAAATCATTTTGTTTGCAAGCATAGTTCCATGCATACCAATATTGCCCATAGACAATGGATGAGTTTCAGGGAAACAACTTTTACCCATGAAAGTTGTCGCAACAGGCATCATCAACAATTCAGCAATCTGCAACAACTCCTCAGAAGCACCAGAAAGGTTCACACCTCCTCCTGCAAGTATCATTGGGCGTTCTGCTTTCATAAGGAGTTTAACTGCTTTCTTAATCTGAAGAGGATGAGGATCCGTATTGGGTTTGTAACCACGAATCTTCAAGTTGTCTGAAAAATCCATTTCAGCTTTTACAGTTTGAGTGTTCTTAGGAAGATCAATTAGTGTAGGTCCGGGTCTGCCAGTTGTAGCAATATAAAAGGCACTTTTGACAGCGGTAGGAACCTCGGAGGCATGTTTAACTTGAACGTTATATTTGGTAATTGGAGTAGTTATTCCGATAATATCGGCTTCTTGGAATGCATCACGTCCAATCATGTATGAAGTGTTTGCGGAGTGAGTTGGAACTTGTCCAGTAAGTGCAACAACAGGTGAAGAATCCAGATACGCATTAGCTAATCCGGTAACTATGTTTGTTGCTCCAGGACCTGAAGTAGCCATGCATACTCCTGCTTTGCCACTTGCCCGAGCGTAACCATCTGCCATGTGTGCTGCACCTTGTTCATGACGAGCAAGGATATGACGTATTTCTGAGTCACATAAGACATTATGTATTGGAAGAAGGGCTCCTCCAGAGATTCCAAACATTACGTCTACTTTTTCTTGTTGCAACGATTTAATCAGAGCTTTCGCTCCAGTCATTTTTGCCATTTTCAAGACTCCTTACCATTAATGTTATAGTTAGTCATCAAAACGTTCATTCCACTAAGCATTGCCTCAACACTTGCTATGACAATGTCTTCGTTCACTCCTACTGCAGTGGATTTTCGGTCTCCTTTACTTAGACTGACCGCTACTTCAGTCATGGCGTTTGTTCCGCCAGTGATAGCTTTTACTGAATAGTTGTCCAACTGTATCGGCTCAACAATGCCAACAGCCTTCTTTATAGCAGCAATAGCTGCATCTACTGGGCCGACACCGATGGCAGCTTCGGTAAGCATGTTACCGTTTAGATTTAATCTAACAGAAGCAGTTGAAGTAACTCTGTTACCCGTGAGAACAGTGATTTCTTCAAGCTTTAGTGGTCGAATCTTAGGCAAGTCCATTACTATTTCAGCAATTGCTTGCAAGTCAGCATCTGCAATACGTTTGCCTTTGTCGCCTAGAACTTTCACCCGTTGGAAGACTTCTTTGAGTTGTTCATCTGTTGGGTTGAGACCCATTTCAGTTAGTGAAGCTCGGATTCCAGCAGACCCAGAATGTTTACCTAATGCAATTCTTCGAGTTCGTCCTATCAACTCAGGATTGAAAGGTTCGTAAGTCAAGGGATTTGCCAATATTCCATGGGTGTGCATTCCGGATTCGTGAACAAAGGCGTTTTCCCCCACAATTGCCTTGTTGGGTTGCAAAGGAAAATCTGTTACTCGAGAAACCAGAAGAGAAGTTTCATAGATTAACTCAGGTTTAATTGCCAAATCACGTTCATAACAAGTTTTTAGAACCACAACCAACTCTTCTAAAGAAGCGTTTCCTGCACGCTCACCCATGCCGTTCATTGTTACATGAGCTTGCTCTGCGCCACATTGTAAGGCAAGTATGGAGTTGGCTACTGCTAATCCGAAATCGTTATGACAGTGGGCACTTAAAGGAACATTTGGAAACTTTTTCTTTAGTTCTGTGAACATTTTAGTAGTTAATTCAGGTATCAAAACTCCAACAGTATCACATGGACATAACCGGTCTGCACCCGCATCAACTCCTGCTTTAAACATCTTAACTAGAAACGGAAAATCACTTCTGGTAGCGTCTTCTGCCGAAAGCTCAACAGCTAAACCATGATCTTTAGCATACTGAGTGGTTTTTTCAGTAAGTTTCAGAACGTCATCTCGGCTTTTTTTAAGTTTGAATTTTATATGTAAATCTGAAGAAGGAACTACTAAATGCACTCCTAAGGCGCCAGTTTTGAGAATGGCGTCGATGTCTTTTTTTACGCCCCTAGCCATGCTGTAGACTTCTGCGTGAAATCCTGCATCAACAATGAGTTTTATTGATTCTGCTTCGCCTTTAGACACTGCGGCGAAACCGGCTTCCATTGCATCTACACCTAGTTTATCTAGGCCTTCAGCAATTCGAAGTTTTTTTTAAAAGTTTTTCTATGTCAGATAGGTTTATCACAACATTAACCATTTCAATCATGCTAAAAGAGTAGATATAATATTGTTAATTTAACACCAATATTATGAAAAGCATGAATTATATTAAAATAACAGAATTATTGTTACATATTTTCTGGATAAGCCACAGCAACGTCTCCCAAGAAGGATGAGTAGATAATTAAACTGCAAAAGACTCTCGAATTCATATCCGTTCAAGTAAAGGAAATTTGCTTCAAAAACTGAGCTTTTTCTTTCATCAAATCAATTATGCTTTTTTTGTTTAAGATTCCGTTTTCAGTTATTACACCAGTCAATAAATCAGATGGAACAACATCAAATCCTTGTTTCATTGTAACTTTTTTACCCAGATAACTTAACGTGTTTACTTTAGCAGTTTCACAAACACAATAAAAGGGTACACCAGATTTCTTTGCGGCCACTGCAACATCACGGCTTGGTTTTCCATTTATAATTGATCCGTCACTAAGAATGCTGTCTGCTCCAACTAAAACACAGTTAGTCTTGGGGACAAAAACTGAAAAGACAGAATCGGGAAGAACATGCACGGAAACATTTATTGACACAAGAAAAGTTGCCAAATCTTGACCATACCTAAACTGGCTATCAGCTGTTTTTGATTCTGCAACCAAAACTTTGAAACATTTTCCCCGATTCTTTGCTGTTTTAAAGACTTCACAGATTGTCGAACTGTAACTACAAGTAGATACATAATCAGAGTCGACAATTAAACTGGCAGCATGATCAGCAGATTCTTTAACGGCAGATTCAGATTTTTGTAACAATTCATCGATTTTAGATAATGCTAAACTTTGGATTAAGTTTAAGTTATTTTCTTCCAAAGAATTGATTTCATAAACAATTTGCCCAACCAAATTTTGGATAGGTGCCATATTTGGTCTCGCTTGGAAAAGTTGTCTACCCAGTTCAGTGAATTTAGTTACAAAATTTTCATTACTTTTGGTTTTGCTTGTTTGAACAAAGACTTTTAGAACATTTAATGCATAACGAGCAATTTGGCTGGCACCACTTGATCGGTCAGATTTGATTTCTCGTATTTTTTCTTCAAACAAATTTTTACACAACTAAAGATAGGGTGTGTTTCTTTTAAAAAAGTTCAAACAATAAATTAACAGGTTTAGACAGGTAAAAACATTTAACAGAACAAATTAGTCTTTAGGTAATCATTTACGAGGGTTGATAGTTGAGAAGTGACGCAGTAAAAGTTGGTTTTGAGCGAGCCCCTCACCGTGCCTTATTGAAGGCTCTTGGGCTCGGAGACAAAGATATTGCTAAACCATTCATTGGAGTTGTAAACAGCTTCACAGATGTAGTTCCAGGACACATTCACCTAAAACAAGTTGCCGATGCTGTAAAAGCAGGCATCATAGCTGCAGGTGGAGTGCCTTTTGAGTTTAACACCATTGGAATTTGTGATGGAATTGCAATGGGGCACAACGGAATGCGATATTCGTTACCTTCCAGAGAATTGATTGCAGATTGTGTAGAGAGCATGGTTCAAGCCCACAGATTTGATGGCATAGTCATGATTAGTACCTGTGACAAAATAACTCCAGGCATGTTAATGGCTGCTGCTAGACTTAATGTTCCTGCAATAATGGTTACTGGTGGTCCGATGCTTTCGGGCAACTACAAGGGCAAAAAAGTAGGAACTGATTCCATGTTTGAGGCAATTGGTAAAGTTGCTGCAGGAAAAATGGATGAAAAAGAGTTAAAGTGTCTTGAAGATGTTGCGTGTCCTACGTGTGGTTCTTGTAATGGAATGTTTACGGCTAACACTATGGCGTGTGTAACTGAATCGTTAGGAATGTCCTTAACGGGTTGTGCAACCCCTGTAGCCGTAAGTGCAGAAAGAATACGAATCGCCAAAGCAACAGGCGAACGCATAATCGACATGATAAAAGAAGACCTAAAACCAAGAGATATCCTAACAGCTAACGCTTTCAAGAATGCAATTATGGTAGACATGGCATTGGGCGGCTCTACAAACACTGTGTTGCACGTCACTGCTATAGCAAACGAGGCAGATGTTGATTTACCATTATCCATGTTTGACAAATTAAGCAAACAAGTTCCCCACATCTGCAGCATGATTCCAAGTGGACCTTATGACATGCAAGAACTAGACCAAGCAGGAGGAATCCCCGCAGTCATGAAAACCCTCAAAGATTCCCTGCACCTTGACCAGAAAACGGTAACTGGAAAAACAATCAAAGAAAACATACAAAACGTCACAGTGAACAACCCCAAAGTGATTCGACCGATCGACAACCCAGTGCACAAAGAAGGGGGAATCGCAGTTCTTACAGGAAACTTGGCAGAAGATGGCGCAGTAGTAAAAGCAGCTGGAATATCCGCAAACATGATGGTTCACAGTGGTCCAGCGAAAACTTTTGATTCTGAAGAAGCGGCCATGGAAGCAATACTGAACAAGAAAATCGAAAAAGGCGATGTAGTGGTTATTCGTTATGAGGGACCAAAAGGTGGACCGGGAATGCGCGAGATGTTAACGCCCACTGCAAGCATTGCGGGCATGGGTTTGAGCGAATCTGTTGCTTTGATTACTGATGGAAGATTTTCCGGCGCAACCCGAGGACCATGCATTGGGCATGTGGCACCTGAAGCTGCGGTTGGGGGAGTAATAGGGTTAGTGAAAAACGGGGACATAATTGAAATTGACGTCCCAAAGCGAATCCTTAGAGTAAAACTAAGCGAGGAAGAACTAGAAAAAAGAGCAAAAACATGGACCGTAAAAGAACCCAACGTTAAGACGGGTTATTTGGCACGGTATTCACAGATGGTTCAGTCTGCCCATAAAGGCAGTGTCCTAAAAAAGAGCATATAAAACAGCAGGCATTTTTTCCTGCTGCTTACAATTTTTTTATTCTATTGCACTGTGATACCAGCGTAGAATATACTCAGGCATCAGAAGTCCTTTACGACTTAAGCGTTCGGTCAAAAGAATTGGTAAACAGCTTAAAGCGTATGCTGCGCGCATATAGAATCTTCGTGGTTTTCCGCGTTCAACAGCTTCTTCAAGAAAGATTTTAACATCAGAATTTTTGTCTAAAGCGGTTTCAGGGCGTCCAATAATTGAAAAAACGGTTCCACCTAACTCTTTGAATCTTTTGCACCAGACGACAACAGGTTTTGTTCTTCCAGAATATGAGATTAAGATTTCGAGGTCTCCAGCTCTTGGATGTGGCGTGTTTACTCCTCGGGCAACGTAAACGTTGTCGCCTAGAAACTTTTTCAGGTGAAACAGTCGCACAGCAGTCATTTTGGCTACTTCTTCAGCGGTTCCTCGTCCACCAAGAAATACGTCACTGCCGCGTTCAAGAAAGTCGACTGCAACTTTGGTTGCTTCACCGTTTACTGAATTTTCAGTTATTTCTGTTAAGATGGGCGCTTCTTCTTTTATGAGCTCTAAAACACGTTCAACGGGACTGTTTTCGGATATTGCTTCAGCCATCATCTGTAATAAAAATAAGCTACCAAGCTCAAATACGTCTCCCATTATTCCGATTTGGCTGTAATCGTCATCTGCGGGAACTTGTTGTCTAATTCGGCCTTTTACTTGAACTGTATGGCCATATTTGTTTACAATTTTTGCAAGAACAGAATTACGGTTAGAAGTGATCAAACCCATACTGAAGTGTTTACTTCCGGTTTCTTTCAGGTATTTTTCCAGTTCTTCCGCAAGATGCATTGGATCGTCAGATTTTCCGCTTCCAGAATTAATTAGCAGAACAATTTTGTTGTGGCGCCTTTCTAGTTCAGCTGCAGCATCATACATTCCGCGTCCTGGGAAACCAACATCTTCTCTGCTGATTACGACTTTGTGGTCGTTCATCATGGCTATTTGGCTCATGGCGATGTTCAAAGAATAAAGAGACCTGCCTGATCCACCACAAACGATACAATCTGCGGTTCTCAAGGTTTCGTATAAGGGAAGTAAATCTTCTGCTGTTAGGGCTAGAAGATTGTTATTGATTTGTTCGACGTATCCTACTCCAGAAATTTTTTGGCTGATCCTAGTCACCATCCATCGAATAGTCATGCCATGATAAGTAAACTAGGTCTTAAATCCTACGGACCTATGAAAAAATATAACACGCATTTGCTAATAATATTATCTGTCACGGAATAAACGAAATCACCAAACTAAACTGAGTGAACTTTTTAATTTATGCCGAAAAAAAGACCATACTCACATTGTTTGACATAAGATTCTAATAGTATCAGAATCTTTCAATACAAGGTTACCATGTGTTGTGCATTTTCTGACAACAATTTTACTGATTCGGTCAAGTTGCCCACATTTGAAGAAGTTCAAAACATGGTTAATCCAGAATTTGATGTTGAAGAGGGCTTTATTGAACATGGAATTCCAACATTTTACATCAAATACAACCAAGAATCAAAACAAGCTTTTCTAAGACTTGTGAATCGCTTAGATTCGTTAAAACTTATACCAATACTAAGAAAAAACCATGGAAAAATCATTTTGCGTATTGTTGCAAAACCTCATGTGAACCCCAGCAGACCCATAATAAACGTTGTTTTGTTCTTTGTGACACTGGTGACATTGTTTATTTCAGGATATTTTCTAGCTGCAGGTGACATTGTAGGAGCTGTTTCGTTTACTATTGCGATCATGTTGATATTGGGCACTCATGAAATGGGCCATAAATTGCTTGCAGACAAACATGAAGTGGAAGCTACATATCCATATTTTATTCCAGGCATTCCATTCCCCTATGGCATTGGAACTTTTGGAGCAGTAATACGACAAAAAGCTCTCCCTCCAAACAAGGATGCTCTTTTTGATATTGGGTTTACAGGTCCAATAACGGGCTTCATTATTGCGACAATAGTAACAATCATAGGAATGCAACTATCCACGTTTGGTCCCTTAGACCCAGAAGGAGGGTATATTTCGGTTCCTTTGTTGTTCCAAGTTATCTTGAGGGTATTTCCACCAAGTGGAGTAGGTGAGGCTCTAGTCATGCATCCAGTTGCGTTTGCAGGATGGGTGGGCATGGTTGTAACTATGCTTAATCTTGTTCCATCAGGAATGTTCGACGGCGGCCATGTTGCTAGGAGTGTTATGAGTGATAAGACACATAAAATTGTTTCATATGCGGGAATTTTACTGTTAGCCCTAATTGGATGGTGGACAATGGCTGTTTTGGCATTGTTCTTGTCAGCTTCTAAACATCCAGGTCCCTTAGACGATGTTTCAGAACTTAGCAACAAAAGAAAAATCGGTGCATTAGTTTTAGTTGGTGTGTTTATACTCTCAGTTGTTCCAATGGTCTGATACCAAAGAATCTGAGGAAATAAACTTAGACTCAACAAATCTATTTGTTAAGTACATGAACAACTTTTTTCACGAACAATTGTAGCCCAGTTAAGTCTGGAAGATCACCAAAGAATAGCATGAAATGGGTTACACCTAGATTTTGATAAGGTTGGATTAATTTGATGAAGTTTTCAGGTTTTCCGACAAAGTTTGTTTTCATAAATTCTTCTATACTTGTTCCTTGACGTTTCCACTTTGGAATTTGTTTCTCTAGTTCATATTTTGTTTCCCTGATGAAAATTTGTGCAGCAGGCCAACATGATTTTTCGATATCATCAAGATTTCTTCCTACTTTTTTGCAGTGGTTTTCCAGAACCTTCAGTTTGTGCTGATACTGAATAATAGATGATAAATATCCCCAATCGTAACGGTTTGCTTTCTGTGCAGTAACTTTTAGTGTTAGTTCTTCTCCGCTACCGCCAATAATTATGGGAGGATGGTTTTTTTGTATGGGTTTGGGTTCACACATTGCATCTTTTAGCTTGTAGTATCTGCCCTTGTAGCTGGCTTGTTTATATGTCCAGAGTTTCTTTATGATTTCTACTGCTTCGTTTAAGCGCTGTATTCTTTCTTTAGCTGAAGAAAACAAAAATCCGTAAGCTTCGTGTTCAGTTTTTTGAACTCCGGCTCCGATGCCTAATTCTATTCGGCCATTTGATATGTTATCAAGGGTTGCAGCCATTTTTGCAAGTAAGGCAGGGTTTCTAAACAAGTTGCAGGTTACCATGGTACCCAATTTAATTTTTTTAGTGACACTAGCAAGAGCTGAGAGTGTTGTCCAGCATTCAAGAATTGGAGTTGCCCCCATCATCAGGTGGTCATCAAGCCAAACAGAGTCATATCCTAACTTTTCACATCCCAAAACGATTTCTTGTAGTTGCTCGAACATTTGTGGAACTGTTTTTTGATTTCTGAAAGCATAAAATGGAAGGAAAACACCAAACCTGAATTTATTCGGCACGTGTAATTCTCCTGTTAACAATACATGTTGGGTCTAAAAATTAATATAGTTAAGCTTGAAGTCATAAAATAAGGGACAAAAATGATGTTAATCGCAGTGTTGACGTTTGTTATAGTAGTTGCAAGTCTTTTGGTGTTTGTTATGGCCACAATAAACAGTGACCACATAAGTGAACTTGAAATTTTGAATGAATCAGGAACAAAAAAAGCTTTGGTAATTTATCACCCAGGTTTGTCGTCGTTCATGAAAGATACAACATATGCTTTTGCTGAAGGACTAGTAGAAAATGGTTGGCGAGCAGAAATAACTACCGCGAGCTCTGAAGCGCCCACAGATTTGTCAGAGTATTCTGTTTTGGTTTTGGGTTCTCCAGTTTATGCAGATAATCCAAGTGAAACTATTCAACGTCACGTTGAAAGAATAGGTAACATGAACGGAATGGACACAGTGTTGTTGGTTACTTCTGCGGGAAGTGAGGGAGGTGCTGAGGCGTCAATGCAGCGGACTGTTGAAGTGCATGGGGGCAATATTGTGGAGATTGTTTCTTTGTATACTAGCATTCCCAATGATGGTGACCCCTTGGAACTTGCTAAGGAATCTGGAAGAGAGCTTGTAATTGAATAAAGGCAGTTTGTCTTGGGCAGCTACATCTTTTCGTGTTGTTGCCTTACCTTTTCTTGTTTACGCGTTTAACCAAGAAATCAGAACTGCTACATACCTGTTGTTTTTGTTTGTGGTTTTTTCAGATATTTTGGATGGTTACTTGGCAAAAACGTATGGAACAAGCTCTCAATTAGGTTCTTACTTTGATGTGTTTGCAGATTTTGTTTTTGTGTCAGTGATGTTTTTTGTTTTTTTCAACAAAGGATTTTATCCAATTTGGATTGTTTTATTGATTTGCTTGGTTTTCAGTCAATTCGTTTTGAGCAGTGTTTACTTCAAAAGAGCAAGTTATGACCCCGTAGGAAAATATTATGGTAGCCTGTTGTACGGGGGAATTGGTTTAACGTTACTGTTTACTGAGCAGATGCTCTACAATATGGTCAAAGTAGGGATCGTTGTTTTCACGGTGATCAGTTTAGGTTCCCGTGTATGGTTTTTTATGCATCCAAAAAGGGAAAAGAAATGAAGTTTTGAAAGCTTACAAAACTGCAATGTATAGTTTCTTTTTGTCAAGTTTGTCTTGATGCCAGTCTGCATTTATGATTTCATGATTTTCGTGAAGGATGATTTTTTTGGTGCGCACAAGGTCTTCCATTTCAGCTATGAAAGGGTGCAGTAGTTCTGCGTTTCGGGTTTCTAGTTCTGCAAGGTAAACGGCTTCAACAATGTCAGTGGGTGAGAAACCAAGGTCTTTTCGTAGAGCTTGGACACGCCGAGCAAGGTCACGCATTAGACCTTCACCTTCGAGTTTGTCATCTCGGACTTTGCAAAGTAAAACAGTTGTTTCATCTTCAGAATCAGTTGCCCATTGCTCAGTGTCTACTTCAGGAAGTTCATCTGTGCATACGACAGCTTTTACGTTGGCAAGTTCCAAGACGAGTAGAATATACGATTGGAAGGATTTCTTGTAGAATTGCAAATTCATTTTCTAGGTTGTCGTTTTCGAGCTTTGTGTCAGGAGTTGGCCAATTTTCCAAGTTGATGGTTTCTGACAAGGTATGGTCAAGTTTTTTGTAGACTGCTTGATGCAAGGTTTCGCTGATGAAGGGGCAAATCGGGTTGAACAGTAGTACCAGTGTTTTTAGGGTGTACCACAAGGTTGCGTAGACTGCGAGTCTGCGGTTGAGGGTTTCGGGGTCGTCGCTCCATAGGTCTTTTCGGACCATTGGGACGTATTCTCGACTTAGTGTGTTGACAACGAATTCTTCTAGTTCAGAAAGGGCGAAGTTGAATTGGCATCCTTCGGATTTTTTGGTGTAGACTTTGACAAGTTTTTGGACTTTGGATAACAGCCACATATCTGGTTTGGTGAGAAGGCTTTGGTTTGTTGCCCATTGTAGGGTGTGGGTTGTTGGGGTAAAGTGGTCGTATTCTGCGTTTTGCATGAAAAAGTTGTGCAAGTGATACAAGGTGCTCAGGACTTGGTAGGGTCGTTTTCTTAGTTCGATTAGGTCAAAGTTCATTGAATCAATCGGGGAGCATTTCCAAAGGAAATAGAACCTTGTGACGTCTGAGGATTTTTCTTGCAAGAGTTTTTTTGTTTCTAAAACGTTGCCTAGGCTTTTGCTCATTTTTCTGCCTTTGGCGTCTAGTACGAAGCCTTGGAACAAGAATTCTTCGTATGGGGCTTGGGGTTTTTCGGTTAGGATAACGTTTTCTAGAAGCAGAGAGTTTGCCCATCCTCGGGTTTGGTCGACTGCTTCGGTTAAAAAGTTAGTTGGAACTAAGGTTTTGAATTCTTCATCAGTGAATCGTGCATAAGGTGAAGCTCCGCTGTTGTGCCAAACATCTAACACGAAGGATTCGCGCAACATTTTGCCGCCACATTTTTCACATTTGAGAGTGATTCGGTCTATCCAAGGTTTATGGAGTTCAAACTCTTGGTCAGGTAGGTCAAGGGCTTTTTCGCGAATTTCTTGTTTAGATGCAACTAAGGTTTTTTCTCCACATTCCTCACAGACCCATATTGGCAAGGGTGAACCCCAGACGCGGTCTCGGGAGATGCACCATGGTTTTCCTTCTTTGAGAAAAGCAAAGAACCTGTTTTTTGGGCTGTCGTAGAAGTATTTTACTTTCTTTGCAGCCTGCATGACTTTGTCGTTGATTTTGTTTGACCAAATAAAGTATTCTCGCCTTGCCATCCATACCAGCTTGTGGTGACTGCGCCAACATGTGGGATATTCATGTCTTATTCGACCAATCTTAAGGAGTAACCCTCGGTTTTCGAGTTCTTGCACTACCATTTTGTCGGCTTTGCGCACAAAGATTCCAGCAAATTTGCCGGCTTCTTCGGTGAACAAGGCTTGTTCGTCAAAAGGGACAAAGGCTGGGAGATCTCGTTTTTGGGCTGCGGCGTTGTCGTCTTCGCCGTTTGCAGGTGCAAGGTGAACAATTCCGGTTGCAGTGGTCATGTCGACAAAGTCTTCGGTTACCACGGTGTGGATTAAGGGGTGTTTGTCGAGTTCTGCTTGTTTGGGTATGAGGTCGGCGAGGGGGTATTCGTATTTTATTCCATCCAGAGTTTTGCCTTTGAAGGTTTCGATAATTTCATAATCTTCTATTCCTAAGATTTCCATGATTGGCTCAACGCGCTTCTTTGCCAAAATCCATGTTTCATCCGCGACCTTAACTTTGACGTAGTCCTCCTTGGGATTTACGCCAATTATCAGGTCGGTAACAATGGTAAAGGGCATTGTAGTCCACACAACAAAGTATTCATTTTCTGTTCCTTTTACGCGAAACTTGAAGTGCATAGAGGGATCTTCAACTTCTTTGTAGCCTAAACCCACCTCGGCGTTGCTAAGAGAAGTCTGACAATGAGGACAATACGCAACAACATAGTGGCCTTCGCCCAAGAGATTTTGTTCCCATGCGCGTTTGAGGTATTGCCATTCTCGTTCAATGTATCGATCTTCATGCGTGTAGTATGCTTTGTCGTGGTCAATAAACAAGCCCAGCATTTTATCTGCAGCGACCCATTCTTTGTGGTACTTCATGATGCTTTTTTTGCATTCTTCCACAAATTTTTCTTGGCCAACTGTTGCTATGAGTTCTTTTTTGTTTTTTGCACCCAAGGTTTTTTCGACTTCTAGTTCTACTGGTAGTCCTTGGGTGTCCCATCCGGCCCAGAAGCTAACGTAATAATTTTGCATGGTTTTTAGGCGGTAATGAAAATCTTTAATCACCCGTCCTCGGGCGTGGCCCACGTGAGGAATCCCGTTCATTGTGGGTGGGCCTTCTACGTAGCCTAGTTGTTTTTTGTTTTGTTTTTTGCGTGTTTCAGCAATTTTTTTGGGGATTTGATTTGTTTCCCAAAAGGCACGAACCTGTGCTTCCAGTTCAAGAGGGTTATATTTTGGGGTCAAAAATAGTTTCGAATTAGCTTTGAATTTCGCGGTCACCGCTCATCCACGACACCAGATTAAAACCTTGAATGAGTGTCCAGCAATATAAAGTTTAATCACAACACCAAACGACAAATAGTTCCCGATGTGCATTACAAAAAATATAAAAAAGTTTTTTGAAAATTGATTTTTGGGATTAATTTCCAAAATAGAGCCTGAATTGGCTTTATGTTAAGGGTTTAGTTGGGTCTAAAAAGGGCATAAAAGGAATAAGAGGGACATGAAAGGGCAGTTAGGGGAACGTGTTTTTGGAGTGTTTATTTGTTTTTTGGGGTTTTTAGAACGGTAAATTCATTAAAGAGTTATACAGCAATAGTGTGCTGTAAAACATGTGCGGTTGTAGTCTAGCCTGGCATGACACAGACACATCTGTGGTGTAAGCCTTCCAAGCCTGTAACCCCGGGTTCAAATCCCGGCGGCCGCACCATCACACTCACGTTTTAATCTTAAGACTTTTTGTGTTTTCACGAATAAATATGCCAAACACTATTTAATTGTACCAGTCAAAGCTTTGCTCAATATAGCTGATGAAAGTGCTAAAGAACTTTTTAACCTCATCTGCCAAACCCGTTTTATTAAGGTCAGCTTTGGCTTGCTCTGCATGATTTTTTGAAGCTTGCTTCGCTTGATCCAGAGCGCCACTTTCTCGTACGATTTGTCGGGCTAGGTCTTTTTCTCCAAAACTAAGAAACTGCTTGCCCATCAGGCACTTCAAAGCTTCAGCATACTTTGCATCCTTGGAACTCAAAGCTAAAACCACATGTAACGGCTTTTTGTTCTTTGAAATGTCCAAACACGAAGACTTACCATATTCTTCTTTTTCGGCAAAAGTGTCGATGATATCATCTTGAATGTCAAAACTATAACCCATGTGCTCGGCAGCTTTAGCTAATACTGTTAGGTCGGTTTCGGGGGCGTTTGCCAGAAGGGCTCCGGTAACCAATGTTACCTTAAACAAAGAAGCTGCCCGCTTGCTCGCCATTATCATCCATTCTTTTTCGGTTACCTGTTTTTGCTCAAAGAGTAAATCAAGAATCTGACTCTCATTAACTGCCCGATAACCTTCAGAAGTCAAACACAAAACTCGATTAATTAACGCTTCGTTAAAGCCTGACTCCATAACCGCCCGAACAGCCAAAGCATAACAAACATTACCTGCAAAAACTGCAGTGCCTTCTCCAAACCGGACATCATACGGAGCATAACGGTTAGTAAAACCAATATGTAGGGTCTCGCGCCCTCGCCTTTGCTCATCCATGTCTACTAGGTCGTCATGAATCAGTATGGCGTGACGGTAAAGCTCAACTCCGACGCAAACTTTCAAGATTTTTTCATCAACTTTTCCGGTGTAGCCCTTGTAAACAAGTAAAGTACTGCAAGAAGCCAACCGCTTGCCCTTACGTAAAACAAACTCTGCAATATCACGGTACACTTTTCCAACAAAAGGATGATACTCCGTAGCATCGTTGATTGCTTCGTCAAGAAAAGCCTTCAACCGTTTTTCAATGACTGCACTGTATTGGTCTAGGGTTTCTTCCCAACTCATCAAAAACAACTCACTTGGACTGAATACCAGTTTTCGTTTTGTGACGTTTGTCCAGTTCCTCAAAAATACTACTCAAACTGTAACCGTTCTGAGCCAAAACCACCAACATATGGAAAAACACATCCGCCGCCTCCAAGGCAACCTCATTAGCATCCCCAGACTTTACTGCCAAAATAAATTCTGTTGCTTCTTCACCGACTTTTTGCAATGCTCGGTCTTGACCTTTAGAAGTTAGACGAGAAACATACGAATCAGGACTAGGGTTACGAATACGCTCATGAACTATCTCAAATAACCGCTCTAGCATTCGAGAATCAACCACAGCAGACTCCGTCTCGGGTTTAATTGGCTTGTAAAAACAGGTTTCCTCACCCGTGTGACAAACCACCCCAACTTGCTGAACCTTAAACAATATAGCGTCGTTATCGCAATCCAAAAACGCATTCTCAACTAATGAATAATGCTTGGATTGTTCCCCTTTCATCCAGATTCTGTTCTTTGTACGACTAAAATAGTGCATTTTGCCCGAAGTCAACGTCAACTTTAGAGATTCTGGGTTCATGTAAGCCTGCATCAACAAACGATTATTACTAGCATCCTGAACAATAGCCGGAACCATACCGTTGCCTTTCTCAAAATCAATTTTCTTCATAAACGCGTTAATTTCGTCTTCTGTAAGTTTAAGCACCATCTTGTTCACCTCAAATTAAACTAAACGCATGGGCACTCCTTTGTCCGCGAGGTACCTCTTAACTTCTCCCACACTGTACTGACCCCGATGAAAAATAAGCCGCCAACGCAGCATCTGCCTCACCCACTGTTAAAACATCGTAAATGTGCTCCACATTACCTGCACCCCCACTGGCAATCACAGGCAAATTTGTTGCCTGACTCATGGCGCGAGTCAACTCCAAATCGTAACCCGTTTGTACCCCATCACAGTCCATACTAGTAGGCAACAACTCCCCAGCTCCAAGGTCTTTAACCTGTTTTGCCCATTTAATGGCATCAATACCTGTAGGTTGTCTGCCCCCCATCAAGTAAATTTCCCACCAGCACTTGCCGTTAGCAGTATCCACAACAGTCTTGTCAGGCACGTCTGAATCAACATAAACCCGTTTGGCATCAATTGCGACTACTATACATTGACTGCCAAAAATGGAAGCAGACGCCTCAACTAGTTTGGGGTTATTTACTGCCGCAGTGTTCACTGAAACTTTGTCAGCCCCACTGGACAGGGCGTTTTGAATATCTGTGATATTTCGAATTCCCCCACCTACAGTGAAAGGAATCGAAATCATGTCAGCAGTCCGTTTTACTACCTCTAAAGTCGTGTCCCGATTCTCATGAGAAGCTGTAATATCCAAGAAAACAACTTCGTCGGCGCCTTGGTTTTCGTAGTCTGCCGCAAGCTCAGCGGGGTCACCTTCTACTTTTAGGTTAACAAACTGAACGCCCTTCACAACTTGACCGTTCATAACATCCAAACATGGAACAATACGTTTCGCTAACAACTTTTCAACGCCTCCAATGCCTCTTTAACTGTAAACTTTTTCTCATAAATGGCAGTACCAACAATAACTCCCCAAACCCCACTTTTACTCAAAGCAACCAAGTCACTCAACTGGGCAACACCACCAGAAGCAACAACAGGAACACTAACAGCACTCATCAACTCCAACGTCTTTTGAATTCTTGGACCTTCTAAAGTTCCATCCACACTAATGGGAGTAAAAATCAACACACCAACCCCCAACTCATCAAACAACCGTGCAAGCTCCAAACAATCCATTTCAGACTTGTTAACCCAACCATGAACCACAACCTTACCATCTTTCTCATCAATAGCCACAGCAACATGCTCTGAACCAAAACGAGAAATTGCCTCCTTCACCATAGACGGATCGTTAACTGCAGCAGTTCCAAAAATAACCCTGTAAGCCCCCAGCTTTAGCAACTCGTCAGCTTTTTCTAAACTGCGAATTCCGCCCCCAATTTCCAATTTCACGTTAACATTTTGTAAAATGCGTTTAATTGCAGAAACATTGTCCCCAGAACCTATCGCTGCATCCAAGTCCACCACATGAATTAGTTCGGCGCCGTCCCGTTCCAGAATCTGAGCCGCTTCTAAGGGGTCCTCGTAGTATACTTTGTTTTTTGCAGGGTCACCCCGATAAAGGCGCACACATTTTCCGCCCAGAAGGTCTACTGCAGGAATAACTATCAACGTGATTACCTCTTTACCAGTTTCACAAAGTTCTTGAGCATGGTTAAGCCGGTTTTGCTGCTTTTTTCTGGGTGAAACTGGGTGGCAAACAAATTCTTTTGAGCAACCATGGAAGCAAACTTTACCCCATAATCTGTAGTTGTCACCACAGCATCTGAGTCCTCAGGTTCGGGATAGAAAGAGTGAACAAAATAGACGTAAGAGCCATCCTTAACTCCCTCTAGCAACGGGTGAGGTTTTTGTATGTTTATGGTGTTCCAACCCATCTGAGGAGTTTTCACAGTGTCAGGCAATTTTACTACTTCTCCAGAAATAAAATCCAGTCCTTTTACTGAACCACCTTCGTTGCTTTTTGTGAAAAGTAGCTGCAGACCTAAACAGATTCCAAAGATTGGGGTGCCATTGTTCATTGTTTCTGCTACTACATCAGCGATGTGAGCCATGTTTTCCACTGCTGGAGCAAAAGCCCCCACACCTGGAAGAACAATAGCATCAGAACTACGCAAAGCAGCAGAATTGTGAGTAATTTGGACCTGAGCCCCAGATTTTTCTAATCCTTTAGTAATGCTTCTGAGGTTTCCTACACCATAGTTAACTACTGCAATTTGTGGAATTGTCACAAAACCCCCTTTGCACTAGGGACCCGGTCGCCGAGTCTGGGTTCAACTGTAAATGCTTCACACAAGGCAAGAGCCAAAGCTTTCATTGCAGCTTCAATTTTGTGGTGTTCGTTTTTGCCGTACAACACTGTTACGTGAATGTTTGCTTTGGCTGCTTGAGCAAGAGATTCAAAGAAGTGTTCCATATCCTCAGTTTTCATGTCTTCTATTTTTGACTGAAGAAAACGAAGGTTTTGAATGCAATAGGGTCTGCCTCCTAGGTCTACTGTTGCTCGAGCGAGGGATTCGTCCATTGGAACGTAGGCTGAGCCGAAGCGTTTGATGCCTTTGCCTTGGTTTGTTGCTTTGCTTAGGGCTTCGCCTAGTACTAGGGCGACATCTTCTGCCACGTGGTGAGTTAGGTCGCCTATGGCGTTTACTTGTAAATCAAAAAGTCCATGCTTTGCTAAGGTAAGTAGCATGTGGTCAAAGAACTTGATTCCAGTTTTTATGTCTGCGTTTCCGGTTCCGTCCACATTTAGTTCTAGGGTTATATCTACTTCTTTGGTTTTTCGTTGGGCTTTTACTTTTCTCATTTCTAGTTTCCCCTCAAACACGTAAACAAGTATGGAATATCATTCACGTCAGTTACTACTGCGTCAGCTCCATGCTTACTGTATTCAGTAAAAAGCTTATTTGAATCCTCTGATGACGATACAACCCCCAAAAACAATAATCCTTCAAAACCCTTCGATTTTGCGTTCTCTATCAACAGGACATCAGAGATTCCATCCCCCACATAAACCACTTTGGCGTCTTTTTTGCCACTTTTTTGCAGTAACTCAATAAACAATTCAGGACTGGGCTTGCCTAGCTTGCTCATTTCTTCTTCAGATTTAAGCAAATCCCCCAAAAACACGAACTCTGATTCCTCAAAGTATTTCATATAACCGTATTTTTCTAAAACATACAATCCTTGAGGGCGAGGTCTTCCTGAGTAGATTCCAAATTTTCCAAACTGCTGTTTTAGTTTGTCTAAGGTTTGTTGAGAAGGAATGAATTCTTCAATATCTATACAACTGGAATCAAACTTGAAAAACGAAGGTTCATCGTAGATTTTTGTGTATATGTCTTTACCTAGATAAAACTCTTCAAATAACCGTTTCAAAAGGTCAGGTTTTTCAAGGTCAAAAGGAATTAACAACTTAACTAGGTGTTCTTTTTCTTCAACTACTTCGGGGTCGACTCCAACAAGTGAAGTTTCAATTGGTTTTTGTTTATCCAGATTACATTTGGCTAAAAACAGGTCCAAACCTACGATACTATCATCTTTTAATTGGGCAAGTGAATCTGCACTGATTCCATAATCTGCAAGAAAAAAGCCTACTTGTTTTAGGCTTTGAATAAAGCGTTCAAGGTCAGAAAACTTGATGCTTCCAAATTTGTTAACAAAGGTCTGGAGCAGGTTTTCGTGTTCAAGTTTTCGCAAAATTAACTTCACATAGTAAGTAACTAAAGCATAGGACAGATTCCAGTCGTTATTAAACCGTCCAGTATCCTTGAATTTTTGAATATCCAACAGGGTTACTAGTTTGCCTTTTTCTCCTTCTAGTCCCAAAATTTCAAGGAAATAATAGTCAACAACGTTGCGGATTGTCTGCCGGTAAGACTGATTAGTTTGAGCCAAAACCCCGTCAAAATCAAAGATAAGGTTTTCAGCCTTACAAAAAAGCTGCTCAGAATCTTCTCTAACGTAGATTTTGTTTTTGCTGTTCAGTAAACGGTAAGACATTTGGGGTTACTCCTCTAAGGACAGTTTCAAAGAAGAAACAAACTTTTGGTTCATGTCTCGGGTTCCTACTGTGACCCGTATGCAGTTGTCCAGAAGGTCTAGGTGGCCACGGTCTTTGACTAGAACGTTTTTGTTTTCGATTCGTTTTGTTAATTGTAATGAGCTTAGTTTGTCTTTGGTTACTTTAAACAAAATGAAGTTCGCATCAGAAGGATATGGGTCTACGCCGTTGATTTGTTGCAGGTTTTGCATGAGCCATTCGCGTTCTTTTTTGACTAGGTGCAGTTTTTCTTTAAAGTAGCTCCAGTTTTTCAATGCCAACCCAATAGTTTGCTGTGTAACTGAATTCACATTAAAGGGTCCAACTACTCGCTGAATGTATTTGATTAAATGTTTGCTACCAACAACATAACCCAACCTAAGCCCTGCTAATCCAAAGGCTTTTGAAAAGCTTCGTAACACTGCAAGGTTGTCATAGTCTCTTATCCAGTCTATGGTTGTTTTAGAGGCAAAATCAACGTAAGCTTCGTCAACTACTACTATTCCTTTGAATTCTTCCAGTAGTTGTTTAATATCCGAGTCTTGAAACTGGTTTCCTGTCGGATTGTTAGGAGAACAAACAAAAAGCAAGTGGGTTTTTTTGTCGGCTTTTTTTAAGATAGTGTCAACATCTAAACTGAAATCTGGCTTGAGCATCGTAGTTACTTTTTTGCCGCCATATAATTCAGCAAAAAAAGTATACATTGGAAAAGTTGGCTCAGCAACCATTATTTTAGAGCCTTTTCGTATGAAAACCTTCATCAAAAGGTCCATTATTTCATCTGCACCGTTTGCCACAGCAACTTCAGATGTGGTGAGTCCCAAGAATTCTGAAATTGCAGCGATTGCTTGACTGCCTCTAGGGGGCGGATAAGCACGAACATCAACAGTTTTGCAAGCGTCCAGCAAAAGTTTTTGAACAAAATCTCTGGGCATAGCAAAGTTTTCGTTAAGATTTAATTTCACTAGGTTTTCCTCAGATTTTTGGCCAGTTATGGTTTTTACTTCGTAGCATGAAATTTCTTGAACTTCTTTTTGAACAAGTTTTTTGATTTTCATTTTTCTTTTTCCTCCCTGATTGAAACTGCTTTTGCGTGAGCATCAAAGCCTTCCATTTCAGCGATAGTAACTGCGGTGTCTTTAAGGTTGTCAAAGCCTTCTTTAGTGCACTCTAAGAAATTCATGGTTTTAACAAAATCCAAACTGGAAAGCCCAGAATAGATTTTTGCATACCCAGCAGTAGGCAACACATGATTCAACCCTGATGAGTAATCACCAAAAGATACAGGGGAGTATTTGCCCAAAAACACAGCCCCAGCATTTCGGATTTTATTGAAAACTTGGTTAGGGTCCTTAGTTTGAATCTGCAAGTGCTCAGGAGCAATCAAGTTCGAAATCTCTATTGCTTCAGAGATGTCCTTAGTTGTTATTATCAGACTTTTTTTCAAAGAAGATTCAATAATTTGTGTTCGAGAAAGAGATTTTAATTGAGCCCCAATTTGTTCTTGAACTTCTGCGGCAATCTTTTCCGAGCAAGTAACCAAAATCGCCCATGCTTGAGGGTCGTGCTCAGCCTGAGCCAACAAATCAGCAGCAACATACGCAGAGTTTGCTGATTCATCAGCTATTACTAGGACTTCACTTGGACCAGCAGGAACATCTATAGCAACATCTCGACTGACTTCAATTTTTGAAGCAGTAACATACACGTTTCCAGGTCCAACAATTTTAGCCACTGATTTCATTGAAGCTGTACCATAAGCCATTGCAGCGATTGCCTGAGCACCTCCAACACGATAAACCTCATCTACACCTGCAATGTCTGCTGCAACTAACAGGGCTGAGCTGATATCTTCTCCTTGTCGAGGAGGCGAACAAACAATTACGCGGTCAACTCCTGCAACTTTCGCGGGAATAGCACTCATCAAAACAGAAGAAGGATAAGCGGCTTTTCCTCCCGGAGCGTAAACCCCAACAGAAGCTAAAGGTCGCATGACTTGTCCCAAGGTTACTCCTTCAGTTTTTTTAATGGTCCATTTTTCGCGTATCTGTTTTTTGTGGAAAGCTGCAATGTTGTCTGCTGCAGTTTGTAGGGCATCAATTTGATTTTGGTCAAGTTTCTTGTAAGCTTGTTTGATTTCATTTTCAGAAACCTGCAAAGTGGAAGGATTCAAACTGACTTTGTCAAACTTTTCAGTGTAATCCACAAGAGCAGAGTCACCATTTTCTTTAACATTATCAACGATTTGTTTCACTGTTGAAATAATTGAAGACAAGTCAGATTTTCCGCGGTTCAAAAACTTATCAAGATCAGTTTTCTTGAATTCTTCTGAAGAAATAACTCTCATTTTATTCAGTTTCTCCTTGCAGTTTTGACAACAATTCAGAAATTTCAGGCTCAAAAGTCCGGTAAGCGATCTTGTTACAAGCAAGGCGAGTGGTAGAATCAACTATTTCGCAAAGTATTCTGAGCTTGTTTTTCCGTAACGTTTCCCCTGTGGATGTAATATCAACTATCATCTGAGCCAACCCCAGCTTCGGGGCAAGTTCTGCAGTTCCGCTAACTTCCAGCACTTCTACTTGTTTTCCCATTCGTTCAAAGTATTTGCGGGTGATGTTAGGGAACTCTGTTGCAACTCGAGTCAAAGGAGGAATCTCGCTAACAGTAGTAATTGAAGAATTTTCTGGAACCGCAACAACCAAAGTTGCTTTACCAAACCCTAGATCCAATAATTCAAGAACGTCAGCTTCTCTTTCCATAATAAGGTCGTGACCTGTGATTCCTAGGTCTACTGCCCCATAGTTAACATAAACGGGGATGTCGTTTGCGCGAGCAAAGATTGCCTCATATAGGGGGTTAGAGGTTTTAGAAACGTAGGTTCGTTTCTCTTCAAGCACAGTTATCCCTGCTTGAGCTAGGGCCTCCAGTGAAGGAGGCTTGATTCTTCCCTTGTTAGGGATCGCGATTCGAATTTTCTTTTTCATTTTAGGTTTGACCTCCACAGTTTTCTACAAACTCAGTGAAGACCATTTCCGATTTAGTGCCTGATTTTAGGTCATAAACTATCACAAGTGAGGTCAAAGAGGAATCAACATAAACCACGTAATCTGCTTTGGTGAGTTTGCCGTATTCTATTGTTTTTTCTATTGTTCGTTTTGTTACTTCCAAAGAAGAAATAAATCCAGCATCTCGCAAAGAATTTACTGCATCTATCGCCTGTTTTCTAAAGTTTGAAGTGACTACAACTCTAGTTTGAGTTTTCCAAACTTTTCAATGAAATTGTCATATCGGCCTCCACTGCCTATGGGCAACCCCAAGTTAGGCACCGAAGCTTCAAACACCAATCCAGTGTAGTATTCAATTTTTTTGGTTAAAGAAAAATCGAAGAAAACAACATCATCTACATTATAGTCTACTAAGGTCTGTTGAAGCTCAATTAGGCTGGCTAGTTGTTGGTTTGCTTCATTATATTTTGAACCCTTCAATGAAATAGATGAAAGGTTGTTTAACTGTCTGCACTTGGAAAGCTCAAGAAATGCATCCATTAAGTCGGAAGGAAAACTGTTTTCTTCCATGAACTTTTTCAAACCTATGGAATCTCGACAAGCCAAAAGAATTTGAATTGAACGTTTTTGGGAAGAATCCAATCCTGCAGCATTTAACAAATTCTTAAGAAGATTAGCGTGACCCAAATCGATTCGGATTCCGTTTAATCCAACCCGCTTAAGACAAGAAACAAGCAAAGCAAGAATTTCTCCATCTGCTTCTGAAGTATTGCATCCGACTAGTTCTACTCCTGCTTGGCAGAATTCTCGTTCAGGTTTGTAGTTGGTTTGGCTGTATCGGAAAACGTTGTTAATGTAAAAAAGACGAATTGGTTCAGGCGCTGATTGCATTCTGGTTGTTACTATTCTAGCTACAGGTCCAGTCATTTCTGCTCGCAGGGCCAATAGTTTGCCATTGAAGTCTTGAAATTTGAACATGTCATTGATTAAGTCTGAGCCCACTCCAGTCGATATGCTTTCTACAAATTCGATTGAAGGAGAGCGGACTTCGTTGTAGTTCCATGATTCAAAGTTTTTTCTGAGTTCTTCTTCAACATAGCGGTATTGCCTTACCTGTTTGGGGAGTAAGTCTTTTGTGCCTTTTGGGGTGTGCAGTCTTGTGATTTTCGTTTCCTCCTTCGCTAATTTTTTTGTGGGTAATTTGTGGGTTGAAACCCATATTCCGCACATCTTATATAAAGCTTTCCAGATTGAAAATACGGAGATAAAAACAATGCGAATGACCGAAATCGTCCGTGTAGACTCCCGGGGAAGAATCACTATGCCCTCATCCATCAGGGAAGCAGTAAAACTGGCAGAGGGAATGTATGTAATGCTAATCGCAGACCTAGACAAAAAAGAAATCCGAATCGCACCCTTTGCCGACCCCGAGGCAAAACTGGTAGAAATCAGTATCACATTCTCTGACAGCCCCGGAGCATTAGCAAAAGCAGCAAGCATCCTCGCAGAACAGGAAGTAGATTTACTATCCAGTGAATCCCGAACCCTCCGCAGAGGAAAATCTGCAGAATGGCTAGCGGTTGCCGACGTATCCAGATGTAAATGCTCATTGGAACAATTACAGCAGAAAATAATGGCAGATGGAACAGCCAAAGAAATCAAACTACAAAGTTACGCCTAGAGTGACAGCAACTTGAAAGAGCGTTTAGATGCCCTATTTGGGGTTTTAGGCCCATTAATGGTTTACTTGTCGATTGCTGTCTCTTTGGTTGTTTCCCCTTGGTTTAACTGGCAAACTAATGCCCTAAGCGACATAGGCCACCCAGTCAACAGCCAAGCAGCCCCAATATTTAATGGCGGACTATTTTTGGCAGGTTTTTTTCTCTTATTATATTCTTTAACAGCTTTCAAAAAACACGCAAACTATAGCAGCATCTGTTTGCTGATTTCAAGCTTTTTTGTCCAAATGCTCGCAGTAATTAACGAATCCTACGGAACCCTACATTACGTTGTGGCAGTTCCCCACTTTTTGACATTAAGCTTAACATCCATTGTTTATGGATACGAAAAAAAGTCGAAATTTGCCATAACAACATTTCTAGTGGTCATGTTTACTTGGCTGCTTTACTATCTTAACGTGTTTAATATGGGAATTGCTGTTCCCGAAACCATGTCAAAACTTGTTTTACTTTGGATAATGTGGTCTGGAATCCAGATTTTTTTGAACAAAGAAGCCTAATATACAGTAATGCTTCGCGTTCCAGGCAACTTGTGAATTTGACCAATTAAATCTGGAGGAATTTCTCCTTCAAGTATCAAGGTCAGTTTAGGAAGATTACTTGTGCTTGGGTCTTCTGCGAGGACTTGTCGTATTCCCAGCCCTTTTTCAGCAACTATCCGAGTTACTTTTGAAATTATTCCTGTTTCGTATGCGTTTTCTGGGACAAACACAATCACGTTGTAGTTAAACTCACGAGCGACATCCTGCAGTGAGCATACTTGTTTGAGATTTTTGTAAATTCGTTTGAGTTCAGGAGTGTTTAGTATTGTTTGCACGGTACTGTCTACTGCTCTGCGCTCTACGCTTGCTTCTTTGGCGATTTGAGTGTGAGGGACTTCGATTTGCCCGCTGACTACTTTGCCTTGTTGGTTTACTTGGAATCCACGCTCAAAAAGCAATAAAGCAACCCGTTGTTGAGCGGGAAAATCGTCAAAAAATGGCTGTATTTGGCCCCACATGCCCATCACCTTCAAAGTAAATAGTTGTTCGGTAAAGCTTATATAAAGTCTTCAGGGTAAAAAAGGTTAATTCTCTTAAACCCAAGAAAGTGAATGCTCATGACAGCGAAAAAAATTTTGCTAGACGAGAATGAAATACCAAAACAATGGTACAACATTTTGCCCGATCTCCCCAAAGAATTGCCTCCTATGATCCACCCCGGAACCCGCGAGCCAGTTAAACTGCCTCCGCCTCTGTTCCCTAGTGAATGTCTTAAACAAGAATACAGCACTGAACGCTGGATAAACATCCCTGAACCAGTAAGAGACGCTCTCCGCATTTGGAGACCTAGCCCATTGTTCAGGGCAACTAACCTAGAAAAAGCCTTGAAAACTCCAGCTAAAATTTACTACAAATACGAAGGAGTTAGCCCTTCAGGCAGCCACAAAACAAACACTGCAGTTGCCCAAGCGTATTACGCAGTAAAAGATGGGTTAGAACGTGTAACTACAGAAACAGGTGCAGGCCAATGGGGTTCCGCCTTGTCCTTTAGTGCCCAACATTTTGGTGTGAAAGCTACTGTTTACATGGTAGCGGCAAGCTTTCATCAAAAGCCCTACAGAAAAAGCATGATCGAAACATGGGGCGCAGAAGTTTTCCCCAGCCCAACCAACCGAACAAACTCCGGAAGAGCAGTATTAGAAGCTGACCCAAACAGCACTGGCAGCCTTGGAATTGCCATCAGCGAAGCAGTTGAAGAGGCCCTAAACACTGACAACGTCAAATACACCATCGGCAGTGTTGTTAATCACGTTTTGTTACATCAGACTGTTATTGGTCTGGAAACCCAAAAACAGTTAGCAATGGTAGAAGATTACCCCGACCAGATTATCGGATGTATCGGCGGTGGAAGCAGCTTCTCTGGAATCTACTGGCCATTCTACTACGACAAAGTCAAAGGCAAAGCCCCCAAACAAACAGAATTCATCGCAGTTGAGTCTTCAGCTGTTCCTAAGGTAACTAAAGGCTACTACACCTACGACCACGGCGACACTGCAAAAATCATTCCTTTGGTTAAAATGCACACAGTCGGTCACACTTTCATTCCTGCCCCGATCCACGCAGGTGGACTTCGGTATCACGGAATGGCACCAACCGTCAGTTTGATGAAAGAAGAAGGTGAAATTTCCTCCCGGGCATACAACCAACTAGAAACCTTTGAAGCCGCAACTCTGTTCGCAAAAACAGAAGGAATCATCCCAGCACCCGAACCATCCCACGCCATCAAAGGCGCAATTGATGAAGCCATCAAATGCAAAGAAACCGGCGAAGAAAAAACCATAGTGTTCCTCCTGTGTGGACACGGACATTTTGACATGAAAGCCTACGACGACTACAACCACGGCAACATGCTACCCTACGAGTACCCACAAGAAAAAGTCAACGAAGCAATGAAAAAACTCAAAGCCCTCTACCCATGGCTCAACGACGAACTAAGCAACATCGCATAAACAACCAATAAAAAAGGGAGTTTTTCCCCTTTTCTTTTTTTATAAAAATCGATTTTTCGTTCGTGATAATTTCTCCAAGTTATGCCAATTCATTAACTTAAAGTAAAGGCAAAAACATGTAATACTAGGGCACTGTTTTGGCAAAAGTTTCTAAAGTCACTAAACGCGATGGTCGAATAGTTAATTTTGATACAACTAAGATAACCAACGCGATTTTTAAGGCCTTAAGTTCGGTCAAAAAAGGCAACAAGGAACTTGCAAAGAAACTTTCTGGCAATGTTGTTGAATTGCTTAATGAGCGTTTTGAAGGAAAAGTTCCCAGTGTAGAGAACATTCAAGACGTGGTTGAGGAGACTCTTATTCAGAATGGTTTTGCTGATGTGGCTAAGGCGTATATTTTGTATCGTCAGAAGCGCAAGGAGATTCGGGAATTCAAAAAGTTTTACGGTGTTATTGACGACTTAAAGTTGGGAGTTAATGCGATTCAGGTTCTAAAAAACAGGTACCTAATGAAAGACCAAGAAGGAAAAGTCATTGAAACGCCCCGTGAAATGTTTAGAAGAGTAGCGAAAGCAGTTGCCAAAGCAGACTTGAGTTATGATGAAAAAACAGATATTGAAAAAACTGTAGATACATTTTATCAGGTCATGGTTGACCGTGAGTTTTTGCCGAATTCTCCAACGTTAATGAATGCAGGCACAAGGTTGGGTCAGTTGTCTGCGTGTTTTGTTTTGCCAGTTGAAGACTCTATCGAGGACATTTTTACTACCCTTAAGCACATGGCGATTATTCATCAGTCAGGGGGAGGAACAGGGTTTTCATTCTCTAAATTGCGTCCCGCAGGGGACATAGTAGGTTCAACTAAAGGTATTGCTTCAGGTCCAGTTTCTTTCATGACAATTTATGACGCCGCAACTAACGTGATTAAACAAGGAGGAAGAAGACGAGGAGCCAACATGGCAATAATGGAGGTTACTCACCCTGATATTTTGCAATTCATTGAAGCAAAAGCTCGGGAAGATATCCTAACAAACTTCAACATTTCAGTTGCAGTTACCGATGACTTCATGAAAGCTGTAGAAAAGGACACAGAATACGCGTTGGTTAATCCGCGCAACAAAAAAACTGAAACAAAACTGCGGGCACGTCATGTTTTTGATTTGATAGCATCAAATGCGTGGCGGTCTGGAGACCCCGGATTGGTGTTTATTGACGAAATTAACAGACAGAATCCAACTCCTCAAGTTGGGCGAATTATGAGCACAAATCCATGTGGAGAGCAACCATTGTTGGCTTATGAGTCGTGTAATTTGGGTTCAGTTAACTTGTCAAAGATGGTTAAAGAAAAACAGGTGGACTGGGAGAATCTACGAAGAGTTGTTAGAATTGGAGTTCATTTTTTGGATAACGTGATTGACGTTAACAAGTATCCAGTGTCAAAAATTGGGGAAATAACACGGGCTAACCGAAAAATTGGTTTGGGCATTATGGGTTTTGCGGACATGCTCATCAAGTTAGGGGTTCCATACGATTCAGAAGAGGCCTTAAGTCTTGCAGAACAAGTGATGAAGTTTGTCAGAGAACAAGCAATAAAACAATCAGTAGCAATTGGAAATGTTCGGGGCTCATTTCCCAACTTCAAAGGTAGCATCTGGGAAAAATGCCACTGTCACTACTATTGCCCCCACAGGAAGCATAAGTATAATCGCAGATTGTTCAGGAGGAATTGAACCAGTTTTTGCTATTGCTTTTGTTCGCAACGTTATGGATGGTTCAAAGTTGCTGGAAGTTCAGCCAACTTTTGAGCAGTTGGCAAAAGATTCTGGGGTTTACAGTCAAACTTTGATGCTAGAGGTTGCAAAAACGGGTTCAGTGCAAAACCTGAAACAAATCCCTGAAGAATTACGAAGAGTTTTTGTGACCTCGTTGGATATTGCTCCCTCCTGGCATGTTCGGATGCAAGCTGCGTTTCAGAAGTATGTAGATAATGCAGTTTCTAAGACGGTCAATCTTCCAAACAAGTCTACCGTTGATGATGTTAAACAAGTTTACTTGTTAGCTTACAAACTCAAATGTAAAGGAACAACAGTTTACAGGTATGGAAGCAAAAGTAAACAGGTTTTGTATGTAGGTCCACAACTAACGAAGGAAATTAACACTGAACAAGTTGATGTAGATTCGAATTATTTGGGTGGTTGCCGCAAATGTGGATAATTAGCAACCAATTCTTTTGTTGATTTGTTAGAGTTCACAACTGTTCGCTTAAATATTCAGGCAATTTGCGACAAATAATTAATAAACAGATAACGAGAATTTAGTTTAAAATGGTGGTTCTTGATATGTACTGCTCAAAGTGTGGAGAACAACTTGCTGACGATGCAAAATTTTGTACAAAATGTGGCACCCCGGTGACTGTTGAGGCAAAACCTGAAGCAGATAAAGAAGCGACAAAAGTAGAAGCGGTTATTGACCGTTTCCAAGAAGATAGTCAACTTCAAGACTATTGGATACGACGACTAATCGCCTACGTTATAGACATACTTGCAATCAGTGTTGCAGCCGCGCTGATAATGGCGGTTCTAGCATTTCCAGTTTTTATTGCAGACCCCTTCAGATACTTTAACTGGGTCAGTTTTCCCTTCGCTAAAGGCGCATTTGCAGTAGCATACTTTATAATTGCAGAAACAACCTACGGCACAACAATTGGAAAACACCTTCTTGCACTAAAAGTAGTAACTAAACCCGACCAAAAAATCAGCCTAGAAAAAGCCTTCATCAGAAACATCAGCAAAATCCATGAAGTCTTCCTGCTTTTGGATGTAATCGTGGGCATATTAACATTGCCAAACCTTAATCAAAAATACACTGACGAAATAGCCAACACTACCATAACAAAGGACAAAACTGTAACTAAGTCACTGTTTTAGTTACAGTCCTACATTTTTGAAAGAGCCATAACTCCTGCCCGGACAAGCAACGAAACCCCTGCAGCCATTATTATGCATGACCAGAAAACAAACCATTGAGTGCTGTCGATAAGGAACCACTGTACAAGAAAGGCCACAGCAATCCAGTAAACAAAGCTGCCCATGGTTTCTGCTCGTTTTGACCACGAAGAGGATATAACAAATCGTAAAGCCAGTATGATTGCTTGAAAAACAACAGCAGCGATGCTAACTGTTCCCATAACATTGTAAAGAGCCAAATGTGACTGAGGATTTTCGGGAGCAGGAAGAAATACGCCTGAATTAGAAACTTCTTCTATCCCTAAATCTGTGAAAAAGTCTGAAATTTTTCCAAATAAATCAGGTGTGGAAACAAAAAGTATGCCCAAAAGAAGAAGGAAAAAACCAAAAGAAATTGCAGAAAAGATTCCTTCCATGTTGTTAAGGAATGGTTTTTTATTTTGACTCAAACTTCTCTCCCCTCTTACTGTTTGTTTGGAAAGTGCTTATAACATTTAGCCATGAGGTGCAGGTTTTAAATACTAACTGGAAGATAGTAATTGTAGATTTATGTAAGGTGAAAAAGATGCCATATTGTCCTAAGTGTGGCTCAGAAGTTAAGAAAGAAAATGCTTTTTGTCCCAAATGTGGTGCAGCTTTAAAGGCGACTGTGTCTCCTGCACCTAAACCGCCAGAATATAGTAGAAACGAGAAAGCAGAAAAGAACGAAAAACAAGAAAAACACGAAAAAAGCTCAAACGAAAAATACGAGAAACAGCAGTTCGGCGTTTTTGGTCCCTTTATTGGTGGAATTGTCCTCATACTAGTTGGGTTAATGTTTTATCTTTCTGTGTCAGGAGTTATCGAGTTTCGGTCAATTTTTCCTTTTGTTCTAATCATAGTTGGAGTAATCATCATAGTAGGCGTATTATCAGGGGCCATGAAAGCAAAACAACGAAACCCTAGACCCTAAAACTGACATAACAGTTCCCTCAACAATACTAGCAACTAGCTCGGCGATGAAACAACAATGAGTAGTATAGACATTCTAAACTACATAGTTAGCCCATGGCACAAAGCGTTAAACAATCCTGCACAATCCCAAACCCAAATTCTAGAAAAATTGCTTGAAGGTTACGCCAAGACAGACTATGGAAGAACTCATTGTGCAACAGAAATCAAAAATGGAAATGAATTTCGTGAAAAATTCCCAACCATTAGTTATTTGGGTCTTGGACCATATTTTGACGAAGTGAAAAACGGAAATTACTCGGCTATACTTCCTGAACCACCCCTTTGCTGGGTAATGACACGAGGCTCCACAGGTAAGTCTAAGGTTATTCCAGTTACTAGACCTCATATCGAGCAAATTTTTTCGTGTGGCGCCCGTGCCATAACTAACTACGCCATTAGAAAAAACAGCGTAGACGTTTTGGACGGAAAAATACTGAACATGAACTTTCCTTCCACTGTTACCACCTTTGATTCGGGGGGGCAAAAAATCACGTATGGTTACAGCTCAGGAACCTATGCCAAACTTAACCCCATGCTCAATCAAGTTAGTCTTTTGCCCAGACAAGAAGAAATTGACGCCTTAGGTTCAGGAATTACCCCATCTGACTGGGAAAAAAGGTTTGAACTAATTTATCAGCGGGCTTTGAACCAGAAGGTAGTAGCCGCCATTGGAGTTACACCAGTAATTCTTTCTTTTGCTAGATACGTGAAAAGAAAACATGGAAAAAGCCCCAAACAGTTGTGGAACTTTAAGGTGCTTGTGTGCACTAGTGTAAGAAAAATTCAGTTCAAATATGGTCCAGTTCTAAGAAAACTGTTTGGCGACGTTGCAATAGTTGAAATGTACAGCGCCACCGAGGGTGCGTTTATGCAGCAGTTGGATGATTTGCCGTATGTTTCTCCGAACTATGATGCCTACTTTTTTGAGGTTCAAACAAGCAAAGGAACCAAGATGCTTCATGAACTCAAAAGAGGAGAATGGGGGCGGTTGATTATTTCTTCGTGTTTGTTTCCTCGTTATGATATAGGAGATTTGGTTGAGGCCATGGGTAAAAACTATTTTCGGGTAATTGGTCGAGAAAAACCTATGGTTTTGCTTGAGCACAGGCTTTACCGGTTGTTTTTTTCTTGGCTCACGTAAGATCATCAGAAGCAGAAGGCTTTTTTATGGTGGCGGGAATCAAAAAATGCTTGCAGGAGAAATCGAGTATGGGAAAAAGTGTAACTCAAAAGATACTAGAAAATCACATTGTAGAAGGCAAATTTGAACCCGGAACAGAAATTGCTATCCGAATCGACCAGACTCTAACTCAAGATGCTACAGGGACTATGGCGTATTTGCAGTTTGAAGCCATGGATAAATCCAAAGTGGAAACAGAGCTTTCTGTGAGTTACATTGACCATAACACCATACAAATCGGGTTTGAAAACGCTGACGACCACCGATATTTGCAGTCCATTGCGGCAAAATATGGTATTTATTTGTCCCGTGTAGGAAACGGAATCTGTCATCAAGTTAATCTGGAACGTTTTGGTAAACCCTCCAAAACTTTGCTCGGCTCAGACAGCCACACCCCCACGGGAGGTGGAATCGGAATGATTGCCATCGGTGCGGGAGGTTTGGATGTTGCTGCAGCCATGGCTGGTGAACCGTTTTATTTGACTTGCCCGAAGGTTGTAAAAATTAATTTAAAAGGCAAACTGCAGCCTTGGGTTTCTGCTAAGGATGTTATCCTGAAGGTTTTGGAAATTTTTAGCACTAAAGGCAATGTTGGCTCCGTGTTTGAGTACGACGGTGAGGGGGTGAAGAGTTTGTCTGTTCCTGAGCGGGCAACCATAACTAACATGGGGGCAGAATGTGGGGTTACTACATCCGTTTTTCCTTCTGATGAGGTTACGCGACAGTTTTTGAAAGCTCAAGACAGAGAACAAGACTGGACAGAACTAAAAGCTGATTCTGATGCAACCTACGACAAAGTTGTAGATATTGATTTGAGTACTCTTGTTCCGTTGGCGGCATTTCCGCATAGTCCGGGGAATATTAAAACTATAAAAGAACTAGAGGGAAAATCAGTAAATCAGGTTTGTATTGGAAGCTGCACGAATTCTTCGTATAAGGATTTGATGACGGTTGCCAAGATCCTCAAAGGCAAGAAAGTTCATCCAGCAGTTAGTTTTGTGATTTCTCCGGGCTCAAAACAGGTCCTAGAAAACCTTGCAAGAGACGGCGCGTTAACTGATTTGTTGTCTGCAGGTGCGCGGGTTACGGAACCTGTTTGTGGTTTTTGTATTGGAAACAGTCAGTCTCCTCAAACGGACGCGGTTTCTATTCGCACGTCTAATCGTAACTTTTTTGGTCGCAGTGGAACTAAATCTGCAGACGTTTATTTGACCAGCCCTGAAACGGCTGCAGCAGCTGTGATTACGGGTTGTTTTACTGACCCGCGAGAGTTAGGAATTGATTATCCTAAAGTTGTGATGCCTGAAAAGTTCTACATTGATGATAGTATGATTATTGCGCCTTCCAAGTGTCCAGAGGATATGGATGTTTATCGGGGGCCTAACATTGTGGAGTTGCCCGATAGTTTGCCATTAGCAGATGATGTTTCAGGTGTTGTTACAATCAAGGTTGAAGACAAAATTACTACTGATCATATTATTCCTGCGGGCAGCAGAATGAAGTATCGTTCAAATGTTCCCAAATATTCTGAGTTTGTCTTTGAAATAGTGGATGAATGTTTTCCAGAACGTGCCCTCAAGATTAAGGATTCTGGAAAAAGCAATATCATCGTTGGTGGTTTAAGTTATGGTCAGGGCAGTTCTAGAGAGCATGCAGCGTTGTGTCCCATGTTCTTAGGGGTGAAGGCGGTTATTGCAAAATCGTTTGAGAGAATTCATTCTGCAAATTTGATTAATTTTGGGATTGTTCCTTTGACTTTTCAAGCAGAAGAGGATTATGACAAAATTGACCAAGGGGATGAAATCATAATTGAAAACATACGAGAAGCCATCAGCCAAAAACAACCGTTAACAGTGAAAAATCTAACCAAAAACACCCAAATCAAAGTAGATTATCAACTCAGCCAGCGACAACGGGACATAATTCTTGCAGGTGGAATGCTTGCCTACATCAAAAATAAATGATACGTCAAAGTTCATGTGAACCTCTGGCACCCAACATGAGCAATACAGTAAAATTCAGAAAATAGTCTGTTTTTCATGATAGAACTTCTATTAGACTACTAATAGACACTGAAAACATGTCAATAATTCAGAGATATTATATGGAGCCTCGGGCGGGATTTGATCCCGCGACCAACAGCTTACAAGGCTGCCGCTCTACCGGGCTGAGCCACCGAGGCGCGTTGTTTCCGGTTTTGTTATTTGTTGTTAGATGGTCTTGCCTATAGATTTTATGTTTTACTAAAAAAGAAACTAATAAAGAAAAGGGAAAAAAGCCCAAATTCAGGACTTACTGAGTGAGCTGCTCGGGAGTGATGTAGTCACCATGTTTTTCTTTAGCTGTTAACAAGCGCTCGTATTGTTGGTTAAGAACCCAAAACACTGCTTCGGGGGTGTAGGTGACTTTGGTTTTGTAGAATTTGTGGACTCGTTTGATTTTGTCGATGTTTTCTTGCACTCGTATGGTGAATTGGGCAGTGTAGTCTTCTTTGGTGTACTCTTTGTTATAGAGTTCTTTGAAGATTACCTTCAAATCATCATATTTTGGAATCTGACCAGTAGGAGCTTCAATCACATCCACCTCACCGTGGACACGTTTTTCCATCCACTTAATCCAAACATGCTTGTCCTGAGGATCGTTGAGGTATTTGCCGTTTATATCTTTGAGGAAGTAGTTCACACCAAAAACTAGAGGCGGATTTTCTACCTTTTTGCCAAAATCAAGATTATTACGAACATTCTTACCCAGCGGAATCGAAATAAAGTCCTGAATACTCATCATGTTGATTTCAGGAACACCCTCTTTGCCTACTGTAGCGAAGGTTGTCTCTGTTTCCAATGATGCCCCATAAGCCACAATTCCATGTTGCCAACTATAACTTTGCTGAACCGGAACATACGCCCGCGCATCCCGACCACCATACAAGATACCCCGCACAGGTACACCGTTGGGGTTTTCTAGTTCAGGGTCGCAGTTCTCAACTGCAGACAATCTTACCGCATAACGGGCGTTCTTGTGAGCCAAAGGAATTTCTTTACCGTTTTTGTCTTTTTTGCCTTCGTACCACTTGCCAGAAAAGTTGATGCCCTCTTTGGGAGTTTCTTTTTCCATGCCAAGCCAGTAAGGAGTTCCGTCCTTAACCAAAATGTTAGAAAATATGATTTCTCCTGGACTGTGCAGAACCTTATAGATCATCGCATCATCCCGGGGGTTGACGTCTTTTATTATACCAAAAATTCCAGCCTCAACGTTAACTGCCCGCGCAACACCTTCAATTTCCCGAATGTAAGCAATATCGTCACCAAGAATGTTTTCTCCCGGCAACATAGCAGTGGAAGTTTTACCACACGCACTTGGAAAAGCACCCGCAAAATAGGTTTTACGATTCTTTGGACCATGAATGCCAACTATCATCATGTGCTCTGCAAGCCAACCTTCAGTGTTAGCTTTTCGGATAGCTAACCGGAAAGCCAGTTTTTTAAATCCAATAGAGTTACCCGCATACTGGGTGTTAACACTATAAATGGTGTTATCCATGTAATCAATGTAGATTTTTTTGTTATCATGTTCTGCGCTGACCATACGATCAGTTAGTTTTCCAGCAGAGTGAACAACACGCAAAAAGTTAGTGTCCGCAGGGGATGTGGTAAATACGTCGTATCCGGACCGATATAACAAATCTTCAGAGTGAGCAACATACCAAGAATCGGTGCATTGCATTCCCAGAATTGTGAAAACAGAATTAGTTGGACCTAAAGAGAGGAACCTTACAATCATGGTTCTTCCAGTCATAGAGTCCCGAAGAGCTCCTTTTACTTCTGCAAGTCCTTCTTGGCGGTCAATTTGGTTGAGGGCTTTGGTCAAAAACACCTTTTTGGGCACAAGATATTTTGTGGCTTTCCGGTCTCGCCCTTGGTCATAATAACCGTCAAAGTGGTAGGTGTGACCTTCAATTGTAAGGGGAGTTTCTTCTCCAGTTGCAATTGCTTGTTGGCGGATGTGGGCTTTGTCTTGGGGGGAGTCACTGCATACAAACACGTGTTCAGCGTTGCACAGGTCAGCTGATTTTGCTATGAACTCGTGGACTTTGGGGATGGATATTGCGCAGAGTTTTTTGTAGTCTGATTCGCTTAGTTTAGGTTTTAATGCGTCTAGATAGGGATTCATTCTTTGGCCTCATTCACTTATTGTTGATTCTTTGTCTAGAAAGGTTTAAAAACTGATAACTGATTTAAAGGTTACGTTAACAAAATGTTAAAAGTAACTGAGCTGGAAAAAAAGATTCTACTAAATCTGCTAGAAAAAGGACAACGCCCAGTCCTCAAAATCGCACAAGACATAGGCGTCACCAGGCAAACAGTAGCAAAAAAACTGGAACAAATGCGCAGCTCTGGCCTGATTTTATCTTTTTTTCCTAAACTGCAACCAGAAATTTTGGGGCTATCCATTCAAGCATACATTCTAATGAACGAAGACCCCAAAAACCAGTGCAGAAAAGAAACTGAAAAAATCGTGAAAAGTTATCCACAAGTCATTGAGTTTCAAAGGATCTTTGGCAAGTATGACAGCATTGCTAAAGTTTTGGTGGAAAACAACCAAGAGTTAACTGATTTGGTGAAAAAAATTCATGATCTAAATGGAGTTAAGGAAACTGAAACTTTTATTGTTCATAGCACCCTTAAGGACAAACCCGAAGACCCCATCAAAAACAAGCTAACACAAAAACATTTTATTTTAAAAAATGGGCGCCACTGGAAAAGGTCATGTAAACAAATCCGCACCTGTAACCTTGATCTTCTGCGTTTGCGTTAAAGTCAGAAGTAAAATCGTAACAAACATAATAATCAGAATATTCGTGTTGGTCGGTTAAGTCCGAAGCAATAAATTCAATAGCCTCTGCGTATGTCGGGTCGCGAATGTAATACCCATTTTCTGTAACATAATCCATGCCCTCCACGTATCCCTTAGCGTAACCAGCTTCATGACCTTCAGAATAGCCCTGATTGTAGTTTTCAGTCAGTTCTGTTTCTAGACCAGAAACTTCAGTCTGCAAATTAGAAACTTCAGACTCCAAAACAGTAACCTCAGTGTTCAACTCCGATGTTTCATCCTCTAGACCAGTAACCTGCAATTCCAACGCAGCTTTATCAGATAACAAACCCACAATCTGGGTTTCTAAGGTGCTCTTTTGCGTTTCCATCACAACAATTTCTTCAGTTTTAAGTGTAACTTCTGCCTCTTTTTGACTGAGCAACAATCCAGCACCAATGCAACTTACCCCCAAAACAATACAAATCAACATAACAACAACAAACTTTACGTCGGCCATAACGGGTTTCTCCAAAGACAAAATAATATTATTTCTTACGACATAACATAGATTGTTTTGATTGAAAAACTTTCTGAATTACTAAACAAAAAAGATCTAAATGGAGCCCCGGGCGGGATTTGAACCCGCGGCATACAGCTTACGAGGCTGCCGCTCTACCGGGCTGAGCCACCGAGGCATACTGTGAATTGAGCATAAAACCCATTTTTAAGACGTTCGGGAAGGTTAGATACTGGTTAAAGAATGATTATGAAAAAATTAATAGCTTGTTAACTAGAAAAACAACAATTACAACTAAAAAAGGGGCTACCCCATGGAGGGGTGTTTATTTCTTCTTTAGTATTAAAAAGTAAAGCAACGAAACAGCAACAACTGCTATTGCGGCAATTGCTACGATCAGGATTAGGTCCAAATCTTCGGGGTGACCATCGTTGATTGGGGTTTGGGAGTCGCCATCAGATACGGTGAAGTATACTGTTTGTGAGCTTTCTTGTCCTTCTGTATTTTTGGCAAAAACTGTTAACTCGTGTGAACCCTCATACAAGTTAGATAAGGTCGTGGTTCCACTTATGGTAATTGTTTCTTCGCCATCTAGGCTGTAGCCAACAACAGAGGTTTCATCGTTTACGTCTACTGTTAAGGTAACAGAGTTTTCAGAGTAGGTTTTGTTTTCGGGAGAACTAACAGAAATAATCAAGTTACCCTCAAGAATTCGAGGATAATCATCTTGAATGTTTGCATAAATGACGTAAGGTGTATCTCCTATTCCGTCACTGCCACTTTCAGTTTGGTCAACTCCCGATTTTACGTCGGTTCCAGTATAGTCGCTCCAATAGTTCCCACCTGCAGGATAAGAAACAGACCACGAGTTCGAAGAGTATGAAAGGCTACTGTTTGTTAAAGCTGCATCGTAAACTTGGTAGCCATCATTTTCCCCGTTATTAAGAAAGCGGTTACCGGTAATTGAGTTAAACGATGAAGTACTAAGGCCAAGACCATAAGCTGTGTTCCCTTGGAGGATGTTCCCGGAAACGATGTTTTGGGTGGAGTCAAAAAAGAACATTCCCCCCACGTTATCAACTATTTCGTTTGCGGATAGGGTGTTAAAGGTTGCAGTTTTGAGGTGTATGCCTCGGTTGTTATTTGTTAAAGTGTTATAGCTAATAGAGTTAGAGGAAGAAGAAAACAGAGAAATGCCATAATTAGTGCCGGCTATGGTACAATGGGTTACTGAAGAGCCAGTAGTGTCTGCTAATGTTATTCCTTGTTCGTTGCCTGAGATTTCAACATTTGTTACAGTAATGTTTGAACAACTCACAAGAGCAAGAAAGCCAACATTGTCGGTTTCACCATCTATAACAAGATTTGATTCATCTACTAAATAGTAGATTTTTTTGTCATCTCCAATTACGTTTGAGTCATCAATGTCTTGCACGTATTGGGACAGTTCGGTGCCATAAACTGATAGGTTTTTAAAGTTGTCAAAAACGTTATCTTTCAACGAGTTTTCAGATGTTAGCCATAGTTCGATACCCATATTGTTGTCTTGGATGGTGTTTCCAGTAAGAGTGTTTTGTGTAGAATTATTGATTAGTAAACCAATACCATTTCCAGATATTGTGTTGTCAATAAAGGCATTAAAAGATGATCCACTGACGTAAATACCATAATTAAAACCTCCAAGTATGTCTAGGTTTTTGATGGTTACCCCATCAGAAACAAGTTCTATTCCAAATTCTCCTTGACCCTGTAAGACATATCCAGCACCATCAATTATCACGTTACTGCGCTGTACAACAAAACTGTAAACCAACATATCATCAGTAAAGGTGTACACATTACCATCCTGGTCAATGGGAACCGTAGAATTGTTTGATGAATAGATGCTTCCATCACTTTGAATGTAAACAGTCTCAGTTATACTGGTTTGAGCCATTACTCGCGTGCTAATCAAACACAAAGAGCTAACACATAAAAGAGCCAGAAAAAAGACTTTAGTTGCTTTAATTAAAGCAGGGTAACGGTTCACAGATTTTAGCAGTTTAGGAACAGAATTAATCATAAAAATCATCTTTGGAAGTATTTAGTAGTCAAATCGATATGGAGAATATAAAAAGTTTTTTCAAAATTATGCCAAGTTCTTTAAAGCAAAAAAGACAGGTATTCTTAAGACATCTAATATCAAACAATATTTCAGAGGCCCCTAATTTGAGTTCAGCAAAAGAGCTGGGCGAGCGAAAAATCATCAAACTAATTCAAGAAAACTTAGACCAAATGCCTAACATGCCTTTGCCCTTCGGAGATGACGCATCTGCAGTTGACCTAGGAAACAACAAACTAGCAGTCATAAACATGGATATGTTAGTCAAAAAAACTGACGTACCCAAAGGCATGAGCATATGGCAAGCCGCCAGAAAAGCAGCAGTAATGAACATTAGCGATTTGGCAGCAAAAGGAGCAAAACCGGTTGTGTTGTTAGCTTCAATCGGGGTGCCTTCTGATTTGTCAAAAACAGACATAAAAGAAATAGCCAAAGGATTAAACGCCGGAGCAAGAGAATACGGCGCCTATATCGTGGGAGGCGACACAAACCAAGCCTCAGATATCATTATCAGTTGCATGGCATTTGGGGAATGTGACAGACAAAAACTTCTCAAAAGAAGTGGAACAAAAGCCGGCGACTATGTTGCAGTAACGGGATATTTCGGCAAAACAGCGGCAGGACTAAAAATTTTGATGGAAAAAATATCAATTCCAAAAATTCAAGACCCACTAATTGACGCAGTATTGATGCCATGCGCTAGAGTAAAAGAGGGAATGACGCTTGCAAAGTCTGAGGGTGTGACTGCCTCTATTGACTCCAGTGATGGTTTGGCGTGGAGCCTTCATGAACTTGGTAGATCAAGTAACGTTGGATTTTGCATCAACAGTTTACCAGTAGCTCCTGAAGCAAAAGAGTTTGCAAAGATTCAGGGTCTAGATTCGGGGGATTTAGCATTATATGGGGGAGAAGAATACGAACTAGTTGTAACAGTTAACCCAGACTCTTGGCCTCAAGCCAAACAAGCAGTAGAATCAGCAGGTGGTGCGCTCATCAAAATTGGAGTAGCAACTGAAGAAAAAAAGTATCAACTACAAAGAGAGAAAAAAACTGTTGAAATTCAGACCCAAGGATGGGAACATTTTATAACACAATAAATGGAAAGAAAACAAAACTAAGGGGATAATTCAAGTGATTAAATCGTGTGATTCAGGTAGCATGCCTTTCATGGGTAATTCTACAAAGTTTTTGGAAGGCGCAAAAGGTTATGGACAAAGTACTTCAGATGAGTCCATAGATTTTTTTGAGAAATCCCTTGTTGACAGCTTTGTTGACAAACTCCAAGCAGGAATGGATGTTCCAAATTATCCTCAGTTCAGGGACATGAACCAGATGTTTGTGTCACTGATGGAGGGAATAGAAAAAATTGATTCCGGATACTTGGAAACAAAAACTGTTTCTTTGCGGGCAGAAAACAACAAGATAGCGGAAGTTTTAGCAATTGAACGAAACGCGCAATTAATTCAAGAGAAAATAGGAAAACCCTTTGAACTTCGAATTTGCATAACTGGGCCTTATACTCTTGCTTCATTTTTTCCTTATCGAGACGAAAAAACCTTCATCCGACTAGGAAACGTTATTGCTCAAATCGTAGAGCATAACATTTTCAGCACCAAACATGGAAAAGCAAGCCTAGTTTCTGTTGATGAACCAACTTTTGGACTAGTAGATGACCCCTTAATCGACTTTGGTTCTCAAGGAAGAAAAAACCTGCAAAAAGCATGGGAAAAAATTTTTTATACAATTAAATCAAAAACCGCCCAAGGCATGATTCATCTGCACAGCACAGCAAACCCCATGTTTTGGGACATATCCAACTTGGATGTAATTGATACCCACGTTGATGATCCAATTCATCAGATGCAAAAAACTGCAAAACTGTTGGAATCAAAAGACAAGTTCCTGAAAGCCAGCATGACAGTTAACGACTTTGATAAATTAATTAGACAAAAAATTGAAGCAGAAACCAAAGAAAAAATTTCTGAAACAAATGTTAACGAAAAAATTGCTGACGCATGGACTGCCATCAAAAAAGGAAAAATAGACCCTGACGTTTTTTTGGAAACGGCAGATATAATGAAAAAACGAGTAACTGATGTTGTTGAACGCTTCGGTGAAGAAAGAATTCTATACGCGGGTCCAGAATGCGGACTCAAAGGGTATCCAACATACAAAAACGCTCTTGAATGTTTAAGACGAATTTCTGCCGCAGTTAGTAGCCTGAAAAAATAGTTAATAAAAACGTGGCTATTGCATCAAGGACTGCAAAACAGAAACAAGGCCATTTGATATCTGGTATGTTATTCCCCAAACAACACTGTTTCGCACAACATACGCAGGATAATCTTTCAACATATAATGAGTTGTGCGTTCATTATTAGTCAAGTCATTTAAAGGAGCCCAAAAAAAGTCTGCAAGTTCATGATTAAGTTTTATTGGTTGTTCCTCCAACTGTAAAACAACGAAAGGAAGAATTTTCATATCCGGCCTTTGAATCGAGTTGATTGGTTTCAACGCGCCTAAAAACCTGCAACCTTTACGAAGGTTAACATTTGTTTCTTCACAGGTTTCCCGGATTACGGTGTCTTTCAAATCTTTATCTTGAAGACTTCGCTTTCCCCCAGGAAAAGCAATTTGCCCAGACCAAGGGTCTGTCAGAGTTTCAGTTCGCTTCACAAAAAGCAACTCAAGCTCTTGATTGCATTCACGTAATAGGGCAACAACAGCAGCATTCCCATCCAAAAAATCAGTAGTATTCAAGTGTGTAGAAAGTTTTTCTGCTACTAAATTAAAACCCAATTCCTTTGGCCACCATTGTAAACCAATTTTCGGATGTAACGACTTTAGTCTGTTAATTGTTGCATTTTCCGGATTGTTTCTTTGTCAATTTCTAAAGTCATCTTGTTAAGATCTTCTTCCCAGAAAATTTCTGCAGCTTCAATGCTTTCAAGTTCGCCTTCGTAGTCAGTGATTTTGTAACAATAGGCATGTTGTTTTTCTCCGCTACTTGCAACATAGTAGTTTTTGCAAACAAAGCTCATCTGTTTCACTTGGATACCTAATTCTTCCAGCATTTCGCGTTTCAAAGCAGCTTCTAAATCTTCGTTAGGTTCAACATGACCAGCAGGCAAACAAATGATTCCAGGGTCAACTTTTTTATCCATTCTACGGCGCTCAACCAAGAACTTGTTTTCTTTAACTATTATTCCAACAACAACCTTCACAGGTTCCAAGGTACAATCTCCGCCTTTTGTAAAAGAATACTAAATCATAAAGAAATCGTTTTAAATTAACCCCAATTGAAAGAAAAAATCTTTTTGGCCTAGATTTAAGAAATTAAGTCAAAAATTGGTCTAAACTAAATTAGAAAAGAAATGAACCTAATAGCAACCAAATTATGTCTCCGATTATTAAAGCAATAATCAAACCTGCGGTAATGAAAATTAGAAGGGGTAAACCGGGAGTTGCCCACACCCATCCGTTGGGTTTGTTTTCTTTTAGTCTTTTTATTATGTTTTCTCGTTCGTCGTAGTTGGGAAAAACTAAAAGTTTTGGTGACTTTTCTCCATCGTCAGTTGTTTCAATGTCTTCAAGGGGAAACATGTGACTGTTATCTAATTTGGATAATTTTATTTTGTAACCACTAATAATAGCGAGAATTTTCCGTGCAACCGATTCTGTTTTTAGGCACGGGCTGCTCGCTTCGAGGCGGAGGACGTCTCGCCCCTGTTCAATGCGCACTGGCAGGCGGTGGCGCTCAGCAACGCCCGGCACTGCTACAATGAGGGGCTGGTAGAATAGCTAATCCTGAGGTTATGGCAAAAGATAGAACGTAAAAGGTTACCAGTTGAAAGGGTTGAGACGCAAAGAACAGAATCTGTGTGCCAGTTAACAAAAGGGCCAAGGGACCAAAAATCAGCCAGACTTTGTTGCTTACTTCTCTGCTTTTGTAATCACTCCACGAAGCATACACTAGAAAAACAAGACACAAAACAATTCGAGCGCCGTCTAGTATTTGGTTCACGCGATATCATCTACCCAATCAGGTAACAAAAAATGCAGAAAGAGGAGGAAAGAAAAAGAGAAATTATGCTTCTCGGCTGAATGGAAGACTCATTCCCTCTTCAGTGCCTATGTTGAAGTAATAGGTTTCTCCTTCGGTCCAACTGTAGTTACTAATTGTTAAGGTAAGGGTAGAACCGGCTTCAACTATTCCGTTTGCTGGGCTGGGATCAACATCAGATGCAGATTGTAAGACAAGATTTGATGAAGATGTACCAACATACACAGAGTCAACAGTTCCATCTGCTGTTCCCGAGTTTCTTATCGTAATTACAATGTCGTCTGTAGCGGTGTCGAATCTTATGTTCTCCACAGTTAATATTGCACCTGCTTGACTGGTTGTGGATTCAGTGAAGGTGATTACCCAAGCGTATGTGACTATGACCGCTGCTACAGCAATGACGATTAACAGTAGCGTTGCAAGGATTGGTGAGATTCCTTTCTTTGATTTTATCATGCTTTTCATGACTAGACTTCCTTTAACCAGAAACTCGTAATTTATTATATTTAATACATATGAAATCAAACTACAGATTAGGAATAAACGTCACATGAATCGAATTTAACAAAAACCCGAAAAAGCTCATTTTTTTATTATCAAAGATTCCATGTTCTTGCAGTTTTCCATGTTAGAATTTATTAAAAAACCATTTCAGTTGAAAACTTTGAGTTACTCAACAATTTCAAAAACCAGAGGCGGAGTTACAGTACGAACTTCCAAACTTGTTCCAACTAAAGATGATATGAAGCCACATAAAAATTTTGAATTACTAATTAAGGGAGTTCTGATAATTATGAATTTGTCTTTAAGGTAAAAGTCTCCAAAGCCTTGAACTCGTAGTCTCTTAAACACGTCGACCCATTTTTCTTTGTTTGTTGTTTCAATATCCATACTAGCTTCCAAGGAGACTTTGGCCATTTTTCCAATCTCGCATCCAACTTCTTCCCATTTAGTTTCAGGAATAAATTTGAGGAGAACATCAAGAAATTCAACATTAATGAAGGCTACACGACTAATGCCGATATAGTATTCTCCAGGGAACTTCCAATCATAAATTCGCATACTGCGATAAACATCAAGCATCTTGGATACTAACGGCTTTATTCCGGGTTCTCTTCCTTGATTTATGAGGTTGTCGATGTATTCTCGCTCTTCTTCGTCTAGAATGATTGTCGTTCTTTTTACTGAACGCTCTCGTGGGGCCATTCTTTCCTCTCCGGTATATATGTTATGCTCTTAAGCATATTTTATATGTTTCGATTCCGAACTTTTTAGCAAAGATTAAAATTATTTTTCAAAAGATCGAAACAAAATAAAAACGTAATAATCTCAGTTCAGAACACGAAAACAGAGTTTGAGTTCATAAATGTTATTTATTAAAAAACAGAAGAACAAAAAGCATTAACGTTCAAAGGAAGAATGAACACATGCAACCACCTCTGGCATATAAAATGAGTCTAACAGAGCTTCAAGGAGAAGGAGAATTTGCTTGTCCTCGCTGTGGAGTAATCATATCCCCTGAAGACGAAACAGAAGATGTCTATACAATACTTGACACAAAAGTTTGCAACGGCGAACTAGAAGAACTAGAAATACAATGCAACAAATGCAAAAGTAAAATACGATTAATAGGATTCAACACTTCATAAAAGTGAATGAAACCAAACAAAGCAACTTTTACACCTCCCTTTTTGACAGCCCAAACAAAACAAGTTATAGTATTCAAACCAGAGTCATGTTCATGTTTTAAATTGCAATAGATTTAGCATAACAGAAAACCTGCAAAATTTTACGATTTTTTAAAAGTAAATCCAATTTAGGAAAAAATTCGTCTGTGTTAAGACAACAATATAATATTGACAAGTACAGTTGCATCAATAAATTATAAAAAAGGACTAACAGGTCGCCCTTAACTTGTTGAACTAAACAGTATTAGATGGCGCATTGGACTGGTTTTCTTGAGTTTTTTCTTGAATTACAGGGCAAGTCACTATACCAAAAACAGTTTCAGAAAATTCACTCGTTTCTGGTGTATTGCGCATTTTTTCAATGCTTTTGCGTTTTCCATGAATGTCAAACCATGCCATCAAAGCATAGGGCAAGGACATGTAAATTCCAGCGAGCAATGGATTTCTAAACAGAGGAGCTAACCCAAGAATTTGATCTAATGGTCCAGCACTGGCAGCAGCAACTACTCCTTGAACTATATTCGCTAAGACAGCCAATGTTAAACATACACTAAATTATATTAGAACGCCTCGTTTTTTCCCTAAAAGTACTCCGGGGATAAAAGATGACAAAAAGAATATCCAAGCAAAAGAATGAATGAACACAATCAAATCAATGCGTGCCATCATCCATGCTCCAACAATAGGAACAACTCCGATAATGAAATTAGTAATTGTGTTTACAGTAATTTCAGTGAACAATTGGTAGGTAGTCATCAAAGTCCATGCAACAGACATGTACACGGGCGTGGGCAACGTAGTTTTTCCCATGTATTATCCCCCAAGGTACTACGTAATATCATACATTAAATATTACGGTACAATAGTTCAGATTCTTTATCCAAGAAAAATAAAAGAAAAAAACAAAAAAATAAAGAAAAAATTCAAGTGGATTATAACTATTAGCCAACAACAAACTATGACGTTTGTAAGCGTTTGCTTTTAGTTAATCCCATACGTAGAGAATTTGCTAGTCTTTGTTGCTTAGCTTCGGTTTAAGGTGATCTCGATTGTGGAAATCATCCGTGAGTTGGTTTCGCCTTCTCGTGGGGGCATCTCTTCTGTTCCGATTGCAATGTTGTCAACGGTCATTTCTTTGACGAATCTGCGTCTTGCGATTTCGACTGCGTCAACTGCCGTGGTTATTGCTTGTCCTCGTGCTTTTACAGTTACTTCTTTGGTTTCGGATCCGCTGAATGCGGTTACGATGCCTAACACGTAATTCATGGGGGGTTTTCTACCTACGTAAATTATATTTGAGTCGTTAGATTTTTTGCTCATTTTGCGATTCTCCGTAGTTTGGTGCTGTTAATGTTGGATGGACTGGCTTTTAAATCCTCCTGTCCAAATAAAAATAAAAAATGATCGAGTTTTTTGTGTCAAACTTTCAGGTAACCTTTTCTGCGCAGCCAGTCGGCTTGGTTTCGTTTGTATCTCCAGATTACGTCGCCGCGCTCATCAGTTTGGAAATCCCATGGGGAAACTAAAACAATGTCGCCAACCCGTACCCACATTCGTCGTTTCATTTTGCCGCGTATTCTGCAAAGTCGTTCATGGCCATCTTGACAACTAACTAACAGTCGGTCGCCACCTAGCATTTGTTTGACGATTCCAATTACGTCGTTAGCTTCGGGTATCTTGATCTTATTCCAGTCGTCGCGTCCGGCTCTCTTTTTTCCCACAGTATTCCCTCTGTATTCTTTGTCTTTTACTGTTTACATAACTTAAATAGGTTAGTCTTCTTTTGACCACAAAAAGTTTTAGAAGTAAATATTTTTTACAAATCCAAACAAAATCAACTACTAAACTAGTGAAAACGCCAAGATTGCAATTCCAACAACCCAACAGTAATATGCAAAAAGGTGAAACCGTTCGCTCATAACTATTTTTTGTAGAAACTTCAAAGATGCATAGCCAACTAACATTGAAACAATTACCCCAACAGCAATTGGTAATAACTCAACGTTTCCTAGAACCAAGTCTTTTACTTCTATGATTGTCGCTCCAAGTACAGCAGGGACAGATAATAAGAAAGAATATCTGAAGGCTGTTGTTTTGTCAATTTTTCTTAAAAGTCCTGTGGAAATTGTTACTCCGCTTCTGGAAATTCCTGGAATTATTGCGATTGCTTGGGCTAAACCAACAAGAAGTGAATCAAGGGTGTTCATCTTTTTGTTGCCTAATCGTTTTTCTGAAACAAACAGTACGAATCCAGTAATCAGTAAAGCCAATCCAGCAGCAAGCAAATTAGAAAACAAGGATTTAATGCCCTCGTAAAAGGTTACACCAATAATTGCTATGGGTATGCTTCCAACAATTATGTGTAATACGAATTTTCCTTCTGGAGTTTTGAAGTTCCCTTTAAC
>JARRLY010000026.1:0-8242 GCA_037386545.1 Candidatus Bathyarchaeota archaeon
TGAATTCAACCCAAAAGTTAACCAATAGGGATTCCATGACTTGGAACACCTTTCCCACCCGCTCAGTCTATTACTTTTCCATTAAAACAAAAATAATCTTTTGGATCACTATCAGCAAGATTGAAATCAGCATACACTTGACACTGATTACAAATACATTGTTTTGAATTGTCAAGATCTTTACACTCTGCAAGACCTACAGAACAGTAAACCTCTGCTCTAGAGTTAATTATTTTTTTGTTTTTTGGTGTAGAACAAGCACTAATGCCTTGAACTGGACACAATTCACATCTACATTTCATACTAACATCGCTATTCAATGGAACCTTTCCAAGTTTTATCATTACCACCTCCCATAGACGATTCATTTCTAATTGAAGAAACTACTGGATTATAATCACAAACCTTTTAGTATTTCTTCCCTTGGCACAGCTCCGAGTGTTTCCATCTCAACTATGTCATGAAAACGCAATAAAGCTTTAACTATATACTTTAAAAAAATTTTGTTCCTTAGATGTAAAATAATGCATAAGTAATTATTCCGAAAATAACAGACGTTAACCATAACACGATTGTTAGGTCCATGATTCTTTTTCTTTTAAAGCAAGCAGCAATTTTGTTTGGATTTAAAGCCCAAAGCAAAACAATTAAAGCTCCTAAAACCATTGCGATAAGTCCAAAAATTGCGTGAATCCACATTGTTTGAACTTCAAGAAGTGAAATAAACGTGACAAACCCCGAAAAATCTGCTAAGAAAACTGGCCCCATAACTGCAACAAAAGAAAGTATGTGAATAACAACTGCAACACCCATCAATTGAGCATGAGCCTTAAAATTTTTCTTGTTCTTGTAAACAACACTTACAATAATTAATGCAACTGTAATAAACTGAAAAACTAAATTGACATCTGCCCCAAGATAAGCTTGAGTACCAAGTATTCCTGACAAAGAGATCTCCCAACAATGATATAGAATAGATACTATTGTTTTTGTTATAACCTTTGTCATCAACCTTTTTTCTTTTTAAAAAAACTAACAACACATTTCTTTCACTTTCCTTTAACTAGATAAAGGGTTAATGTTTGAAAATCAGTTTGTCCACAGGTGTTTTTTCAGAATATTCCATATTGCCGAAACTAAAGCAGATAAAAAAGTTAGGCTTTGAAAATATTGAATTCAATATGAAAAATGTACAATTAGGCGATGAACTAGCAGTTTACAAAATCAAAAAAACACTAAAAACACAAAAAATAAATTGTTTAACTCTTCACTCAGCTACTTTTCCCGTTACTGATCGAATTGAAATCCCTAAGGCAATCTACTTTGGTAAAGTTTCAGTCCATTTTGCAAAAATTCTTTCAGCCCCAATTATGGTCATTCATTCCAATATTTCAAGAAAATTACCCAAATCAAAACAAAAACAATTCTTAACAATAATTCATAAAGAAATCCATTCCTATGCAAAATCCTTTAACATAAAATTAGCCCTAGAAAATCTATCAGACCCTTCAAAAAGCATTGGTAACAATTATGCAGAGATAAATCAGATACTAAACGCAATAGATGATCCAAATCTGGGATTTACCTTAGATTTTTGTCATGGCCAAACCATTGGTAACACTATGGAGCTGGTTGAAAGATTTAAAAAAAGACTACTTAACGTACACATTAGTAACAAAAACCACAGTCCAATAAATTCCAAAACATCAAATTTGAAAGAGTTCCTACGTAAACTCAAAGACGTTGACTATAATGGACCTCTGACGATAGAACTAAATCCCACATGCAACAATCATCAAATAACCCAAACAAAATCAACAATACAAAACACACTCTCAAACCTATAGGCCAAAAAATAACAAAATCAAGTTTGGACCAATTTTTTAGAGGTGATTAATTTGAAAAATAAAACAAAGTCTGATGAAAAAGTTGATTGTTCTGGTCTTTGTTGCTCTTTACCCTTGGTTGAAGCTCGTTACAAATTAGACAAGATGAATGTTGGTGAAACATTGGAAGTTATTGCCACGTGTGAATCGGCTCAAGAGGACATGAAGGTTTTAGCCCGATTCGAACAATTTGAATTAATCAAAAACTGGAAAGAAAATGAAAAATTCCATTTTATCATAAAAAAGGTTCAGTAAACATTTCCTCCAATAAAGCGTTCTCAAAACCCCTTACCCTTTTTTCTTTTTTAATAAATAATCCACAATTTATATCCAATTATGCCCCCCAAAATCTAAACAAAAAAGTAAAAATCTACTTTACTGCTTTGACCTAAACTTAAACAACTCTTCTATTCCATTTTCTAACAACATTTTTGCCTTAAAACCAAGTTTTTCCAAAGCCTTGGAGTTGTCACCATAACTACTCTTAATGTCTCCAACTCTTTCTTCCCTAAAAACTGGCGTAACATGAGATTTACCTGAAACCTTTTGCAAAACCTCAAAAAGAGCATTAACCGAAGATTCCTTGCCTGAACAAACATTAAAAACCTCACCCCCTACACCTTCTTTTTTTAAGGCACACAAATTCGCTTCAACCACATCATCTACATACACAAAATCTCTGGTTTGCTTTCCATCCCCAAAAATTATGGGAGACTTGTTCTCCAAAAAACAATTAACAAAAACCGAAATCACCCCACTGTAAGGACCAAACTTTTGCCTGGGACCATACACGTTAAAGTACCGCAAACCCACCGTCTTTAAACCACAATTCTCGTTAAATACTCGGGCATAATTTTCCACAGCAAACTTGTCCACCGCGTAAGGAGACAAAGGCCTAACACAGCAACCTTCACCAACAGGCAAACATTGACAATCTCCATAAACTGCACAAGAAGAAGCAAAAACAAACCTTTTCACACCCAAATCTACACTGGCTTTAAGCAAATTCAAAGAACCAACAACATTAATCCCATTAGAAACCAAAGGATACTCAACAGATTTTGTGACACTGACCAAAGCAGCCTGATGAACAACAGCATCAACCCCCTCTACCGCTTTTTCTACGACATCATAATCTCTGATATCCCCTAAAACAAACTCAAAACCATCATTGCTTTCATGCTGAACTAAATTGTTTTTATCTCCAGTTGAAAGATCATCCAAAACCCGTACTTTAACGCCTTTCTCAAGGAGCCTGTCAACAATGTGACTACCAATAAAACCAGCACCGCCAGTAACCAAAACCTTGCCAAAACCAACATCCATTGCTTTTTCACTCTGAAACGTAAATCAACAACAAATACTACAACTGCTTCATGATTAGCCTTTTCCTTCAAAAACAAAGGTTGCTGTTGACCCCCCATCCTTTAACAAAAAAACAAACACCTTTAAGCTAAAGTGGTTGTTGTACATTTCCTGCAACAAAAAAACAAACTAAACTGCTAACAAAAAATTTTTCTCAAAATCTACCAAAAAACCAATAAATTAACACCTTTTGTTTATTAGAAACTTCCCTTTTACTTGATTAGAATTCAGTGATTAAACTTGTTTGCAATAGGTCATTTCGCCTTGGGTTACCTGTTTGGAAAATACTCTGCAAAACTTGTTAACACCAAACTTAACTTTGCCCTACTTTTTACCGCCTCAATTCTTCCCGACATAGACTTTATGTTTTTACAAATAATCAAACACCGAGGCCCAACTCATTCCATACTTTTTTGCATACTACTTTTTGTTCCCCTTTTCATCAAATACAAGAAAAAAGCCCTCCCCTACTTTGTAGCTTTAATATCCCATTCTCTAATCGGAGACATTTTCTCAGGAGGAGGCTCCCAACTACTTTGGCCCCTATCAAACCAACACATCTACATTTCAAACTTTTCAGTCACAAGCAACACCCAAATAGCATTAGAAATAGCTTTGTTTCTAATTTCCACAATAGTTATGTTAGCCAGCAAAGACATCAAAAAAATAATAACACAAAAAAGCAACATCCTTTACTGGATATTACCCCTGGGAAGCGTCCTAGGACCCATATTACTTACTTCTGAATATTACACTCAGCTTCCAGCTCTGTTATTTATTCCAAGCCTTTACTATACAGGATTAATCTTATTCACAATTATTTTCCAACTTTTAAAAAACCTAAGACTGCTAAAATAACACATTCAAAAAACAACCCCAAAAAATGGGCAATCCACATCTAATATTTCAAAAACAAAAATTCATATCATCTAAACTCTTAATTTCTCATGCTCTCTTTTTCTACTCTTTACCTCAATTTTTTCCAAAAGTTTATAGCAGCGCTTATACTGCAAAGCAAAATCAACATAATCCAAAAGATCCAAAACCATCCCCAAAAACTAGAATATGGCCCAAAAGCAATATAACACATATTCCGACACCCGAAATATGCGCTTTTAGACCTATAAATAACCACTAAATTAATTTTTTAAACCAATTATTCAGGCGGTCTTAGGTAAATGTGTAGTTGGGCTTTGGAAAGCTTAATTTCTATGCCATCTTCTGTACAGCAAGCTGACCCTTTTCGTAGGGCGGATATTGCTAAACTGTTCTTAATCGGCGTCTTAGCTCCTAATATTTCGTAAGCAGCCTCTTTTGTCAACAAAACCTCAAGATGGGTTATCTCCCAAGTTTCTGGATCAACGTACACATTTTTTACTTCACCAATTTTTTCCCCTTGAGCAAAAACGTCCTCATTAATCAAGTCAGTAAACTTCAACAAACAACACCAAATAGCTAATTATTACTGAAGAATTATTAAATTCTTGGGTCCAAACACATACTAAAATTTGATTAATATCAAAATCAACAAAAAACCAAATCCAACAAAAATATACCCTGATTTTAAATCTTAACATTTTTAAATGGATTTGGGAAACATTAACTGGGAGATTATTTGAAGAAAAAACTTTCATTTCTGGCTATTTTATTCATAACCAATTTTATTATAATTTCAGTTTCGTTTTCAAGTCCAGTTTATGCTGACGTGCCTGAGGTAATGAATGTTGAACCTTTGATTAGGGACAATCAAACAATCTTGAATATAACAATTGAACATGAATATCCCATGACTGACCATTATGTTGATTTAGTTCAAATTGATGTCGATGGAACAATTAATGACCTAAATCTAACTAAACAAAGTACAACTTATTTCACTGTAGAATACAACTTGGGAGAATTAAATGACGACCTCACAGTTAGGGTTAGAGCTAATTGTACTTATCATGGTTGGAGTGACTGGTCTTCAGTTCAAACAATTCCAGAATTTCCTTCATGGATTACATTACCCCTATTGGTGATAGGAACATTAACACTTGTTGTTGCTAGAAAAAAACTAAAACAAATAAACCAAACCCACGAAAGGCCATGATCGTTTCTTTGAGTCTAGAATAGTTTTTAGATTTTTATTGATTTTTTAAAAAGAAAACTGATAAAACATTAATCAAAACTACAGCTTTATGCACTCGTTAAAATAAACCTAAAATTATTTTTCCAACTCACGTGATGTTTTTAAAGAGTGCTGAGAATACAATATATTGTCCTGATTAAGAAGAGTTGCATCTAATTTTTATCTTCAGGCTAGTTTGTGAAAAATAGAAATGAAAAGCCAAAATATTGTAAAAATAACATGTCCCGAATGTAAAGGAAAAAATGTAATAAAAGATTTAAAAATGGGCGAATTTGTTTGTGGAACCTGTGGTCTAGTTGTGGGGGAAAATATTGCTGATCATAGTCCAGAATGGAGAGCTTACACCCCTGAAGAGAGAAAAACAAAAATAAGAACCGGAACACCTACGAATTATTCATATTTTGACAAAGGGTTATCCACAATTTTTCATTTAGATAAGGATGCCTTTGGGCGCCGCTTGCCTGATGAGTCCAAAAATCAATTATATCGTCTTCAACGATGGAACAGACGTTCTTTAATCCACGATTCCAAAAGTAGGAATCTTTTAACTGCCATGAAACATCTTCGCCGTTACTCAGATGCCCTTAGTATTCCCTCATCAGTGAAAGAAATGGGCGCGATTATTTATAGAAAAGCTTTGAACAAAGGACTGGTTAGAGGACGCACAATAAAAGGTATCATTACTGCTGCTTTGTATGCTGCTTGTAGGTATACCAAAAATCCAAGAACATTAAAAGAAGTTAGTGAAGCCACTTTTCAAAACCCAAAAGATGTTGCACGTAATTATCGGTTAATTGTTAAAAATTTGGACATGAAAATGCCTACAGATAAGCCTATGGAATATGTTACAAAAATTGCTGAAAAAGCTGAAGTGTCAAATGAGACAGAAGGGTTAGCTATTCAACTAATTAAAGAGGCCCAAGAAAAGCGTTTTACCGCTGGCAAAGACCCCTCTGCTGTTGCTGCAGCGGCTCTTTACCTTGCAGGTAGAATGACCAAAGAAAAGGTAACTCAAAGCTGTTTAGCTGAAGCAGCAAAAGTCACTGAAGTGACTATTAGAAATAGGAAAAAAGATCTCTCTGAAAATCTTAAGCTAAAATTATAATTCTTTATTTTTTTCCTTAACTCTTCTTTAGCGCTTTTACTAATCCATAAAGAATGAATCCAATACCCAGACCTACTAGGGCTCCGGCAGCTGTTTGGTTTAGAAATATTCCTATGCCCAATCCGATAAACAATCCGCCTGGAATTAGAATGCCTTCGATATCCCTTTCTTTTCCTGACATTAATATTGCTCCAAATTTAATAAGTAAAAATCTTCTATTAAATTGTGTGCTGTATTTTTTTATTTGAATTTTTAATGCTTCACATTTTCAACAATTCCCCCTCCCTCCCCACACCCCACCCTGCCCCCTATTTTTCGAGCCAGTGCTCAATGGCATGATTTTTCAAACTGAAATCTAGTACACAATTAAAACCATTTCACAATTCGGCCAAAAACAGCTAATGAACTTGGGGTTTTACCGCTTCAATTGCTCTATTTTTTAGCAACATTTTTATTATATCGATAACGATATATCTACACCGATATATTGGTGCTGATGATGGCAAAAGGGTTACTCAATCTATGGATGCTAAAGATAATCTCAGATGATGAAGTTAGTGGGTATGATATTATCAAGAAAGTGGATGAATTAACTGGCAAAAAACCCAGCACAGGAAGCGTTTATCCGTTATTAAAATCCATGGAAAATAAGGGATGGATTAAAGGAAAAAACATCGGCAATAAAATATTATACACAATAACAAAAACAGGTAACGAAATTGTTGAAGGTCATGGTGAGTTAAAAGATTACTATTCTAAGAAAATTCATGAATCAATCTGTTTAGCTCATGAAACTTTTGATGATTTACATTTAGCATTTTACGATAATAGAAATCTACTTGCTCCTATTGCAAACGAAATTTCCCTGTTGCTTTCTGAAGGAGTTTCAAAAGATGAGATTGTGAAAATCATCCAAAATACTGTGAAAAAATTAAAAAAATTGAAAAAATGAGGAAAAAACAATGAGTTGCATTGAAAAAATATTGAGTCGTAGAAGCGTAAGAAAGTTCACAAACACACCCGTAACTGAGCAAATTCTTAACAACATTTTAGAAGCAGGAAGGCTTGCCCCGTCAGCTACTAATAATCAACCTTGGCATTTTGTTGTTGTAAAAGACAGCAAAGGAAAAGATGCATGTGACTTTCAGGGATTCAATCGTTGGGTTAATGGAGCATCATTTGTTATTGTGGGATTCTACAGGTCATCTGAAGTGATTATTGAGAAACTTAGCTTAATGGATGTAGCAATTTCTCTTCAAAACATGGTAATTGCTGGTTGGGTTCAGGGTGTTAGTTCATGTTGGATGGGTGCATTTGATGAAAGAAAACTAAAAAATTCATTAGAGTTGCCCTCAGATGCGAGAATTGTTGGAGCAATAGCCTTTGGGATATCTAACGAAAAACCAAGACAACCTTCAAAAAAGCCAATAAATGAAATATTCCATTTCGAAAAGTGGAAAAGCAGATAATAATTTTTGACCAAGTTCCTAATTTAATCACTTGATTAATTTTCTCTCTCAATGTTCCCTCTTTTATCTGATTCTAGTCTTAGAACTATTGGTAACTTTCTATTTTTACCAAAAAAAGTAACCGTGTGGTCTAGTTTTCTTTTTTTGTTTGGTTTGTTTTTTGGTTTATTTTTGGTGATGTGAAATAGGATCTTTGTAGATACCAATTTGTTGTGAAAATTTTACTCATTTTTCTTTTCCCCTTTTTTGTGTATTTTTGGTCAACGTATATACAATATGTCTTTAT
>JARRLY010000027.1:0-16512 GCA_037386545.1 Candidatus Bathyarchaeota archaeon
GTGTTTGCGAGTAGATAATCAAGTACTCCGTCAGGTAGGGCATCAAAGGCTGCATTGGTTGGAGCAAAGACTGTGAAGGGGCCTTCACTGTTTAATGTGTCAACCAGATCTGCAGCTGTTAGGGCTGCAACGAGTGTTGAGAAGTTGTCTGGGTCATCAACTGCAATATCCACAATTGTTCCTTGAGAAAAAACTGGTGCAACTGATAGGGTCAATAGAATAAAGAGGCTTATTATTGTGATTGTTTTTTTGTTTTTCATTTTTTACAACTCTTTCTATAACACTGTTATATGGTTAACAGTGCTCTTAAGTTTTTCCCGTACATGTTCGGTTTTAAATTAAAAAAAGAAATGTCAAATTACGAACAATTTTTATCAGGAGAGTATTGAAATGATTATTAATAAATAAAATGTGAAACTTGGTGAGTGTTTTTGAACTCTGATTCTAATTATGAGAAAAATCAACCAATTACAGTAACACTTGAAATTGAAAACAAATCTTGTAAAGGTATGGCTTTTGTAAAATCCAAAGGAATCAAAGATTGTAGGCTTATAGATGTTAGGAATATGGAAAACGGATTAACACGACATTTGATTGAAATCGACACAAAATCTAACGAATCATTAGAGAAAAAATCTTCAAATTTTTTTAAAGTTTTTAAAAAAACAAAAAAGGAAAACAAAAGCATAGCCTGGTTTGATAGTGAAGGCTGTGTTGTTTGTAGATCTTTTTTAGCAAACAGTTCCTTTTTAATATCTGCAAAAAAATTAGATGGTTTTAAGATTTTATATTCTTTTGTTTCTCCAAATGCACTTTTTTTAAAAAACATTCTAAATTCTCTTGATAAAGCAAAAATTCCTGTCCGAATAATTGAAATTACACGATTCAATAAGAAAGGAAATTTGTCTTCAAAACAAGAATTTGCGTTACTAATTGCTTATAAAATGGGTTATTTTGAATACCCCCGAAAAATCTCTTTGAATAATTTGGCTAAAAAAATTCAAATCAGTCCAAGAAAAAAATAGGGTTTAGCGTGCATAAGCACGCATTTTCAGATTTTAAAATCAAATATTTCTCTTTTTTGGAAAAAATTGTTATGCTGGTTTTAGTTTAGCTCCGCATTCGGAACATTTTCCATCAGCAGTGATCATTGGTTGTTTTTTAACTTCTTTTCCACAAAGTCCACACTTCACATTATTCACCCCCATGATGTCGAAAATACTAAAAATATATCAGTATTAAATATACTTAGTAAATATTTGTATTTAACACTATTGTGTTGTTAAACATTATTTGTGTTTTTTACTTTTTTTAAAAAAATTAAGTTAAATTTTTTGAAATCTTATTATGAAAGAATTTTGTGATCTATTTAGCCTTGGGATTGCTTATTTGTTTTTTTCATTCCCAATTGATTATTTTCTTGTCGTGATATAAATTCCGAAACATATCTTTGTTAATATATCTAGAGCTAAGTATGATATTGCTGTAACATCTACTGCAATCATTGTAAATCCTGTGGGTGCTAGAACCCATACTATTGGGAATAAACTCCATGTGACAAGAACAAACCACATAATTGAAGATGTTTTAGATCCATTTTGACTGGACTTTTTGAAAAGGGAAAAAAGCATCCCAAGGTATGCTGCGGTGCTCAATCCAAAAAATAGCCACCTGTAATCTGTTAAAATTATACTTGCCAAATATCCACAAAACATTGTTAGAGCAGTAAATAATACAACTTCGGCTTTTTTCTCACCTGTTTTCTTCGAAATGGTTGCAACATCTAAAGTCAATATGCTACAGCTAGCAGCATAAAAAAGCCATCTGGTCCAATAAATCACATTGCCATCTTGGTTAGTAACTGTTGCCACTCCTAAGGCCATAACGCAATATGAAATAGTTGTGATGAAACTAACAAAGACATGTGAATTAAACAAATGTTTTCGTGAATCATTTTGATTTTCTAAAACTATGAACAACAAAGAAGAAAGAGCAAAAAGTATTCCTCCAAGCCAAAAAACCATAGATTCTTCAATCATAAGTAATTCTCCAAAATCTATTGGATAAAACTAGTTATGTTCGTGCATATTTAAAAAATTTACTAACGTGGGTTTGGGGGATAAAGTCTAACCCTCATTCGGACGATATTGGTTCAAAGCTTCCCGTTGTCCAGTCTTGAGTTGGCTTAAATTTATAAATAAAAATAACTAAGCCATATTATATGAGCTTCTATTTGTATTTCAATTTACTGATAATCGCTTTTCCACTTATTTTTTCATTTGAAAAGAGGATAAAATTTTATAAAAAAATCAAACCTCTTCTAGTTTCGCTTTTTATTGTAGGAATTTTCTTTATTGCATGGGACGTTTTTGCTACATCCAGGGGCCATTGGTCATTTAACCCACTTTATGTTAACGAAGTAACGTTTTTGGGAATTCCATTGGAGGAAGTACTGTTTTTTGTTACTGTACCTTACAGTTGCATTTTTGTTTTCAATTCAATAATCCACTTTTTGGAGGACAAACAATTATTCTGTAACAAAAAATGGATTTTCTTACTAGTTGGCTTGACAATTTCATTATCTGCTTTTCTGGTCCAAAGTATGGAATACACGTTTTTAGCGATACTCTCTGTTGGATTGACAATTATTGCTGTTTCCTTAGTTAACCCCGAATTGTTTGCTTCTAAGGCATATTGGATATACGCTTTTTTAACGTTGATTCTTTTTTTGATTTTCAATTATATTCTTACGTCTACTCCAGTAGTGCTTTATTCTCCAACTGCCATCACTGGATTTAGAGTGACAACAATACCCATTGAAGATTTTCTTTTTAACTATTCGATGTTAACCAATTATCTGATGGTTTACCTTTGGGCAACAAAAAAGGCAAAAACAATAACAAAACAAGTTATTGTTTAGAGATCAACCCTGCGGTGACAATACCTGAAATATAGATTGTTGGAAGTCCACTTCCCGGGTGAGTTCCACCCCCCACTAAATACATGTTTTTTATTTCACTGCAACGGTTGTGGGGTCGGAAATAGAGCATCTGAGAAAGATTATGTGAAAGATTAAAAGTTGCACCAATGTACACGTTGTAATCTGTTTCCCACTGTTTTGGCGTAATAACTTTTTCAACTTCAATGTGATCACGAATATCACTCATACCTGCATGGGTCTCAACGCGATCAAGCACTTTTTCTTTGTAAACATCCTTTTCAGCGTCCCAGTCAATATTGGCTCGGTTGTTTGGAGTTGGAACCAACACATAAACTGCAGATTTTCCGCTGGGGGCTAAACTTTCATCAGTAACAGACGCGTTTTGAACATAAAACGAAAAATCGTCTGAAAGTCGTCCTTCACTAATGTCAGCGATATTTTGTCGATAATCATCTGCAAACAAAATATGATGATGAGGCGCCTGATACTTTTTATTAACCCCCAAATACAGCATGTATGTGGAGCAAGAGTAATTTTTCTTTTCAAGTTTTTCTGGAGAATACTTCTTTAGCTCTTTAGGTTCAAAAAACTCATTCATAGCATATCCAAAATCAGCGTTAACTATGACTTTATCAAAATTCAATTGTTTTCCATCAGCCAATTGAACACCTACCACTTTTTTTCCATTTTTCAATATTTTTGTAACTGTTGTATCAGTTAATACTTGTCCGTTTTCTTCTTCAACCACCTTAGCCATCGCTTTTGGAATTTGACTTAACCCCCCCATAACATGATATATTCCAAACTCGTGTTCAACAAAAGGAATCATAGTAAAAGCAGCTGGACACTCCCAAGGAGACATTCCTAAATATTTAGATTGGAATGTGAAACAAATTCTTAGTTTTTCTTCTTTAAAGTAATTACCTAAGTTATCAAATATTGAACCACCCAAATCAATAATTTTTCTGTAGCGTTTTCCTTCTTTTAGATAAAACTTTTCTAGACCTTTTTCATTTCCTGGAAAAACTCTGTTAATTTCAGCTTTCATTTTTTCTTTGTCATTACTGATTGTAACAGAAAGGTCATCACTAAAATCAAGTTGGTACATCGGGTCAAGGAGCTTAAACTGTAGGTAATTTGTGCTTTTTCGGTCGCAGGATTCAAACACTTCGTCAAGTACATGCTTCATCATCAAAAAAGTTGGACCAGTATCAAAAGTGAAATCGCCTAAAGTTATTGGTGCACTTCGTCCTCCTACTTCCTTTTCTTTTTCAAGAACTGTTACATCAAAACCTCTATGGGCCAAAAGCATGGCGGCAGTTAGTCCACCTGGGCCTGCTCCAATTATCCCAATTTTGTTTTTTCTAGCGTTATTGTCAATGGTTTGAGGCATAGCCATAAAACCCCACATATCAAATGATGTCGTATGTTGTTAATTAATTTAACAAATTTTAAATATGCCATACGTCATAATTAGAATGTTGTAATACCCAAAAGGGGGGAAAATGTTGCCATACAGTTTCATCTATGATTTAAATAAAGTGTCTCAGAATACAGTTAATCAAATTTTAGAAACAGCTTACAGCATGGGGGTAACAAAACTACTCTCAACAAATGCTAAAAAAATTGTTAAACTATTAAAACTCGATCAGCTAACAGGGTTGGATTTAGCCCAAGCCATAACTCTGGTTGAAGACTTCATTGAAGTTCAAAACGCAAATAATATTCAAAGAGAAAAATTTCAAAAAGCTAAATCAAAAGCTTTGTTAATTCCCCATTGTGCACGCTCATATATGGATAGAAAATGTATGGCAGATTTTAATCCAGAAGTGCCCTGCTACACATGCAATAGTTGTGACCCTAATTGCATCGTAAACAAAGTGAAGAAACTTGGAAAAGAAAACGGATACGACGTTTACGTCATTCCAGGTGGCTCTTGTGCAGAAAAAATTCTGAAAGATAAAAACTACAAGGCCGTAGTCGGAATAGCGTGTGGTTCTGAATTGAAAATGGCTTTGGGTCTTTTGAAGAAACTAGAGATTCCAGGTCAAGGTGTTGTTTTAACAAAAAATGGTTGTGCCAACACTAAACTAGACTTGGAAAACCTTAAGATGATTCTATAAAAAATTATAATTTGCCAAAAACGGGAGATATAATGATAATCCAAACATTAACTTACCTTTTTGTCATCGGAGTAGTCTTCGTGTTTATGGAGGGTGTAGCATGGTTTCTTCATAAATACGTCATGCATGGCTTTGGCTGGTTTTTACACAAAGATCATCACGAACCCAGAAAAGGAACTTTTGAAAAAAACGATATATTTGGAGTGTTTTTTAGTTTGATTTCTTTTGCCCTAATTTTCTCAGGAACTCTCTCAGGTTTTGATATTAAATTAGCCTTTGGAATAGGGGTAATGCTTTATGGAATTGGGTATTTTTTAGTGCACGACGTTTTTTTCCACAAAAGAATAAAAATCAAATACCGACCAAATAGCAAATATATCAAACGAATTTTACATGCACACGCAGTCCATCATGCAAAAAGCACACCCAAAGACGGAGTTTGCTTTGGGTTTTTATATGCAAACAAAAAATATGAAATTTAAATTGACTTATTTTTCCCTATTAAAAAAACACAGTAGCAGATTACTTATGATTCTTATTAGCCACAAATAAGTAAGGGCAAAGTGTCAAAGTTGATCGATTAATGGACTACTACATAGATTAGGATAGCTCAAATCAATAGAACCTAGCCAAATTTTTTAGATCGAAGTGATCGCGTTCAACTAAAGAGGCAATTTTCAAATACAAAGAACCATATTATTTGCTTGATTAACATTGTCTTGAAAAAAATTGATTGCCCCAAATGTAACTTGGATTTAAAGGCCCAGTTAGCATCTGCAAAAGATGAAAGCGACGAGTCTGTTGTTTTAGATATGGAATCCACTAAATGGGAACCTATGGTTTTAAACTCAGACAAATTAGTTGTTATAGAGTTTTGGCACCAAAGCTGCGCCGCATGCAAAAAGTTTGCGCCCATGTTTACGAAAGTTGCCAGCGAATTTGAAGGAAAAGTGACTTTTTTTAAGCTGGACGTTTTGAAAAACAAAGAGAACACTGCTTTAGCAGTAAAATACGAGGTAACTAGCACTCCGACTTTGGCCTTTTTGTGCAAAGGCGAGGTTCTTAGTTTGAATGAAGAATGGGACGGCTTTGGCAGTGAAGAAGACTTCAAAAAAACAGTTGAGCAAATGATGCAGCGCTGTTCCGGCATGGATTAGGCTTATACTTCTCTTTGCTGCATATCCTAGTTGAGGGTTTGTTTTGGTTAAAGTAGGTGAGAAGGCACCGGATTTTACTTTGGTTTCCCAAAAAGGAGAAACAATCACCCTTTCTGATTTGATAGGAAACAACAACATCGTTTTGTTCTTTTATCCCAAAGACAAAAGCAAAGGTTGCACCCAACAAGCCTGCGCGTTTAGAGACAAGTACGCCGTGTTTAAGGATTTGGGCGCAGAAGTAATCGGCATCAGCTCTGACGATGTACAGTCTCATGTTTCTTTTGCTGATGAGTTTCGATTGCCCTTTATTTTGTTAAGTGATAAAAAAGGCAAAGTTAGAAAACAATACAATGTAAAATCAACCTTTGGCATTATCCCCGGGCGTGTTACATTTATTATTGACAAAAAAGGTGTGGTGCGTCACATTTTTTCGTCTCAATTCAAACCCAAAAAACACATCAAAGAAGCCCTGCAAGCTCTAGAAAAAATTCAGTAAATTTTCCAGTTGATAGAAAAATGGTTGAATCAAATTGTTTTTGATTTAACTTTATTTTTACAGCAAAGACTGCAATTAATAAAACAATAAAAATGGTTACTGTTATGTTTTGGTGGAAAATTTTAATTTTTTATGTTGTTCTCTGCTCTGTTTGGACTTTTACATATGTAATTTGCTCAATGAACAGTAAACTGCCTAGGTAATTTTTTGTGATACAAAAAGATGCAAAGAACAGGTTATCAATAATTGTTGAGTAAGAGAAAGAATTTGTTGTCAATTTTTCTTTAGAAAAAACCTTTTCAACTCTTTAAACATAGAATAATTTGATTACTTACGGATTTAGAATGTTTTGAAACTGAATAAGATTTTGTTTTTAATATTTAGCATATTTATCATAATCATAATTGCTGTTCCAGTAGGTTGGATTTTGCACCAAGAAAACAATTCAAATGGTGATGATAATGGATCTTCGTTTCCAGACGAATCAGTTGGGCTTCCTGGGTTGACTTGGCAAGTTAATTTAGAAAATTTTGCCACTGGACTTCTAGCAAAAGAGGGCAGAGTTTATACAATTGATATTTTTGGAAACATAATATGTTTTGATACTACAGATGGTCATGTTGTTTGGGAAGGAAGTGTTGGTGGATATTTCTCAGAAGGCTTAGTTGTTAATCAAGACAGGGTGTATGGAGGTGCAGGTGTAGAAGTTGTTGGTTGTTTGGATAAAAGAACTGGGAGCTTTTTTTGGGGTTTAGCAGAAATACCTAATATTAAGTACTATAAAGTGGCACCTGAAAATTTCACTGTTGTTGATGGCAGACTTTTTGTTAAAACGAATGCGTTTAGTGTATTTAATGCGACCACCGGAAAACTTCTGTGGTTAGTTGAGGATTGGGGAAATTTACCTGGTCAATCTGAACAGTTATGGAGTTTTAATGGGTGGGCATTTGAGAATGATTTGCTAATTTGTTCCAGTTCAGGTTCTGAAGGAATACACATTAACAGACTAAATCCTGATGACGGGACAATAATCTGGGCTACAGAGGGACTGTTTTTTGATAGCCCTGTGGTTTATCATGAACAGGTTATAATTAAAAATTCGTCTAAGACTGAGATATTAAGTTTGGATGCAAGTTCAGGAAAAAAGCTTTGGAGTTATGATGTTGGAGCTACAATATGCAGTCTAAAAGAATACAACGGACAGCTTTTCTTTTTTGCTTCCGATAATTGTTTTTATGCCCTTAATTTGGATAATGGCACGTTGGCATGGAAAAGCGCTGTTGACAGCCAAGAAATTACAGCTCTTGTTAATGATGATAATCCTCTTGAAGGTCTTCCTGTATTAATTGATCAACAAAAACAAACAATGGCAGGAGTTGTAGCTGTTACGACTCAAGAAATAATTGATGAGCATCATGTGGAAGACAAACACTATGGCCTTTTGTGCAATTTAGACTTAAATAATGGCAACGTTGTTTGGACTGAACATTTTTCGGGTCAAGGAGATATATCAAATGAATATCTTGTCTTTGATTATGCTGCTACTAGAAATCACATATATTTGACTGACATTAATGAACTGTTGATTTTTGACAAACGAACTGGTTTATTAATTGAAACTCAGCACTTTGAACATAAAATTACAGCTCCAGCAGTAGAAAATGAAAAAACGTTTATAGCTGCAGACCTTTGGCTCTTTGCATACAAATAGATACATTTTTTGTTAAGTTTCTCATAAGTTGTGAATTGCTGACATAGCAGACTTTAATGCATTAATTGAAATCACAGTCATAATTTTCATTAATCCAGTTTTCAGCAAATAGTTTGGCTGAAGATTTTGAAAGACGTAATCCTGATGAAGAAGTAGCAAAATCAAATATCCGCTTATACAAACCAAAGTTTGAAGATTTTTCAACCATTTTTCTCTTCACCTTATTATTAAAAGATTAATAATAAATTTTCTCAAGTGAAAAATTAAAATTTACAGTTAACGAAAACAGTAAAAAATGGAGAAAAGAAGGCTCACACGGTTAAATTGAAGGATTGAAAAAATGAAAAAACCCTGCGGTTGGACTTTTTGGTAATATTCATTTTTGTGTTTAAGCCTTTTTGACCCCATTTTTTGCTGTTAATATTCTACTGTTTGAGGAGTTGAAAAGGGTTTTTCTCAAAAATATTTGACAAATTAATTATTTTTGAATAAAAGCTTACTCAAGAAAGTTTGAGAAAAGTCTTTCTATATAATTTTTTAAAAAAATAAATAGTTTGCAAAAATTACTAGGAACCACTCAGTTTATGAAAATAGAGTTATTGATAAACGGGTGGTGATCAGCCTACATCATACCATAATTCTTGTAATTATCGCTTTGGATATTTTAAAATTGTTAAGCCATATTCAAGAATTTAGTTAACTAAAAACATTCAACTCATTAACCAACCTAACTAATTGTTTGAATGTTTTTCATGTTAAAAATTAAAGGGGAAATTTGCTGCGTTCCTATTAGAATCCACATGTATCCCCCACAAAAAACAAAATGCTAATTATGTTATTTTGAAAATAATATAAGGTTGAGCTTAAGAATGAAATGTTAAATTAAACTCAATGTAACTAACAAATATTATATACATTAAATGAACACTATACAACATCGAGATTTGATTGGGGGAGCTTTTGTGGAGGAACAACATATAACAGAAGACAAATCTTGGAAAAAATTCGTAAAAAATCATTTGAATATGATAATATTATGGATTGTAGCAGCAATAGTTGCAGTAATCGGAGCAGTTTATGTTTACCAATGGTTTGTGGCAGATGCTCAAGCAACCAATTTGGTGCCTGCAATCTTAGGTCAATGGTCACTAGCTCACATAATTATGTTTATGTTACATCTTGCATTTTGGGAACTTGTTATAATTGGAATACCCATAGCAATCGTTGCAATACTAGGGTGGTTATGGTGGAAACAGCTTCCATCTGAAGAAAGAGAAGAATACAAATTCTTCAGCAAGGGCACAAAATCAGAACAAGGCGGAGGAGGATTTTCATTTCTCTTCTTTGTAGCTTTCTGCCTCAAAGTTTTTATCGATGGAAATGTGGATATCCCAATATCAACTTGGACGTTAGAATACGTCGTAGACTCAATTATCACAATACTATTCTGGGGCGCAATAATAATCGGAATCCCAGCAATAATAATTGGACTGCTCTATCTAATCAACCAAGCAAAAAAGAAAGGGTAAACATTCCTTACTCATTTTTTTCTTTTCGTCTATAAGCCTCAGGAAAGCCATTTCTTCAATAACTTTTTTCATGGCGGAAACTAAATAAGACATCCAAAGAAGACACAAAGCGCGTGGGTATTTAGATGACATTTATGATTTTGAAGAATTTTCATCCTTTTGCTTTGTTAATTACTTTTGGCATATTTTTCATGGTAATTCTAAACATAAACACCGAGGCTCCCTTTTCTGAAAAAATTGTCTTTTTAGCCCTTGCTGGAGCAATCTACGTCATAGTCATTATGTTTGAGTCTTGGAGAATGAACCAAAAATAGAAAGAAAGCAAAAAGAGTTAGAATTTTAACTCTAGACATAAATTATAGAAAACGCCGTCTGTGACTTCTTTTAAGCAAAACAGATAAATCTTTAATGGTAAGAGCTAATATGTGAAACCTGTAATGTCAGAAAAGAAATGCAAACAATGTGGCTGCTTGCTTAAGCCAGGCCAATATGAATTCTGTTCAGACAAATGCTGGGACGAATGGGTAGATAAATCACATTAATTTTTGTTTTAATTTTTAAATCAAAAAATTGGTACGAAAAGCATCAAAAAGAATTGTAATTACCTACAAGTCCAAAAAAATTCAGTCATTAAATTTTTTCTAAATAAATGCTGTTGTTATCCTAAGCTTTTTCGTAGTTGAGCGGCTTCGTTGACGTAGTATTTTGCTTGTTTATCGTGATTTTCTAGGTACGAAATTAAGAAATTATTTACAGAGTTTTCGTATTTTCGTTCTTTGAGAGTTCTGGGACCAAACTTTATGCCTAAATTGTCTTCAGCCACATTGATGTCAAACAAAAATCTGCTAAGACCAGAACGCAGACGCTCTTCTTTCATGTTTGCCCGTTTTGCAACTTCTTTGTACATTTCCATTAACAGGTTAATGTTTTGCCACGAAAAGTACTCAGCAACAGAGTTAAGGTCAGAGCGCAAATTAATGTAATGACGATCAAGAACGTTTTGTTCTTCCTCAGTTAACTCAACAAAAGCAGATACTCCAACAAACTCAGCAGGCATACCTAGTGTGTAAAATGTTGCTGCAAAAGTTATAGCACGTGGAAGTGAAACACCCTCAACTACGTTTCTGCTGTAACCAAAAAGCCCAATATGCAGTTTTCTTGCTCTGCGTTTCGGAATATACGGCACCACACTAGAAATCAAAGGCGCTAAATCCTCCACAATTAACTGATATTTAGTCTGGAACTTTTTAATCGCCTGAAGCAAAAGCTTCTGTTCTTCAGAATCAATAAGAACAGTTTCCCCAAAGGGAAGATTCTCGTTCAGAGTAGAAATAACGCGCTTAACGTTATCAAGAGCAAAATCATACTTCAAACCCGACTGAACAGTCACAGTGGAAACTCCTTGATACTCCTTTAAGAAAAGCCCCAAATTATTAGGAGACAAATGACCCCTAAAAGGCAAAGAACCCACACCAACAATAGGATACAAAGGAACACCTTTCCGATTTTCTAAATTTTTCAGTTTAGATAAGGCAATCTTTGAAAGAGCCGTAGCACAAATTAAACCATAGTTAAGGGCAGGATCAGACCGCGCCAAAAAAACCCGCATATATTGGGGTTTGACTGCATCAATATAGGGTTCAACAATTTTGTCTGCATTCAATAAACTGTCCATATCCTCAATCAAGGGAATTACCTGAATACTATTTGGGCGAACCGTTCCAATCCAATCCCGAACAGTTACAGAATTTTGCAGTTCAATATCTTGTACCCCAACGATCGCTTTTCGATAATAATTAAACAAAGACAACAATTCGCTACTCTCAGTAGTCATGGGAAGAATAATCTCAAAAATAGGCGCCACATCGCACTTGTAAAATGCTGAACCAACATCACAGCTTGCAGTAATATTTTGCAGAGTCTCCACAACAATTTTGCGTTCAGTAGACTCAACCCGAGGATTTGGAATACGATAAGTCAAGTAAATGTTTTTTCCAATCACATTATCTGAGAAATACTGTGAATTAAAACTCAAAAGTTTACGAACAACACGAATGTCAGTATCTTTTCCTTCAGAATCCCACATAACTTCGTGACAACCCAACTCCTTGTAAGCAAAATATGCCTCACGAATTTCAGAATCTCCTTCAATCAATTCCTCAGATTGCCAAGACGGAGAAGACGCATTATCAGGATGCTGCGTAGACATCGTACGCGGAATAAATTTATCACCATAGAAAACTTTTACCAAGCTCAATCCACCTTTACAAACATACAGCCATTTTAATTGATTTAATTATTCCAACTCAAGCAGGGGCAACCAAATTATAACTAACACAATAACAAGATACAACTAGCAACCCTGAAAGCCACACCATAAACTACCAAGTTGAATAATTTAATACTCTCAGCACAGTTAATAAATCCAGTTTTGAGACATAACATCATTTTGAAAGATTGTAACAAACAATTTGTAGACTTCAAATTCAACTAAATCTTTACCCAAAAAATATTAAATTTTTAACAGTTACTTATCCATTTGAAGAGTGAAAAACTTTAATCAATTTCCTACCTTGTAGCAACAATTCAAGCATTTGAATTTTTTTCATTTAACAGTTTAATCGCTTCTTTATTTAGTATTTCAGCTAAATCTTTCTCTGCTAACCTAGTGCTTAAATCTACCAACCGAATAAATTTGTCAAAAACAACTTCCATTGCATTAAAAGGCAAAGCCCTGACATACAATTGATCAATTTCTTTTCCATCAACAACTTTGTTTTTTTCAAAAGTTTCTCCAACAACAACTGAAGAATCAGACCATGCTAGAATCGGCTTTCTTAATTGAGCTGCATATTCAACTTCAATTGCAGTTCCTGAATCCCAAATTGGACCATAATACGCCACAATGAGGTCGGATTCTTTTACGTACTTTAGACAAGTTTTCCTTATGATTCCAGTTGGACCCAACAAAGGTTCATCTTTTGACCTCTTTTGAGCTTCGGAGACCAATTGAATTGGATCATATACCTTCCAAGAATATTTTTCTTCTAAAAATTTTATTGTATTAAAATCATAATGCCGCATTGTTGAAAGAAAACATCTCGGGCCAGCCCAATACATAGATTTGTGTTCCACATTTTTCCCAACTATTAACGAACTAAATAACGAATATTTCTGCTGAATTAAACTGTTTATTCTTGTCTTAATTTATAGATTTGTGCTTGTTTAATGATTTTTTTCTATGCAATAAATATAATTAATTTAACTATCAAAAAACATTTTATGTAGACCTGCAATTCCTGCAACCAGAAATATTTGGATTAAATTTCTAATTACAGTCTAATAGGAAACATCTCCCCCAGGTAAATAAAATATTAGTCTACAAACATAACTTGCAGTTTAACAAGCATATTGCCAGACATTCTCAATTATGAAAGCATTTCAATTCTGTCTAAAGAAGAAACTACAGATTCAATTAAAGTAAAAAAAGAAAAAGAAATGGGTTTGCTGAGGCTCTCACACTATTATGGAAGGAAAAAATGAAAAAACCATGCTATTATCCCTTTGTTTGATTTTTCATTTTGTGTTTGAGCCTTTTCAGCCCCATTTCTTGGTTGGTTTCTCCCAAAAAAAGAGGGAGGGAAAATGGTTTGCTTATTTCTTTTTAATGACACCGTATATTCCGATGATTATAGCAATGACAACTAGCACAATGAGCACTAGGTCGATTGTTTGGTATGCAGGTGCTTCTTGGTATTCAGGCATTTCTGGATATGATGGAAGCATAGCAATTGTCCGTCTAGCAGCATCATCAGCAATTTCTTCTTGCGTTGGAACATCCGGGTACGGTTCTGCTGCAGGATCGACTGTCATATATGTTGTCGCTTGAGAACGCCAGTAAGATTCGGATCCTTCGAATGTGGCAGTTATCCAGTATGTTCCTTCAACTTCGGGCATAAATGGAAGTGCGAAATTGCCATTCATATCGGTCACAGTGATTCCATAGTCTTGATAGTTATTGTTCGGGTCAAGTGCTGTTATATGTACAGTAACGCCCATGAAGTTTTCTGGACAAACCTGCTGCATGTAAACATATGACATCCAGTCATCCATGTATGCATCGTCTGCTACGGGTATTCCATTGGGGAAACGTTCAACTACGCCCGATTGTTTTGAGCCCGGAGAAATATCCATTACAGAGCCTTCTATTAGTACGCTGCTTCCTAGTTTGGTTACTTTTGGTCCAGCTGTTACTGTGGTTGTAGTTGGTCCTTTGCCTATGCTGTAAATCTTAGCGTCCTGACTGTTCCACAATATAACGTAACCATCTGCAACTATTGGACAGTTTCGCCCAGTCCAACCAGTTAAGGTCCAAATCGTTTCTCCAGTGGTTACGTTTATAGCAACTGTTTTTGCGGGGTGTAGCGGTGGATCATACATTTTGCCCTCTGAGAGGATTATCTTACCGTCAGCAATGGCGTCATTGTACCATAGTTCATAGATACCGTATGGAGTGTCTAAACCAGCATCTCCGCGTGTCCAAGTCCACTCGATGTTTCCTGTTTGTAGATTGATTGCACTGCAATAGCCGCCATAGTCCCAAATGAAGACTTTACCATAAGCGATGTCACCGGATCGTGTAATTGTACTCCAAGCATTTCCTGGTAGCTTCACTGGACCCCACAATCGATTACCGTTCTCTAGAGAGTAGCCATATGCTTCGTTAGTGTCTTTGTTATGTAAGACGTATGCCCCTTCGCCTGCAGCAATGATGCTTATGTCTTCAAACATTGGTATTGTTTGATTTACTGGTCCCCAGAGTAGCTCACCTGTACGAGCGTCCATGCCTGCTGTAACTTGCCATCCAAGGCTTAGAGAGATAAACTGTCCAGGTGAAGGTGTCTGACGAAGTAGGATCACTTCAGGTGTTGTTGCTCCAACACTTAGGCTGAGGGATTCTCCATCGAGTTCATTCGGCATTGGCACAGACCATTCTACTCCGTCACTCCAATTGTAAGTGCCACTTACACTTAAGACCAGGTCATCACCACCATACAGGTTGTTTGACTTCCACATAGTGAGATTGCCGCCTTCAGTATACCAAGCAAGTAGAGTGCCTTCTTGCCCGTAAGTGTCGTCCATTAGAAATGATGTTGATTGAGGATTCTCAATTGATGCTAAATATTCTCCACTAAATGCATCATAAATATTCAGCTCGGTAACAGAACTGAAAAATCCTCCACCTACAGCACCATACAAGACCGACCAAGATCCATACTCCTGAATTGATTTAGTACGGAATGATTGACCCAGTCGAAGATTTTCAGTAGTTTCTCTAGTCCAAACTAGTTCACCTGTGCGAATGTCTACAGCATTCCAGCCCACTACGTTATTGGATGGACCAGCATGTTCAGCGTAATATAATATTCCGTTGACGACTATTGGATCAAAATAGTTGTTAATTATCGTCGTAGTCTTGAAGTTACCCGATTGGTCAGAGTAAATAGGACCACCTGGTTGACCTCCGTTATGAGTTGCCTTTGACCACATTATGTGACCACTGTTTGGTGCTAGGCTGTATGGGTTGAAGTTGCCATTGGCATCATATCGGCCAGTAACTGCAAATGCAGGTGCAGCTAATCCAAACCAGCTTCCTCCAAGTTTTTCTCCCCACTCCCAGTTTGTTGAATAGATTGGACGAGTCCAGTATTCTTCAGGTAATGAAGGAATGCGATAGTTCCATTGTGCATCTTCCTCTTGTACATCAACTGTCACTATGTCGCTGTCACTAGCTGCATATGTAAAGTTGTAGAATACTGAGGGACCCATGAATGATGATGCCATGTATTCAACTCGTTGTTCAGGATAGTGAGCTTGGAGGGTCCAGGAACCAACCATATCCGGGTCTATACTGAACCATGCGCCTCCGGTAGAATCAGTTGTGTATGGTCCGTATTCATCTACATTGCCATTAGGTTTAGTGACTTCTACAATTATGCCTTCGTACATAACACCACTGCCACCCATTCCTCCTGTTAGGGGAGGTTTAGTCAGGAACGTGTTAACGTTCAAAGTTTGATGTACACCTACAGGGCTAGGGGCTGCACTAAGCTGCAAGAAGGTTGGCAGCGTAGTTGTCCCATCTGTTAAATCTTGGGCTTGGGCTGGTATTACTACCATCAATGTTGTGATAGTTAGTAATAGAACCAAAGCCAAAGTAGAAAATTTTGTTCTATTAATTAAATTATTCATTTGTTTCTCCTCCATGGATGAATTGTTGTTTAGTTTTTGTATTTAAAAAAATGCTGAGGGAGGTCACCACCCTAAAAATTATATATAAAGAATGCAAAAAGATCCATCACGAGGGCATATTCGATTCAACAACAAAAAATTAAAACGTTGATAAACTTGGGGCTCACTCTTCAAGAATTAAGAGTGTATTGCGCATTAGTTGAAAATGGACCATCTAAAGTAGAAAGTTTAGCTAAAAACTCTCAAACATCCAGATCTGACGTTTACCAAACAGTCAAAAAACTTAGTAACCTGGGAATTATT
>JARRLY010000028.1:0-16962 GCA_037386545.1 Candidatus Bathyarchaeota archaeon
GATAATTATTACTCCTGCCATGATGCTTGCTAGGCCTACCCAGTTTTGGGGAGTTATTACCTCACCTAGAAAAATAATGGCTATTATTGAAGCGTAAAAGGGGTAAGTGGAAAAAACTGTAGAGTTTGCAGATATTCCTACTGCTTTCATTCCTTTGAAGTAGATGAGTCGGGCTACTCCGGGGGCTAATAATCCAGCAATCAAAAATAGCATTATTCCTTGGGGGTTTAGTTGATTAAAATCAGTAAATAATATGGCCAAGGGCCAAAGAACAACATTGCCCATTATAGTTACAGTTAAAGAGACGTTAAGGTAGTTTGATTGTTCAATGTTTTTTCTGATTAGTATTTGTGAAGACGCAAAAGCCACAGAAGACAACAAAGCCAAAACTACAGGTAACATATCAGCTTCAAACACAGGTTAAGAACATTATTAAACAAAACGATATGCTGGTTCACAAAAATGAAAACGGGCCTTTCCAATTTAATAAAGAAACGGGAAAAATAATAAACAAACTGGTTTTGTTGTCCTGAATTTACATTTTAAATTGGGATTTTAGTTTCATAAAAACTAAATTAGGGCGTGTTCAAATTTTGTAAAAAATGTTGATTATAGTAGTTTTTGTGGCTTCATTCGTTGTGTTTTTTAGTGCAAGTTTTTCAGTGTTTCCGACCATGCCACCGGGTCAGTTAATTTTTGATGTTTTTGGAAACCCCCAAGCAGATTACATGCTATTCGGAGTTTCTGCAGAACTCGTTATTTCGGCAATAATTAACGGGACTACATGGTCAGTAATTATTGTTTTAGCTTATTCTTACTGGAAAGGTCCATCCAGAGCAAACGCGGATTTGCCGGTTTGGGTTCCGGGATATACTACGTCTCGCAGTAGTTCCAGTGTTGAAGAAAAAACTAGAAAACAAAAGGACACGTCGTCTGTTCGGATAATTCAACAACCCCAAGATATTGAGTCAGTTGAAGGAATTGGGTATATTTATGGTCGTAAACTGCGGGCAATGGGAATCAATACGGTGGATGATTTTTTGCAAAAAGGTTCGAGCATCAGTGGAAGAATTTACTTGGCTAACAAATTAGAAGTAACCGAAGTCGTAGTTCTGAACTGGTTACGACAAGCGGAAATACACAGATAAAATATTATTTTTGACGTTTTTTGTTACTAGAATTTTTTCTACACAAGAAGTTGTTGTTTGTTAGGTTTTTATTTTATTTTCAGAGTTTTTGGTTGTTTAAAATAATTATATCTTCAATAAAGCATATTCAAAAAAACACGTTATAACCATAAACGTATATTTGCTGGTTATTTGGTATTTTTTAGTTTTTTAGCAAATAAAGATTTCTTTGAGGGAACATCCTGTGAAGCTCGAGCATCGACAGCTTCTGTTCGGTCGATTGAAATATAAGCAATTTCGTGGGCATGGTGTTGGATTTGTTCAAGGCTATCAAAAATCAAACGAAGGGTTGGTTGAACCAAACTGGAAAGTTCTGATTCACCTGAAAGTTGTACGCACTGAGTCCACAAATCATCGAAATTGATACACGCATCCAAGACGTTGTTTGCTAAGGGGATGTCTTTGTTTAGCAGAGCCTGAACTGAATCATCATACATTTTTTGAATTGATTTACCGGTTTTAACTAGAAGAACAGTAATCTCGGGGGGCAATTGGTTATAAGTCAAGGAGTTAAGATTTTTTGCAATTTTGTTCAAGTTACCACTTATTTCCGAGGTAACATGAAGAATCTGAAGATAATCCACACAATCAATCAAAGGAATGGAATCTACATGAGAAGGTTTAGGAAATAGAATGGAACTTCGTAATAAACGGTTAGTAACCATAATAAGGCGTTTAATATCTCGCGTTCTGCGAGTTAATCCTTTGATTAAGTCAACATTTTTGTTTTCAACTGCTGAGATAGTTTCGCTCCACATTGAAATTATTACATTATGAATTCGAGTTACTGCTTTATTTACAGGCATGGTTTGTTTTAGTAAACAAACAATATTCATGGTGTTTCCTGTTACTTCAATTAGTTCTAATCCAAACAGGTTGTCTATTGTTTCCCGAATTAAATCGTGCTGCTCTTCAGTAAAATTGGATTTAGTTTTTAAATTGATGGTATCAAAACCATCTAAATATGCTCCAATAATTCCCCGTTTAAGGGATTGACTAGAGCTGTTATGAGTAACATTTAACATTATTTCACGTCGTTGATTCCTCATTTTAGGATAAATCGAAATAGATCCATCCTGTTGGGTAAACAAAGTCACATTTTCACCATGGTTTAGATGCAATTGGTCAGTCCAAGATTTTGGAATTGAAACATAAAGAGTGTTACCAATTTTTTGAATTTTTCTTGTCTCTGACATGGAAAGTACCACAAATTAAATTCTTTTAGTTTTGTTTAATCAGTTTGGTTATACATATATCTTTACATAAAAATTTAATCTTCATAACAAAGTAACAAACAATCCTTAACAAGTAAAATAAAAAAAGAAAATATACAAAAAGTTCGTTTTGATTATTTGACTATCAAAACTGAATTTCTTGCATGCATACTTATGTCATCACTTACGCTACCAAGAAGGTATCGCCCTACGCTGCTTAGTCCTCTGCTTCCAACTGCAATAATGTCAACGTTTGCTTTTTTTGCTACTTTGATAATTACTTCTGCGGGACTGCCAAGTTCCATCATTTGATCAATTGGAATTCCTTGAGCTTTTTGTGAAGCATCTTTAAGGATACATTCACCAACGGTCCCAAGGCAATCAACAACCTGAGGCCCACCAATACGAACCAGCTTGTCTTCTTCAACGTGCAACAGTGCAAGACTTGCCTCAAATTTCTTTGCCAATTTAACAGAAAAATCAAGGGCTTTTTCTGCATGCTTGGAACCATCAACAGCAACAAGCATTCGTTTGAGTTTTGGTTTGTTCTTAACAATCAGGACTGGACATATAGAATGTCGAGCCACTTTTTCTGTGACACTTCCTAAAGAATATCGATCAGATTGATTGTCAGCACGGTTTCCGATAACAACTAAGTCGTATTTTTCTTTTTTAATGAAGTCAAGCAAAAATTCTGCAGGGTCTTCGTAAGTAACTAGTTTGGCATCAACAACGATTTTTTTCTCTTCAAACAAATCCTTTGCATTTTGAATGATTTTTTTACCCGCATCCATGTAAGACTCGTCTAGTTTGTGTAAGATAGAGTGAGGCAATTGATATTGAGCCTTCAGTTCAGGGTGCATAAACTCGTGAGAAATAACATGAACTACAGTTACTTTTGATTTGAATTTTTTAGCTATCAAAGAAGCAAAAAGCTTAGCATGAAGACATGAATGTGAACCATCAACAGGAACAAGAATTTTCTGCAAAAAATTTTGACTACTCATCATTTTCACAACTACTTCTAGCTTCTAATGTGTATTTTAAGTTTCTTAAAACAAAGCAAGAACAATTAAGACCGCCCACTTAATATATGTCTCAAATCGGTCTTGGTTAAGAGTCCAAGCCGATTAACTTTATCAATTTTTGCGGCTTCCTGTAAAGTTACAACCCCAACAAAGTCTCCATTTGCATCAACAACTGGATACCCAGTAAAGTGATATTTTGCCATAAAATTCAAAAGTTCATTAATAGTTAAATCAGGAGATACAGTTTCCAGTTTTTTCGTCATAACATCCTCCACAGCAAACTGGGACAGAATAGCGATTTCGTCCAAAGGTTTGGACGGAACAGGGACGTAAGCTTCTTTCATGTCGTTTATTTCTTTGATGGCAGTTCGCCTTTTTTGTTGAGCCGCTTCAAGAACTTGAGCAAATGCATCTGGTTCAAGTTCAATTACACCAGTGTTAATTACTCCAGCTTCAACCGCAGAGTAGAAGAAATCTTCACCAGCTTTAGTTCGAAGGATAACGGTAGACCATTCTTTAAGAGGAAATGCAGTTCCAACTGAAATGTCTGCAAGTTCTGAAGTAAAATCTGTACAGGTTTCACAACTGGTCAAAATGTTTGGTTTAACTTCTGATAGAGGGACCTCAATTGTTTCTTTATCTGTAGTTACATACAACTTGTCAATGATATCCAAACGTTTAATGTCATCTTCCTCAAGGTTGTATTTTTCTTTAAGATATTTTAGCATATTACCAAAAGAAAGAGTCCAAAAACAAAACAGCCCAATGATTATTTTTAGGTTTCCAGAAATTTTATGCTCCCAAGCTTCAAGTTTACGTAACGCCAAAACATGACAAGGAACACCAACAAAGGCTATGTTGCCTTTTCCGTATTCATAAACTGCACTGCCATAGGCCCGAGCAACTGATGAAGGAAAAAATTTACTTCCAACAGCAGCAAAAACGTCATCTGGGACAACGCCAACTAAGGCTTTGGGTTTGATTGGAACGTTAGTTTCTGCTTGAGAAACAATTGCACTATCTATTGTTCCATTATCTATAGCATTAGTAAGAAGAGTGGTAACAACTCCTCCACCATGACCAAGTTTTCTTAGTTCAGGGTCTGCGGCTTGGGCTAACAAGATTTTTCTGTAGTATCCTAGACCTTCTCGTTTTGTGGGGGAATCTGAAACAAACTTAAGAGTAGCACGCATAAGGGTGTCTGAGTGTGGACAAATCTCAAAACAGATTGGACAAGAACCAATGTGCTCTGAACAATCAAAGTGCTCAACTTTGCCATCTCCTACAGTTATTGCATGAACAGGGCATGCTGCTTCACAGGCTCCGCAGAAGGTACAAAATCCAGAATTTATGATTTTACTTTCTAAGTCATTGTACGCTATCGCATTTTCTTTTTTTGTTACCAAACATTTCCCCACCAATATTATGCATGAATTTATGTTAATAATTTTGGGTTACACCGGCAACGTTGTTGCAACAGATGAAACCAAACTCAAAGCCAAATCTGGGAACAGCCCCAGAATAACAATTATGACAACCAAACAGTATATTGGAATAAGCAACTTTTTTGGCTCTTCTATGGGCGCGTTATCTTTTGGTTGTTTACCGTAGAAGTAATGAATTACTCGCAAGAAATACGCAGACTGCAAAACCGAATTTAACACACCAACAACTGCCAACCAAGAGACACTTGACTTCAAAACTGAAGTAAACACCATGTATTTTGCAATAAATCCAGCAAATAGAGGCACACCAGAAAAAGACAAAGCAGCTGCAATAAAAGCTAGACTTGTCAAGGGCATTCTTCTTCCCATGCCCGACATATCTTCGAGGGTTTCAAAACCTTTGTTTCGGAAAACACCAATTACCATGAAGGCAAGAGCAGTTTCCAGTGCTGCAACAAAGAAAAAGAACAAGTTACCCATCAGACCAATGGAAGTAATGCTAGTGATGGCTATTAGGTTATAGCCAATGTCTGCAATACAGACATAGGAAATCATTCTTTTTACGTTTTGTTGGGCAAGGGCAAACATGTTTCCTGCGATCATTGTAATTGCAGAGAAAACTGCGACCGTAAATCTCCAATCAACAACTGCTGTTGGGGTTAGAATAAACAACAAAACCCGCAAGATTACGTAGTAGCTGCCTTGGTCCACAATTGCAGACAGAAAAGCTGACCCCGAGTCTGGAGCAGCTGTGTATGCATCAGGCATCCACATGTGGAAGGGCACAATTGCGGTTTCAATTGCGTATCCTGCAACAATGAAGGCAAAGGCAATCAACAAGAGGGTTGGGTTGGAAGTTGTTAACAGTGCTTCTTTAACAGTCCAAAAGTTTAGAGAACCCACCAGACCATAAATCAAAGATAGCCCATAAAGTGTGAACCCCGAAGCTATGATAACCATCACCAAATACTTCAGGGCAGACTCTAAAGATTCCCTAGATTTTCTGTAAGCTACAATAAAGCAAGCTCCTGCTGCAGCGGCTTCCCAGAATATGAAAAGGGTTAACAAATCTCCAGTAAAAGTAGCTGCAATTACAGTTCCAGTCACTATTAACAAAAGGGCGTAGTAACGCTCAGACAAATTCTCGCGCGAGTTAACATGTAACACACCATAGATGCATGAAATTGATCCCACTATCATGTAAGCGATTACCATGTAAACTGATACTGCGTCAATTAGAAAGCTGCTAGATATGGACTCAAAGATTGAGTCAGCTGCTGAAATTTGTATGAATGGTTCAGATTGACTGTAAAATTCTGATGCAATGTTGTATACTCCCACAGATGCAATGCTGAATGTGAGCAGAATCCAAACTACCATGAAGTATTGGGAATTTATTCTTGTTCTTCTTACTAAGCGTAGAAGGGGTACAGTAAGTAATGCACAAATCGTAAAGACTATTGTTGGTAAAAGAACATCAATAATATTCATTGTTTTTTAGCCTCGTTACAATATTGAAGTAACCGCGTGGATTAGGTCGATGAAGATTCCAGGATAAATACCAAGCACCACAACAAATGCTGCTAAAGCCACCATTGAAATTGTGATCCAGATTTTTGGGTCATAGGTTTTGTTCTCGTTTTCTTCGTCTGTTTCAGTGTCAGAGTGTGCAAATTTAACTGGTGTTTCAGGAGTAACCAAGAAAACTTTCCAGAAATACCTTAAGACATATCCAAGACTGAAAACTGTAGCAATAAGCATCAGAATAGTCGGCAAATAAAAGGCGGAATCTGCTCCAGAGGTACCAACTGCGCCAACAAAGATATGGAACTCACTAATGAAACAAGCAAACGGAGGAATGCCTCCAATGCTAAAGGCAGCAATTGCAGAACATATGGCGGTTATGGGCATCTTTGATGCTAGACCACCCATTTCTTTGATGTTTCGCACACCGGTTTGGTGCATAACTGCGCCAGCGGTAAGGAACAAAAGTCCTTTGCTTGCAGCGTGGTTAACCAGATGAAGAACACCACCAGTTATTCCTTCTGCATTGGGAAATAGAGACAAGGCAAACAAAGTGTAACCCATATGGCTGATGCTTGAGTAGGCGATTATTCTTTTAATGTCAGTTTCTGCGATGGCAAGGAATGAGCCATAAAACGCGGATAATACTCCGAAAAAGCTTAAGACGAGTAAGAATTCATTTCCAGGGTTAGGTATTGCAGCGTAAACTGTTCCAAGAGCAATCCTTAGAATTGCGTAACCTCCTGCACCGATAATAACTCCACTGAGGAGGGCAGACATTGGTGCTGGGGCTTCTCCGTGGGCATCGGGTAGCCACATGTGAAGGGGAACAATGGCCATTTTTACTGCAAATCCTGCTGTGAAGGAAATTAAAATCCAGTTTAGAATTGCAGGGTCTACAGATGAAAGAGCTACTTGAGCTTCAAATATGTCAAGCGTGCCAGTAAGCATGTAGATGGCACCGATTCCCAAAAGCACGAAGATTGCTCCTGCGTGGGTGAATATGAAGAATTTGAAGGCTGTTTTGAAGGAATCACGGTAGCCCCATCCGCCAATGATGAAGTATGTTGGAACCAGCATGAGTTCCCAACAGAAATAGAACAGTAATAGGTTAGAGGTAATGAAAACTCCAATCAATCCCACAATGCGTAGTATTGTGGGATGACTGGCGAAACGAGAGGAAGAACTCTTCGTCTTGCTGCTACTAGTATCAATGTTGCAATAGTTAAGGACAAACTGATACCGTCAACAAACAGCGTAAAGTCAGAACCAAGCGTGGGTATCCACCTATAAGATTCTGTGTATACGTCGTTTTCAAGCACCGTTGGTACTAAAGTCAAAAGCAAAGATAAACTAGCTATGGAAATTAATGCTAAGAAAATTGAAGCCATTTTTGCGGATTTTTTTCCTATGCCATATACTACTGGGATAGCCAGAGCAGGCAACATCAGGGCGATTAATAGTGTTTGCATTTTATTTTACCTCAAAGCTGTAAATAATAACAATATTACAATCAAAAAGAACCCAAGTGCAGCTGCCAAAACAAAGTCTGGAAGGTGCCCTCGGTGTACTTTCTTTAGTTTTTCTCCTTGTTCGACGGTCTTTCCAGCAAAAACGTAGACCATTTTATCAAGAAATGAATCGATTGTTTCGTGGGTTACTTTGGCGGTTTCTACCGTTCCACCGGCTAGGATATAACAGAAACGGTCAAGGAAAGCGTCAAGATTATCATGAGTTTTATGAGCAGTTTCCACAACGCCACCTGCAATAACGTATATAACCCGGTCAAGAAAAGATTCTAGATAGTCTAGAGTGCCATAAGCGAGTTTTGAAGCTCCATCTGCAATAAAATACGGGAATCGCTGTAGTCCAGCATTTTCAACATACTTGAACGCAAATTGCGACAAACCCATAATTCCACCAAGTATTTTACCGTAAACGGCATCAAAATAATAGCCGTTGGATATTAACAAATAAAGTGGATTATTTAAAAGACTTCTTGCGAAAACCAATGTAGTTGCTCGTCTTTTGTAGTAAAGGTAGTAAGCTGAGGGAAGTGCAATCGCAAGGATAATTGCTGAAGTGGCGCTAGCTAACAGTACTCCGTTAATTGAGGCTTCTGCGTGTATTTCCAAGTAGTGTTCTAGGGGTGTTTTAAAAAAGCCCATGATACATGATGCAGCAGCCAATATGATAAGGGGCACGTAAATTATTGGGCTTGGGTCATGGATGTTATGGTCAGCCAAGAACTCTGAGCGTTGGCCAAGAAAGACTTTGCAAATCCATCGGATACTGTAAATCGCGGTTAGAACCGAGGTCCCAAAGATTAGAATATACAACGGAGCGTTGTTGGCCAGGATTATGGCTTCAAATATTGTATCTTTACTCCAAAAACCACTAAAAGGGGGAATTCCTGCAAGTGAAAATGCACCAATAACGCTTACGATGAATGTTATGGGCATTGATTTTCGTAGTCCACCTAATTGGTTAAGGTCCAATGTGTGAGTAACATGCATTACAACACCTGCACAAAGGAACAAAAGGGACTTGAAAAGAGCGTGACTGATTACATGGAATTGGCTTGAAAACCATCCAAGTTCAGAACCAATTCCAAGGGCAGACATTATCATACCAAGTTGGCTTATGGTTGAAAAAGCCAGAACTCGTTTCATGTCGGAGCTGGTTAGCGCCATTGTTGCTGCAAGAATTGCGGTGATTCCTCCAACGTAAGCAACTGTTGTTAACCAGGGAGTGACAAATGAGAATAGGATGTAAACTCTTGCAACAAGATAAATTCCAGCTTTTACCATGGTTGCACCGTGAATTAGTGCACTTGTTGGAGTGGGGCCCTCCATGGCATTTGGTAACCAAACATGTAACGGAACTTGGGCTGATTTGCCTACAGCTCCAATGAACATTAAGATGGATACCGCTAATGCGGGAACAGAAACTTGGCCAGCTAGTATAAGCTCCTTGATTTCTAGGAAATTGAAAGTGCCTGTGTTAGCGAATAGTATTAGGATTCCAAGCAGGAGGAAAATGTCTCCGACACGAGTTACGATGAAGGCTTTCATGCCAGCTTTTGCTGCTTCTTCGCGGTCGTACCAAAATCCGATAAGGGAGTATGAACATAGTCCGACAACTTCCCAGAAGAAATACATCTGTAAGAGGTTGTTGGCCATTACTAAACCAACCATTCCTCCAACGAAAAGTAACATGAAGAAGAAGAATCGGGGTGTTGCTTTGTCTTTTTCCATGTAGTTTACTGAATAAACCATAATCAGCAAACCTACACAACCTGCGATGTTTGCCATCATGGTGCTCAGGGGGTCAATTAGTACACTTGCATCTATTCCCATGGCGGGCATCCAAGGTATGGAAAATACTTCTGCTTCTCCATGACCACTAAGCACGTTAGAGAGTAAGGAAAGGGTGTTAATTACCGAAATAGCAACTACAAAAACTGCATACCATCCAACCCATTTTTTGCGAATTTTGGCAACCAGGGGCACAAACAATGCTGCAAGAAACGGAATTGCCCAACAAAGCCATGCAGCGTATTCTACGGGAACAAACATTCTAGGCGTCCTCCTTTGCTTTTTGTTGGTTTCTTTCTGTTTCTTCAGCTTGTGATTCTGAGAGGTCTCGAATATCGCGAATATTTAGTTTCTTATAGATTGCAATAGCAAGAGCAAGGGCAACCGCTGTTACGCAAGCATCAACAGACAAGGCAAGAATCAAGAAAGGTTGACCTAACGAGTTTTCCATTAGGGAGCCAAAAACGACAAAGTTCATTGTTGCGGCTGCGGTCATCATTTCTATAGCGATTAACATTTTGATGAGATCGTGTTTTGTGACTAAACCAATTACTCCAATTGCAAGAAGGGTAACAGAAAGGATAATGTAGTCCATCTATTTTCGCCTCCGGTCCTCACGCAACAGAAGAATTACGCCGATTGCGGCAGTTAATACAACTAAGCCTTGAGCGAGAACATCAATTGCCCTCAAGTCCCAGATTGTTTGGGATAAAGAAATTTCCATTGATTCAATAACTGAACCGGTTTCCACCGTTCCAACAAGCATAGGAATACAAAGAACTGCAGAAGCAACTATGGCAAGAAACTTTGTTTTCATGGATGTTGTTTCATCACGTTTTGTTGTTAAAGTATCTCCTGCCAAGAGAAAAATTGCAGCCGTTCCGGCACCCAAAGCTAACTGGAAAATTGCAGCCAAGGGAGCATTCAAATTAAAGTATAACAAAGCAAGCAAAAGCATCAGTGTGCTTAAGGATAAAACTGAAGCAATTGTTTCCTTGAGGTAAATAGCCAAAACTGCCGAAACTATCATACCAATAGCGATGATTGTTTCAAACAACATTATTTGCTAACCTCCTTTGGAGCAGGTTTTCGTTCAGGCAAAAATTCTTCTGGATTCACTACCAGTTCTTTTGTTTCTGTTGTTGACATCTCATAATTTGTAGACAACTCAATTGCATTTCTTGGACAAGTCTCTGCACACTGATAACAGAATATGCAGCGGTCAAGGAAAAACTTAGGCATTCGTTTTCCAGAAATTTCTACGAGTTCAATTGCATTTGCTGGACAGTCGCGTTCACACAGTCCACAACTAATGCATTTTACGGGGTCTAAAGTGTGTCTACCGCGGTATCCTTCAGGCGCTTGAACTGAAACAAATGGATACTGCCGAGTATAGGGCTTCTTGAATAGACATGAACCCATATCTTTGATTAATGCAGGTATTCTTCGTCTTTTTGGCACATCATTTCCTCCTTTAAGCAATCACCGACCGCAATAGGGGTTCAACAATTATTGTAAGAGCAAGGGAAAGAATTGACAAAGGCATCAACAGTTTCCAGTTTCCATGAACTACCTGATCGATGCGCAACCGAGCGGAAACGTTGCCGATATACTCTAGAACAAAAGCCACACCGAGGGTTTTTACCATAAACCAGAAGGCATACCAGATTTCTGGTGGACCAAAGAATATGGGTCCATGGGCTCCACCTAAGAATAACATTGTTACCAAAGAGGCTCCAATTAAAAACTGGAAATCTTCTCCTAGTTTTATGAAGGCTAGTTTTCGTCCGCTGTATTCAGTTTCATAGCCACCTACGATTTCTGTTTCTGCGTGAGGAATGTCGAAGGGGTCTTTTTCTAATTCAGCTTGTAAAACAAGAATGAATAACGCGCAACACCAAGGAGATAAAACAAGAAACGGAATGTTTTGACTTGCTGTGATAGTGGTTATTGACAAACTTTTGGCCAGATAAGCAGGGCCAATAGCAAGAAGAACAAGAGGAATATCATAACCAAGGAATTGGGTTAAAACTCTAGTTGCACCGATTCCACTGTAAGGGTTCAATGAAGACCACCCCGACAAGAAAAGGGCAAAGTTAGCCAGAGTCAACAAAAGCATAACTAAAAGTAAATCACCCTCAAAGCTTGAGCCCAAAATTACGTTTGAACCATCAATGGGGATAAAGAAAATTGCAAACACATACAAAGAAAATGCAAGAATGGGGGCTACAATAAACAACGTTTTGTTGGTTTGTTTTGGTGTGATGTCTTCTTTTGAAAACAATTTGATGTAGTCTGCAAGAGGTTGAAGAATACCAAAAGGACCAGCGTAAGAGGGACCCATACGATTCTGGAATCTTGCAGTTATCTTTCTTTCAAACCAATCAAAGAATAGCACAAGCATTAACAAGAACAAGAAACCTGGAAAAACCAGAGTCCTAAAAAGAAAGACTAGATCCAGTGCCAACTAGATGCGCACCTTCCTGTTTTTTATTTTGTTTACGTCGTCCAGGCTCCAGTGCCACTTCTTATCGTTGTTAGTGTCAATGAACGCCATGCGGTCAGTACATGAAAAACATGGGTCTAAACTACCCATAACTGACGGAATGTCAGCAACATATCCACCCTTTATTGCGTCTGGAAATGCTATAAGGTTTGCCAAGGTTGGTGCACGGACTTTAACACGGTAGGGGTATGCACTTCCATCACTTCTTACATAATGAATAAGGGCACCTCTGGGGGCTTCTACTCGACTGGTAGCTTCTCCCTCAGGGATTTTTCGCTGAACTCTTACCCGTATTTTTCCTTCTGGAAGGTTATTAAGAGCATATTCTACGATGTTTATGCTTTCTACGACTTCGTCGACTCGGACCATGAGTCTAGCCCATGTGTCGCAGTCTTTGTAGCTTATTACATTAAACGGAATTTCAGCATATGCAGCGTAGGGTTCATCTTTTCGAACATCAGATGAAACACCTGAACCACGCAAAACTGGACCAACAACACAAAGCTTCAAAGCATCTTCCCTGCTTAAGACACCAACACCTTCAGTTCGAAGGCGTAGGGTTGCGTCTTCTTCAAAAACTTTTTTGTAGAAAACAGCTCGTTTTCTAACAGCCTTGAGGGTTTTTAGGGCTTTTTCGATGGTGCTTGGGGCGATATCTCGTCGCACTCCACCAATGGTGTTAAAGCCACTCATCAAACGGTTACCGGTTATTCGTTCAACTATGTCCATTACTGGTTCGCGGTCACGCCAAACGTGCTGGAACAGGGATTCAAAACCGAGCAAGTGACCACCAACACCAAGTAACAACAAGTGACTGTGAATTCGGTTGAGTTCATGAACAATTGTACGATAATATTGTGCACGGGGGGGTGTTTCTACGTTTGCTATGTCTTCTACTGCTTGACAAAATACGGTTGTATGAGCAGCATTACAAATCCCACAAATCCGCTCCACCAAATACACATCTTGGAAGTACATCATTTTTTCTGCAGCTTTTTCAATACCACGATGAACGTACCCAAGGCGCGCTTTAACATCAACAACACGTTCACCATCTAAAGTGAAAGAGAAACGTTCAGGTTCATGTAAAACAGGATGTTGTGGACCAACAATTACATTAACCAAAGATTCAGAAGTCCCGCTCACAGATTCTGGTTGGGTTTCTTCTTCAGACATAAAAATATCTTCTTGGTTTTCAGGTTTTTCCCAGTCTTTTCGCAGAGGATAGTTACCTTTAGGCCAACTTTCAGGAAGCAGTAATCTTTTCAGGTGTGGATGACCTTCAAAATTTACTCCTAATAGGTCAAAAACTTCCCGTTCATATAAATTAGCACCAGGAATAAGGTCACAAATGGATTTGGTTACAGGATTTTCTTTGGGAACACAAATTTTTAGAGTAACGGTTCCACCGCAAATCATGTGGTAGTTTAATTCGATTTCGTTCTCCAAATCAACTCCAGTGATAGTGGAAAGTATTGTCTCTTCAATATTTTTCAAAAGTAACAAAATTGCTTCTCTGTGTTTTTCTGGTTTAAGGAAAACGTAAGCTTTCCTTGACCTAGGTACCTTTAACTCATCAATGGAAGCATCCAAATTATTTTTTAACAGTTCTACAGCTTTTTCAAATTTTTCCATAATATTATCCCTTCAGTTTTTCAAGCAACTTGGCAACGCCTTGCAAAATTGCTTCAGGTTTTGGTGGACACCCCGGAACGTAAACGTCAACTGGAATTATTTCATCCAAGCGTCCACTAATGTTGTAGCAGTCCTGAAATATTCCACCCGAACAAGAGCAAGCACCAATCGCCATAACAAATTTTGGGGAAGGCATCTGCTCGTAAATCATTTTGAGTCGAGGCGCACATTGCCGTGTCACAGCTCCAGTTACCACTAAAACATCAGCATGACGGGGTGAGGGTTCAAGTTTTGCACCGAAACGTTCCACATCATAACGGGGAGTGAGTAATGAAACAACTTCAATATCACATCCATTACAGGCACCCGAGTTAAAATGTAGAAGCCAAGGCGAGTTTCGTCTTGCCCATTTTAGTAGTCCGAGGTCTGGCGTATTAGTTGCCTCCCAAAAGCAACATGTCAGCTGCTAGAATTATAGCAAGATAAATCAATAATGTCAAAGGGTTAATCATTTCAAGGGCTAATGCAGCGAAGGCCAAAATCAGTGCGGGTGAATCTATGATTACAAAAAATATTAGATATTTGTACAAAGTAACGTTAACCAGCAACCGTTTAGAGTTAATTTTTTCTCCACATGCATACATTTCAGTTTTGTCTTTGCTATCAGAAGATTTTGGTATCAAAACTTTGCTGCCTAGATAAATCAGTGTTGCAAGGGTCAGAATAATCAAAAATGCAATAAGTGATTCGATCAGCATTTGTTTGTCATCAACCATTCACAGTGTTTGTAAGGCATTTTCAGTTGCTATTGTTGACAAAACGTTTACTTTGTTTATATCAATTTTCAACGATAATGTGTCAAAGTAGCGTTTTGTCCCCAGTTTCGACGTAAACCAAAGCATCAAGACAGAAATAACTGCCAGTTGTAAAACAATGTAGGCCACTGGGTTTGCGTGCGTTTCTGATTACCTCCACTTTTTTAACGGGAAGTAAAAACTTAGGATTTAAGGGTTCCGTATAGTAAAATAGAACATGAATAATAAATTATAATAAGTTTAATTAAATTAAATAAATATAAAAACAAGGTCTAAAAGAAATAAAACAATGTTAGAAAACAATAAAAACTTCAAAAATAGTTCAAGATTTTCAAAAAAACAGAAAACAAAATTGACCCAAATACAAACTAGTTAGAAAGGGAGTCCAACAGGTCCTTCATTGCATTTGTGTTGTGGGGAAACTCCAATTTTATTGGAGTAACAGAAACACAGTTCCCATTTTTTATGGCATGTAAATCAGTTCCAGGATCACCATCAGGATAATGATGCAAAGCCCAATTTTTGATTTCATAACCATCTGTGATTTCATCGTGGATATCTCCATATCCATCATAACAAAGACGAGTGAGTTGCACATTTTTGGGGTTAGCGCTTTCGGGAACGTTTATTGAGATTATGTCTACATCAGAAGGCATTCCAGATTCCAGCACGTGTTTAGAAGCTTTGTATCCAAGATTAGCTGCTAATTCTAAGTCAGCAAGAGAAAAATCTGTTGTTCCGAAGGTTTTCTCAGACAGTTCAGACAAACAATAGGAAACAGCAATCGCAGGTATGTTATGGATTGCGGCTTCAAATGCTGCCCCTACAGTTCCAGAAGTTAGCAGGTCATCGATTCCAAGGTTTGGACCAATGTTTATTCCTGAAACAAGGGATTTTCCGACTCCACTTCGTTGGCATCCGGGAGTTACTACTATAACGTCTCCAAGTTTTGTTAGCTGTTTTGCAAGTACAGACAAGCCGATGGAGTTGATTCCGTCGTCGTTTGTTACAAGAATTGTCGGCAATTTGATTCCTCAGGTTGGTTTAGATACGACATCGAGTTATTTTAGGGTTCTTAAACCACTAATACATTAATGAAAAAGCAAAAAACAAGAAATAAACAACTATAGATAAACTATAGAAAAAACAGATAGTCTAGATTTTATTTTCAATAGGTTTATATTTGATGGATATATTTTTCGCTCAGCATGGGATGGTGGAGGGACGCAGAGAAAATACCCCTATTCTCCATTCGCCAAGAGACCTACCCTCTCCTTGCGCGATCGCCGGTGCATACGCGCGCATGCGCCAACGCCCCCACCTCCTTCCGTTTTAATCGTTCAATAAAAATTCAGACTAAAATCTAGAAAGAAAAAACAGTTACAGTATAAGGTCTTTTTTAATTTCAAAATCAGTGAATTCGCCAGAATATTTTCCCCAATGTATATCAGTTCGGGAAACACTAGCATTAGAAGGGCCAACCCTACAAAAATCGATCATTTGTTCCACATCTTGTTTTTTTCCTTCAAAAATCGCTTCCACTCGCCCGTCAGACACGTTTCTGACCCATCAATTTGATAAGGTCTTTTTTGTTAGAGGATAGTATTTGTTTTGTTGTTTAAATTCCTCATAGAAATCTTTAAATTCATTTTCCATATAAAATTTCGTTCGTATTCGGTTTCGGTAAGGAACAGAATCATTTTAGGAATGGCGAACTGGTTTGTTTGTTTGGCGATCATGGGAAGTTGTTGTTGTAGTCCTTTCATTACTTCTTGAACCATGCGTGCTTCTTCAGTTGCTGGTCGGACAGCAAAACGTGGGATTACCCGATCTTCTATTAGTTCGATGCGTTTGCCGAGGTTGCCTTCGGGGTCTTTTGTTGATTCGATCTTTTGAACCCTGACACGTGTCACAGTTATCACTTCAGCTAATCAAGGAAACGCGACGCCTTTATACGTTTCTTAATTGTTTTTGCTGGAACTAAACGTTACTCCGCCTTCAGAAAGTAAATGTTGCGCCATTATTTCGGGTATGTACATTCCCATTTGGGGCATTCGTTGTTTTCCAATTATAGATAAAAGAGTTTTGTACGGCACCGGTTTTGGGAAGGTTTGCAAATTTGTGAATCGAATGAAGGTCGATGTTTTTCGGTCTTGTAAAAAGTCATTATATTCATCATAGGATTTAAGCAGGGATTCTTCTCCAAAGGATTCCCAAAGATCTTTGGAGTGTCCGGTTATATTTTCAACAAAGTCAGCATATCCTTGGATTTGTTTTATGGGGTGAGTTAC
>JARRLY010000029.1:0-28400 GCA_037386545.1 Candidatus Bathyarchaeota archaeon
GCATAAATAAACTTAAGTCTATCAATTTTTTTGAATAAAAATAAACACAAGAAACTTGTAACTATAATTCCCACATAATAGATCATGCCAGCCAGATCACGCATCATCATCGCTTCTGGCTCAGGTAGCCGCATACTTTCTAAAATTCCATCCGCAATCATTGGAGCCATGTAAAACCAAGCAAATGCGTCAACAAGTAAAATAAAAACTACGTAAAAATCCTTAGGAGAAATACTTACTTGATTGGAGAATTTCCTAATTATGGTGTTCATAACTCTTACGCGCGTCATTAAACTGACCAAATAACTAATTAAAACTTTAGAATTATGGATTACTATTATAACTTCATAGCGCTTCTGTAGATGTGTAGAACAAATCTTATATACTAAGATATGTACAACACATATACAAGTGGTTGAAATGAAAAAAGTTATAATTAATAGTAAAGGTTTTTGGTGGCTTTAAGAACCTTCTTAATTGTCTACAATTAAGGGTATTAAAGTTTTAACTAATAGTTCTAAAATGTTTTTATTCTTTTTAATGTTTTCTAAGTGAGAAATAGACTTATCAGCAAATCTTTTCATCATTTCAGCAACAAAAATAGGACCTTCTGCATTATTAGTAAAATTAATAATTTTTTCAACATCACTTTTTGTTTTTATCGTCTTACCCAGAATTGACTCTATTTCGCTTTTGTCTTTGGACTTTTCTAAAGCATAAAACACCTGCAATGGAAGATGATCATTCATAACCCTATTCTGAAATTCATCAAAACAAAGCATGTCTGTCAAATCATCGTTTAAAATAATTAGCATTCCTAAAAGTCTTCCATAAGCACTTAGCGCCTCAATCTCTTTTTTGGTGCCATTACCTAGAATCGAGGCAATACGCATATGTGCTTCAACATCTGCTGCTTTCATTTTAACCACGCGTGTATAGTTTTCAGATGAGATGTTTGAACGTCCTCGAAATTGAAGTTCTAAAGCTTCAGCATCTCCCAATTCAAAAAAGGTTGTCTTAATAATCTTACTTATAGCTAAGATTTTATCAGCTGGAATCTCATTATTAATTGCTTCATGCAATAATGTAAACCCTTTAAACAATAAAGCATCTCCAACCAAGAGTGCCACATTTTTACCAAATTTCCCATATACTGTGGGGCGAGACCATTTACTTGTGGATTGATCTATTATGTCATCGTGTATATCGATGGCCCCGCTTATCAAAGACATTGGAATGGATACGGGAAAGGTAATGTTTGGATCACCACCTACTGCTTCACAAACAATAGATAGTAATGCGGGTCTGGTTACATCATGCCAATATTCATTCATAAAGTAAGTTAATGCTTCCTTAACTTTCTTGGATTCAAGATTTTCTTCTAAAACTTTTTCGCGAGCTAGTTTGAGGGCTTTTTCACCCCTTGAATGCAGAATTTTTTGTAATTGTTCTATAAGCTTATCTTGACTCGAGGTTTTATGCATTCAGTTATCCCCTTCTATATCCAATTTTTCTAGTTGATCTTTTAAGAAATCATAATAGGCTTCAACCAATTTTTTGCCTTTAGGCGTTATTTTGTAAATTTTTCTGGTGCGTCCTTTTACAGTGGTTTTTTGACTTTGAGCGTATCCTTGTGATTCAAGAGAGTTTAAGAGCGGGTAAAGGGCACCATGACGAAGTTTTATTCCAAAAAGTGATTTAGTTTTTTTAATTATCTTATATCCCCACAGGGGTTCAGATTGAATGAGCCGCAAGATCAAAATGTCAAGAAAATTTTTAGTTATGCGTTGAACAAATTGGTCTTTTGGGTTTTCAGTCAATTTCTTCATTTCCTGTTTGGTTAGACGTTAACTAAGTCATGTTATTTATTTAAATTCTTAAACATATAGATTTGGTAATATTCAAAAAATTGAAATGTATTCAATCTCACAACATGTCCAAGTTGAAAATATTACTGAATTTAGGTATTTGAGGCCCACAGACAAATAGATGATTTTACAACCCAAGAGGAAGTTAAAACAGATGACACAGCCTCAGGAACAGCAATTCCTGAACTGTAAAAATTTAATCCATACATTATCCAGGACAAAAGACCAATACAGAAAGCCAAACCTGCCAAATTTGACTTTTTTTCTAAAAAATAGCTAAGTGAAGATAAAGTCAACATAATAAAAAACAAAACTGAAACAAAAAAATGTAATGAACCGTAAACCTCATCGAACATAGCAATAAACTGAAGAAACAAGCTAGCAAAGACTAAAAAATAGCTAGTGATTTTCGCATATTTACGAAAACTAGCCAGAGAATACAGTGCTATAAAAAACCCCGATAAAAGCAATCCGAAATTAAATAAAGCTGCAAAATCACTATTAATTGAGTGCCCAAGGTCACTTAACGCATTTTGACTCCAATTGAACCACGGCGATAAAAGTATTGAAAACGTTATAAAAAACATCGCAATTGAAGGCCCAACTATACCAAAAAGTGCAAAATACCTTTCTTTCAACATATTATTGAACCCCTACAAGTTATTAATCTTCCATTAATTAAAGATTAAATGGAGAATAGCATGTCTGGAACAGAATCCCTTATTCCCTTTATTAAAGAAAAAGGAAAAAACGATCAACCAACAATTATAGTGGACAGTAGAGAAGCAAAAACTGCACCCAAAATAATCAAAGGGTTAAAAGAAAAAGGAGTTGAAATAAGCATAAGATTCCTTGAAAAGGGAGATTATGTTATTTCAAACCAGTGTGCTTTTGAAAGAAAAACAGTAAATGATTTTGTTTACACCCTAACGCGAAGGTACCTTTTTGACCAACTGTTAACGTTACAAGAATGTTACCCGAAAGCGTTCGTTCTAATTGAAGGCTATTTGCCAATCATATACAAGTACAGCAAAATTCAACCAGCATCAGTTTGGGGCGCAATGTTCGCCATCGCTAAAGAAGGAATTAACCTGATGCATACTAACAGCTACAAAGAAACAGTTGATTTTTTGTATACAGCTGCAAAACAAGAACAAATCATGAAAAAAAGGGCCCCAGCAGTACATTCGGTTAAAAAACATGAGACTTTAGCTGATTCACAAATCTTTTTCATGGCTAGTTTACCAAATATCGGCAGAGAAAAAGCAGAATCAATACTAAACACGTACCAGTGCCCATTAAACGCATTAAATAACGTAGATAGATGGCAAAATGACGTTCATGGGTTAGGTCCAAAAATTACTAAAAAAGTAAAAAAAGTTATTCATCAAACTTACAAAAATTCAGAAAAAACAAAAAATGACTAGAAACCTGTTTTTGATATTTATTCAAAAATCGATTATAATTTAAGGCAGTTGACCAAAATAGATGCGGAGACAACTGTTTTGAGCAGCACAAAAATAGATTTTGATCACATTTTCAGAGCTTATGATATACGAGGCGTTTTCGGAGAAGACTTAACAAAAGAAGTGGCCGCCAAAATTGGAGCAGCTTTTGGAAAATTATTAGATGGAAAAACAGTTGTAGTAGGCCGAGACGTAAGAGTAAGCGGTGAAAAACTCCGAGACGCCCTAATTTCTGGATTGACAAATTACTCAGACGTAACCGATGTTGGGGTTCTCCCCACACCTTTACTGTATTTTGCCTCAAACATACTAAAGAAAGACGCGGGAATAATGGTTACCGCATCTCATAATCCACCCCAATGGAATGGCTTCAAAGCATTCAGAGGACAAAAAGGAAGTATCTATGGAAAAGAGATGGAAACAGTAAAAAAATATGCCAAAAAAGTCGATCCAAAAAACTTTTCATCAAAAGGAAAAACCACAACGCACAAAGGAATAATCAAAGAATACCAAAATTTTGTTCAAACCGATGGCACTTTTCCAGCGCATCTTCCTGTTCCAAAAGCTGAAACTTTAGGTGAACTAATGAAAGAAGTAGTTAACCGAAAAGCAGACTTTGGAGTAGGCTATGATGGAGACGGAGATAGAGCAGTATTCATTGATGAAAAAGGAAACTTGATTCCAGGAGATTTAACGTTACTACTTTTTGCTAAAGACATTCTACAAAAACAAAAAGGAGGAAAAGTTGTCTATGAACTAACCTGCTCCATGGCAATAAAAGAATACGTCGAGAAACTTGGGGGCGTTCCCATAGTTGAGCGAGTGGGGCATACCTTCATAATGGATAAAATGATCAAAGAAAAGGCAGTTCTGGGGGGAGAAAAAAGCAGTCATTTCTATTTCGCAGACGTTTACGGAATGGATGATGGAACATTTGCAAGTATGAAACTAGCGGAGATTTTATCAAAAACTGACAAAAAACTTTCTGAAATTGTTTCTGCGCTTCCGCAGTATCCGTCAGTGTATGAAAAAAACTTTGATTGCCCAGATTCAAAAAAGTTCGACATTATTGAAAAAGTTCGCAGTCAATTAAAAGCTCAAGGACTTGAAACATTAGACATTGACGGCGTAAAACTAATAGAAAATGACGGGTGGGTAATTTTAAGAGCATCCAACACGGAACCCGTAGTACGAGTTTCTGCAGAAGCACACACAGAAAAAGGTGATTGATTGCAAACAGTTATCCTTGCAGGAGGAAAAGGAAAAAGGGTTTTTCCCCTTGCAACAAACAGCCCCAAACCTATGTTCAAACTTTTAGGGAAACCACTTATTCATCATGTTATAGACTGCCTTAAACAAGCTGGACTAAAAGAGTATGTTATTGTTGTAGGTCATTGTGGTAATAAAATCAAAGAATACCTAAAAGATGGAAGCAAACTAGGAGTCAACATCCAATACACTTTACAAAAACAATCCTTGGGCATGGCAGATGCCCTTCAGACAACAAAGGATTTGGTGGATGACAACTTTTTTGTGGTTAACGCTGACGACGTCTTTGAAGCTTCACTAATTAAAAACATGAAAAGCCAATTCAAAAAAACTGGAGCACAAATTATACTTTCGTCCAAGCCAGTAAAAGAAACATGGAAATTTGGTATAATCGAAGTTAAAAATGAACAGGTAACAGATTTTGTTGAAAAACCTCCGAAAGGCAAGGAACCCAGCAACCTAGCGGTTGTAGGAGTTTACTTGTTAACCAAACAGATTTTTGATTATTACAAAAAAATTCCAATTTCTGACCATCAGTATGAAGATGCAATACTGCAGTTCATAAAAGATAGAAACATTGTCAAAGCAGTTAGTTATGAGGGATTTTTTGCAGGCTACAAGTATCCATGGGACCTGTTCAAGATCAATAAACAATTGATGAATAAACAAATAAAACAACAAAAAATCCATGAAAGCGCAAACATTTCTGAGCGAGCAATAATAGAGGGAAATGTTTGGATATCTAAAGGAGCGAAAGTGTTTGAAGGCGCTTGTATACGTGGACCTTGCTATGTCGGAGATAACTGTGTAATAGGTGGAAATAGTTTAGTTCGAGATTATTCGTCTTTAGGTCAACGATGTGTTGTAGGCTTTGCGACTGAAATTAAACATTCAATAATTGGAGACGATTGTTGGTTCCATACAAACTACATAGGGGATTCGATAATTTCCAATAACTGCCTTTTTGGTTCAGGAACTACAACAGCTAACTACAGATTTGACGAAGAAAACATTAAAGTTAAAATCGGACACAAGTGGATTGATTCAGGAACAATTAAACTGGGCGTAATAATGGGAGACAACTGTAAAACTGGAGTTAATTCTTGCATTGAACCTGGAATAAAAGTTGGGCCCGAAAGTCTAGTTGGACCAAATGTAGACTTGCAAGAAGACCTATAGATTTTTGTTTTTGGATTAACTTGAACTTGCTAGCCCCTAAAAAGAGGATGAAAAGGAGTTTTTTGTAGAAATAAATAAGTTAGTCTGTTTATATTTAGTGACTAGGTGTTACAATGTCATTAGCTAAGAGAAATTTCATAGGAGAAATCGGCTCACTAATCAATAAAGTAGTAATGGTAATTACAGTTGACGGAAAAAAATACACAGGAACACTTTCAGGAATAGACCCAGACACGCTGAATCTTTCGCTGTCTGACGCTAAAGACGAGAAAGGTGCAACAACTCACAAAATTTTCATGAACGGCAGCATATTAGCACAAATTTTCACTATTGAAAAACCCTTTGACTTAAAGGCCCTTGCTGAACGACTTGAAAAAGTTTTTCCAACAATGGTAAAACTGTATGAGGATCAAGGTTTCATTTGGGTCATGGAAAAAATCAAAGTCAACGAAAAAGGTGTAGTCGAAGGATCTGGCCCAATAGCCGAAAGAGTTCAAAGAGTTCACAGTTTGTTTACTAAAGACTCTGCATCTAAATAAACCAGCGGTAATCCGCTTCCCGATTCTTTTTTTCTACAGACGAAGGCGAAACAACACCAAAGGATTTCAGAACTTCACTAGTTTCATGTGTTGCCTCATCTAAGTTATCTACATTTACGTTCAAATTCAACAAGACATTAAGAACTTTAAGAACTTCACGAGTAGCCATCGCGTCAGCATATAACCCAGGAGTCTCAGCCAGCAAACTAAGACCTTTAATGTTTCGCAACTTGCATAAACCAACAAGCAATCCCGCGACCCCAAAAATGTGGCCTTTCATTATTTTTGTATTTAAATCTAAGGCGTCTTGCAGAGTTTCTTTGTTTGAGGCGGTGCAATAAAGTTCAGGGGTCTCAACAGCTTCATCTTTTTTTAGTCCCCCCACAGTGATAACGTATTTACACCCAAATTCTTCACAAATATCCAAAATTTTTCCACACAATTCGTACTGGCCAACAGTAGTTAGGGCTTGTGTGTTTCCATGAAGAATTATGAGATCACGTTCGTTCTCTTTGCCTTTGTAGTAATAAAATTGGTTTGTTGGAAAGTAAGTTTTCCCACCGCCGGTGGTCATTGCTAGGTCTTGAAAAGCAGATGATTTAATTTCGGCAAACAGTTTTGCGTTTAACTGTTTGATGAGGTGTAATGCAGTAACATTTGCAACAAATCCGATTCCGGGCAATCCTTCAATTAATACAGGATCATTCAAGACAGGTTTTTCGTAAAACTGTATTTTGCAGACCATCGTGTTTACCTTCAGCGGAACCTGCACAACTAGGACAACTTTGAATATAAATGCGATGTTAATGGGTCATGTTTAGATTATCGTTTTTGTTAAGGTTAATAAATAAGCCCTCTGAGACACTACGGTATAATGTTTGTTTGGCGGTTACGGAATGTCATTTGAAATAATGGATAAGGATTTGTTAGGGCGCATAGGAAAATTTGAAACAAAAAGTGGAAAGATGGAAACTCCACTTCTGTTTCCAGTAATCAATCCGGGCATTCAACCAATTTCTCCAAAAAAGTTAAAGAACGAATTTGGGTGCGAAGCCCTCATAACAAATGCGTATATTGTTAACAAGAACTTCAAGAAAATTGCTGTTGAGAAAGGGTTACATGATTTTTTAGATTTTGACGGCTCAATTATGACAGATTCGGGTGCGTATCAGCTTCTTATTTACAAAGGAGTTGAAACTACTCCTAAAAAAATTGTGCAGTTTCAAGAAGCAATAGACACGGACATCGCCACCATACTTGACATCCCCACAGGTTGGGGAGTTTCAAAAGAATATGCAAAATATACAGTAACAGAAACAATCAAACGCGCAAAAGCACTCGAAAAAATGAAATCAAGGGATGAATTGGCGTGGGTTGGTCCAGTTCAGGGTGGGCAGTATCTTGATTTGGTTGCTAAATCCGCAAAAGCTATGGGAAAACTACCGTTTCAGATTCATGCCTTAGGTAGTCCAACCCCAGTTATGGAACAATACAAGTTTGACGTGTTAGTCGACATGATTTTAACAGCAAAAATGAATCTGCCCCCTGACCGGCCACTTCATTTGTTTGGGGCAGGCCATCCTTTCATGTTCGCGATGGCAGTGGCTTTAGGATGTGATTTGTTTGATTCTGCGGCTTATGCACTGTTTGCCCGTCAAGACCGTTACTTAACAGACTCGGGTACAAAAAGACTAAGTGAACTGGAGTATTTTCCGTGTTCCTGTCCGGTGTGTAATAATACTGACCCTAAAACAGTTAAAGAGCTTTCAAAAGATGAAAGGCATAGATTGCTTGCAGAACATAACCTTCATGTTAGTTTTGGTGAATTACGACGAATAAAACTAGCAGTTACAGAGGGAAGACTCTGGGAACATATGGAAATGCGAGCATATGGACATCCCGCTCTTCTTCAAGCATTAAAAAAAGTAAAAAAATATAGCAACTTCATTGAAAAGCACAGTCCCGTCCATAAAAAAGGCGGAATATTCTTGTTTAGTTCATTAAGTTTAGCTCGTCCAGAAGTTGTTCGTTATCAAAAAAAGCTCACTGAATATGAGACCCCACGAAAAGCAAAAGTTTTGTTGTTGTTACCTCAAACACTAAAAAAACCCTTCTATACTTCGAAGGAACATCAAACAATATTAGAAAATATTCAAGAAAAAATCCCTGATAAAGTCGATTTAATTCATGTTTGCACATATGCTGCTCCTTTTGGTGTGGTGCCCACTGAACTTGATGATGTTTATCCTGTTTCTCAGAATATTATGGCTTCTCCATTTGATGACGAAACAATTACATATGTAGCAAAACAGACAGAAAATTACATAAAGAGTTCAGATTACAAAAATGCAGTACTTCTTCGAGAACCAAAAGTTTGGAAAGGAAAAATTTTGTCAGCGTGTAAACGTGCTTGTAAAAAGAAGCAGATTTCACTAAATATTTCACACAGAAAAGACCCTTGGAACGAAAAAACATTAGAAGAATTAGTAAATGAAATTCAACAAACATTGTTGGCGATTTAATGGAAAAAAGGTTACTGTTTAAATGATAGAATGTAATTAATCCAGTTAATATCCTATTTATTAACATAAATAACGAAGGAAGAAATCACAATGGAACTAAAGTTTCTCGGAAGCGCAAGAGAAGTAGGCAGAGCAGGTATTGCAGTAAAATCCTGGCGAAGAACCCGGATTCCCTATGCACATCTCACCAAAAGAAGTGGATGCACTTGTTTTAACCCACAGTCATCTGGATCACTCAGGGGGTATTCCCCATTTTCATATTCAAGACAAAAAACCGGTTTATGGAACACAATTAACTTTTGATCTGAGCAAGCCGTTGATTTCTGATTTTATTCGTTTGTCTGGGTATTATCTCTCATTCGAGTTCCTTGAATTAGAAGCAATGATGCAAAACTGCATCCATCTTGATTTTCGAAAAGAAAAAACCATTGGTGACATGAAGTTTCAACTTCTTAACTCGGGTCACTTACCTGGAGGCGCCCAAGTGTTAATAGATGCAGACGGTAAAAAAATGGTTTACACTGGAGATTATAACGCTACAGACACTCAGCTTCTTCCAGGTGCAGACCAAGATTATGGCGAACTTGACGCAATAATTATCGAAAGCACATACGCAAACGAAATTCACCCTGACCGAAAAGAAATAGAAAAAGATTTCATGGACCACGTAAATGGGGTCGTAGAAAAAGGTGGAACAGCCTTAATTCCTTCGTTTAGTGTTGGACGTTCTCAAGAAATTGCTTGTGTTTTAGCAGCTCACCATTTTGAGTACCCTGTTGTTATGGATGGCATGGCTCGTGAAGCAAACAGGATAATGCTAAATCATGCGTCATACATGCGAGACCCAAAACTGTTTAAAAAAGCCCTTCAATCAGCAATTTGGGTACAAGGATGGAAAGACAGAAGAAGACTTGCAAGTAAACCAGGTGCAATAATATCTCCTGCAGGAATGCTCAAAGGTGGACCTGCTGCATTTTATATACAAAAAGTTGGAAAGAAAAAGAAAAACGGTGTTTTCCTTGTTGGTTATCAGATTCCGGGCACACCAGGACGCCAGTTGCTTGACGAAGGAAAATGCATAATTGATGATAAAGTTCAAAACGTGAAATCTCAGGTTAAGCGTTTTGATTTTTCATCACACAGTGGAGCTAACGAGTTAAAAGCTGCAGTTAAAGACCTCAAAGGAAATCCAAAGGTATATGTTGTCCATGGTGAACCAGAAACCTGTGAAATGTTTGCTGATTGGATTAAAACTGAAGTGGGATTAGAAGCAGTAGCTCCAAAAACGGGTGACAAATTTACAGTATAAACGGTTTTAAAATCCTGTTTTTCTTGTTGTTAAACAGTTGTTAAATTAATCAATACTGAAAATGTTTTATTGTAGAATAGGAATCGTGTTGTGGTCATGCCGTTGAATATTACTGAGCGAGTTCAGAATCTTGAATATGCAATTCGCGATGTTGTAGGTCACGCAAAGTACCTCGAAAAGACCGGAAAAAAGATGATCTACCTGAATATTGGAGATCCACTGCAGTTTGATTTCCGGACCCCTAACCACATTAAAGAGGCATTAATTCAAGCGGTTAAAGACGAAGAAAACTCGTATTCTCCTTCTGAGGGAATCCCTGAACTCTTAGAAGCGATTTGTGAAAAAGAAAAGCGAGTGGGAAAATTTGATGTTTTGCCGGAAAACGTGTTAGTTTCTAATGGAGTTTCTGAAGCAATTCAAATGGTTCTTGGGGCGATAGTTGATTCAGGAGATGAAGTTTTAGTTCCTGGTCCAGCATATCCACCTTATATTTCGTACACTGAGTTTTTTAGTGGAAAAGCAATCCAATATAAAACAAATGAGGATGACGGCTGGCAACCGGATATTGATGATGTGAGGTCAAAAATTACGAATAAAACTCAAGCAATTGTTATTATTAATCCTAACAATCCTTGTGGTGCTCTGTATGATCGTAAAACAGTCAAAGAAATGGTTAACATAGCAGGAGAACATAACATACCAATTATTTCTGACGAAATTTACGACCAGCTCTCATATGAAGAAATAGTGAGCACAGCAAATGTAGCAAAAGATGTCACTGTTATTGGTCTAAACGGATTTTCAAAAGTTTATTTGATGACGGGATGGCGTCTTGGTTACATGTACTTCACTGGCCAAAACGAGCAGGTTCTTGCAGATTTGCGAGAATACATCATGAAAGAAGCAAGAATCAGGCTTTCAGCGAACACACCAGTTCAAAAAGCAGCAGTTGCGGCATTACGTGGCCCACAAGATTACATAGTAAAGATGGTAAAAAAATTACAGGAACGAAGAGATTATTCTTACAAACGCCTTAATGAAATTGAAGGCATCAGCTGTACTAAGCCTAATGGCGCGTTTTATTTTTTCCCTAAGGTGGAGGGAATTGGTTCTCAATGGCCAAACGATATGGCGTTTGTTCGTGACTTGATAGATGAAACGGGAATAGTTTTTGTTCACGGTTCAGGTTTTGGTTCAAAATACGGGTCAGGACACTTTCGAGGAGTGTTTTTGCCTCCACTTGAAACCCTCAAAGAAAGCTTTGATCGGTTTGACAAGTTCATGAAATCCAAAAAATAGCAAGTTCGGTAAGTTTTTATTTTCTATATCAACTTAGTTTAATTGGGGTTTTATTTGGAACTTTTTGATGCAATAAAAAATAGACGCAGTATTCGAAAATATAAGGAAACTGCAGTAGAAAAAGAAAAACTCATGAAGGTTTTGGAGGGGGCTCGTCTTGCTCAGTCTGCGGCTAATCGTCAACCATATGGGTTTGTTGTAGTAAAAGATAAAGACACAATAAAAAAACTTAGTTCAGTTGCATATCAAGACTGGATTGCTCCAATAATGATTGTTGTTTGTGTGAACCCAAAACTATCATGGATAAGAAAAGATAACGAAGAATTCTGGAAAGTTGATGCGGGGTTAGCCATGCAAAATCTGTCTTTGGTTGCCTTTTCAGAAGGCTTAGGAACATGTTGGATAGCAGCTTTTGATGAAGAAAAGGCAAAAGTGGTTTTGGGAATTAAAAAACCAATTCGTGTTGTTGCGATGACTCCTTTGGGTTATGCTGATGAGAAAAAAGGTCCAATTACAAACCGAAAACCCATTGACGAACTAGTTCATTATGAAAAATGGTAATACTTTGGGGATTGAAAAATTTGGAGAAAACTAAAGCACCAAGTTTTTGTTTACAAAACCAAGACAACAAAAAAGTTTGTCTGGCAGATTACAAAGGAAAATGGGTTGTTTTGTATTTTTATCCAAAAGATAACTCAAAAACATGCACAATAGAAGCACTAAATTTTACGGATAACATGAAGCAGTTTGAAGATATGGAAACAATTGTAATTGGAGTAAGCCCAGATTCAGTAAAAAGTCACAAAAACTTTGCAACCAAACATAACTTGAAAATAATAGCACATTCATAATTAACCCTGAAGGTTACATTGAAGAGGAATGGAAAAAAGTTCGAATCAAAGGCCACATTGAAGCAGTTAAGCAAAAAATTATAGAACTGAAACAATAAGAACTATCTCGGGTAAGGTATTTTCTCCAAGCATCAGGTTGCTTGTATTTTACTTTTTAATTTGTCTAATGTTTTGATTCTAAAAGATAACGAAAAAACAGTATCATAAACTAATTAAGTTACTCTCAACCAATGGCGAAATAAAAATAGCATAAAGGTAAATTCAATGAGAACCTTGAAAGATTCCGAAAAAGTTGATTACATATCCCGATGTTTAGAACTTGCAATTCTATTTGAAGTAAGTGGTTATCCTAAACCAGGAAACATCCACCGGACCGCAGACTTTTCAGAAACCATATTTGAACATTACCTAGCTTCAGCTGTTGCTATAGAGCCATCGTTCAGAAAAGCAGCAAAACAAGGAACTAAATTTTTGGAAGGTGAAATTGAGGCTTCAGAGCTGGGCGTTGGTTTCTTAATTAAAGATGCAGTTAACAGAATGCTCTATAGCCAAAAAGGGGGCAATACTTTGTTAGGTGCAATAATTATTCTTACACCTATAGCAGCAGCTGCAGGCATGATTAATGGAAAGATTTCTTTACAAACCTATGAGGCCATTGCTCTAGTTAATCCGGGAGGATTAAACAACTCCAAAGAGCTAGACGTAAATGATTTAAAATCTAAAAAGAAAATTTTGGATCAAGGAATAACGTTGTTTGACACCTTTAAAATTGCAGCAGCGTATGATTCAATAGCCTATGAGTGGGTAAATAATTACTCAGTTACCTTTGATTTAGGATATCCATATTTAATTAAAGAACTTGAAAAAACGGGAAACCTAAACACTGCAACAGTTCATACGTTCTTGAAAATTCTGTCAGAAGTCCCAGACACATTTATTTCTCGAAAAGTGGGTCAAATAAAAGCTGAAAAAATTTCAATAAAAGCAAAGAATGTGTTAAAACACGGTGGTTTATCAACTGCAACAGGAAAACAGCTGCTATTAGAATTTGACAAAACTCTCAGAGATCCAAAGAATTCTCTAAGTCCTGGAACAACAGCTGATATAACAGAAGCAGTTTTGGCTATCAATAACTTGATGGGATACATTCCGTAACCTATAAGTTTATGACTCGTTAGATAAAACATTTTTAAATTCTTTTTTTGTGACTCAATTTATATCAGATGAACACATAAAAAATCAAAGCTTCGCTTTAAATACACAATATCTGAACTAAAAGAAACATAGAAGGGAAACTAATGGAAAAATTGAGCAACTCAGGACCAAGACGACTCATTTCAGGCGGAGCTTGGTTTTTAGCGCTCATGATTCTAAGCGGTGTTTTTTGGTTTTTCTTGGGAATCCAAATCACAAACTATTACGGCCCTGCAGCTTTTGGAGTATTCAACACAGCATATTCAACCTTTGATTTTGTTTGGGCACTTATTTTTGGTGGGCTATTTGAGGGATTGATTCATTTTGGGGCGTGTCACTTAGCTGAAAAAAGGGAGGACATTTCTAAATATTTTGCAAAATATGTTAGATACCTCACATCAATCAGCATAGTAATGTTTATTCTTTTAACCTTTTTTTCATTTCAATTATCAGATATTCTATATCGCACAATGGCTCTTTCCTTAGGTGTTGCATTTTTGTTTGCAGGAACAAAAGATGCACTGTCATCTATAAGTGGTTCATTACATAACAGCAAACAACTTTCAATAACACAGTCATTCGGATTTTATGCTGTTTCAATAGTTGGTATAATATTTACCATAATAAACATACCACAAGAATTTTTGCCAATTCTAGTCATATTTAATCCGATTTCCCAATTAATTGTCTGCATGTACTTTTTGAGATCTTACCTCAAAGATTTAGTCTTGTACAATTTGGAATATTTTAAAAATAAAAAAATCAAAGACTCAATAATTCATGACTTAAAAGATTTCAAAAAGATCTTCGTTTTTGGGTTTTCGATATCAGTGGGTAAAATATCATTTATGATAATGAAAAGTCTGGACATACCATTGCTTAATTTGTTTTTTGATTATTCTGATGTAGGAGTTTACAGCGTTGCAGACACCATATCCAGTGTCTTGTTCATGATGACGGCGTTTTCCTTACCAATTATTTCTTCTGTCTCAGAAGCATGGAGCAAAAAAGACAACGTTTTATTAGAAAAATATGTAAAAATTTCAATGAAGTATCCACTTATTGTTGGATTGCCTTTAACAATCATTATTTTTGCATTAGCTGAACAAATCGCAGTAGGATTTTATGGGCCTTCAGTTCAAGATGCAGTGATACCCCTTCAAATTCTAATAATTGGAACTTTCCTTCTTATGTTTGGAAAAACATTGTCGTCAATACTTATTGGAATTGGAAAAGCTAAACTATCCGGAACATTGCTCGCAGTTGCTGCTATACAATATTTAGTGTCAATATTCGTTTTTGTTCCAATATTTGGTTTAAATGGGGCGGCAATCTCTTTGACTCTTACAGGAGTTTCATCCTTAGTTTTGATTCCATATTTTATTCACCGAAACCTGAAAGTTGACGCGTATTCTGGAATCCCAAAAATTGTATTATCAGGAATTATAATGGCAGTAATTCTTTTACTTTTCCCAAAAACTAGCTTTCTGTTTCTTATCGCTGGAGTAGTTGTAAGTGTTGTAGTTTACGGGGCTTTGGTTTATTATTCAGGATACCTTACTCAAGAAGACATTAAGATTCTAAGAAACTCAAGAGAAGAATAGAAAATTCAACGAGAAAAAAATTATTAAAAGTCTATGTTACTAAAAAAATAAAAAGGGGGAGGGAATGTTTTGTTTAGCGGCAAGCCATTGAAAAGAGGCATTCAAACTTTGGTGCCATTCTGGGATTCAGAGAGAAAACCTTTGTCACGTGGAGAGAAAGAGATTCTCAACAGACTCGAGAGGAATTGTCAAAACTCTGAATCTTTCCAAGAGCACTAATAGTTTGATGCACCTCTTTTTTCTGGTTTAAAGGGCTTTGAAGGCTTCAGACCATTCTTTGTAGGTTGAAAGAACCCTAGGAGATACGCTGGGTTTTCTGTCAGCCAATATGTTCTTAAAGTCTTGAATTGAAAGGGGTCGCGGTTTTGCATGTTTATCGCTTGCTTTACCTGAATCAAACAACTCTCCGATAACACGAAGGTGAGCAGATTGACAAATGTCACGGATGTCACTACCAGAAAAACCAGCAGCTAAGCGTGCAAATTCATCAAGGTCCATTTTTGCTGACAAATTTAGATGGTTTGTGTAAAGTTTTAGCAAATGTAATCGAGCATCATAATCAGGTAACGGAACCATGATACGTTTTTGGAACCTTCGAATAAATGGCCAATCTAGAACCCATGGCTTATTGGTTGCACCAATTACGTAAACGTGGAGTTTTTTGCCTTTGTCCATAACGCCATCCATTTCTTTAAGAAACTGGTTGCGGACACGGGTTTCTCCACCTACTTCGTTGGAGTGCATTCCAATCAATGAATCTAACTCGTCAATGAAAAGTATAGCTGGCTTACCATTTTTGGCGGTGTTTCTTGCTTGGTTGAACAGCTTTGCTACATTTCGTTCTGCTTCACCCAACCATTTTGACATTACTGATGCAGCATCTACAGAAACAAATGCTCCATCAATTTCAGTTGCAACTGCAGCGGCTAGCAATGTTTTACCACAACCAGGAGGACCAAATAATAAAATTCCTCGGGGCCATCCTAATGGAAACAGATCAGGTCTTTCAACAGGGTATACTATGGCTTCTTTGATTGCTTTTTTGGCGATTTCTAGACCAATTACTTCGCCCCATTTTACGTTGGGTTTTTCTTGTAGTACTAGTTCATCGTAGCTTGATTTGTCTTCAGGTGCACCACCACCCGGTCCAGATTGCTCTGTTGGGCCCCGTGGCATTTCTACAGTTCTGTCGGATTTTGGTTGTAGATTACCATTTATTGGTTGAACGGGGGCTCCTCCTTGGAGGGATTTTATGCGCTCTTGATAAGCTTGTGCACGTTGGATGTATACTGAGTTAAGTCCATAATTCGGGTATAACCTTACAAGTTTCAAAAGAGTTGAGATACCCTTTTGATACATGGTAATAGCCATACCTCTGGAGCCTTGATTGTCAAGGCGTACTGCCTCTAAAGCATATTTTGTTGCAGCTTGTTCAAGTTCCTGAGAAGCACTCATGTAAATCACGACGCAATCTTAATTTTACCTTTTACACCCAAAGTTTCTAAAGCTTTTTCGATTTCCCCACAAGCAACATTCAAGTCATTGGCACATTCACCAATATCAAGATTGCCTGCTTTGCGTTTTGCATATTCCAAAACGGACTCTTCTAGGTCATCTTTTTTGGCTGACCACTTTATAGTCTCTGTTTCGGTAGTTTGGAATGAGGAAAAACCTCTGGGGAAAAATTCAGGTTCAGATTCTTCTGGGCCTGAAGCTGCGAGGGCAACCATTTGTCTTGGTTGTTCTACTCTTTGAGGTTGAGCTTGTGGTTGAGGCGATGCAACTACTGGAGAAGTTGGAGGGGCTGGAAGTTTGTCTGTAATTTGTTCCTCCAAGAATTCTGCAACTTCTGCAAGAACTTCTTCACCACCTTCAGTTTTCACTTCGGTGGGCACTTCCATTTTTGTGGAGTCGATTTTGGACATTGTCATGACCTCAAAGATTGTTTCGTTTACCCTTTCCATTTCTACAGCCATTTGCGGCATGAATGAACTAAGTCCTTTTGTTACAGATTGCAAGTTATGCAGAACTGGTTTAAGATCCGAGAAAGCAGCGTTGAATTCTTTGAGTGTTTCCAGTCGGAGTATTATTCGTTCAACTAGTATCTGAGTATGATAGATTACTTTGGTGAGTTTTCTTAGCTCAGCAAGCTCTGTAGCAAATATTGCTGCACGTTCACTATTCTTAGCTGTTAATGCTGAAGCACAAGTTTTGAAGAGAACTTTGTCTCTTCGCGTAAGTTTAATTACAACTTGGCCCAGTCGGTGTTGTTGAGCTTTTAGTTTTGGTACCGCTTCAACAACTATCTTCTCAAACTGGGGAGAAGAACGAAAAGGGTTTTTTATCGAAATTCCCTCACAGGCCTAAAAAAAGGTTAGGAAGTTTGTTTGTTGGGGTTCCGAACGTGGATGATTACTGGGGGTTCAGGAAGATTTGGAGCAATATTGGTTTCAGTTTGAGGTTTATGTGCTTCTGTTGGTAATGGAGCTTTGACTTCTTGTTCTTCAGTTGATGATTTGGTTTTTTCTCCAAGGAGCAGATTGTCTAATTTAGTTTTTAGAATGTCAAGGTCTTTCTTTTCAGCGTTTGCGCCTTTCAGGCCCCATTGGATGATTTTCAATGCCTTGTCGTAAGATTCTGCTGTTAGCCTTCCAATTTCACGTTCGATTTCTAGATTTATCAATGCGGAGTGAAGTTCGTGAATTTGTTTGTTACAGCGGTCAATTTCGCTTTCTATTTCACTAATCAAATCGTTAGCTTGTTCTTTGAGTTCGTCTAATGCACCTTCAAAGGTTGAGTGAAGGTCATCATACATTTCGGGTGGAATCTTTTTCTTTCCTACTAGTTCGTTCAGTGCTCGATCTTTTCTCCAGATTAACGGAATTTCTTGACATAACGAGTTAGCACTTAGCTTGATTGATGGAGAAACTACTAAACTTCCATTGTTCATTTTAATTTGATCGCTTGAATAGCTTAGGAATTCTCCGTCACCGTGCTCAACAAATACGCCATCTATCCGACCTGTGGGAGCTATCTTGAAAGAGGCAATTCTTCCGATTTGTCTACCATATTCATCTATTATTTGATTGCCAACAAAAAGAAAAGGGTTGGAAATAGGTTTTGACACAGTGTCACCTCCTTATTATCCGTATATACCTACAATTATAGTGCAGAGCTTATGTTTCGCTCTGCATGGATTGCCCAAAGGAAGGCATTCCAGTAGGTAGATCAGGGAATTTCTCCTTGACTTTTTGTTCTGCGACACTGGCTGCTTCGTTCAAGATGTTTTGTGCGTCGTCACCTGCGGTCTGGAAGTCAATGTTCATTCCAGAGTTGTAGCCTGCATCCATTATTATTCCACTAAGTAAGTTGCCAATGCTTCCAATTTCGCGTTCTGCTTCGGGGAAGACTGCACCCATTCCAGTTTTTACATTGCGTAGAACGTTAACTGCAGGGGCCAATGTACTTACAACATCTCCAAGTTCTGAAACAGTGCTTAATCTGAGAACTATCTGTTCTAGAGCAAGTCTAGAGTGCATAATCATTTTTTCCATTTTTCGGATTTCAGCTAGTTCGTTGGCAAAGACGTTTGCGCGGGCCATGTCGTGTTTTGTGTAAGCTTTAACAATTTTTTGGAAGATTGCTTGATCACGATCTGTAAAGCGGTCTGCTGCTTTGTCTAATTTTTGGATTTGCATTTCCATTCTTTTTACTGCAAAATCAAGTCTTGGTTTCAAAGGACCAGGAGGGCGAACTGCGTCCTTTATTCTGTTACCGAGAGGGGTCTTGTCGACTCCTTCTCCCCATTTTTTAGCAAATTTTTCTGACATACTAAATTCCTCACGAAAGCAGGTAGGATTAAACCGTATTATTACATTGTTAATATGCAAAGATTATCTACATATATACCAGACATATCATAGGCATTCTAAGACTGTTTTGGGCTTTAAATCAAAGATTATAAGAGTAATAGGGCGGATATATGAAAATAGACAGTTTTATGTAGGTTAGACTCAAAAGCACGAAGAAATATCAGTTAAAAACAACGGTGAAACGAATGAGTGATAGAGTAAAAATACTGGGAATATTTGCTCTGTTGGGATTCGTAGGTGGAATAGTAGCTAACGTTGGTTTCCACACTGTGTGGCCATGGTTAGTAGCTAACTTTCCTTTGATATTCTCAGCAGAATGGGTAATCTCAGGGATGGCAGGAGCTCTGATAACTACATTCTTTGTAGTAATCTGGGTGTACTTAAGCCAATCATCTGAGTGAAAACGGGAAAAACTTTCCCACCCGTATATTTTACGGGACCCTTCCACACCTTTATGTAGCGTGAAGCATGGGTTATTTTAATATTAATTTTGTAAAAAAAGGTAATTACGATTTTTGAACACTTTCAGCAACCTCTCCACTTTTACTAAATTCTGTAGACCGCACAAATTAAATGCAAAAAAGTTGAATGTGCTTTGGTTCATAACATGAAATGTATGACAATTGGTCACAATACTTCTTATCTTTACCAGAGTCAACTAAATTGTTATTCAGAAAATCTATCGAACACAAAAAAAGTTAACAGCATTAATTTAAATTAAAACAAAAACTGAAAAGCTTTTAAGACACATCAATTTTTTCAAGATTAACATTTTTGCGTGTTGAATGAACAATGCGGTTTGAACTAGTTGCACCTTACAAAATGTCTCCAGGACAAGAAGAAGCAGTGGAGAAACTGGTCAAAAATTTTGAGACAAAAGACAAACAAACCCTTTTGGGCATTACAGGTAGTGGAAAAACCTTTGTAATGGCAAACGTGATTAACAAACTGCAAAAACCTACGCTCATTCTTGCTCACAACAAGACTTTAGCGGCTCAACTTTATGCAGAATTAAAAGAACTGTTTCCAAACAACAGAGTGGAATACTTCATTTCATTTTATTCATATTACCAACCAGAATCTTATCTACCAACCACCGACATGTACATCGAAAAAGACTCAGATATAAACGAACAAATAGAAAAAATGCGCATGCATGCAGTTTCAAGTATTCTAAGCCACGAAGACACAATAATTGTAGCCAGCATAAGCTGCATATATGGTTTAGGAAACCCCGAAGATTACGCGGGGATGGCGGCAAATCTTAGCACAGGAAAACCAATGAAACGGCGCGAGCTTTTAAAATCCCTTGTGAACATGCAATACGAACGTAATGACCAAGTTTTGGAACCAGGTAACTTCAGGGTTCGAGGAAATGTAGTAGATGTTGTTCCAGCATACGAAGATGACATTTTAAGAATTGAATTAGAAGATAACAAAATCAAAAACCTCAAAGAAGTGCAAGCCCTAACCGGAGATATCAAGGTAACTTTAGACAAAATTACGTTGTATCCTGCTCGTCAGTATGTTGTTCCAGAAGAAAAACAAAAAAGAGCTTTAGACAAAATACAAAAAGAACTACAAGAAGAACTGCCAAAACTTCCAGCTCTTGAGGCTCAAAGGCTCAGAAAACGTGTAACCTACGACATTGAAATGATAAAGGAGATGGGATACTGCAAAGGAATCGAAAATTACAGCCGCCATTTTGACGGCAGATGCACAGGCGAACCTCCCTTTGTATTGCTGGATTATTTCCCTAAAGATTATTTATTGATAATTGATGAAAGCCACCAGACAATTTTCATGAGTTTGAAAATAAGATGAGTAAAACTTTGTTTGTTTCTGCCACCCCCGCAGATTATGAACTAAACAAAAGCGGCGAACCAGTGAAGTTGATTACTAGACCCACAGGACTTCTTGATCCTGAGGTTGAAGTTCATCCCATTGAGGGCCAGATGAAACACTTGATTTTAGAAGCGAAAAAGACCATTCAAAGAGGGGATAGAATTTTGGTTACAACCCTTACTAAAAGAATGGCAGAAGATTTGACTGATTATTTAGTTAAAGAAGGCTTACGGGTCAGGTATTTGCATTCTGATATTGACAGCCTAGACCGAATTGAACTAGTCAGGCAGTTACGAGCAAAGGAATACGACATTCTTGTAGGAATAAACTTGTTGCGTGAGGGTTTGGATGTGCCTGAAGTTTCTACGATTTTTATTTTGGACGCAGATAAAGAGGGCTTTCTGCGGGACGAACGCAGTCTTATTCAGACCATTGGTCGGGCTGCCCGTAACGTGAACGGTAAGGTGTTTTTGTATGCCAATGAAGTAACCCGGTCCATGAAACGTGCCATTGAGGTTACTCGTTTTAGGCGTATGTTCCAGAAAAACTACAATAAAAAACACAATATCACTCCAAGAACCATTGAAAAAAGTGTAGCAGAAAGTCAGCGAAAAATTAAAGGCACTAAGCATTTGGCAAAAACAGAGATTCAAAGAAAACTGATTGAGTTTGATGCCAAAATGCGTGCTGCGGCGGAACGTTTGGAGTTTGAGAAGGCTATTGAGTTTAGGGACCGTATTCAGGAGTTGGAAAAGTCGTTGAATTATGTTTTGACTAAATCTGATAAAAAAGTCTCGAAAAAAGGGTAAGTAAAATAGGCTCCGTTTGTGTCAATAAAATCTGTAACAGTGAAAAAAGTATGAGAGATAACATTTTTGTTAAGGGTGCGCGAGAGCACAACTTGAAGAACGTTGATGTAGAGCTCCCCAGGAACAAATTTATTGTAATTACGGGCTTGTCGGGGTCAGGAAAATCTACCTTAGCTTTTGACACCATCTACGCTGAAGGCCAAAGAAGATATGTAGAAAGCCTTTCAGCTTATGCTCGCCAGTTTTTGGGTTTGATGGACAAACCCGACGTGGATTCTATTGAGGGGTTGTCTCCTGCTATTTCCATTGAGCAAAAAACTACGAGTAAGAATCCTCGTTCTACTGTTGGGACTGTTACTGAAATTTATGATTATTTGCGTTTGTTGTTTGCTCGGATTGGGGTTCATCATTGTCCAAAATGTGATAGTTTAATTCATCCTCAAAGTCCAGAAAACATCACCAGCCTAATAATGAACGAACAAGGCAGAACGCTGACGTTTCTTGCGCCAATTATCAGGGGAATTAAAGGGACTCATGAGAAAGTTTTAGAAGATTTGAAAAAAGACGGCTACACCAAGGTACGGGTTGACCAACAGATTTATGATATTGAACAAATCGGCGAAATCAAAATGGAGCGTTATGTGAAGCACTGGATTGAAGCGGTAGTTGATACCGTGGAAATCGACAACGAAGAACGGTCCCGAATTGCCGAAGCAGTAGAGCAAGCCTTGGAAGTCGGCAAGGGCACCATGATTGTTATTGACAGCAAACTGGACACTAAAGAGTTGCGGGAAGTAGAACGGTTTGAAGCAGAAACAGTTTACAGCACTTTTGGAGCGTGCCCCAACCATCCCGAAATTGTGTTTGAAAGTCTAGAGCCTCGAATGTTTTCTTTTAATTCGCCCTATGGGGCGTGTTCAGAATGCCATGGGTTGGGCAACACTATGGAGGTTTCTGAAGATTTGGTTATTCCTAACAAGAACAAGTCAATTATTGACGGTGCCTTGGCAGTTTATGGTAAAATGGACCTGAGCTGGAGGGTCCAACAACTTGCGGCAGTTGGTAAAAAGTTTGGATTTGATGTTTTTACACCATTAAGGGACTTTAGCCGAAAACAGCTTGATGTGTTGTTGTATGGAACTGAAACACCAATTAAAGGAAGCTGGTCAAACGGAGCCAGCATGTGGATGCGAAAAGGCTGGGAAGGAGTTATTCCCCAGACCATGCGGTTGTATCGTCAAACAGAAAGCGAAGGCAGAAAAGAAGCCATAATGAAGTTCATGCAGTCCTCTCCATGCGAGGCATGTAATGGGAAACGTTTGCGTCCGGTTGTTTTAGGTGTTCGAATACTTGACAAAAGCATCAGCGACGTTACCGAGCTTTCTATCGAAAATGCTGTTGATTTCTTTGGGGGGCTTTCAAGTAAATTAAACGAGAAAGAGCTGGTAATCGCAAAACAAGTCCTCAAAGAAATTAACGAACGACTAGGATTTCTAAAAAACGTTGGGCTTGGTTACTTGACATTGGCTCGAGCGGCTAGGACCCTTTCGGGCGGGGAGGCTCAGCGTATTCGTTTGGCTACTCAGATCGGTAGTAACTTGATGGGTGTTTTGTATATTTTGGATGAACCCAGCATTGGTTTGCACCACCGTGACAACATGAAACTAATAAGCACCCTGCACAGACTACGAGATTTAGGCAACACCTTAATTGTAGTAGAACATGACGAAGAAACCATTCTGAATTCTGATTATGTTGTGGACATGGGTCCAGGCGCAGGGGTTCATGGGGGGCAGATTGTTTGTCGGGGAACTGTTCCAGAAATTAAGGAGTGCAAAAACAGTCTTACGGGCAAATATTTGTCAGGTGAACTAAAAATTGAGGTTCCAAAAAAACGTCGAAGACCTGTTGATTACTTGAAACTGGAGGGCGCCCACGAGAATAACCTAAGTTTCGGGTTCTGGCAAAAGTACGTTGATGAATTTGACGGTTATGCCTGCTTTGCGTCAAAGCTTTGGGGAGCGTGTTGACAAGCTTGGAAAACATGTTTCGTTAGATGTTCCTGAAGAGGTGCAAAACGTTATAGTAATTAATCAAGAGCCCATCGGAAAAACTCCTCGAAGTAATCCTGCTACGTATACTAAGTTGTTTGATGAAATTCGTAAGTTATTTGCTCAGACCAAAGAATCAAAAATGAGAGGTTACAAATCAGGAAGATTTTCCTTTAACGTGAAAGGTGGAAGATGTGAAACTTGTGGTGGATACGGGGTTATTCGTATTGAAATGAATTTCCTGCCCGACGTTTACGTTAAATGCAGTGACTGTAAAGGTAAACGTTACAACAAAGAAACCCTAAGCATTCGCTACAAAAGCAAAAACATTGCTGAAGTTTTAGACATGGAAGTTGAAGAAGCCGCAGCGTTCTTCAAGAACATTCCCAGAATTTCACGGAAACTTCAAACCTTGTTGGATGTAGGGTTAGGTTACATTAAACTGGGTCAAAGTTCAACAACCCTTTCGGGTGGAGAAAGCCAGCGTATCAAGATTACCCGCGAGTTGAGCAAGCACAAATCGGGTCATGTGGTTTACATGCTTGATGAGCCCACAACAGGTTTGCATTTTGATGACACAAAGCGTTTGATTCAGGTGCTTAACAGTTTGGTTGATAAAGGAAACACAGTTTATGTTATAGAACACAACCTTGATGTCATAAAAAGCTGTGATTATTTGATTGATTTAGGTCCTGAAGGTGGAGATGAAGGTGGTCAAATTATTGCTCAGGGAACTCCCGAAGAAATTGCTACCATTGGGGGTTCTTACACAGGGAAGTTTCTAAAAGAGTGTAACACAAAAGATAGAATTGGTTGTTATCATTGATTTCCTTGTCTGAACCGTCCCAGTTTAACAGTTCAGAAATTCCCACCCATCCCGGAGTCTACCTTTTCAGAAACAAAAAAGACGAAATCATCTACATTGGCAAAGCCAAAAACCTCAGGGCAAGGGTTCGGAGCTATTTTTCAAAGGCTTATCAAACTCCAAAAACAAGGCATCTTGTTGCCCGAATCCGAGGCATAGAATGGATTGTTGTATACAATGAAGTAGAAGCGTTACTTTTAGAAAACAAGCTGGTAAAAAAACACAAACCAAAATATAACATCAATTTAAAAGATGCAAAAACCTTCGCATACATTGCCATATCTAAAGAAGCCTATCCACGAATTTTCAGCACCCGAAAGCCGTCCTCAAAGCTTTACATGTTTGGTCCATACACAGAAGGATACCTTCGTCGTGAGTTGCAACGGTTGGTTGTTAAAATTTTTAAATTGCGCACTTGCAGAAAACTTCCTAAACGGGCTTGTTTGAATTTTCACATTGGATTATGCACTGCACCATGTGAGGATAAAGTCTCTAGAGAGCAGTATGGTGAGCAGGTGAAGCAAGCGCACTCTTTTTTGATGGGAGATTATGAGCAGTTAACTGAAAAACTCACACACCAGATGCATATGGCTTCCAAGGAAATGCAGTATGAGCGGGCGTTGGAATTGCGTAATCAGATTGCATCCATTAAATTACTTACTCAAAAACAGGTTGTAGATTCTTTCAGAAAATACGACCAAGACGTTATCGCGTTTCGTAGGCTTGGGGACAAAATGTTGGTTGTTCAGATGGGCATACAAAAAGGAGTTTTGCTAGGTAAAAAAGAGTATACCTTGGATTTTGAGCCGGAAATTGAGCAGATGTTTTTGAAAGAATTTTACGACAAGAACCGTATTCCTCAAGAAATTTTGCTCAACACACAAGCGTGGACGGATACTGAGGAAAAGACTGCGTTGGAAAAGTATTTTTCAACTATAGCAGGTGCACCAGTTACCATTAATGTTCCAACCGAAGGCGATGAATCGTATCTGGTTAAGTTGGCTGAAAAGAACATTGAAGTAACCCTAGATGAAGATAGCGCCCTAGTTGACCTTCAAACGGCGTTGAATTTGCCGTCTCTTCCGCGGGTGATTGAGTGTTTTGATGTTTCTAACTTGGGAAAAGAGCACGTGGTTTCTGGAATGGTCAGGTTCACTGATGGCAGTCCAGACAAAAGCAATTATCGAAGATTCAAGATAAAAACTGTAAAGGGACAAGACGATTTCGCCAGCATGCTAGAAGCAGTAACCAGAAGATACCGTCATTTAATTAACGAAGAATCTCCTCTTCCAGATTTAGTTGTAGTTGATGGGGGTGCAGGACAGGTTTCGTCCGCGAAGTTTGCGTTAAAGTCATTAGGTTTGCAGATTCCCCTTATTGGATTAGCCAAAAAGCAAGAAGAAATTTTCTTGCCCGATGAACCACTTCCCCGCAAGTTCAAGAAAAACAGCAGAATGATGCTCTTGCTGCGCCGTATTCGGGATGCTGCTCACAACTTTTCAATTAGGTATAGCAGAAAACGTAAACAAATGAAAACACGAGAAGAATTTAACATCAAATAGCTTTGCATTTGTTGCTATTTTCTGATTTTTCGTTTGCCTAAGACTTTACGAAAGGTGCCATGTTTAGGACATTCATAAAGTCCGATTTGAAGTTGTAGACTTTTGCCATTTTTGTCTGGGCGGCCAGCCATTTTCCATGTCTTTTTGGGTTCAAATTTTCGTGAACAATTTGGGCATTTGGCTACTTGAGCGTCCATCATGGTGAAGTACATTCTATTGCCAACGACTTTCATTTTTATGGCGCCTTGTCGAACCATGGCGTGCAAAAGGGTAGTGAAGTCTGCTATTGCAAAGGTTGAACGTCTGCTTATTTCGGGGGTGGCAAAGTCTGTATGGTAGTGGATTCCACCCATTATTTCTTGAGATGTGAAGGCTCCTTCTTTTCTGCCGTTGAGGAATTCAGTGATTTCCTCTTCTACTTTGCTGTGCAGTTTTCCGCCTTCAAATTTTTGTTTAGTTATAGGCATAAAATTCCCCTATTAATTGTTCTTTTTAAATGAATTGTGGCGTCTTTGAACGCGTTATCATCTTGTTTACATGTTTATTGTTAACAAATATATAAATTAAATCTTACGATATAATAATTATGATTTTGTATCCCCGAAAAAACCACAAAAGATAAAATAGAGAAACCAGAACATACGAACCAACGAGAGCGAAGAAACATGCCTGAAGAAATTTTTGACGTAGACAAATTCGTAGAAATAGCAGAAAAAGCAGAATACTGCAATATCAAAAGACTCGACCGCGAAGTCAAACTCAAACTACGAACCCCAAACAAATTATACACCTTAAAAATAAACCCCACAAAAGCAGAAGAAACAATCAAAAAACTAAGCTGCGAAATACGCGAACTTTAGATACTCCAACAAACCCGCAACTTTTGGGAAACAGTTTTTGATGGAACCAATAAATGAAACAAAATGTAACTTGTTTTCCAAAAGATAATTGAATTTAGTTAGTTGATCAGCTGAAGTTATTTTTCTTTACAAAACAATTGATAAAAATTGGTGAAGTTTGGATTCAGAGCCCTACTTCTTAAGTTATTTATTGTTCATGTTTTGCAACGTATTTACGGGATGAGGGGCTCTCAAGTCAGCCACTTGGATAGGCGTAAAGGTTTGCCTTATGACCTATCGTTTTAGATCCCTCATCCCATTATTGCATGTTTTTGTTTTAGTATCTTTCTGTTGTGCAGACTGAATGAGTGGACTTTGCTACTTTGATTTATTAGTTGCACCCCATATTGAAATTTTCAAAAATGCACAAATCTTTTCGAGTCAAATGGAAAAGTAAAATCGTTAATAGATATTCGAAAAGCTCAAAGTTCATTTGTTTATGTAAGTTTTTAAAAAAGTTAACTTTTTGTCTCAGATGCTGCATATTTGAACATGCACACAAATTACACTGAATCCATCTTTAGCAATTCCGAGTTTCCAGTTTTTGGTTTATATCCAAAAAACTGTCGAGGGTCAATTAGCAAATACGTAAAACAAAAAACAAACTCACAATTACTGCAAGCAAGACACGAATAAAAATGTAGAAAAACCAAAACCGCTTTTTGTTTAAAGATGGAAACAATTTTGCAACATACTTAACAATCTTAGTTCAACGGGTACAGTATATTATATTCCACCAAGCCAACAGTCAAAGCAATTAGGGTCCCAGCCAAAGTCTGTGTGGGTGTGTGGCTTTTTAGTTTTATTCGAGACCAGCAAACTGCAATTATAATCAGCGACAAGGGAATGATCTCTAAACCAAAAACAAAAACCAAAGCAAAAATTGGGCCCGTTACTCCAGCGCAGTGGATACTAACCTTCCAGAGCTGATTAACTACCATCAAAGCCGTAGTTACAAAAATGTAACCGATAGCCAACAAAAACAAAATCGTAGTTTCAGTGAAAAAGAACAGCACCGCCGCCGACAGGTAACTGAGCAAAGCATACAAGAAAAATGGTAAACGGTCCTCCCGTTTAGAAACATACAGGTCCATGGTTTTCTTTTTGTAATAGTAAATCACAGGTAAAAAAGGAAAAAACGCAAACAACAAAAAGCTAGTAAAAATGCTCAAACCTGGACCCAAAGAGCCCAATCCAATAGGAGAAAAAAGAGAAAAAATTACAGTTGCCACTATGGCCACAATTGGTGGAGACAAATACTTCGAAATAAAATCCGCCAAACTACAACTAAAGTCAGATTCGGAACTAGAACCACAATCATTTTTCATGGTGAGCTATACAACAAATTCAACCTAATAAGTAATACCAAAAATGCAACCATAAAAGTTCACACGTTT
>JARRLY010000030.1:0-3063 GCA_037386545.1 Candidatus Bathyarchaeota archaeon
TAATATTCTAATTTTTGTGTTAATTTTTAGTATCTCAGTTTTGCTGTGAGAAAAAATTTAGAAAAAAGGCCGTTTTCAACATACTACTGGTATTAGTATATAATTATCTACGTAAATACCTAGATTTTTTACTAATAACTTTTAAGTAAAAAAATTGAAGAAATGGGTTTGCTGAACCCGAACATGAAAGAGCTGAAGTGTATAAAAAAATAAATTAAAAAACTGGTGCCTTAAAGGCTTTGAAAAAAGGGGTTGATTTTAGGCGGATTGCCTAATTTTGACGAGTCGTGCGCCGTTGACGGTTTTTGTTTGCCAAGCGTATCGGCGTATTTTTGTGGATTTTCCGTATCCACATGCGGCGCAAACTTTGCTTTTTACATTGTAAGCTCTTCTGCCGCACCGTCTGCACTTGATGTGCACGGTTTTGCTGGAGCGTCGTCCCATGGATGAAGTTCCTTTTCCTGTTTTTCCCATTTGTTATCACCTTGGAGGAGGAGAGATTATTACCACGTTATCGCCACGGACAATAATGGTACCGAGTTTTTTTACGTTTTCTACATCGGTTGTGTCGTCTGTTTCGGCTAACACCAAGTTAAGGTGCTGATCAAAGCCTTTGAGTCGGCCTCGCAGTTTTTTTCCGCCTCTAAGGCGCACTAGAACTATTTTTCCGAGGCTTTGTTCCAGGATTTTGGTGGCCATTTCGCTCATTCTAATCCTCTCGTAAACTTTCCTTATGTATCGTTTATAGGTTTTGACGTTCTGATTTAAAGGTATCTACTTGGGGAGGTCTTTTTTCATATGCATGGAATTTTTTTCAACAGTTAAACTGTTTTTTGTTTCCTAAAAGTGATAATTTATTGATTGGACTTTAGTCTTTTCTGGTTTCTTTTTGGGAACGGTTATATCTAATACACCGTTTTTGTAGCTTGATTTGGCTTTTTTGACATCTATTTTGGAAGGCATGTCAACTTCTTTGTAATATTTGTTTTTGGCAGTGTCTACTGAAATCGTTAGTTTGTCATCTGTGCCGGAAAGTTTGATGTCATCTTTTTCGACACCAGGCAGTTCAATTATTACTCGAAGGTTTTTGTCATCGTCCATAACGTCAGTTAAGGGTTCCCGTTTTTCTTTAAGGTCCATGTGGGGTTTTCCTAGTTGGGTTCCTGCTTTGAAGTTTCCGAACTCTTTTACTTTGGGTTTTCCATCAGGACCAACAGTTACGCTGTATCCGTACACAAAAGGTCCATAGCTTTGAACCTTGGTTCCGTCAGGTAAGGTTTGTTCTCGTTGTAGATCGGTTGGGGCGCGTTTGGATAGTTCTTCAAATTCTTTGGCAATTGCGTCTTGCATTTGTTTAAAGGTTTCATTTATTCCAAAAAAGTCATCATCAAAGAATGGGCTTTTTGAGTTAAACCAGTTTGACCGTCTGTTTTCGTCTGTCAAGTGTCTTTCACCTCCTAAACATTTTCATCCTCTAAGGATTCTAACAGGCGACGTAAGGCGAGGCTCAAAGTTAGAAAAGTTGTTTGCCCAGATTCAGAGCAACTATAAGTTCCCCGTCCAGTTTTCGTTATAAATCCACCATCGCTAAGTTTTCGGGAATTCTCCCACACAGTTTTTGGGTTTAAATCTAAATCTTTCATGAATTCTGCAAAGTTCATGGTGCTGTTTTCGTCTTGAACTAGTCGGCGCATCATCCGCAGGCGAGTTTGATTAGATAAGGCGTCAAAGATGCAGGAGAATCGCTCAAAATCGTCTTCAAAGGCCTCAAATTCTGTTTCAAGTTGCTCTTTTGGCCAGTCCATGGGGGATAGGGGGACTTCTAGAACTATTTTTCCGTCACGTACTAGTTGCAGTTTTAGTGTCATATGACCTCGTCCTATATTACCTACAAGTAACATTGTTAGCAGAAAATATAAACATTACTATTTAGTAATAAAAATATTGGAGGTAATCAACTAAAATTACTGGACACGAACAATATCGCCCGAAACAGACTTTACCATTTTCACATGCCGATTTTCATCCGAAACAAGACGATTTAACAAATCATAAAAAACGGATACGTTTTCATCACCCAACAACCCCGCCACAAGCTTTGAATCCGTTTTTTCAGCCAACTCAGAATATAAGTCCGCTACTATTTGGTCGTTTTCAACAATTTTTTGAAGAATCTCCATATCCATCATGCCATCAAAATCAAAAGTTTCCTCAGGTATCTCGTCAATAGGGGCCTCCAAGTTAAGGTTTTTCAACAGTTTCTCCAAATCAAGCCTGTGCTTATGAGAGTCTCTTGCCAATGTTAAAACAGTGGGTCGATATTTTGAACTTATAGAAACAAAGCCTTTCCAAACAGAAAGAGATTCAAAATCTTTTTCGATTTCTAGTGCCCGATGAAGCAGAAACTGCAACTCGTCTTTGGTGGAAATCGTCATTAAACCACATAAGAAACTCAAAGATTACAACTGATAACGGTTATGAATTAGAAATCCAACAAAAAAAGACTAAAACTGTTTAGGAATATCTTGACGTTCCATGATGTAACCACAGTAATGACATCGGAGGCGTAGAGGCTCTTCGTTATCCACATAAAATGTTGATTTAACAGGTTCTCTGCTGTTTGAAATGCACGCAGGGTTTGCGCATTTGACAGTTTCCCGTATTATTTTGGGCAATTTTACTAATTCTTTGTCAATAACTTTGTAGTTTCTGATGATGTTAATGCTCGCATGAGGAGCCAACAAGGCAATTTTGTCGACTTCATGAGCTTTGAGTTCTCTCCCTTCTATCTTGACCATGTCTTTGGAACCAAAGGTTTTGCTTGGAACATTCATACCAATGGTTACAACACTTTTGACAGGATCGGTGATGCCCAAGATTTTTAGAACCTCTAGAGCATGGCCGGCTGTGATATGATCTATCACGGTACCATCCTTGATTTTGGATACACGCAAAGTTGTTTCAGACAAATTAACTGCCCCACACTGATGTCTGCATATATTCAATAAAGAGTTTACTTATAGGATTGTTGTAGGCATAAAAAAGGGAAAAATAGCCAAAAAA
>JARRLY010000030.1:3080-13770 GCA_037386545.1 Candidatus Bathyarchaeota archaeon
GTTGCTGCGTCTGTCTCTTTAGAATATTCAAGAAGCATAGCCTTTGATTTCAAGTATTTTTTGTCAACATTACCTTCTAGTTTATCAATCTGTTTTGCAAGCTCCATTGCCCGAGATGGGTTACTTCCAAGATTATCGATTGCGTCACGTAATGTTGTTGCACATTCAACTAGATCTTTCGATGTTTGGGAAAACTGCAGCCACATTTCAGGTGGAACCTCAGCTTCTAACAACAAAACAACCGCTCGTGATGCATCTTTGACATGGTCTGCTAATTCATCCAATCGTTTAACAAGGTGCATTATATCTTCCCTATCTTTTGATTGCAGGCTTCCGCGAGTAAGTTCTTCAAAGACCTTTCGACGCAGCTCATCAATTTCATGCTCACTAGTTGACAACCTATTGAATGATTCAATTGCTTTTCCTTTGTCACATTTTGAAGCATAATTAATTGCATTCTCAAGTTCAATTACTGTATCAATAGCTAAAGTCATTTGACGGTCAGCCATTTCTAGAACTTTGGACTTTCTTCGGTTACTAAACCATCTCTCCATCAAGATCACCATGAAAGAAAATAATTGTCATAAAAACAATATTGACAATGAAGAATAAACTTTTCCATGTGTCTTTACTCCAAAGCTAATTCTGCGCTCAAACCCTTGTCAGGATATGAAAAGACGAAACTTTTCTCGGCTGGAAAAGTAACCGTTATATGTTCGCCTACCTCAAGCCATTCCGCAGTCAAAGCAGGGCGCACAACAACGACCAAGTCATCATTTTTGAGCCTAACTTCGTATCTAACGTTGTTTCCTTCAAACCTGAAACCTTCAATATCTCCACCAATCGAGTTAGCACCTTTGTGGTAGCCTTTTTCAAGGGAAAGGACTTCTGGCCGTACACCTACAACAACTTTTTCTCCTTCTTTATGGTCACCATTAAAAGAAGTAACACAAATTTGTCCACGAAGCTCCACAGTTACTTCACGCTGATTTCTACAAGTAATATGACCTTCAAGGAAATTAGATTCCCCAACAAAGTTCGCTACAAATATGTGACGGGGATTCAAATACAACTCCTGAGGAGTCCCAACCTGCAAAATCTTACCTTTTCTCATTACAGCTATCCGGTCAGATATTGCCATAGCTTCGGCTTGATCGTGAGTAACGTGAATTGCAGTTAATTTCAAATCTTTTACAAGCTTTCGAATTTCATACCGCAAATCAGTTCGAATCCTTGCATCCAAAGCACCTAAAGGCTCATCCAAAAGCAAAAGTTTCGAACCCGAAGACAACGCACGAGCGAGGGCAACACGTTGACGCATTCCACCACTTAGTTCAGCAGGATAAGCGTCAGTTCGTTCAAACAATCTTACCAGCTCTAACATTTCACGACCGATTCGCTCACTTTTTTCTTCATCCCAGCCTTTAACTCGTGGACCATAAGTAACATTGTTCCAAACATCCATGTGGGGAAAAAGTGCATACTCCTGAAAAACGTACCCAATATCCCGATATTCAGGGGGAAGGTCAGATACTAACCGTTCTCCGATAGATATCTCTCCTGCACTGGGCAACTGGAGTCCAGCTATCATACGTAAAGTAGTTGTTTTTCCACATCCACTGGGTCCAAGAAGGGTCAAGTATTCTCCGTCATGAACGGTCAAACTTACGTGATTAACCGCAGTTATTCGCCCTTTATCAAAGGTTCTGACTACGTCTTTTAATTTGACTTCAGGCAATATATTACACCTTCAACATTTTTTGAGTTATATTATTTTTAATCATCTTGTGGTCACCTTTCTGAAAATCATCAGAAGAACAAAGGAAATTGCAATCAAGTATGTAGACGCAAACAACGCCGCAGGAAGAGCAAGGGACTCAACCATGTTAACTACTAATGGCGGAATTGTTGTTGCACTACCCATTACAAGAAAAGTTGCTCCCGTTTCTCCCAAAGAACGAGTGAACGACAGTATAACGCCCGTCATTATTCCTCTTTTCAATAGGGGAAGAGAAACAGATTCAACAGTATTGTAAGAACTAGCACCCAAAGTAAGGGATGCTTCTTCGTACAAAGGTATGTCTGAGCCTTCAAAAGTTGCAAGAATGGGTTCAACTATTACAGGAACAGAAAACACAATATGGGTTAAAATGATGAGCCAAATTCCAGGAGTTGCTAGCTGCAATCCACTTGGCCCCCACATAAGAAGAATTGACAAACCAAGAGCAGACGTAGGAACAATCATGGGTATCCTGAGCATAGACCGGAGGAAAAGCCCCCCCTTGTACCTCATTATCAGAAAACCTGTTGGGATTGCAATACAAGCAGCAATGTAAGTTGAAATTCCAGCAGTAGCAAACGAAATGAAAGTTGCATCAATCAAGGATGAAAAATAGTTTGAAGGCCCAAACAGTTGGTAAACAACACTCTCGGTTACTTTGCCAGTTATAGGGTCACTGTTCCAAGAAAGGACAACAGAATTCAAAACAACAACAATTGGAACAATAACAACAATAATTAAAAACAAAACAACAATGGCATCTCTGAATCTTGATAGTTTTCGAGAAGCAAAATCTTCAAATTTTAACAGTTTTTGTTCAAAATGCAAAGTTGAAAAGATAGAACGGGAGGACATGCCTTTCTTGTGCAAAACAAATTCTATGGGGAGAATTATGGCGGATGCCATAATTATTAACAAGCTACCCAGAAACGCCGCAGTTCCAAATTTGAATTGGGAAACCCAGCTGATAACCGCAACAGGTGCAGTTGTGTAAACACTTGAAACGACTATGGTAGCTCCAGTTTCTCCAAGAGAACGAGCAAAAGCAAGAACAGCCCCCGAAAATATTGCAGGCAAGGTCAAGGGGACCAAAACTTTTCTAAAAGTTGTCAGCGGAGAAGCCCCAAGGCTTCCAGAAGCTTGCTCAAAGAGGGTGGACATGTCTTCAAGTTTAGCTTTCAGGGTTTTCACAATATATGGAAAAGTCAAAGCAATGTGAACTATCAACATTATGAATGGAACATTAAGAAATGGAACCAGATAATTTGTTTCCACGATACCTTTTCCAAAAAGTGCCCCAATTCCGGAAATTGTTGTCCAAGTTATCAAGGTTGCAAAACCAAAACCAGAAGTGGGAATTACCAAGGTGAAAGAAATCAAGTCTTCAAGGAATCCTTTGCCCCAGAATTTTTTTCTAGCCAAAATATAGGCAAGAGGAATTCCAAAAACCAAGCCAATTATAACGGCACAAACAGCAAGGCGCAAAGACAATGCAAGATATTTCTGAATTTCTAACCAGTTTGTGTCACCAATTAGGGGATTAGCAAAATCTTCAGTGTAGACTTCAGGCCATTGGGTAAATGTAAAGGCCATTTAGTTGACTAAAAGTTGTCACACTCCGGGGTTTTTCACGTCAGGCCAAATAGTGAACAGGTTCTCCATTGATTCCCCCGACAGTGGCCGATAAGTTGTCACATTTATTTCATATGCAACCCCATTTTGCTCACTAAAGACTTCTGTACTAAGAGGAACACTGGGGTTTGCAGGCCTAAAACCATAGTTTTGTGCGGTATCTTGAACATTTTCTTGTAACAAATAATACAGATATTGAGAAGCAGCAAATTTTTGATATTCACTAACCCAAGATGCATTCAAAATAACGAAGGGATGGTCAGAAAGAAGAGTCCCATCTTCAGGATAAACTGCAACTAGCGAGTCCCCCCATTTTTGGCTGGCTATTTCTGCGTTGCTGATAACAACACTTTCATATACAGTAAAACAGTCGATTGCACCTGGGCCGTTTTCTGCAGCCCATTTACCAAAGAATCCAGTGCTTTTTCCATACATTACTGAATTGTATTCAATTAGGCTAACAAAATCTAGAGCTTCTTCATTTGTGAAATCTTCAGTAGTGAAATTTTCTGGATACTTATCCAGAGCGTCAGCAAATTCAAGTACTTCAGCCATAACACCACCATTACTTAGTAGTGGATCGGGGTGTCCGTACTTGAAACTGGTTCCACTTGCTGATAATTGGTACAAGTCTTCAAAACTGGTGATGTTGTATTCATCAAAAAATGATGACCAGCCAGCAATTACTACAGGAGACAAAACAAGAGGAGTTGAATCAGTTGCGATTTCTCCTTCATTTCCTAAACTGAGCCATTTTTCGTTTAAATAAGATATCCAGATGCTAGATGCGGGACTCCAAACTGTTGGTTGGGAACTTTCTTGAAGGATAAGGTTTACGCTGTCGTGGCTTCCAGTAACTACAAGATTTACATCAACTATAATCCCAAAGCGTTTAAAAAACCATTCTTCAAAGGATGGAGTTACTTCTTCGAGCCAACCTTGTTTTTCGCTGGTGTACAAAAACGTGAAACTGATGTTAGATGGTAAACCTTCTTCCCCAGAACCACCAGAAGTTGATTGATATGTTAGTGAAGACGCACCTAAGAAAATCATGAAGCCAAAAAGAATTCCTATGAGCAACATAATGTAGCCTTGCTTTGGAAATAGGCGGCGTTCGTTTCTCCGTTCCATCCGAAACAGCCTCGAACTAGTATTCACAAGATTGTTATAAAAACTATAGTTCAAAACTGTTGAAGGAATAAGAGCAGAAACCAGAGATAGTTGCATTTGTTAAAATAAAAGACATGAATCCAAAGAGTGAAATAATTAGTGATATGCCATTAGTTGATGACGAAATCAAAGTTTTCACCTAGTTTTGATTTGTATAAATCTCGCAAAGCATATAGGTTTTCTACATAATATATATAAACTCTATAGAAAATTACAGGTGGCAAACGTTACTTTGAATCCAAGAAGGGTTTAGAATTGGCTCATTCTCAACATAATAAAAATGAGGAAACACGTAAACTCCAGATAACTGGTGGCTCTACATATGTTATCTCATTGCCAAAAAAGTGGGTTACCCAAAACCAATTAGAAAAAGGTAGCCCCTTAATTATCCGCCAAGAAGAAAAAGGCAGTTTAGAAATTTTGCCTCCAGAAATTGCCCGACCAGAAAAAACTGAAGAAGCAATGATTACAATTGGTCCAGAAGACAGGTCAGATGAAATAATCAGAAAAACTGTTTCTGTATATTTATTAGGCTACAACATCATTCACATACGAGCCAAAAACCAACAAGAAATATTATCAACCCAAAGAAGCGACCTGAAAACCTTTGCTCGAAACATGCTTGTGGGAACAGAAATAGTAACTGACACATCCACAGGCTTAATTTTGCAGGTTTTGTTAAGTTATCCGGAGTTGTCTGTTCCAAGCGCCTTGCGTAGAATGACAATTATTACTTCATCCATGCATAAGGATGCGATAACTGCCCTGAAAAATAATGATCAACAGTTAGCTCAGTTTGTGAGGTCCACAGATTATGAGGTTAACAGGTTTCACTTGTACATAATTCGCCAGTTAAAGATGGCAATCCGAAACCCAAGAATAGTAACAGAAATTGGATTACAACACGCAAACGATTGCCTTGGATACAGATTAATAACAAAAATGGTCGAAAGAACCGCTGATCACGCAACAAACATAGCAAAAAATGTCTTAAAGCTCAAAAAAACTTTAGACCCAGAGTTCTTAGATGCAATTCAAGAAATGAATAAGGTTGCGATTTCGTCTTTTGAAACTTCTATAGAGTCGTTGTTCAAGCGAGACTATGAGTTAGCTGACGACGTCATTTCGAAGGGCAACAGGATATCCGCCTTAGAAAAGAGGGCTTTACTGGCTTCCAAAGAAACAAACATCGAAGAAGCAACCAACAGCCGACTCGTCATTGAAAGCGTAAGGAGAATAGCCGAGTACTCCATGGATATTGCAGAAATTGTCCTTAACATGACTGTGAATTCAGTGATATCATAGATTAAGCATTTATTTGCGAATTCCTAAAGGGTGTCTGGTGTAAGGATTGCAGTTTAAGGGACGCGACATAGTTTCAATCAAAGATTTCAATAGACAAGAAATTGATTACATTCTCACAACCGCTGCTGATATGGAAAAAATTGCAAAAAAAGGTTCAGACATGCTTCATGGCAAAATCTTAGCAACTCTGTTTTTTGAACCCAGCACAAGAACACGCTTGAGTTTTGAAGCTGCAATAAACAGGCTTGGTGGAAAAGCAATAGGATTTGCAGAACCCAAAGTGGCAGCAATAAAAAAGGGGGAAAACTTGGCGGACACCATAAGAGTAGTGGATAATTATGCAGACGTTCTAGTCCTGAGGCACCCCCTAGAAGGAGCAGCCAGATTAGCTGCAGAATTTTCCAACGTTCCAATAATAAATGCTGGGTCCGGAGCAGAAGAGCATCCAACCCAAGCATTACTAGATCTTTACACAATTCTCAAAGAGAAAAAAACCATTGATGGCTTAAACATCACCTTGGTAGGCGATTTGCGGTATGGTCGAACGGTTCATTCTTTGGCTTATGCGTTGTCCTTGTATAACGTGAACTTGTTTTTAGTTTCTCCCGAGCTTTTGCGTATGCGAAGGGAGGTAACAGATTCCATAAAAAAGAGAATTAAAATCACTGAGTGCACAGAAGTTGCAGATGTTTTGCCTCAAACTGATGTTTTGTATGTAACCCGAATCCAAGAGGAAAGATTCCCAGACCCTGCAGAATACGCTAAAGTTAAAGGAACTTACAAAATCGGTTTGGACACCTTGAAGGGTGCTAAAGAAGACCTAATTATCATGCATCCCTTGCCCAGAATTGATGAGATAAATCATGAGGTTGACAATACAGCCCATGCAAAATATTTCCAGCAGGTTTGGAATGGGGTTGTTATGCGAACTGCTCTTTTGGCGCTACTGCTAGGAGCAAAAAACTAACAAATATTGTCTAATAGCCAATAATTGAAGGGTTGTTGCCATTAACCAACCCTTATATGATGTCCTGAGAATAATATTATTGTTAGTCGGAAAGTAAGCTCAGAACATATTTGGATCGGGCAACAAGCAAACCGACTAGAACAGATAAAATTAGAAAATAACAAACATTGTTTTTATTGGCCAGTAGAAAGTTCAAAACTAGACCTAACTGGACAAAATTTTCTGATAATTTCGAGGTGAAAAAATTGAGTGTTCAAAATTTAGGTGCAACAGAAAAGAAAACATATAATTTCATTAAAAATGCGGGTGAAATTCAAACCACGAATTTACCAAAATCAATGTGGGGCGCAATACCTAGTCTAAAAAACAAGGGATTGCTTGAGATTTTTAAGAGATATACCAGCTACTTTAGAAGTCGAAAAAAGAAATTTGTTAAAGTAACTGAGAAAAAATGAGAAAGAAAAAAATCTTAATTAACGAAATAGACAAACAAGTTAGAATTTTAGTTGAAAACGATCTTGTAGAAAAACAAAACGTTAAAGGCTTAACATAGATTAGTATATATTGATTGAATTGCTTTTTGCAAAAAATGAATTTTTGGAGAAGTAAATATGACCTCAACGATAGTTAAAGATGTGTTTTCAACCAATTTTAAGAGCGTAAAAAAAGACGACCCACTTTCGGTTTGTCTTTCCCTGTTTAAAGAAAAACCTAGACCAGTCCTAGTCGTTTTAAACGATAAAGGAAAATATAAAGGAGTAATTGCTCACCGCTGGATTGTACGGTCCCGTTACGATCCTGCAACAACAAAAGTTGAAACTTTGATGCGTTCTGCACCAACAGTTTCACCAGAAAATTCCCTTAGTAAAGTTGCCCGATTAATGGTAACCAGCGGTATCAGTGAACTTCCGGTTTTCAATAAAGACAAACTAGTTGGAACAGTAACAGATAATGCTGTAATTTTAGAAGCAGTAGTCGGAAACTGGGGAGACACAAAAGTAAACGAGATAATGACCAAAAAACCATACTTTGTTGAGGAGGACGAATCAGTAGGAGCTGTTCTGAGTCTTTTCAGGGAACATGGAATTTCTCACGCACCAGTACTAAAAGACGGAAAACTAACTGGAATTGTTTCTGTTGAAAACATCATCGAAAGCGTTTTTCAGCCAAGACAACGCCAAACAGTAGGTGATATATCTGGAACAAAAACTCCAGTTCTAAGCATTCCAGTTAAAGGAATAATGACTAAGTCAGTAATTACGGTTCAGCCTGAAACTAAACTTAAAGTTGCAGTTCAAAAAATGCAAGAAAGCAACATCACTTCTTTGGTTGTGCTCAACAAAGGAAGATTAACCGGAATTATAACAAAAAGGGACATCCTTGAGCCCTTAGCCGAAATGGAAAAACCACAACAAAAAATTACAGTGCAGTTTTCCACCAAAGGCGTTGGAATAAAAGAAATACAAAAAGGTGCAATAATGGACGATTTTGATGTTTTCGCACGCAAATACCAAAAAACCTTGGAATCGGGAACCTTGTTTGTTTACATGAAAACTCATGGTACAAACTTCAAAGGTGATCAGTTGATTCACTGCCGCTTGCAGTTTAGGACTAGAAGAGGCTCCTTTTTCAGTTCTGACGAGGGATATGGTCCAGAAGCAACATTTCGTACCGCTTTAAGTCGGTTAGAGAGGCAACTTTTAAGAAGTCAAGAGTTGTCACATGAACCAGAATATGCCAAGAAATATTTAAGACGAATTGAATTTCCTACAACAGAACTATAGTAACTTGATACGCGGACAAAACATGGAGGTGAAAAAGTGACAATCGAAGGCAAAATGTATGCGTGCAAAGTATGCGATAACGTTGTGAAGGTTATGACTCCAGGAAAAGGTATCCTTTTCTGTTGTGACCAACCAATGCAACGAGTAGACTAATCTTAAAATAACTTAACCCCGATTAGCGATTCTATTATCGCTACATCTCCTTTTCATTTCAAACCAAGTTTTTTGATCACAAAGTTTTAAGGTACTAAAGTAATTGTTTGCGAACAGCCCACTGAAGGGCACCAAACCCTAGTAACACTTTAAGCCAAACCCACAAAACACGAGTAAGAACAGTAGAAGCAGCACTTATTGCACTAGCTTGAGGTCCAAGAAGGGCAATATAAAGGCTGGTCATGACAATTTCCAGAAAACCTACTTCACCGGGCAGCATGGTGGGGATGCTTTGAAAACTGCGGCTAAGAGAATACACGATTGTTAATAAAACAAAGCTGATGTTAAAGTATCCCAAAGAAGCAAAAACAAAGTAGGAAACAAGTACACTAAAGAAATAACTTATCAAAGAGAACACTAAAGGCAAAATCAGGATTTTTGGATTTTTTGCCAAGATACCCATTGAATGATGAAAAGATTCCAACGAATTTTTTGCTTTTTCTCGCAGATCTTCTAGGTTTAAACGTCCGCGGGCGACCCAAACACAAAAGCGTATTAATAAATCAATTATTTTGTGACTTAGTTTTTCTTTTTTGCATAACAAAACGATGAACAGCAAAGGGATTACAGTGCCCACAGAAATCAGAAATATCAAAAAAGAAACGCTTGCGGGGATCTCAAAATTCATAAAAAATAACGAAACGGCGCAAGCAACTAGGATAATTACAGTTACTAGCATGGAAATTATTCGTTGCCCCAAAACTGAGGCAATTGCTTTTCCCGCGTTTTCTTTTGAGGCTTTTGCCATCAGGTAGCTTTTGGAAACGTCTTCGCCGATGGATTCTGATGGGACAAAAAATTCTACGAAGTTTCCGACCCAGCTGATTAACAGGGTTGTTTTGAATCCGACTTTTATCGATAGGGGCTTTAGAAGATACTGCCAAGTAAGGGAATAAGTAACTAAGTTTATCATAACTCCGGCTACTGCCAACAAATAATACCAGATGTTAATTTGCTGAAAGGCTGTAAGCAACTCGGGTAGGTCAACAAAAAAGTACAAATAAACAACAAAAATAAGCAGACCAACAATCAAAAGGGGAACTGTTCTTTTGAAGGTCTTTTCTTTTGGTAACCAGTTTTTTCCCATTGAGTCGTTGACTTCAACCACTTAACTCACAGCAACTTGCTGTTTTTTACTGTTAATAGACAATATAACACTGTGTATCTGTTTTTTCGTTAAAGTTTTGAAGAATTTTGCAAAATAAGGGTAATTCTTTTTACTGCAGTACCCGTTTTGACTATAACAGAGTGAAAAAGCATGGATCCCAAAGTTGCCACATGGACCCGCCCTTTTCTTCATGAGCTACTGGAAGAAATTCCAAAAAACGTAGAATCACTAATCGACGTTGGGTGCGGTCGAGGCATCGTCGGTGCAATGACACGAATATACAGAACACCAAAAAGATTAGTTGGAGTAGATATTTTCCAAGAATATGTTGATTTTTGTAAAAAATACACCATATATGACGAACTTCATTGTCTGGATTTAAGAAAAAGCCCGTTACCATTCCACGACCAAGAATTTTGCGTAGCAACATGCATTGAAACAATCGAACACCTACCAAAAAAACAAGGTGAACAATTGCTAAAAGAACTGCAAAGAATTGCAGACACGGTAATTGTTTCTACACCCTCAAGTTTCTTTAGACAACCCAAAAGCCACACAAAACATAACCCCCACCAAGAACATGTCAGCAAATGGACAGTAGAAGATTTCAAGAAAAAAGGATACGAAGTCAAGGGTGTAGGAGAACTGGCAGCTAACAAGCTGGTTATCCCTACAAGATTATTGACTTGTAGGTTCCCACAGCTTCACCAATTTTTGTTGGCAAAAACTAA
>JARRLY010000031.1:0-8308 GCA_037386545.1 Candidatus Bathyarchaeota archaeon
GCACCGTGTTTTCCGGGCTTGGATTTGCTGTAACTGACGATTTTACAGGGTTCATCATCAATAATTACATAACTGCCAACTTTTAGTTCGCCAACATCCTTAGGTACGCTCATGTTGTCTGTTCTCCTTTAGAAGAATTTCACGCATTTCTTCGTTAATAATCTATCGCCTAAAAATACAAAACAAAGAACCCCCGGAACGTAAAATAGACACATTCAACACATTATCAAAAGAAAAAACTTTGGAAAGACTGCTGTGGGGTATAAATTTTTGAAAAATAAAACTTTGGTTCTGGACACCTCTGCGTTAATAGGAGGATTTGACCCACTTAATTTTGCAGAAAAGCAATACACAGTAGACGAAGTAAAAAATGAACTCAATCAAGAATCAATGATGTGGGTTCGATTTCACACAGCAATCGAAAGTGGGAAAACCATAATTTTGCAACCTCAAGAACAGTTTTTCAAACAAATAGTAAATGCATCCAAAAAAAGTGGAGACATGCGTTACCTTTCCAAGGCAGACATGCAGGTTTTAGCATTAGGGTTAGAACTAAAAGTTGACGGAAAAACTCCAGTTGTTGTCACAGATGATTACTCCATGCAAAATGTCGCCAACAAAATCGGAGTAGAGTTCACGTCATTGATGACACTTGGAATAAAAAAACGGTTCAAATGGATTTTATACTGTCCCGCATGTTACCACAAATACCCGTCAGATTACAAAGAAAACTGCTGTGAAGTTTGCGGAACAAAACTTAAACGCAAACCAAAGAAAAAAAGTCGATTAAGAAAAACAAACAAAAATGGCGCCGGGGAAGGGATTTGAACCCTTGTGGCGCATAGCACCACCGGTTTTCGAGACCGGCACATTACCGCTCTGTCACCCCGGCACAAAAAAAGTAGAACATTTCACAGATTTAAAGTGCTTTCCCCCAAACCCACACCAAACAAACAATTAAGAAAAAAGGGCATTAATATTTCCGTTTTGTTTTTGAAGATAAATATGTTTCAACCAATTCTTGTCATCAGTTTTCGGAAAATCTTGCCGGTAATGGGTTCCACGGCTTTCTGTTCGTTCATAAGCAGCAGTAGTTATCAAGTTAGCCACAGTAACCATGTTAACTAACTCAAGAAACCGCGAATTCACCCCAGAATTACCAATAGCATCTAACCGTGAGGGTAAACGATTCAATTTTCTCAGCATAAAATTAATGTTTCCTTCATTACGAATAATTCCAACATAATCCCACATAGATTTTCGTAACTCAGCTTTAAGGTAAGTTAGCTCGGGAGTGTCAATGTTTGCAAAAAATACAGTGTTATTGGGCAAGCTGTGGATCGTTGTTTTGAGGTAATTTTTGGCTTTTTTTGCCCCCAGAGTTGAAAAAACAACAGACTCTAACAAAGAATTACTCGCAAGACGATTGGCACCATGAACGCCCGTGCAGGTGCATTCTCCAAAAGCTAACAGATTACCAACAGAAGTTTCACCGTACTCATTTGTTTTAATACCCCCACAAAGATAATGAGCAGCCGGCGAAACCGGAATCAAATCGGTGGTAATGTCGATATCATACTTCAAACATTCGTTGTAAATCATTGGGAAACGATCTAAAATGAAGTCTTCACCTTTGTGACGAAAATCCAAGTAAACAGGTCCAGTTTTTAGTTCATTAAAAATTGTCCGAGCAATAATGTCACGGGGGGCAAGTTCGCCCATGCTGTCATACTTGAACATAAAACGGTCTCCAGATTCGTTGATTAGAATTGCGCCTTCACCGCGAAGGGATTCTGAAATCAAGAAGTGTGGGGCTCCAAGCTTGTTTAAAGTGGTAGGATGAAATTGCACAAACTCCATGTCCTTCATGATTGCTCCAGCTCGAAAAGCAATTGCAATACCATCACCGGTGGCTATTTCAGGGTTTGAAGTATTCAAATAAAGATAGCCCACCCCACCAGTGGCCAATACGGTTACTCGAGCAAAAATGTCAAACACACGACGCTTGGGAATGTCAAGCATTTTTGCTCCAAGGCATTTGCAATCTTTGACTAGAAGGTCGATGTCATAACAGTTTTCAAAAACCTGAATGTCATTGTGTTCACGAACGTTTTCCACCATTCTATGTTCAATTTCTTTTCCCGTAGTGTCCCCAGAATGAAGAACCCGCGCAGTACTATGACCACCCTCCGTAGTTGAATGAAGAACGTTGTTTTCAACATCAAAATTCACTCCAAATGAAAGCAGATTTTGTATAGCTTCGGGTCCGTGCTCAGCAAGGATTTTTACCATTCGTTTATCTGACAAGCCCGAACCAACAGTTAACGTGTCGTCAACATGGGATTGAATGGAGTCGTCTTTTCGAGTTACCGCTGCAATTCCACCCTGAGCAAGGTTGGTGTTGGATTCCATGATTTCCTTTTTGGTTACAATTGTTACTTTCCCAAATTTTGCAGCTTTAAGAGCAAAATTTAATCCTGCAATTCCGCTGCCAACAACTAAAAAATCGGTTTTCAAGGGGCCATCTCCAAACTTAAGTCTAAGGCTTTAACTGAATGGGTCAGATATCCCATGGATACAACGTCAACACCAGTTTTCGCGTACTTTTTTATGTTTTCTGGAGTGATGTCCCCTGAAGCCTCTATTAGCAGATTGTTGTAAAGATTTTTTTCACGAAGAGTCTTCATAGTTTCTTCAATAAGGGGTGGACTCATGTTATCAAGCATCACAACACAAGGAGTCTTCAGTTTTAGCGCATCAAAAGTTCGCGCGGCAGTTAGAGCCTCTTTGTGGGAGGTTACTTCAATTTCTATAAAATCAACTGCATCTGCAAATTTTGAAGCATTAACCAACGCAGACTCTATGTAGTTGGTTTTACCTTCTTTTTTCAAGGTTTCCAAGTGATTATCCTTGATTAAAATGGCATCCCACAAACCAAAACGGTGAGTTAAACCTCCACCCAAAAAAACTGCTTTTTTGTCAAGGTAACGCAAAAGGGTTTTTCGAGTTGCCGCAACTCGGGTTTGATATTCCGCTAGTGAAACAACTAAATTTTTGGTTTCTGTAGCGATTCCAGACATTCGTTGCAAAACATTCAAACAGATTCTTTCAGTTGATAGAACATCTTTTTGTCCACCCTGAAGGCTTAGAACTAAGTCGCCTTTTGTTATGGTTTGACCATCGTTTATGTGAGTTTCAACTTCAAGACCATGTTCTTTAAGAAACCAGATTGTTTCTTCAAGACCTGCAATAACTCCAGAGGATTTTGCGTACAAAAAAGCAGTTGTAGGTTTGTTTTTTGTTAAAACTGAGGCACTGGTCATATCCCCTGTTAAAATGTCATCACTATATTCACGACTAAAAAATGAATCTAACCAATGAAGATATTTCTTATTGCTTAAGCTTAGTTCCTTTCCTTTCTGGTATGCGAGCTCAACAAGTTTTTGTCTGTCCAAAACATCAAGCCACATTCAACATTCTATCCAAAGCCTTCTGGGCTCTGACCCGTATATTTTCTGGAACCACGACTTTAAACTGCTCCTTTTCCAAAGACTCCAAAACAAGCTCCAAAGTGGTCTTTTTCATCTGCAAACAAGTCCCCCCAGGAGGAGCCTGATAAAACGTTTTTTCAGGAAACATCTGCCGTAACCGTTCCACCACCCCAACTTCAGTACCAATAATGAAAATCTTATCTGGACTTTCTTGTACGTAGTTTATCATTCCAGTTGTGCTAAAAACTTCATCCGCCAAATCCACAACTTCAGGAACACACTCGGGATGAACCAAAACTTTCGCTTCTACATGTTTGGCTTTAGCTTTAACAATACCTTCTGGAGAAAATTTAGTATGAACATAACACCAGCCCTTCCAAGGGATAATTTGTTTGTCTGTGTTACGCATCACATAGTTTGCCAAGTTAGAGTCAGGCACAAAAATTACTTTTTTTACTTCTAAAGAATTAACGACATTAACTGCGTTTGAGCTGGTGCAACAGATGTCAGATTCTGCTTTAACTTCTGCAGTAGTGTTAACATAACTCACAACAGCAGCCTCAGGATATTTAGCTTTTAATTCCCGCAAACCATCCACGTCCACCATAGCAGCCATCGGACAGTTAGCTTGTTTTGTTGGAATCAAAACTGTTTTTGTGGGGTTTAAAATGTAAGCGGATTCTGCCATGAAATCAACGCCACAAAAAACTATGATATCTGCATCAGTTTTTGTCGCTTGTTTGCTTAAGCCGTACGAATCACCAATGAAATCTGCTACTTGGTAGATTTCTGGTCTTTGGTAAACATGGGCTAAAATCACTGCTTTTTTCTGTTTTTTTAGCCCGTTTATTTTTTCAATTAGGCTATTTTGTTCCATGGGCCACACTACTTAACAAGAAAATAGAAGACAACCTAACAATTAAACATATCATGAATGTTTTGGCATTACAAGGTCCGCAATATCCAGACTGTTATCATAGATTTGACGCATTGAAGAAGCGACACTAAGAGTGTGACTGCCAAGTTCAGGGGAAATGTCAAGAACGGCTGTTTCAAGTTCATGAAAAATATTGTTGACTTTTTGAGCTTCAGAACGCACAGATTCTGCAACCGAAACATCATGATAAAACACCGCTTTCATGGATTTTTCATGAACAGTATAAACAACCTTGTGAAGTTGCAATATTAGCTGCAAAGATTTGTCATCAATTTTTATGCCATTTAGCTTGATTACGGTTTCACCAATGGCAGAAGAGTGATCCCCAATAGATTCAACCAAACTGGCTGCAAGACGATAATCTAAACAATCAATAGGTAAAACCCCAAGCTTGTCACTAAGAGAAGGATTTTGAATAATAGTTCGAAGAAGGCGAACTAAAAGAAAATACAACCTGTTAACTTCGTTGTCTCTGGCAACAACATTTTTTGCAAGCTCCACATTGCCTTCGACAAGGGCAGTTATGGCATCGCGGTGAATGCCTGAAACGATAGAATATTCTCTTCGAAGAATCTTTTCAGGAGGAAAAGTAGAGGGCTCTAAAAGACATTGCATAACGATTTTTGAGTGATTTTCTTCCACAATTTCAAGGCCCACCAAATGTGAAGAAGCTTGTTTTACACGTTCACGGTCCATGGGTGTTATTCTGTCTTTGGCTTCAACTTGGATGATATCGTAACCCAACAAATACTTTTCAATCATTACACGATCCAGCAAAGGTGATGGGTTTATAACAGCTTTTTGTGGAGTACGTTCTGTGTCATATTTTGGGTTTAAAAGAAGATTTCCATCAGAAGTTTTGGCAACAGAAATTGAGTCTCCACGTTTAAGCCCATTTTTTTCAGCCCAAAGTTTAGGTAAGCACACAAAAAAAGTGCCTCCACTTGTTCTTTGAATCTTACGGAAATCCATGGTTAAAGCCTCAATGTATAAGTAAAATTAGTTTAAAGAGAAAGTTAGTATTAAGAGTTAACTAGAAAATCCAAAAGAGTTCACTTTATACCAACAAATATACATATTTAGCAAGAAGTTAAAAATTAGAAAAATATTTGGTTGAAATTAAAGAACAGAGTTAATAGGACACTAAACATATAATACGATTTCAACAGAGGGACATAAACGACACAAGAAATTATGAGTGAATCCAACAAGCTCCAACAAGCTGTTTCGTTCACGTTATCTTCAGGATTCCAGTTAGACAAAGAAGCTTTTGAATTCTTAGACAATATTGCAAAAACAGAAGATCCGCTATATCTCATGGAAGAAGTTATTAAAAAAATCCGAAATTCATCACAAAAACCTCTGTTTATTGACAGAAGCCACCTAGAAGACATCAAATTGCAACCTTGCGGTGGAGAAAAAGAGTTAATTGAATTAAATTCGGGTTCAATTAGTATCCAATCACGAAAAAACTTCAGAGCCTACGCAAAAGACGTGGATGAAGATGTTAAAGTGCTTATGGATCCGACCAAAAACATTTGTACAACGGGCACAATCAAAGAATTCAAGCAATATTTTCAAGACCGTTTTGAGCGTTTAACAAAAGTTCTAAGAAGAAGAATGGATGTAAAAAATGCTGTTCCAATTTCTGTTGCGTTAAAGGCGCCAACTAAATCGAAAGTTAACATCATTGGCATGGTTACAGAAAAAATTGAGGTAAAGGATAAACTCTTCGTAAGAATGGAAGACCTAGAAGCAAACGCTACTGTTCTTGTGTCTTCTAGTTTAGAAAAAGAAATTATCGAAAAAGCAAGATCCTTGATTTTAGACCAAGTAGTTTGTGTAAATGCAATAAAAGGCAACAACGACCTGATTATCGCCAAAGATTTCATCCTGCCTGAAATGCCCCAAAAATCACCACATAGAGCAGATATTCCGGTTTACGCAGCTTTGTTGTCTGATATTCATGTTGGAAGTAACAAGTTCATGGAAAAAGAGTTCAACCAATTTTTACGTTGGATAAAAGGTGAAAAAGGTAACGATAAATTGCGAGAATTTGCGGGCCATATTAAGTACTTGGTTATAGCAGGAGATATTGTAGATGGAATCGGGATTTACCCAGACCAACTAGAAGAACTAACAATCGCAGATATTTATGGGCAATATAGTCATGCTGCAAAACTTTTGGAACAGGTTCCTGATTACATAAAAATTTTTGTTATCCCAGGAAACCATGATGCCTCCCGAAAAGCCTTACCCCAACCTGCATTACCCAAACAGTTCATTGAACCCTTACAAGAGGCCCGAGACATTTACTCACTGGGGAATCCTTCAACAATAAGCCTACATGGAGTAGAAGTGCTTACCTTTCATGGAAGAAGTTTAGATGATATTGCCGCTTTTGCCCCAAACGTTAGTTTTGACACTCCAGACAAATCAATGAGACTTTTACTCAAAGCCCGACATCTCGCTCCAATTTACGGAGAAAGAACTCCAATAGCTCCAGAAAAAAGAGATTTTATGGTTATAGAAAGAACCCCCGACATTCTTCATGCAGGACACGTTCACATCATGAAATGTAACAGATACAAAGGAACATTAATTGTAAATTCAGGTGCATGGCAAGAACAAACAGATTTCCAACAAAAAATGGGATTGATTCCAACACCTGGAATTGTTCCAATAGTAAATTTACAAAAATCTACGATATCAACAATAGATTTTACTGAACCATATACTTACTACTCGAGCATTAAGCAAACCGATCATGTCTAACTCACTGATTAATCCGCTTACACGCCTTTGAGTGAGAGATGATATCCCGTATTGGTCACAGAGTTCAGAATAGATTTCATAGATATCACCAGTAATTGTGTAAGTCATTTTTGTTTTACCTAATAAATAGACACTACACAAAACTAGTTTTGAGTGAACAGGAAGATTCTCTAAAACTTCAACAATACGATCATGTTCTACTCGTTTTTCTGCTTCTCGAACATGTTTTTCAGTTACAGAGTCGGAACCTTCTCGTTCTGATAATTCTCCTGCAACACGGAGAAGGTCTAAGGCTCTTCGTGCATCGCCATGTTCTGCAGCAGCTAAAGCAGCACATAAGGCAACTGCACTACCTATTAATGCTCCATCAGAAAAAGCAATTTTGGCCCGTCTCCAAAGGATGTCTTGAAGTTCTGCTGCATCGTAAGGTCTAAAAACTATTTCTTCTTCACTTAATGAACTCAACACTCGAGGGTCTAAAAACTCTTTGAAGCGTAAATCGTTTGAAATGCCAATTATTGAAGTTCGGCCGTGACGAAGAGTCTCATTGATTCTAGTTAACTCATAAAGTAAGGTGTCTCCACGAGTTTTAATTAAGGCGTCAATTTCGTCAAGTACAACAATGAAAATTTTTCGTTGTTTGTCTAGTCCTTTTTTGAAGCGGTCAAACACTTCTCCGACAGCGATTCCGGTAAATGGAACCTTAACATCTAAAGCATCACAAAGGCTTGAAAGAACTCTGTATTCTGTGCCAGCTAATCTACAATTTACGTAACAAACTTCAACTGATGTTTTCAGTTGTTGAGCTCTAGAGGTTAGCTTGTTTAAAACATATTTTGTTACTGCTGTTTTTCCGGTTCCAGTTTTTCCATAAATGAAAACATTTGAACAAGGAGAATTTCGTAAAACAGGTGCTACAATTCCACCTAGGCATTGAATTTGTTTATCGCGGTGAGGGAGTTTTTCTGGGATATAATCATGACGTAATACTTCACGGTCATTGAAAATGTTTGCATTACTCAGAAAACGATCGAAAACATCTTCAAGAGTGTCAATTTTAGTCAGTTTTGTAAACTCCTCTAACAAGTAACGAAATTATTGCCTC
>JARRLY010000032.1:0-8806 GCA_037386545.1 Candidatus Bathyarchaeota archaeon
ATCACGATAAAAAATGGCCAAGCAACAACTCTAAACAAAAGAACCGGTGACAAACAAACAAGCAAAGTTGACGAGCCATTATCAGCCATATCAAAAACACTACAAACCCTACCGGGATTTTTGGAACAAAGATTTGTCGGCGGAGCTGTGGGGTATATTGGTTATGACGCGGTTAGGTACTGGGAAAAACTGCCCCAAAAGGCAGTAGATGACCAAAAGTTTCCCGACGTTAAAGTTGGAATTTTTGATGATGGAATAATCTATGACCATAGAAACAGGAAAGCGTTCTACTATTACATAAACGAGAACCGACTGGAAGAAATCAACAAACAACTAAAAGAAGAAATCAACGAAAGCTTAGAGTGCAAACAATTAGGAGCTAACATTTCCAAAGAAAAGTTTGAAGATGCAGTAGAAACAGCCAAAGAATACGTAACGGCAGGTGACATTTTTCAGGTCGTTTTGTCTAAACGTTATAATTTTCAAATCAAAGGCAGTTTGATTGGTTTTTACCGCAATCTACGCAAGATAAACCCATCACCTTACATGTATTTCGTAAAATCGGGGGAGCACCAAATAGTTGGCTCCAGTCCTGAAATGCTAGCAAGGATTGAAAACAGAAGAGTTGAAACATTCCCAATCGCTGGAACCCGACCTCACGTAAAAGATCCAACAGAAAACAAGCGCCTCACAAATGAACTGTTAACAGACCCCAAAGAAAGAGCAGAACATGTGATGCTGGTGGACTTGGGCAGAAATGACATTGGAAAAGTTTCCAAGTTTGGAAGTGTTCATCTTCCAGAGTTTATGCAAGTACACCAGTACAGTCACGTCCAGCACATTGTTTCACGGGTTGTAGGCGACCTCAAAGATGAATGCAACGCATATGATGCCTTAAGGGCTGTTTTTCCAGCAGGAACAGTTTCTGGAGCACCTAAAGTTCGGGCAATGGAGATAATTGAAGAACTAGAGCCAACAAGAAGAGGACCTTATGCTGGAGCAGTGGGTTATTTTTCGTATAATGGGAACGCAGATTTTGCCATTACAATCAGAACTTTGGTTGCTAATGGAGAAAAAGCCTACCTGCAAGTGGGTGCAGGAATTGTGGCAGATTCGGTGCCAGAAAACGAGTGGTTCGAAACAGAACACAAAGGTCGCGCCTTAATGAAAGCATTAGAAGTCTCAGGAAGTGAAAACCAATGAAAGTTCTAGTTATCGACAACTACGACTCCTTTGTTTACAACCTTGTCCAATACATCGGAGAGCTAGGAGGCGACCCCATAGTCTATAGAAACGACCACTTAACACTCCAGCAAGCCATGGAATTAAATCCGGAAAGGATTGTTATTTCTCCAGGTCCGGGAACCCCAGAAGACCCCCACTACTTTGGAGTTTGCTCTGCAGTGCTAAAAGAGATGAGCACTAAAATTCCCACGTTAGGAGTTTGTCTGGGAAACCAAGGCATAATTTCTGTTTTTGGCGGAAAAGTTGTTCGAGCTAACAGGTTGATGCACGGCAAAACCAGCACAATAAAACATGATAGCAAAGGCTTGTTTGAAGGTGTGAAAAACCCGTTCACTGCAACTCGTTATCATTCTCTTGTTGGCGAAAAATGTTCCATTCCCTCATGTATTGAAATAACAGCCAAAGCTGAAGATGATGGAGAGATTATGGCAGTTCGCCACAAGGAACATCCCATAAGTGGTGTTCAGTTCCATCCAGAATCCATATTGTGTGAAGACGGAAAAATAATCTCAATTTGACTTACGAAGAGTCAACAGGCGTTATGAAACAAATAATGTCGGGTGAGGCAACTAACGCTCAGATTGGGGCTTTTTTGACGGCTCTGAGAATTAAGGGAGAAACAAGCACAGAAATTACAGGTTTCACAACAGTAATGAAACAATGTTGTAACCAAATTCACCCCAAAGTCAAAGGCAGACTAGTTGACACCTGCGGAACAGGCGGAGACAAAGTAAAAACCTTCAACATCAGCACAACTGCAGCCTTTGTTGTTGCAGGGGCAGATATTCCAGTAGCTAAACATGGGAATCGATCAGTAACCAGCAAATGCGGCAGCGCCGATGTTTTGGAAGGATTGGGACTTAATCTTAATGTTGAACCCAAAACGGTTGAAAAGGCAATTGAAGAAGTTGGGATAGGTTTCATGTTTGCACCTGCGTTTCATCCAGCAATGAAATACGCCATAGGTCCTCGACGAGAACTTGGAATACGAACCGTTTTCAACGTTCTTGGACCGTTAACTAATCCAGCAGATGCCAAAGCCCAACTGTTGGGGGTTTATGACGCCAAACTGACAGAGCCTCTTGCAAATTCTCTTGAAAGCCTTGGCAGTGAAGAAGCCATGGTTGTTCACGGATTGGATGGATTAGATGAGATTTCAACCATTGACAAAACCCAGATTTCGTGGTTAAAAAACAACAAAATTACAACAACCGAAATAGCTCCCAAGGATTTTGGTATGAAACAGGCTAAATTAAAAGATATTGAAGGTGTTACACCAGAAAAAAGCGCAGAGTTGATGTTCAAACTCTTGTATGGGATAATTGACGCTGATGACCCTAAACGGGAAATTGTACAAGTCAATGGCGCAGCGGCGATTATTGTTGGCGGTAAGGCTGATGGTTTTGGTTACGGAATTGAATTAGCAAAAGAATCCATTGAAAGCGGCAAAGCTTACCGCAAACTTAAGGAGCTTGTCAAATTTTCGGGTGGTGACCTAACTAAGCTTGAAGAGTTGGAAACAAAACATGTCTGATTATTTTGACAAGCTAGCGTTGGATGCTAAAGAAACCATTGCAGAAGGATACTATGAAATTTCCGTAACGGAAAATTTTTCAGCTATAAGTCTCAAACAAGCAATAATCAAACAAACCCAAAATCCAATAATCTCCGAAGTGAAAGCCGCCTCACCCTCCAAAGGAATAATCAAAACAGGATTTGACCCAGCAAAAATTGCAAAATCCATGGAAAAAGGTGGCGCTACTGGTTTGTCTGTTTTAACAGAACCAAAGCACTTCAAGGGCTCAATTACTTATTTGTCCAAAGTCAGAGACGCAGTAAATCTTCCAATTCTAATGAAAGACATAATACTAGACCCAGTGCAGATTGAGGCAGGATCTAAACTGGGGGCAAACGTTGTTTTGTTGATAAAAGCCATTTTTGACCGAGATTACTGTCACCATAGTTTAGAAGAAATGATTGCCCTTGCCCATTTAAAAAATCTTGAAGTTTTACTCGAAGCGCATAACGAAACTGAATTTGAAGCGGCATTAAAAACTGAAGCAGATTTAGTTGGAATCAACAATCGGGATTTGAAAACATTAAAAGTTGACATTAAAACAACTGAAAAAATCCTGAAAAAAGTTGAAACAAAAAACAAGGTTGTGGTCAGTGAAAGTGGCATAATGTTTCCTTCTGACATAGTTTTTTTGCGTAACTGTGGCGCTGATGCTTTTTTAATTGGTTCTTCGATTATGGTGTCAGACAACCTAGAAAAAACGGTTAAGGAGTTTGTTTGTGCCCAATGAGAAAGGTCAGAGTAAAAATCTGCGGAATAACCCGAAAAGAAGACTTGACAGTCGCGATTGACTCGGGGGCAGATGCTGTTGGTTTTCTTGTGGGCGTTCCATCCTCACCAAGGAATCTGACATTAGAAAAGGCAAAAACTTTGATTGATTTAGTTCCGGTTTTTGTTGACAGCGTAGTTGTTACGGCTCCAGAAACTGTTGAGGATATAGTTGAAATTTGTGAAACATTGAAGCCTTCAGTGATTCAAATTCATGGGAAGAAAAATTTTGTTGCTTCAAAGGTTCGTGGAAAAGTAACGGATGCTTGTTTAGTGAAAACGGTTTACGTGAAACCGGATATTCTGGAAGAAGAAAACATAGAAGAGCTGAAACAGTTTGATGCTATTCTTTTGGATTCTTTCACCAAAAACCAATATGGGGGAACAGGAAAAATTCATGACTGGACGGTAAGCAAAAAAATCAAAGAGGAAATTGCTCCGACCCCAGTTATTTTGGCAGGGGGTTTAAAGCCAGAAAACGTCAAAGAGGCAATCATAGCAGTAAAACCGTATGCAGTTGATGTTGCCAGCGGTGTTGAAGCTAGCCCAGCAATTAAAGACCACAATAAAATTCACGCTTTTGTTGAAAACGCAAAGGAAATTGAACTTCAAAAATAGGTGAACATTTTGACGAAAGGAAAATTTGGAAAATTTGGCGGACAGTACGTGAACGAAATACTGATGCCAATTCTAATCGAGTTGGAAGAAGCTTTTGAAAAGCATTATCCAACCCCAGAATTTCAAGAAAAACTCAACGAGTTACTACAAGACTACGCAGGACGACCAACTTCTCTGTATTACGCAAGAAACTTTAGCAAACTAATCGGATGCAAAGTTTACCTCAAAAGAGAAGACCTAGTCTGCGGAGGCTCACATAAACTCAATAACGCCATTGGGCAAGCTTTGCTCACAAAACAGATGGGCAAAACCCGCATGATAACTGAAACCGCTGCAGGTCAACATGGTCTGGCAACAGCAATGGCAGGAAACATCTGTGGATTAGAAACAGAAGTTTTCATGGGCTCAAAAGATATCATCCGACAAGCAGGCAATGTTAAACGAATCAAACTCTTAGGAGCAAAAGTCACCCCCGTAAACATTGGAATGGGAGTTCTAAAGGACGCAGTTTCAGACACCCTAAGAAAATGGACTGGATGCTCAACAACTACTCATTATCTGATGGGGTCAAGTGTTGGCCCTCGACCTTATCCAGAAATTGTAGCAACCTTTCAAAGCGTTATTGGAAAAGAAATCAAAAAACAAATTCTCCAAAAAGAAGGCAAACTCCCAGATACAATAGTAGCCTGTGGAAGTGGAGGCAGCAATGCTTTAGGAGCCTTCAGACCTTTTATCCAAGAAAAAGACGTCAAACTGGTTTTTGTTGAAGGGGGCGGAGAAACCCTAGATGCAGACAACAGCGCCGCAGCCTTCAAAATTGGAAAACCAGGAATCCTGCACGGGGCAGTAATGCAAGTTTTGCAAGATGAAAACGGACAAATAAAACCTTCAAGAACTCGAGCCGCAGGGCTTAACTATCCGGGAAGGGGACCAGAAATCTCTGGACTAGTAGATAGCGGTAGAGTGAAAGCGGGATATGCCTTTGACAAGCAGGTGTTTGAAGCTGTGAAGGTGATGTGTCGCAGTGAGGGGCTGATTCCTGCTTTGGAAACTGCTCATGCTATTGCGTATATGGTGAATAACAAAGATGAATTCGCCAAAGACGAAGTGATTGTTTTGAACTTTTCAGGCAGGGGCGACAAGGACCTAGAAACCATCGTGAGGTATTTTGATGAGGCTTGAAGACAAATTCAAAGAACTAAAAAACAAAGGGGAAGGGGCTCACATGCCCCACGTTTACTACGGGGACCCCCACGAAGAGTTTTCTCTCAAACTACTAGAGACATTAGTTCAAAATGGAGCTGATATTCTTGAGTTCGGAATTCCCTTCTCGGACCCAACAGCAGATGGCCCAACATTTCAGTCAGTATGTGAAAGGGCACTGCAAAACGGCATGACACCAAATAAATGCATTGAAGGCATCAAGAAGATAAGGGCAAAAGGAATTGAAAACCCCATTGTAGTTACGACTTACTATAACATCCCGTATGTTGTGGGCGTTGGAAACTTTTTGAAGAAAATCAAAGATGCAGGAGCCCAAGCCATAATTGTGCCCAATGTTCCGGTTGAAGAAGCAGATGTTTTGATAACTGAAGGAAAAAAGAACGAAATCTACCCTATTTTTCAAGTAGCGCCAACAACAACCGAAGATAGACTCAAAAAAATCGCAGACATCGCTTCTGGCTTTCTGTACGTCATTGGGGTTGAAGGAGTCACTGGAGTAAGAGAAAGCATAGGGGACTCTACATTCAAACTAGTTGAACGGGTAAGAAAGCACACAGATATGCCATTATTAGCTGGGTTTGGAATTTCAACAAAACAACAAGCCGCAAACGTAGTTTCCGCAGGTTCAGATGGAGCAATAGCAGGAAGCGTCTACGCTAAAGTTTATGAGAAAAACTTAGAAAAACCTGAAGAAACACTGCCAGAGATTGCCAAGCTAGTAACTCAGATAAAACAAGGATGTATCGAAGGCTACAAGCAACGAAAAATCTAAAACAGTTACAGCTTTGCAGTTAAGGTGAGGATGCAAAAATGGACATCAAGGGTTTTCAAAAACTGATGAAGCAACTATATTTTTCTCGGGATGTTGAACGGGGCGAAGAAAAAACATTGTCGTGGCTTGAAGATGAAGTTCAAGAACTAAAAGAAGCGTTACAACAAGGAGACATAGAAGAGGGAAAAAAAGAATTTGCTGATGTTTTGGCTTGGTTAGCTTCTTTAGCGAATGTTGTGGGAATTGATTTGGAAAAAGCTGCACTTTCAAAATATGACAATAAATGTCCAAAATGCAAACAAAATCCGTGTGATTGCCCATTCTAAAGCTGATTAACTAATCTTTGTTGTCCAGTACCAGTTAATTCCCAAAGATACCATCGTATGCCTCTGCGGCGCACAATGTTTTCATTTTCCAGAAGATGTAAATGATAAAGAACAGCAGAATAACCAAGTCCTGCTTTTTTAGAAATTGATTTAGTTTTAGATACCCCAACCTCAAGAACTAAAAGAATTTTCGTTCTAGTCGCTAAACCGGGTTGAATGTTCTTTTTTGAATTCAAAAAAGCATTTGGGTGATATTTAAAGTGAAACATTCGTGCTCAAGGTATGTTGGGGTTTAAATCAAAAAAGATTTGCATAAAATAACTATTTCAAGAAAAGGCTGTGAGACTGAATTGTCTAGGTTTTTTGCCTTCAAATAAGGTTAGGATTTCTTCTTCCACAATGTGGAGGCGTTGTGCATAGTAATCTAAAAGACCGTATTTTTCAACCAGTCGTGTTGCGGCGATTAAGTATTTTTCAATTCCGCCACGATAAACAGTAAGAATCAAATCACTATTGCAAGAAGGACATTTCCCAATAAGGGGCATTCTCCTGAATTTTCTGTTGCATCCTTTGCATCTAAACTGTTGAGTGGTAAAAGCACGAAGGTTTCCCGCAATATCACGAATAAAGTGGGTGGTCAATACTTTTCTTGCCACAACATCAGCGTCTACGGCGGCAATTTTTTCTGCCAAAACTAGTTGGCTGTGCATTTTGTCGGTCATTTTGCCAAATTTTTTGTAAACACTCTCTGTGTTTCCCATGTTAACGTTGGAAACAGGAATCGTATACTTGAAACCTTCAAACTGAGCGGGGGTGTTCAACCGGTCGGCAATGACCTCAATCATGTTCATTGTTTGGCGGGTGTCTGCTTCTTCCCAAGTTTTTTGATAAAATTCAAGAGGATATTGTCCACTAATATCTACTTCGTGGGCTTGCCGTTGAACTTCCAAGGGGTTTACTACCGGAATAATCAAAATTGGAGCATCCATGATTCCACCGATTTGGGAAGGTAGAAATTCTTTAGAGAAATTCAAAATTGCATCCAGACCTAAAATTACGGCATCTTCGTCTCCGTCACAGTCTCGGCGTTTTGCTGAATGCCACAGGTGATGACCATAAATAACTTTCAAGGGTGTAAAACCAATTATTCGTCCAACAATACCAACTGATGTATGAGGAGCCAAACCAATAACTAAGTGACCAATAAGGTCGCTGGGTTTAGATATGTTATAGTATTTTGGAAGTTTGTACACTTTTTCTAGAAGTTCATCCAAAAAATTGGCGACTTTAAGAAAATAGGTTGCACAGTTTCGAGGAATAACTATGTCCTGAACTTTTAGTTCACAAATTTGCTTGGGACTAGTTAATGGGTTTCCTTGATAATCGTGCAGATAACCGTTTGCTCGGACTTGTTCAACTGTAACACCAACTTCTTTTGGGGTAAAATGTGAAAGGGGAGCATTTGTTGCGTCGAATCGGATTGTCCCATCTTTAAAAACTGATAACCCATGCCTTGCTCGTAAGAGACCTTTTTCCAGAATTTCTGGGGTTTTTGTTTCGTTAGTCATCCCTTTTACACCCTTGAAAAGGCTAAGCATTGGAAGCCCCAGATTCTTACAAGCCATAGACAACAAACCCCGCATGTCAACTTCTTGCCTAGCATAACTTCGGGTTGAAGTTTTACATGCGGGACATTCATCTACATATAAGGTTCTGCCACATTGAGGACAAGTCTTCTCAAGAACAGTATCTGAACCACATCGAGCACATCTGAGAGTGAAATTTGGTGCATTACATTTCACACAATGGCGTTTGACAAGGTCTACGTCTATTGAAACCTTTTTTGCAGCATCAATAAGATTACGGCGAGAACCACCGGCCAAACCAACAGGAAACAGAGTGTGTACAAGGGGTTTCATTTCTCGATGTTTGGCTTTTTCTGGGCGACCCATTCGAGCGCCTACATAACTAACACCTTTTGGCTTAACTGTAACCCCAGTGAGGTTTTTTATTATGTCAAGAACATTTTCTGAATCAAGTTTAAAGTCAGACGTATTAAACCCAAGACAAAAAGCCAAAATATGAGCTTCATCCCCCACTATTTTCACTTTTTTCAAAAAGACTTGGTGTTGAATACAAAGCTTTTCAAGAACAATTTTGATTGATTTATCGTTCACACCAACAATCTCTTGAACGATATTGTTTTCAACTTTTGTTTCAGAAGCTAAAAGCCACTTTCGTAAAGCAAAAAACTCTTGAGCAGAAAGGGTTTCCCAA
>JARRLY010000033.1:0-9655 GCA_037386545.1 Candidatus Bathyarchaeota archaeon
ACAAAAAATACACAACAACGAATAAAAAACAAAACATTAAAAACAATCAACCAAAATTAACAACCAAAAAATAACATGTACAACAAACACCCAAAAAATCAACAAAACCCTCCTTCACACTCTTTATGAACCTTCTTAACTGCAAAACTTTTCAAACTAACACCTACTAAACCAATAAACAACATCTAATTTTCTTCAAAAACAAAAACTTTAAATTAACGAAAATGCTTTCCCCAAATCAAATGGATGGTTGAGGCTCGGAGAATCACCCCCTTCTCATTTCACCACGAGAATTACCCCCTTTGTCGGTGGAATTCGTCTCACACGACCCGCCCTCAACCTTTTTCCAACAATCTTTTCTCAAAATTTTCATTTCTTTTGTTAAAAAACATCAAAATCATCCAAAAAAGCCACTTTCTCTTAAAGCACTGTAAATCATTTGATTACTTTAGAATTCAAATCCACAAAGAACTTTATATTCTTCTTGCAGACCCTAAAACCTAAAAAACCACAGAACTAGTAAGAAAATTACAATTTCAACAAATATACCAAAAAAAGACATAACAATCTTAAAATAAAAAGTTAGGAATGTTTCCTAACCTTTAAAGTTCCTGATCTACAACAAAAGAAACTTTTATGTTTGCTTTGTATTCAACAATTTGGTTGCTTTCTACCTTAGCACTAAATGCCTTCACGTAAATTGATCTAATGTTTTGTATTGTCTTTGCTGCTTCATCAAGGGCGTTTCTTGTTGCTTGCTCCCAACTAATTTCAGAAAAACCAATTAACTCAATTACTTTCACAACACTCATTTCCAAAAACCTCCCCATTTTATATGCCAAAACTATCTAATTATAATTTCCACACCGAAACTAACCAATTTTCTCATTTATTATGGCAAATATTTTGCTTTTATTTTTAGATAACTGCTTGTTTTTGTTGCAACAACATAAGCAATAGAAACCGAATACAAGGTACTAATAAAATATGCAACACAAAAACCGCAGAAAGTTTCAATTTTGCACTTCAAAATCCCAAATATAAATACACAAAGAATCTTTCACATATTTACTCATAGACATTTTATAACTCTAAAATAAGCTAAAATTAACCAAAAAAGTCTCTACACAAAACATTACCTCTCCCCCTCCAACATAACCTACCTATTTTTCAACATAGGGAGATTTTTTCACAAGATTTCTTCTCACAAACCAACTTGTCAACTTTATGAAATATCGTTTCCAACCAATTTCTTTTTTTAACTGCTCTAAAAAATCATCAAAGGATAAATTTTGATACTCCAACAACTTTTCAGACTCTTCAGTGTCAACCCAATTAACATAATACCACTCATCATCTGTTTTCGGTTTTTTAAACACCTTATCCGGAAGCATACCAATACCCACTGCCTCCAAAAAACCACTCAAAAACTTTCTATTCAACATCCGATTCTTTTTTCCACCCCCAATAAGCAAAATCTTGCTTTTAACATCCCGCAAAGCAGCATGGGCAAAAGCTAAACCCACATCAAGAGTATGAGCAAACTCAATATGTTGCTCCAACGGAATCTCAAACAAAGCACCCATATCCCCCCCAGACAAACCCAACGGCGGAACAGCCGTAAGCCTTAAAATCAACCAACCAAGACCACTATCCTTCACAACCCTTTCAGCTTCAGCTTTAGTTCGAGTATAAACATCAGTCGGATTAATCGGATCATAAGCACTAACCGGTTTCATGCTTGGATTCATTGGACCATAAATGGAAATAGAACTAGCCAAAACAATCTTGGGATTATTTTTTAACTGCAAAGCAACCTCCACAATATTTTTGGTTCCCTCAACATTAACCCTAAAAGACAAATCAGGCATCTTCTCAGTAGTTGGCGCCAAAATTGCAGCCAAATGAATCACACTATCAACATCAACCAAAGCCTTTTTCAAAACACTCTTTTCAGTAACACTACCCCAAACAGTCTCAAAACTTCCCAACTGCCTAAGGGACTTTTCAACCTTTCTTGTCTTATCATTATCAACATCTAAACAAACAACATCATGGCTAACCTTGCTTTGCTTGTTAATTTCTAACAAATTCTTTAAAGTGCTAGCACCAATGTTACCAAAAGCCCCAGTCAAAAGTATCTTCATAGTAACATAATATTACCAGTTTAAATAAAAAACTGTCCATCAAACAAACACTCACCATATCACTACAAGCGAATCAAACAAAAACTGAAAACACTTCTTAACAAGACATAAGCCCTATTAAAAAATAAAGTGATATGAATTATGACAAAAAAAGTTAGGAATAATTCCTAACCTCTAAAGATCTTGTTCAACAACAAAACATACTTTCACTATTGCCTTATACTCGACAATTACATTGTTCTCCACATTAGCATTACATGCTTTCACATAAACTGATCTAATGTTTTGTATCGTCTTTGCTGCCTCAGCAAGAGCACATTTTACTGCATCTTCCCAACTTACAGGAGAGATACCAATCAATTCAACAACTTTTACAACACTCATTTTAAACCCCCCTGATTAATACCTCAAAACTAACTAATTAATTTTCACACCTACACTAAAACAAATTTTTCTTATTTATTCTGGCAAATACTTTGCTTTCACTTTTTAGATAACTGCTTGATTTTATATCACTTTATAACGCTTGTAAAAAATATAACTACAAATAAATTACTAAAGATTTCACTACAAAAAACAACAAACAGAATAATCTATATACAAAAAATAGACAAACCCGTACTACAAAATAAACCCCAAGTAACCTGCAAAATATTTCCTTCATGTTATCCTGGTTCACAAAAAAATTAAAACTTCTTTAACAACCCCCATACTTTCAATGACCAAAATTAACAACAAAAATTTAAAAAAATCCTAATTACCCCCAAATAATCAGACAAACTAAATAACCGTACACCCCATATTGCTGACAAAATAAACAAACTAGGAGAAGGGCTGCTTTGAGTAACGCTGCAAAACTAGCACAAACTTCCGCTAAGGGAGGATTTCACCTTTTTTGGGGCGTAGCCCTCTCCTCAATAATCTCCTCCATATCCGTAATGATCGTAGCCGGAATCCTACAAGAAGGACAATACGGTCTAATCGGAATCGCCCTAACCGCCCCCAACCTAATCCAAATAATACGCGACCTAGGAGTCGACCAAGCAACCATAAAATATTCCGCCCAACACAAACAACAAAAAAACCCCCAAAAACTAAAAAACATCCTAACCGCAGCCATAACCTTCGAATTCATAATGGGAATACTACTAACCATAACCTCCTATCTTTTATCCGGATTTATCGCAAAAAACATCCTAAACCGACCCGACATAACTCCTCTGGTCCAAATTGCCTCCCTATCTATCTTTGGATCTGCCCTGTTCAAAGCCTCAGACTCTGTCTTTATTGGGTACGAAAAAATGCAATACCACAGCATAAGCCTAATCATACACTCCACAACTAAAGCCATTTTAATGATCACCCTAGTCCTGTCAAACTTTGGAGTTGCAGGAGCCCTAATCGGACACAGCCTATCTTTTTTAATTCTTGGATTGTTCGTCACAATACTACTTTATCTTAAAATCTACAAAAAACTCAAAACCCAAAACAAAAAACTCGAAATAACAAAAACCCTAAAACAAATGTTCAACTACGGCCTCCCAATCTCAGCCTCCATGATCCTGGGCAGTTTCGTAACCCAATTTTACATGTTCTTAATAGCAATCTATCTATCAAACCAAACCGTTGGAAACTATAACCTAGCGGTTAACTTCACAGTCCTAGTTGCATTTTTTGTAACCCCAATCACAACCCTACTTTTCCCCGCTTTTTCCAAAATAGACCCAACAAAAGAACCCCAAACCCTACAAAGCGCCTACCAAAACTCAGTAAAATACGGATCACTACTAATAGTTCCAGCAGCCTTTATGGTTATGAGCCTATCTCAACCCGCAATCGCAACCTTGTTTCCAGGAAAATATCTACAAAGCCCAATCTATCTCTCCTTCTATCTAATATTGTACCTTTACTCCGCCTTTGGCCACCTTAGTAACCCAAATCTACTAAAAAGCCAAGGAAAATCAAGACTCCACCTAAAACTAATAATCATAAACTCCATTGTCGGACTAATTTTGGCTTTTACTTTAATCCCAACCTTTGGCGTAATGGGCCTAATCTCAACAATATTAATTTCAGCCTTGCCCTACATGATAATATCAACACTTTGGATCAAAAGAACCTACAAAGCAAAAATCAACTACAAATCATCCCTAAAAATAATCGCCTCCTCAGCAATCTCAGCCATAATAACCTACACCACAATCTCAACTATCCAACTACCTAATTTTGCTCTATTAGGTTTAGGAGCAACACTCTATTTCCTATCCTATCTAATCACAGCCCCCTTAATTGGGGCAATCAACAAAAACGACACAAAAACCCTCAAAGAACTAATTCACCCCTTTGGCCCCCTAGCAAAGATACTAAACATACCCCTAAACCTAATCCAAAAAATAGCAAAAAGCTAATCAAAATTCAATGAAACCTTATTGGATTAATTTTAGCCTCTTTAAAACAAAAAAGATCTGTACTTGAAAAACAAAATTTTTATCAAAACAAAAATCATGCTCAAAACAATCAATCCTTAATTTTGTTGTATTGCATGTAAAAACACCAACCAACATGCGTACTGGCTTTCAAAGATTGGGCATCTTTGAGATTAAAATTATTTTGCTATAAATCTTGCCATTAACGAGAGAATAATTGCCCCCCATTCAATTAATGTGTGTCGAGTTAGCACGGTCATTAAATTTTGTGTTTGATATAAACTCAAAAATAGCAAAATTACGGACACAACTCCAAATCCAGTTCCCACACCAATTAATATTTTTCCTGACAAGGGTTTATCTTTAAGAATTAAATATCCCCCTAAAATTACAACAAATCCCCCTACCAAAGAAATTGCAACAAAAATTAGACTCAAAAACTGGATTAATTGAACAAGCAACACGTTCTTAAATGCAAGGCTTAAATTTTCCATTATCAACCGATAAGTTCCACTTGGACCTTGCTCTCCTGAAATCACCAAGAGAATTCCAGCAACAATTGCCAAAAAAGCAGAAAATTTGTTTCTTGTAGTAACCACTTGTAAAAACTCTTGAAATGTTAAAGAATGGAATTATATTAATTCTAATGATAATTTCAAAGCAAAATATTATCTTCAATTTTAGATTAAATTTTATCTCCAACCCCCTCGTTCAAAAAATTAAAACCCAAAATTAACCTTTTAGTTAAACAATTCATTTTGTAAAATTCCAATAAACCACTTTTTGGTAATACTCTTCAACCAAAAAAGATGAATCCTCATACACAATGTCTAAACTAAAGCCATACTCAGAAAGTAAATGCTGGGACAACTCCCAAATTTGTTCCGATTTCTCATCAGGCCCCCAATACCCCCAAATCCTATCCTCAACACGACGCATCCCCCAAGCATAATTCTTCGGAAGAACAAGAACAGCTTCAGCCCTTAACATTCCATACCTATCTGGATTCTCCTGCATATAATCCCAAAACAACTCAATAGCATCAAAATGTTCCTCAGTCAAAATTCCATAAGGATTCCCCGGAGGATCAGTAGGATAATTAAAAACAATTATGTAATCAGCCCCCGCTTCATAAGCATCAAACATATCATCAAGCATTTCAGACCCACTTTTATAATCCCCCTTATGCCGCTCATTCTCCCTATCCACATCATTCCAAACAATAATCGCACCCCAATCTTTTTCCTGAACCGTTGCAGCACCTCTGCCCAAACCAATATGTTTAGCAGAATCATGACCCCACCCTAATTCAACAAAAACAGTATCATAACCTGCAAGATAATCAAACCAATACAACCCATAATCAGAAGTGTAACTTGTTATCGAACGCTCAACTAATTGATTAAGCTGCAACTGGTTTTGAATATAATCCAAATAACGATTATATGCTTCGTCATAATCTCTAACTACCGTGTGTGTGGAATTATCTTGAACATAAACCGAAATTGATTCATAAAACTCTGGAAAAATCTCTTTTATCCTATGAAAAACCCGTGACCAATTGTAATCAAGCTGAATTCCTCCCGGCTCATCATACAAATAAACACCCAAAAAATTATCCCCCCATCTTTCTTTGGCAAAATCAAGCCAAGGAATTTGCCACTCCTGCTCAATATCAAACCAACCAAAAAACACAATAAAATCCAGACCTGCCCCAACTGCATAATCACAAATTAAATTCATCGCAGTCTCATTCTTACTTATAGGACCTGATTGAAGCACAAACAAGTTTGTGAAATCTTTAGTTTTATCAATCAACATTTTTGCTTCGTCAACAGTAGCACCATTAAAAGAAATTCCGAAGTAAGGTTGTTCAGAAGATGTTGAATTATCATTATTGAAAATATTAGGAACAATAAAAAATGCTGTAATCGTTGAAAAAATCAATATCGAAGATAGAATAATTCCTCTAAACTTAAAAAAGGACTTTATTTTTGATTCCAATTGCAATCAAAAAACAACTTTTATGGCTAATAAAAAAGATTTTGTTTCATTGGGTTTGGAATTAATATTTAATACCCCTTACTGTTTAAAAAAAGTACCCGACGGTTAGCACCCATCTATGGTACCCGGAATGTTTCTTTGCTTGTATATTCCGTTCAGAGGTATTATTTTCCTATGGAACACCACTGTAAATTGAAGGAACAAGAAAGGTGCCATAGTGTAAACAAAAGAAGAATGTGTGCTAAATCGTGTATACGCGGAATTAAAAAAAGAATTAGTTTTTTTAAAAGTAATAAATTAAAAAAGATTGTAAGAAATGGGTTTGCTGAGGCTCAGACACAGTTTTTTTATGGAAAGGAAAAATGAAAAAACCATGCTACTATCACTTGTGATTTTTCATTTTGTGCTTGAGCCTTTTCAGCCCCATTTCTTGGTTGGTTTCTCCCAAAAAAAGGAGGGAGAAAAGATGTCCAAAAAAAGGAGGGAGAAAAGATGTTGGGTTTATTTTCGTTTTAGGAACCAGTATGCGGCTACGCCGATTACTGCTGCGACTGCAACTGCTGCGATGATTGCAATTTCTGTGGTAATGGCAAATCCTGCTGGTTCTTCAGTGTCTGGATTGTCTGGAGTGTCAGGGGTATCTGGAGTGTCAGGTTCTTCAGGTTCGATTGGGGTTGCTGGTGTAGGAGCAGGATCTACTTGCAAGTAGGTATTTGCTTCTGATGCAAAATAGGAGTCAGAGCCTTCAAAGACTGCTGTAATATAATATAATCCAGGTACTTCAGGTTCAAATGCAAATCCGTAATTTCCATTTGCATCGGTTGTGGTCGTGCCAAGGTCTTGGTAATTTCCGTTTGGGTCATATGCTTCAATTTTTACTGTTACACCAGATGTATGTGTTGGGCGCTCAAACTGCATATACACGTATTGCATCCAGTCAGTCATACTATCATCAGATACTGCAGGAACACCTTCAGGGAAGCGTAGTTTCAACGCTGCAGATTCTGTTCCAGGTGAAACATCAAAGACGTTTCCTTTAACAAGAGCACTAGTTCCATGTGTAATTATGTCATCTTGGATTGTGAGTGTGGTTTTACTTGGACCTTTACCGATTGCGTACAGGCGGTTGTCATAGGCGTTTAATCCTACCATTGTGCTGTCTCCGATCATTACGTGTCCGCCCCACCAGTTGTTTGCCCAGCTTAGTCTCCAAAGTTCTGTTCCAGTTTCAACGTCAAGGACGATTAGTGGTCCGCCTCTAGGGAGTGGGTTGATTGGTGAGTGTTCTCCATAAGATAGGCAGATTTTTCCGTCAGCTAGGAAGTGATATTCGATTTGGTAGTTGTTGCTCCAAGTGTTTTCGTGGAAAATGTCTTTCACATCAAAGGTCCATTCAACGTCTCCGGTTTCAAGATCATAGCAAGTCACTACTCCGCTAACACGGCCAGTGAAGAATTTGCCATAACCATAAGCAGGTCCATACCATTTGTCATAGAATGCTAAGTAACCTTCAGGCTCAGTTTCCCATACTTTATCACCATTAGTTAGAGAGAATGCATAGTATTTTCTGTTCTCTTTTGCTGACACTATCATGACATCGTTTTCTGGAATAGTATCAGAATAGACTAGAGTCAAACCAGCGGGTAATGTTTCAGTCTTATTGTAGGCAATTTCTCCTTCATGTCCAGGTGAAACATCAATTGCCCAGTTAGTGATTTCTGGAGAAGCACCACCAAAGATTCCGCCTGAAGTGCTACCAACTACTTTATCAAATAGATGGTATGAGCAGGCTGATCCAGGTAGATCTCCTTGTATTGGTTTTGTCCACTCGATTCCAGCTGAAGCATTGTAAGTGTTTCCTTGGGGTCTCCAACTTCCCTCATTTGAAACTACTCTGCTGGAGTTCCATAGAGAGATTGTTCCCGCGTTTGTGTTTACAGTGTATCTGTAGATTTCACCTTTAGGACCATACATGTTCCAACCAGATGGGACGTTTTCCATTGTGTATTCCCATCGTCCACTTTGTGGGTCCCAAGCTTTCCATGTTTCAGGTGTGCCTAACCGAAGATTCCGTGATAGTTGTATGAGTCCCAGAAGAATGTTTGTCCGAAGGCTAGTCTTTCGTTATTTAGGCTTTTGGCCCAAAGTTCTTCACCGGTTTTTAGGTCTACTGCAATGACCGTTTGTTCTAGTTCAGGGTTGCTGCCTTGGTCTTCGTAAGCGTTGTAGTATAGCACTCCGCTCATTATTACTGAGCCCATGAATTTGAGTTCGTATGCATCACCCATTTCGTATTGGACGTATCCCATTTCAGCGCTAGCTAATCCCCCTTGAGTGTATGGTTTTGTCCAAAGAATGTGGGGTGCATCAGGTGAATCAGCGTTGCCAGAATGATATTTTGGAATTGGTGGCATTGTGTAGCTTCCTGCGGGTCTTAGCCAATCTCCAGTAACTTCTGCCCATTCAAAGAATTGAGCGTTTACAGGACGTGTCCAATATTCGTCAAGAACTTGGTGGCCTGGATAGTATGTTAGTGGCTCTTCTTGTACTACAAGTGTTAGTTCTTCACTGTCACTAGCTAACATTATCCCGCCTACGGGCATTGTGGGCTCTCGCATGTCATCTCTGGTAACTTGTTCAGGGTAGTGAGATTGTACGGTGTATTCCCCAACCATAGTTGGAGTGTATTGCCTGCTTGTTCCCCCTGTCGAGTCGGTTCTGATGTCAGTAATTGTTTCAACTTCACCGTCGGGTCGTGTGACTGTTATGCTTAAGCCTTCCCAGCCCATATTCACATTGGCGGCTTGTGCCGAAATTCCAACGTGGAATAACACTGGCTGGTTTACTTGTACCGGGTTAGGTGCCGCACCAATGTATGCATAAGTCTTTTTTGTTGGCGGTTCCTGAGCGCTAATTATTGGTAAAACTGTAAGCACTGACGAAATTGCTAAAAGTGCTACCAAAATAATTGTTGAAAATTTGTATCCATTTTTTTGTTTGATCATTTTTTTCTCCTTCATTGCCGTATTGTTGTTTAAGTTTGTATTTAAGAAAATGCTGTGGGAGGTTACCACCCTA
>JARRLY010000034.1:0-6729 GCA_037386545.1 Candidatus Bathyarchaeota archaeon
GATATTTTCACTTCAGGTCATGTTATTACCAATTGTCAAAGCTGAAGGCTCAATTATGAATCCAATAGATGAGCTTCTTCCGCCTGTAATTTGCGATCCAGGACATGATCCTCTATATCCACTTCAAGAACCATTTTGGTATTATGGAAATTCATGGAAAGAAAAACTTAACGAAACGGGTTTTTTAGAAGGAAAGGCAATACAATTTTACAAAAGGTTTTCTTATCATAGCGACATGTCTGTGGAGTTCTATGTTTACAAATTTTCAGATTCTTTGAGTGCTGAACAGTATTTTAATAAAGAATTCAATAAATCACAATCTGAAGACAATTATGTTGAAATAACTATTGCCGGAGCATTTGCAAGAAAATATGATTATGAGACCCAGGAAATTGGGATTAGTTTGGGTATTATTAGAAACATCGTATTTACTGTGAAAATCTATACTATTAACATAGTAGAGGACCCTACAGATCAATTGATAGAATTTACTAAGCTTGAACAAGAACAAATCTCAAGTGCAAAAATTATTCCAGAATTTTCATCACCAGTTTGTTTATTGTTAATAATATTTGTTTCTTTTACCATAATAGTCCGGTTAAAAACTGATCTATCGAAAACAAAAAGAAAAACCCAATAATCCTTTGATTTTGTGCCAAACCTGGCAAACCACTTATTTCTGCCCAAATAATTTTTGTTTGTTTTAAACATTAAAAGAGACACTCTTATTAATTCCATATGTCATATTTATTAGAGAATGCTGAGATTACTTTTATGAAAAACCATGTGTTAACCATAAATAACTGTTTCATAGTTATTTTGTTTAGTTTAAGCACTATGGTCTTTAGTCCACAAGTCGCGGCTAATTCTGAAAATGTTTCCGAGTACCGATTATCTGATTATCTTCCAGAATGGAATCTAATAGTAACAGGATATGTGGAAAATCCTTTGAATTTGAGCTGGTCTCAAATAGTCTCTTTACCTAAAACAATCGTCAACTCTGAATTAATTTGCGTAGACTGGCCTGATCAAGTGGTTTTTTCAGGAAATTGGACTGGAGTAAGATTAAATCTATTATTACAAAGAGCTGAACTTTCTCCTCAAGCAATGAAGGTTGCTTTCTTCGCTACAGATAATTTTTCCACTGACCTAGCTTTAGAAACGGCGATGCGGGACGATATAATAATAGCTTATGAGCTTAATGGGGAACCCCTATACGATGATGTACGATTAGTAGTTCCAGGGAAATGGGGATACAAATGGATACATCACATTGAACTAGTTATACTTTATAATACTGACTTTTTGGGGCATTATGAATCCAATGGTTTTTCTGATGAAGCAAATATTAACAGTCCATCTCCTCCATCTCGGATGATACCAGAATTTCAACAATGGATGATATTACCAATATTTCTCATAGCAACAACAGCTTTGATGATCATCAGAAGATATAGAATTACTGATATTAAATCAATCGCGCGCGCATGGGGGGTTCTTTCCCGTGGTAAATAAAAAAATAGTAAAAAAAGAAGTATGCGAGCTCATTGTGATTTATTGGGGTTATAGTTTAGTTTTTAAACTGCTAAATCAAATGATTCTATATGAAATGTATCGATCAGATCCTTTCTCGCAGGTCTATTAGGAAGTTTAAGGATGAAGCTGTGAGTGAGGAGGTTTTGAATAATATTTTAGAAGCTGGTAGGCTTGCACCTTCTGCTACCAATAATCAACCATGGTATTTTGTAGTTGTTAGAGACGAAAAGGGAAAGGATGCCTGTGACTATCAAAGTTTTAACCGTTGGCTTATGGGTGCTTCTTTTATTGTTGTTGGATTCTACAGGGCATCCGAAGTTATAATTGAAAAACTAAGTTTAATGGATGTTACAATAGCATTGCAGAATATGGTTGTTGCAGGGTGGGTTCAAGGAGTAGCATCATGTTGGATGGGAGCATTCGATGAAATCAAACTTAAAAATACCCTAGAACTACCTTCAGATGCTAAAATAGTTGGAGCAATAGCTTTTGGAATTGCAGATCAAACTCCCAAACCACTACCAAAAAAAGAACTAACCCAAATAGTTCACTTCGATAAATGGAAAACTTGAATATCTTAAAATCAGATGCACGGGCATGATATCATTATCCAATTAGTTTTTGCTCAAAACTTTGGTTCATTCTTGGAGTTGGGACTATTACGCGCGCAAATGTATGTAATTAGTATTTGTAAGTTTTCACTTACTTTTTTTGTATTATTTTGTTAGCAAGCAAATTACATTTTTCCAAGATGGCAATTGCTGAATGCACACCCAAATAGAAGTACATACCCAAGTAAATACTAAACCTTAATTTATTAAACTCTGATTGTACGCATCCATTTTTTCATAATAACTCCTAAACCCCAAGCAGGTAGTCAAATTTTTGACTGACTACATATTATAAACAAAGAAAACAAAATGGAACATGTAGTTTTCACTACAGAATCTAGCAAAAGAAAGTTAGGGGGAGGTGAAAAAGAGTGAATAAAAAAATTTTAGGTGTTTTAGTTTGTTTGTTTACTTTAGCTTTGTTAACTATTCCAGTACTTGGTGTACCTGCAACGAAAATTGAAGGTGTAACATTTACAGGAGAGAACATTGAACGAGTGACTAGCTCTGTTCGCACTTTTGGCAACATACGCATATCAAAAGGCACAACTACTGGTGATGTGTATCTAACTATACCAACAATTGGTACTCTAGAAGGAGATTGGCATAGTGAACCGGTGGCCAAGACTACATTCACTGCACCTGCGACTGACCCTCCTGCTACTGATCCTGATGCTAAGGTGGCAATTAGAGGAAAGGTGGTATGGACTTTCTCAGGTGAGGGCACAACAGGCACGTTTGAGGGTGTGCTTCATCAATACTATATAGGTTATCCACCGGTTTATGGTGTATTTAGTTCATATCAATATACTCGAATGGTACTTCAAGGTACTGGAGATTTTAGGGGACAAACACTGAAACTATCATGGGAAGGACCAACACCAGATGGATATCTCATAATGCCCAAATAACCAAAATAAAAAATCATAACACTACAATCTCCTCTTTTTCCCTTTTTTATTTAGGAATTCAAAAAAGATGTGATAGATTGAGTCTAGAAAGAATAATTGAAACTCTTGAAAGCTTTGGCTTTGAAAGAAAAGAGGCTGAAGTTTACGTTTATCTTGGGAAGAAAGGACCTAAAGAAGTCAAAGGTTTAGCTGAAGCTCTAAAAATTAAAAAAAGACAACTAAAGTTAATTCTTAAGAAACTCCAAAGTAAAGGTGTAGTAACTGCTAGCTATGAGCGGGCAACTGTGTATTCAGCTTTAGATTTTGAAAAAACTTTAGACCTGCTGGAAAAAGAAAACATACAAAAAACAAAAGCCATAAGGAAAACCTTGGAAAAATTTAAATCCAATTAGCAATCCAAATTTAATTCCAATAAACATTATTTAGTTCGTAAAACGGTTTTTTATACTAGAACTTTTTATACTAAATTGGGGGGAGGAAATGACTCAAGAAAAAGTCCTTAAGACGCTTAAAAGTCTAGGACTCGCTGATTTTGAAGCTAAAGTCTATATTTTCCTCGCTAAAAAAGGACCTACAAAAGCAATTGATGCTACTAAAGGTTTGAAAACATCAAAACAGCGGTTGTATCCTATCCTAAAAAACTTACAAAGTAAAGGAATCGTTAACTCTACCCTTGAACGTCCTGCAAAGTTTAGTGCAGTACAGTTTGAAAAAGTCTTGGACTCATTTCTGAAAGCCAGGATGGAACAAACAAGACGCATACAACAAAATAAGGACAAGATACTTTCGGATTGGCACTCCATTGCGATACCTGAAAGCGATAGTTTGACTCCCAAATTTAACGTGATTGAAGGTAGATCTCACATATACTCGAAGATTCAAATGATGATACAAGACACCAAAGAAAAATTTTCGTTTGTAGCAACAATTGATAACTTGATTTATGCTGACCAATATGGGCTTTTTGATGCTGCTTTTAATCATCCTTTGAAATCTAAGATTCGATTCAGGTTTCTGTCAGGATTAACTATTCAAAATGTAAACGTAATGAAAGCACTTCTTAAAAAAATACCAAAAGTTAACTCCTGTATTAAAGGAAAAATACCCAATTTAGGTTTGAAACTATGCCCACGAATGGTCATTAAAGATGAAACGGAAACCTTATTTTTCATAGACAATAAAGATGGAGAGTCTGTAAATGAAGAGGATGACGTATGCCTCTGGACAAACTGCAAATCTCTTGTGTATGGGTTTTTAGCTATTTTCGAAGACTTGTGGCGCAATGCCCAGGACATTAATAAGAAAATTAATGAAATTGAAGTAAGCAAATCCACCCTAAAAAAGAACATTTTCAGTGATGCTGAAACAGCATACAAGAAATATCTTGAGGCACTCCACTCCTCCAAGGAAGAAATAATGATAACAACATCTCCAAAAGGACTTCTGGATTATTGGAATAATATACATCTTGTGAAGCAGTGCGTTGAAAGAGGAGTAACAATCAAAATCATGGTTCCGATAGAAGACGAGAACACAGAAGTTGTACACCGACTCTTAAAATTCTGCGAGATTAGAAATGTTTCACCCTTTAATCAAGAAACAACTGTAATCGACGGAAAGCAACTTTTCGAGTTTAAAAAATCTGCATTAGATCAAGAAAGGCACGAAGAGTCAGAGACAAATACATGTTTCAAAGATGTTTTTCACACTATTGACCAGAGATACGTGAAAAAAATGAAAAATACGCTAAACAATATTTGGAAAGCCTCTTTCGTTCCCTCAATCCATCCTCTGGAGGAAATCACTATACTGCAAGCAAATGCAAAAATGATTAGGTCTATGGGAGATCCCGTTTCTCTTAAAGGAAGTAAAGAAGAACTCAAAAGAATTGTTGGACTCAAACGGGTTCGCCTAACATTAACTCGAAAGATGAAAATGGATGTTGATGAGAGAATAAATAGTAGATTAACCCAAGAGATCATTCAGAAAATAATTTTTAATGTTGAGCTTGCAATTGAAAATGAACCCACTTTAATTGGAAAAGCCATTTGTGACAGGAAGATGACTATTGTACCGAAAAAGCAATTACAGAATCTCATATTTCAAGACCACTATAAAATTTCTTTCCCCGAAGGAAGAGGCTTTGAAGGCAACGCTTTTATAATGTTATGGAACGATTTTAGAGAGACTCTTTTTTGTGAAAAAGCCAAAACGTATGCATCGTTTAGAGGAACTGGAGAATTTGAGGGACAAACAATTAATATTGGACACTCGTGGCGATCGTTTAATTATCCTATCGTGTGGACTGGATACTTGTTAAAGCCATAAAAAGTGTTTTTGCAGTTTCCTTTTTTAATTCTTTCTCTATATTTATCACCACTTTTCCTTGTAAATGTTATATTAATTTCAACTGATATTAATTATTCGAGGAGAAACTGGGGGTTAAATTTTAAAGCATTAATAAAAATTTAATCAATATTTTTTAATTGGTGTAGTAGCTGTCGCTGGAGTAACTATTGGGTTAGGTTATAACTTATTTGTTTCATAAAAACAACTTCCAAAACATTCAAAATAGGTATCCTTCCTGATTAGATAGTGTTATTGGAATTGAATCATTATTGTACTATCTGTTTCTGGATTAATCGGATCACCCACTATAATATCCTGAGATGAAGTGAAGAACCATTTCCAGTTTAGCTAATGTTATCCCATGGCCCAGGCCAATTAGGAAAAGTCAATGTTGCTCCAGCTTCCTCCATAAGCCACTTTGGATAAATAGGAATTAACGATCCATCTTCTTGCCATTGAAATAATGAAAAAATAGGACCATAGTCATCAATACCTTCTAGATACAAAACATCATGAGAGGAGGTAAAAGCAAACTTTCTTGCCATAGTAGTTTCAACCTCTATCTCTTCCAAAGCCTTTGTCACATCTTCAGTTTCAGTCGTTTCAGCCCGTTCAATAGCCTCAGATAGAACAAAACTTATAATTTCATATGAAAATGCGCCATGGAAGGTTGGTGTTTCACCCCATCTTTGAATATACGAATTATAAAATGGCAAAGTTTGATTTGTTATTGGATATCCAACTGTCACTCCATTAATTCCATTTACTGTGTATACACATTTGCCATCTGTTTGTTCCCAGCCTTCCATAGATTGCAGTCTTACAATAGGTCCATAAATTAGCATTGGAGATTGTCTATCGTAGTATTCTTTTACTAGAGCAATTCCACTGTCATAAACACTCATGGGCCAAAGAATTTCTACTCCTGCTGCCTCAGCAGCTGCAAAGTAACTTGAGAAGTCTAATGTATCAAAAGGCGGAAATTTACCTTTATAGACAAGATTAAAACCATTTTCTGGAAGACTAACATCCATATCTTCCCTCGAGATCTTAGTCCAATCATGATCATCAACTAAGTAACCAACATTGTTAAAACCTGTAATCTCTCTAATCTGTAAAAGTTGATTGATTATCTGACTTGCACGATAAGTATTATTCCCCAAACCATATCCAAAGTAATATTTGTATTTATCATAATCATCAATTACCCGTTGAGTCAAACCATCATCACCTCCAGCAAAATTTATTAGAATCTTTTTATGCTCAGCACAAAGATCCTGAATCATATATCCTTTGGATCCACTTCCATACGCAATAACGAA
>JARRLY010000035.1:0-9381 GCA_037386545.1 Candidatus Bathyarchaeota archaeon
GTTTTGCCTTTTTTTAGTAAATTTAATGCAGCAAAAGAAATTTCATCAAGTTCAATAAAATTTGATTTTCCTTCACACCAAACTATGTATGATTGGTTTTCCTTTCTCCAATTCAGTTTCGAAAATATGATTTTAGACTTTTTCGAGACATTCAACGTTAATTAATCAAAATAAAAGAGGGTGAGAGATAAATAAAATTTATTCATTTATGCTCCCATCATTGCGGCAATGTGTTCGGCTACAGCTCCTGGTTCAGATTTGGCAAGGCCACTAACCAATCCCCCAAAAGTGGCTCCATCCACTCCATGTGCTGCAGGCATACCCCCGCCACTTACATGGGCAGCTATAGCACCGGGTGTTTTGGCAAGTTCACTTACTGCAGCTCCAAAATCTTTTCCACTTAAACCATGTAATAGTGGAATACCTCCAGGAGCAGTTGTTTTCAAAGATTCTAATTTTCTAATGTGTAATTTCTTCATATTCTTCTCACCTCCATAAAAATTGTAACTTTAGAGCTAAGTAAAATTATATTATTTGAAGTTTTATGAAAATTAATTATAGAAATTTAATAAAATTTTTGCATAGGAATTGTCTATAAAAAAATTCGATGCGGACAAAATAGATTTTTGAATCAATGTCTTTTTTTAAAAAAATAATAAATTTCTTACATCTCTAAGGCACAGTTTAATATTTATCAAATAAACTCATTTTTCAAAGGGTTTAACAAAAAAACAAATTATAATTTGGGTGTGAAATCAAAATATTTTAGTGTAAAAAAATATTTTTGAGTTTTTGAACGTTAAGCTTAGTTTGTCAAATGAGGAAGGCATTGGGTTTAGATTAAGTTGTATTCTTCTGAAAAAGGAATTTTGGTTTATTGTTTGCTGGGTTGAAATACGTTGGTTAGTTTTTCTAGTATAGTGAATGGAATGTTGATTATTTTTGCTAGGGGTCCAAGGACGGTTATAGTTTCTTGGAGATGTTTGATATCTTTTTTGTTGATCGCTCGTAGCAGGGGCGCCATAACTAGGAACACTGCAAGATAAACTGTTGCGCCGATTATGAGGGTAATCCAGTTGGCTTGTTGGAGTTTAGAAATAATTAGGTAAGTTATTGCAGCGGTTGTTGCGGATGCAGTTAAGATTTTGGCGGATGATTGGTAATCTATTGTTGCTTTGTAGTGTTTGTTGATCCACCAAAGGGCTAGAAGGGTGCTAGGGATTCCGGCAACAAGATAAGTCGCTATTAATCCGATTACTTGAAACGTTGGGATTAAAATCACACTTAAGATCAATCCCATGGCGGCAGTAATCAGGGTTAGTTTGAGGTTGACTTCTGTTCGTCCTTGGCTGTTGATTACGTTTCCAGCGCTGAGACTTCCTATGGCCGTGTACAAGTAGATAGCCACATACAATGTTACATACAATGGGGTGTACTCGTATTTGTTGCCAAACAAGGTGTAAATTGCAGGATGAGCCAAAACCATAACCGCCATGGTGGCGGGCGCAACAATCAAAGTAGCGTACTTTACTGATGTGCGAAAAACTCTTTTGAGAAGTTCAGACTCTGTTCGTTGGTTAATTTTGGAAAAAGCAGGAAACAGTATGGTGTTTAAGGGAACAACAAAAAAAGTTAAGATAACCGAAAAACTCAATGCGATAGAGTAGTTACCCATGATTAAGTCAGTGCAATAGATTGCAAGTAAGGTGCTGTAAAATTGGGTTAAAAAGGCGTTAATGGTCCACGCAATGGACACTGGGATACCGTATTTGAACATGGATTTTAGGGTGGATAAAATCTGCAAAGGTGCAGAAAACTTGTGTAAGGGACGATAAACTACAAAAAATAACCCAATCACACCTAGGACGCCTGCAACTAGATAGGAGGTTGTGTCTCCTACGGTTGCGCCCCATACGCCGTAGCCTAGTTTTACTAGCAAAACCATAAGACCTGTTTTTACACCAGATTGTACAACCAGCATTGCGCTGTATAAGCCCATTTTTTCGTATCCCGTAAAGGCTGATTGGGCTGCTTTCATCAAGGCTTCAGCGAAAATGATTATGGATGCAATTTGGATTAGCCCCGTTATTTCGGGTCTGTTGTAGATTTCAGCAAAAAATCCTGAAAGCATAAAGGAACAAACAAACAATAACAAACCTGCAAGGACTTCAAACAACACTTCTGCGGCTAGGATTTGTTTGACCTTGTCGAGCTTGTTTTCGGCTCGGTACTGGGCGGCATATTTGATGGTTGCTTGGTCTACTCCAAGGTCCCGAAAAGTTTTGATAAGGTTAGGGGCAATCAAAACAATAGAAACAAGGCCCATATCGTCTCCTGAAAGTTCTCGTCCGACAAGAATTACACCCAATGCAGTAATCACAGAGGAAAGGGCAATACCCCAAAATAGGTTAAAACCGCCTTTAGCCGAAACTTTACTCAGATCCTTGGCTTTATTAACCAAAACCATGTTACCTCTTCAAAGATACAAATCCAATGACGCTAGTAAAGAATCAGTTAAATAGTTATGCAAAAAACCAAAAAAGAAAAACTACAGAAAAAAGTAGAATTTAAAATTGTCTTTTGCTCTTTGCAAATAACAGTTATTCATGACTGTTAGATTTCCGGTGTAGCATCCATAATATGATTGCACTTGCGATTAATGTGGCAACAACTGCAATGTATAGGGTGATGTTTAAGAAATTGTCAAATGAGTTTGAGTACCATGTGGAATAGTTGGATTCATCTACAACTATGTTTAGTTGCTGGATTGGATTCCAAGAGTTAATTTGTATTTTGTAGGTTCCTGGTTGGGTTTCTGTGGCGGTTTTTCCGTTTGCTAGAACTGTTGCACCTGTAATTGAAGAACCATCGTAACTGTTAGCTGCATTTATGATAAAACTCATTGTTCCAAAGAATACATCAGAAACGTACACGTGAATATCAACTGAATCCCATATTACACTTGGATTGGCAACAACAACTTTGTATCCGCTGGTTTCGGAATGGGTCAAATCTGTAACTGCCCATGTTCGTTTACCCACAGTAGCATAAAATACATCAAATACAGCCCAACCTGAACTGTTTGTTGTGTACTCTGTTCCGTTCACATACACTTTTGCGCCAGATACGTCTAAACCATTGTTTTCCCAACTGACATGAAAACCAACAAATACTGAATCTCCAATGTCGCATTGTTGGGAGCTAACAAAGGTTTGGTCAACCACAGCAACTTGTCGCTCCAACGTGTACCATGAAGTGATTAAATCCTGAACAGGTTTTCCTTGAGGAGTGTGAAATGAATCAGTTACTCCGCCAACAAGGGGGTCATGAGTCCAAGTCCACCAATAAAATCCGAAAAACCAATCTCTGTCCCATAGGGCCTCAAAAGCAGCACTGTAGCAGTCACTTTGCTCTTGCAGGTCCACCTCCATATCTACCCAATAATTTGAGGGCGCCATGCTGGTTCCGTCACCGCTACGGTAACCAATTTCAGGAAAAATCACAGGCATATTAACTGTAGAAACCCATTGTTCGATGGCATCGGCGTGGTCATTCCACACAGTTTTTAAATCATCTAATCGGGGGTCACTGTCAAACAACGCCAAGGGAAAATAGGCGTCAATTCCAACATAATCTACACAATCCCACCAGTCAATATTTTCATAGTTTGTCCAATCAGCAGCATAAACCAAAGGACCAAAATAACGGTCCCGAACCTGAGCAACTACTTTACGCCATTGCTCAGACACCAAAGTTGTCGTTTTGTATTCACAACCCACACAAAACATTTCCACATCGTTTTGTTGGGCAAACTCTGCAAAATAATTCAAGAAACCAGAATAACTGGCAAACCATTCGTCAGAAGGCTCAATTTCTCCCCTCCAAATAGGGTAAGATAAAACTTCTTGTCGTTCTTTAGGTTCCACCATGGGTTTGAGCATTACTTTTAAGCCTAAACTATGGGCAGTTTCAACAGCGTGCTGTAAAGACTCCACTGTGGGTGACATAACAGGGTCCAAGGCAATGTCAGCAGAAGTTGTGCTGGATTGATACCAAGAAAAACAAAGGGAAATCCATTCCGCGTTAGTTTGAGCCAATAAATCTAAAGACTCATCAGAAATGGGGTCGCTGAAGGCGTCGGGGGACCATGCTGAAAATGCGATTCCTTTTTGGAAAACTGGAGAAAATGTAGTGTTTTGGTTTGATTGATTGAGAGATGAAGAGTAAACGGGAACCAAAGAAAACTGCAACATTAAAACGAGAAATGAAAAAATGATAAACACCTGTTTTTGGTTTTTCAATCAAGTTTTCTCCACAGTTTGTGGTTATTTTAATTTCCAGTTCATTTGGGTTGTTTGGTCGGTTAGTATGCTTATGGCTTCTAGTAAGTTTCGGGCTATATCAAATAGGTTTACGGAGACTATCATTACCAATATCACGCTGATGTCAAAGGTCAGGTTCACTACAACTTCGGTGATTGGTAAAGTCATACTAAACAAACCTCCATCAGCAACCGAGAAAAAGAAAACCATGATTGTCAAGGCTTTTGCGATACCAAATCCGCATCCAATGATGGTTCCTGAAAACAGTTGCCCCATTATAACAAAAAACACAGTTATCAAACCATAATCAAATAAGGATTCAGAAAAATCCATGGGAACCATGTCAGAAGAAAAAAGCATCTGAGGTAGATAATAAACAAGAAGATAAGATATCACACCCCAGATTGCAGCTTTAATTACACGCGGAAGAACGGTTTTCATGAAAAACTTAGAATCTAACTTAACCATTGTATTCATCCCATTCCAAGGTAAACATTACTGTCTGGAAAACCACATGGAACCTTCCAGAACTAGTTAAACTCGAAACATCCTGTTGGCGCACATACACCGGAATGTCTGCATAAACACCATAACCAGATAAAGCGTTGATTGTAGTTGTCCCAAAACCTATGCTTTGACCCAAAATATTGTAGGCCTCAATTGACAAGGTTCCGGAAACGTCTAAAATTGCGTGATTTTCAAACCTTATGGGAATTATTGCGTGAACGTGGGTTTCGTTATAATCTGAAACAGTTGTTTCTTGAATTTCAAAATTGGCAAAAGGTGCCCCCCAAGGTATCGAAGTGTTCAAAGAAAGCTGCACGGGAATCGCATGAGCAAAATTTAGTCCGGCAAAAACTTCCACATTAAAGTCGGTATCTTCCAATAGTAAAAAAGTTTGATTAACTGACAAAATGTCGTTCAATCCAATTGAAATTTCATGATTCTCAGTAAGGTTGCTGTCTGGAGGTATAGAATGAACAAAAGTTTCTGTTTCATCAAGCAATGTTCCTTGTTGGTCAGTTACCCGTGTCGTTAGATTTAAATCAGCAATTTCGTAATATCCGCCGTTGTTTATGCTGAAAGGTAACGAAAACCGGATTCCAGTAACAGAAGGAAGGATTTCGGGCTCTCCAGTTGAAACGCCCAACTGGGTTACAGAATAAACTGCCGTAGCAGAAAAGAAAAAAATTATTACCCAAAGAATAATAGTTGCAATTTTAAGCATACGTATGACAATTTTCATTTGTCGTTTTCCTTCACGTTGACCTTGTTAGCGGATTTAAGGTTGGGTCAGTTTTTATGCTGACTTTTTTTGTTTTTCTTCCATTTTAACAACAGAAGATGCTTGTGTTTTTACTACTGGGCGGGAAAGGTGTTTGAGTTGAGTAACAAACTGAACTCCTCGTGAGGTTAATGCCGCACCAATCCATCCCATCACACCCAAATACATTATCCGAATGGAAGCTCCAATTAAGGGAGCTAATGCGCTACCAAAAACGTCTAACAAATCTGACGATGCAACAATTGAGGGATCGTTGATTAGAAACGTGTAGGCGCTTATGAAAGTGAATGCAAGTAAACAGATTCCCGCAATGAGCATCACATACGCTATTATTGTTGGCTTGTCTTCCACGATTTTTGTCTCCAAAGCATAAACAAATTTGCCTAAATGCAATATTAAAGATTTTGTCTTACTAAACAATATTATCTTTAGTTATCAAGTATATACAAATTAAAACAATAAAAAAGCATCAAAACAAATAGTTACATTGCCAGAAACCAATCAACGATGCTTTTGTCTTTTCAGACTACGAATATACAAAGAAGCTTCTTGAGCGGTTCGAGTTTGTAAAACGAAAACTATGTACATATATATCACATTTGGAAGGAAAGCTTTTTCTAACCTTTACTTCAATGCAGTAAGAGGAAGCAGATAAATGAGTCGACTGGCGCTAGCAGAGCTTGCCATGAAATATTTCAGGCAAAACGGTTACAAAACCGAAAAAGACGCAATAATGGAAGGCACATCAGGCATCATCCACAAATTTGATCTCATCATCAGGCGTGGGAAAGAAAAACGGTCCGTTTGGATCAAAGACTGGAACCGCACAGTTGGTGTCAACATGATAATAAAAATCGATAACGCAGCAGATGACATTAGTTACCCTAAACCAATAATTATCGCAGAAAAATTCAGTGGCCATGCAAAAGCTTACGCAAACCGCCGTAGCATCACCTTGCTATCAAAACAACAAATTCTAAGGCAACTAGGATAAAAGACTAAAAGTGCTGCATAAACTCACTAAGTTTTCCATCTTGCTCTAGTTTAGTTAACCAATCAACAGCTCCAATTTTGCAGGTTTCTTTGTTTTCTAGCACCAAAAGCATCTGCTCAACAACTTCTTCCACGTTTTTGTTGGTAACATCTATTTCACAGACTTTGTTTGGGCCACATACAGAAACAGCATCCCACAAACAAACATCTAACACTTCAGACGACAAGTTTTCCCAAACCTTATTTTCGGGATATCCACGCTGTTCCAGTACCTGTTTGAGTTTAACGGGGTCTTTTCGTAGCACAAATACTAAATTTACTTGATTATTCGGCACAACATCAGCAACATAATGCCCTTCAATAACCAAGTCATTCGTTGAATTTTTAATGACTTTTTCTAACTCTTCCGAAACCTTTGCGGTGTCTGCAACCAAGGTTTCTCTTTTTTTGTCTACAGCATCAATCAAATTTTTTGATTTAACAAAATCTGTTACACTCAGATAATCTGCGTTCAATTTTGATGATAATAGCTTTGACGTGGTTGTTTTTCCTACACCTGGAGTGCCTGTTACTAAAATTGCTGTTGTAATTGGCTTGTTCTCCTTTGTGGTTAACTACTAGAATGTTTGTTATCTGATGACTTATGTTTGTTTTGTTTGGATGTTAAAAGCTTAAGTGTATTAAGTCATTATTATAAACAAATCATGTAACATGATATTTGGTTGGGGCTTTAGCATTGAAACTACTTGAGATAATTGAAAAAATTACACAAAAAATTGCGCCGGGGCCTTCTCCGTCATTTAATGAAGCTCACATAGTTAAAGTGCTAGAAACAATTAGTAAAGAAAAAAACATAGGAAGAATAAAACTTTCTAAAGAACTTGGTTTAGGAGAAGGAGCAACAAGAACTCTTCTGAAACGCTTAAAAAAAGAAGGACTTACCCAAAGTTCACGAAGTGGAATCTCGTTTACAGAAAAAGGAAACAAAATGTTTACTGAACTGCAAACCCAACTTAGCAAAAGCATAAGTGTCCCAAAAAGTGAATTAACAGTAGGAACCTGCAACATTGCAGTTCTAGTTCGAAATTCAGCAGACACAATAGGAAGCGGCATGGAACAACGAGACACAGCCATAATGTATGGCGCAACAGGAGCAACCACCTTAATTTTTTCGAAGAACAAACTTACGTTGCCCTATGGAGAAGAAAATATTTCTGAAACTATGCCAGAATTGCATGACAAGTTAGTTACTCAACTTGGACCAAAAGAAAACGATGTAATCATTGTTGGTTGTGGAAAAAATAAGAATCTTGCAGAGATTGGAGCTAAAATGGCTGCAATTAAACTGTTAAAAAGCAACAAATAAGTTTTGAGTCTTTAATTTGTAGCAAAAGTTAGAGCTGTACCAGTGCATCGTAAGTCTTAATATATTGTCTATTCATATTGAAGTATTTAGTAATCGTTTTTTGACCAATATAACCGAAAAGGATGAAGCATTATGGCTAAAGAAACTGTGGCTGCTGAACTGAAAGGAAACACACTACGGGTGTACTGGTATTTGGTTCAGTGTCAAGGTAATTGCGCTGGACCACGCCAAATCCAAAGAGAACTGGGTTTTAAGAGCCCTGCTCTAGCAGTTTATCATCTGGATAAGCTGCTTGATTTAGGGTTAGTTCGAAAAGATATGGGTGAATATCAGATAACAGAAATTGTTGATGTGGGGGTTCTTAAACAGTTTATGAAAGTGGGCAGTTTCATGATTCCAAGGTACATAACCTATGCAACAATGATTTCTGTGCTTTTTGTGTTCTTCTTGACACAGTTTCGAGACTTAAACTTTTACAGTTTATTTGCTTTGATTTTTGGAAGTTTAAGCACAGGTATTTTTTGGTATGAAACCGTTAGAGTTTGGCAAAGCAAACCCTAGTTTTGAAGTGTTTAAATTATTCTCGGAAAAATTGAACGAAAATAGTGTGATGCTCAAATTTTTAATTTTCACATACACATTGTCGACAATACTAGAATGAAATAATTAATTTGTGATTATAAAAAGAAAAAACCTAACTCTAATTTTAGATGTTAGGTGGGCTTTGGCACTTTTCCGGCCAACTCCAGTTGGAATTGGCTAACTTAGGAGGTGATCCGGCCGCAGGTTCCCCTACGGCCACCTTGTTACGACTTCTCCCTCCTTGCGGAACTCAGATTCGACGCAGCCATAAAGACCACGCCTCACCCAAACCCCACTCGGATGGAGCGACGGGCGGTGTGTGCAAGGAGCGGGGACGTATTCACCGCGCGTTGATGACGCGCGATTACTAGGCATTCCATTTTCGTGAAGGCGGGTTCCAGCCTTCAGTCCAAACTGAGGCAGAGTTTCGAGATTACCGTCCCTTCTCAGGGTTGGAACCCATTGTCTCTGCCATTGCAGCTCGCGTGTAGCCCGGGGGATTCGGGGCATACTGACCTGCCGTAGCCCACTCCTTCCTCCGTCTTGTCGACGGCAGTCCCTTTAGAGTGCCCCTCGGAAAATTTCCTCGGTAGCAACTAAAGGCGTGGGTCTCGATCGTTGCCTGACTTAACAGGACACCTCACGGCACGAACTGGCGACGGCCATGCACCTCCTCTCAGCTTGTCTAGCAAGACCTTCAATCTGGCCTTCATTCTGCTGTCGCCCCCGGTAAGGTTCCCGGCGTTGACTCCAATTGAACCGCAAGCTTCACGCCTTGTGGTGCTCCCCCGCCAATTCCTTTAAGTTTCAGCCTTGCGGCCGTACTCCCCAGG
>JARRLY010000036.1:0-6748 GCA_037386545.1 Candidatus Bathyarchaeota archaeon
CAAAACAAAAAGGGTGAAGTGTCAACTGTAGAGTTAAGAACAGTTTATCAAAAGCCTCCAGTTCCCTTTGATGTTGGGGAACTACAACGGGAAGCTTACACAATTTTTGGTTATAATCCTCGGCGAACGTTAGCAATTGCTCAACGGTTATATCTTGATGCTTTAATTTCGTATCCTAGAACAGGTAGCCAAAAGCTGCCTTCAGTAATTGACTATAGAAAGATTCTCACTTTTCTGAAAAAACACAGAGGATACAAACAGTTAGCCTCAAGGCTCCTACAAAATAAAGTTTTGAAACCCCGCCAAGGACCTAAAGATGACCCTGCGCATCCTGCAATTTATCCTACAGGAAAGGTGCCTAAAAAACAGTTAAGTAATGATGAAGGGAGAATTTGGGACCTAATTGTGCACCGGTTTATGGCTGTTTTTGGTGAAGATGCAATTAAGGAATCCACAAAAATCAGCATTGAAGTGAACAATCATGGTTTCGTAATAAGAGGAACACGAATTCTAGAGGAGGGATGGCTAAATTACTACAAACCCTATGTTCGAATAAAAGAACAGCTTTTACTTCCCATAAAAAAAGGAAACAAAATTTGGGTACATAAAGGTATTCTGGACGACAAGTTTACTTGTCCTCCGTCGCGTTTTAATCCTTGTAGCCTTTTGAAAAAAATGGAACATCTAAAAATTGGAACAAAAGCCACCCGAGCAAACATTATTCAGACTCTTTATAGCCGTAAATATGTCAAGGATAAAAGGATTGCAGTAACAGAACTGGGATTTAGTGTCTCCATGGTTCTTGGTAAGTATGCTCCGCTGCTTTGTTCAATTGAGTTGACCAGAGAAATTGAAAGGTCCAATTAACAGAATTCAAAGAAAAAGAAGAAACCATCGGCAAAATTTTGAGCTTAGCAATCAAAAAAGCCCACAAACAACAACATAGAATTGGGAAATGCCCAGTTTGCGGCACAGGAGATTTAATAATTATTCATTCACGAAAAACAAAAAAACGGTTTATAGGCTGCACTAACTATTTCAAGGGGATATGTGAAACCTCGTTTCCTTTGCCCCAGCATGGAAAAATAGTGTCAACAAAAAGTAAATGCAAAATGTGTGGGTACCCTCAAATTTTGGTCAAATCCAAAGGTAAAAAGCCATGGAATTTGTGTTTCAATCTCAATTGTTCCCATAAAACCAAGAAGAGGAAAAAAGTTTTGAAATGTATAATTTGCGGCAAACCCACAAAGGAGGAGTATTGCTTGTTTCATAAGAGGGCATACAACAACATTGTTCAAAAGTTTGAAGAATGGCAAAGGGCCATGGGGGTTTCATGGAAGCAATATTTAAAAGCTGTAGTGGAGAATTCATACACAGGCGCTTGGGCAAGAGAAGTTGCACAGCATTTATTGGAAAACAAGGATGGAAAAAGTAATGTCTAACAGTTTCGATAAAAATAAGTCGTCTATTGCTTTTTCGTTGCAAAAAACCTATGAAAAAATCTTGAATTATAAAATTTCATGGTTTATTGTTGGCTTGGTAGGAGTTGCTGTTTCAATATTTTTGTTCGCTGGAGGACTCTACGACATTATAATGCAACCTATAGTGGCATTCGTTTCGGGTTCAACAATAATTAGCTTTTACCCATATGGGATTACTGAACAATTTTTGTTAGAAAGCGTACTTGTTATGATATTTTATGCACTTGGATTTACAGGCTTACTAATCTCTTACAGAAGCACAAAACAAGCTTCCAACCCCCGCCAAGCATACCGTACCCTTTTGGTGGGTGCTTGTTTGTTCATTGTGTCATACATTCTCTTAGAAGTAAACTTGTTTGGTTAGTTAAACATCTGGTTTTTTAATTTCAGCAATAAAAAGTTTATGCTTTTTTTCGTTTATTTTTTATGTTCATTAATGTAGCTCCAAAATTTGTTACGTAGTGGGTTGGAATTGTTATCAACAAAATGATTGTTGCATAAAGTAAAGAAGGGGGAGAAATTGGAATTGAAAACAGGAATGCTCCCAGTATGAAGTCTAGTTGGTCTGCTATTGGCAGGTTAGCCCCGGGTGGGCGATTGATTCTTCGTTTGATGCATGATTCTATTAGGTCGCCCGTTACTGCACCTATTGACATCATAAAACCCAGAAGTATGCTGTATTGGAACTGGGAGCTATACTGGAAGAGAACTTGTTCATAAAGGATAGTTTGAACTAATCCGACAAACGTTCCGATTATTATGCCTGCGAAAAATCCTCGAAAGGTTTTGTGGGAACCAAACAAACGTTTGTCGTCGATGAAGTTTTTGCCAAGGTCCATGGGTTTTCCGCCGCCAAAGATTACAGGTGCTCCGTTGGCACAGTATGCTGGGAAAATGAACCACAATGCAGCAACGATGTCGATTAGTGTTATTGTCATGTCGTTCATATCTTATTCGTGTTCATTAAATTAACTCTAGTGTCTAAAATCTGTGATTCCGGAACGTTCTATCTTTACGTGAATGTATCCAGTTCCTTTGATTGTAGGATGTTTTTCCCTAAGCACCCGAATTACCCGAGTTTGTCCAGATTGGCACATGTCTAAAACAACATCGGACCAGTAATTCAAAACACGGGTTGCCACGGGTTTAATTTTGACAGAGTCTCCACTTGGCACACTTCTTACTTGACTAATTACAAGAACTGTAACGTTGCGGGTTTTGGCGATTTGTTTCAAAACTGCCATTTGACGGTTTAGTTCACGGTTTGCAGCATACGTTTTTTCTGTGTCGTCTTGTTCTGTACGATATAACGAGGTTACTGTGTCAACGACAATCAATTCAAACTTGTTTGTTATTATTTTTTCCAAGCAATCCAAAGACTGGGATTGCTCCTGAAAAGTTGTTGGACGCATTATAATCAAGAAAGGAGAAATTTTTTTGTAATCATATTCTGCAATTTGGGACAGACGTTCATAAGAAAAGGTTCCATCGGCGTCAATGAATAAGGATTTGATGCTACGTCGTGCACAGGTGACTGCACATTGAACGGCAAGGGATGTTTTTCCTGTTTCTGCTTCTCCGTAAATTAGGGAAACAGATTGTTTGGGAAATCCTCCTCCTAGTAGTTTGTCAAGGGAAACACATCCCGTTTTTACATAATTCTGCAATATGGCTACACAAGAAACGAAGTAGGTCTCTGGAATAATAAGGATTGTTCTGGATCATTTGGTTGGTTGCTGCTTCGGAACATATTTAAGCTCAAAATCAATCCAAAACCACACACAGGTTCAAGGTCATGGATGTGTACTATTCAAAGTCTATTGGATCTTTTTTACGTGAAACAGGGAAAGGATAGTAAATGAAGACAAAAATTGCAGTTGCAACAGTAAATGGCCTAGCTTACTTCAAACTTGTTAATGAATTATACAACAAACGATTGTCGTTTTTGAGTTTAAAGCCATGGGATAGTGTTCCTTCAAACATTAAGGTGGTCATAACAACCAAAGAAGAATACAGTAAAGTTGAACATCACACAATTTTGTGTTATGAGCAGGGTTCAAACCCTGAGTCGGTTGTAGATGAAGCGTTTTTGAAAACTCAAGGAAAACAAGGATACAAAAAAATTGTTGTGGGAGTTGACCCCGGCAACAGTTGTGGCATAGCAATTCTTGGAGACAATAAAGTTATCGAAACGAAAACCGCGTCAAGCATAAATGATGCAACAAAATTGATTGTTGAAAACATGAAAAGATTCCCTGCAGAAACAAAAATTGTTCGGGTCGGGGATGGGACACCAGAATACACAACTGCTTTAGTTAGTTTGTTGGACGAGTTGTTGCCTCAGGAAATTTTGGTGGAAATCGTAAAAGAAGCGGGAACAAGCCGGCTACCCCGCAAATCAGTGAACCGCAGATTGTTAAAAGACAAAGTTTCTGCCATAAAAATTGCAGGAAGAACAGGACAAACATATGCGCGGAAATGAAGTGTTGGAAAACTCTGGAATTTTGCTATAGGCTAAATAAGCGGTTTAAACTATTTTTATTATAATGCAGGGAGTCGGACTTGTCACGAGCAAAAATTACAAAGCACGAAATCGAGGACAAGGATACTACGTTTTATTCTGTTTTGTTGGAAACAACAAACGCTAACCAACTGTTTCTAAGCGAAACCGAAGATAAACTTGGCACTTTGGCGGTTGCCATGCCTCAGCAAAAAAATTTTGTTGGTTCTCCAGTTTCATCGGTGCTCTTAGGAGACCGCAATATGATGATTGCCCGCCTGTTTGCAGAGATTTTAGCCAAAAAAACTGAAAAAATTAGTTTAGTTTCTGTTTTTGTTAAGTCCCTTAACGAACAAGAGGCGGCGCCGATTCTCCGTAAACTGATGGATGATACCCTCAAAAAAGTACAAGAAAATGATGCAGACTGACAGTTTACTTGTTTTGTTGGTGATGTTCAGCCAACACATATATTTAACCTATTGTACGTAGTTTTGGAAATTCCGGAGGAACCGATGATGAATTTCGACGTTATAATTGTAGGTGCTGGTCCGGCTGGAATCTTTTCTGCCCTTGAGTTAGCCGACAAGACAGATCTCAAAGTCTTGCTTTTAGACAGAGGCTCATCCATCGATAAAAGAAAATGCCCAGCCAGCCGCGGATTAGGATGTTTAAACTGTGACCCATGCTCATTGTTAGCAGGTTGGGGAGGTGCAGGTGCATACAGTGACGGAAAATTGACCTTGTCCACAGAAGTTGGTGGATGGCTGAATGAATATTGCAACGAAGAAAAAGAACTGTGGGACCTTTTGCATTATGTTGACGACAAGTACATTGAGTATGGGGCCACTAAACACATTTACAGTGTCGACCAACAAACCTTTGAAAAACTCGAACAAAAAGCATCCCTTGCTGGACTTAAGCTGGTTCAACAAAAAGTCCGCCACATGGGAACCGAAAAATGTGCAGAAACCCTTCACATGATGCGAGAACACATAGCAGATAAAGTTGACATTCGAATGCGAAGCAACGTTAAAACACTTCTAGTCGAAGATGGAAAAATCCAAGGCGTAGAAACCACTGACGGCGAAAAGTTCTACGCAAAATATGTAATTTTGGCGCCAGGAAGAATTGGCGCACAGTGGCTTAAAACTGAAGCCGAACTTTTGGGACTAAAAACCCTGAACAACCCAGTAGACATTGGTGTTCGTGTTGAACTGCAAGCAGCAGTTATGGCAAATCTTACCAAGAAATTGTATGAACCTAAATTGATTTATCATTCTAAATCCTTTGACGACCAAGTTCGAACCTTCTGTGTTTCTCCTCTGGGAGAAGTTATTACAGAATCTTACGACGGAGTTTTAACTGTAAACGGACAAAGCTACGCAGAGCGCAAAACCAAAAACACGAACTTTGCCATCTTGGTTAGCACTTCTTTCACTAAACCCTTCCGGGAACCTATTGCTTACGGCAAATATATTGCTCGACTTTCAAACCTGCTTAGTGGAAGCGTAATTGTTCAAAGATTAGGTGACCTAAAGGCGGGTCGACGTTCAACCGAAGCCAGAATAAAACGCAGTTTGTGTGTTCCAACCTTGAAGAACGCTGTTCCGGGTGACTTGAGTTTTGTTTTGCCCTACCGTTATTTGGCAGACATTAAAGAAATGCTCCAAGCCTTGGATAAGATTTCTCCAGGTGTCTACTCAAACGACACGTTGCTATATGGAGTCGAAGTCAAATTCTATTCCACACGCCTTGAATTAACTCGCCAGTTGGAAACAAAAATCAAAAATGTGTTCACAATCGGTGACGGAGCAGGAGTAAGCCGAGGACTAATACAAGCATCAGCTTCAGGGGTTATAGTCGCCAACGAGATTGCAAAACGCGAAAAACAAAACAAATAAGCAAGCCCATTTTTGGGCAATTTATTTTTTACTTTTCTACAAGGTACCGTTAGCTTTGGATTTTGGTGGGACCGCCCGGATTTGAACCGGGGTCACGAACGTCCGAGGCTCATAGCCTAGACCATGCTAGCCGACGGTCCCTGTTTTATTGGATGGTAAGGCAGTTTTAGATAAGGATTCTCGTAAGAATTACTGCTGGGTTTTAATTATTTTTATAATTTTAATACCCAAGCCATCAAAAAAATAGTAAACAAAAAGTAAAAACAAAAATTATTGGGTGAATTTGTCGCGGTTGCGTTTGAATTTCTTCTTGCATTTGACGCTACAGAAATAATAGGTTTCACCGTCATGAGTAATTTTGTATTTGGCGGTCTTTTCGTTCAGGTTTACACCGCACACGGGATCTCTTGGCATGTTGTTTCCTTCGTCTCACCATTTAGTGAAAGGTATTAGATAAGCTCTTTGTATACTTAACTTGTTTTTTGGGGCTTTTTCCCAATAAACTATGTGTCTCGGAGCTTAAATTCATGTCAAGTAAATGTTTAATAGTCAATTCAATAAACCTGATGCTGGTAAGGATGGAACAGGCTATGGCTGAATTAAAAATTGGCGACAGAATGAAAATTCCTGTTCACAGCGTTTTCCATCAGGAAGCAGAGCACTACGGCATAATCGTATACATCAGCGAAGACAAAGAAACAGTAACTGTGAAATGTGAACACAAACACGGCGGCAAAACTGTAGCATTCAACATTGCCCTTATTCCAAGAGAATACTAAAAATGCGATATGCAGTGACAGTATAAATTCTGAATTTTTGGAAACCCATTTTTTCGATTGGTGCGGAACATATTAGGATACTAATAG
>JARRLY010000037.1:0-13322 GCA_037386545.1 Candidatus Bathyarchaeota archaeon
GCTCGCTTAGGATGTTTAATTTTCAAAAACTTCGTTGTCATTAACTGTTTGTTTTCCAGTCAATGATTCTTTTCGCATCAACGCTGGAATTGTAGGATAGATCTTTTCTTGCTTGAACTTTACTAAAACTAACTCAGTAATTTTAGATTTAATGAACTCTTCTTGAGCCGGATTTTTTATCCAAAACAAGACCTCAAAACCTTCGTCGAGTTGGGACTTTCCCTTGTGGAAACAAAAATCTTTCTGACACTCATCCAAAATGGAACCCTTAAAGTTCAAAAAATTTCTGACCTCTCCAAAATTTCAAGAGGAGACGTGTACCGAAACCTTTTAAAACTTCAAGACCACGGACTAATCAAAAAACAAATCACCAGACCTGCATTATTTACGGCAATTCCAATCAAAGACGCAATTGAATGCCTGCTCAAACGACAAAAATTAAAACACAAAAAAATAGAACAAGAAGCCACAAAATTACTAGACAAATATAACCAAAAGAACGCCACTCCAGATGAAACGTCAGGTTTTGTTTTTGTACCCTCGAAAGAGACACTAATTAGGCAACTAAATAAAGCCATTGTAAACACCAAAAACAGCATTGAAGTTTCGACCACTTGTAAAAGATTAACAGCTGCACGCCATAGTTTGGCTGATAACCTCCTAAAAGCTTGGGAAAGAGGCGTAAAAGGTAGAGTTGTAATTGATTGTAACAAAGGAAATGTATGTGAAGAACTCAAAGACTTTTGGACCCCTCCAAGGGCTAACATTAGATACATACCCAAAATTCCAAGAACAGTAATGGCCATGTGTGATAGAAAAGAAATTTTTATTTTCATTAGACCAAAAGAACGATTATACGAATCTCCTGCGTTATGGTCAAACGTACCTAGTATTGTAGCCATGGCAGAAGACTATTTTGACATCTTATGGACCACAGCAATGAAAAGCCCAAAATACCATTTAGATGATTCTAAAGAATAGTTTTAGAGTCAAAATTTGTCCCAATCAACCCAGGGGCCTTACGAAAGAGGTTACTAACTTTTTGAAAATATCAACTGTTTAAGGCATTATCTTGCACAGTAGGGCTCTTCGCCTTTGGCAGAATGATGCTTGACGCATTCTTCACATTTTCCGTGCCGGGAACACTCTTTTTTAGGGCAAGGACAATTAGGAGCAACATACTCTGACGACATAGGGTATGCAAAGATTTCGGTTTCATAAAACCCTTTTCATAAATAAAGACCTGAAAAAAACTATTTGGTTTCATGCCGCTGAATTAAACCAACAACCAAAGGATCCCATTTCATCTTATTTGCGTTTGAACAAACACTCTTTTGCTTTTCCAATTCATTCACCTTTTCCATTTTTTTCAAACACCCAGACAATAAACACAAACCCAACTTAATCAAAAATCACAGTTAAACTCAAAAACATCATACTGACAACTCTTGTCAAGCAAATCCTCAAATTCACTGGTCTTGGAAAAATGTCTTTGAACAAAACCCAACTTTTTATCCAAACTCATCAAACACTCCTCACAAAACAACATATATTAAGACACTATATTACCTTGTTTTCAAAAAAACCAATATATCCAAAACAACAATAAAAACCAGCTCAAAGAAAAAACAAAAAAATCAAAAATAACCACCCAAGGCAACTGCCATGGGTGAAAATATATGATTAAGTTCTATTTGATTTTCGTGAAGTGAAAAATAAAGATCCAAAAAATTTGAAAATAAAAGAAAATAACCTCAAACCTTAATCAAATTATTATGTAGCCATGGGATGGTTTTCTTGTATTTTTTCTCGAGTTTTGATTGGGGCTTTGTTGATTATTTGTATTTTAATTGAAGAAAACTTGTGAGATTCTTTGATTGTTCCCATTTGTTTAGATTGAGAAGTTTGAGCTAAAATCCATCCAATGATAAACGTGGGTATAGTTATGGGCAACAAAATAAGCATAAAAAAACGTCTAAGTCTTGATTTATGATTTAATTGTTGCAATTTCATTTTGCCCTCTTCAGCAATAAAAAGTTTATATTATTTATTAAGTCTTACTATATAGTTTTACGTAATAGTAATCCAAAAAACAAACTAAAAACCTAACCAAAATAACAAAAAGGGGGTTTTGTTAAATCTTGGAATTTTTTGAAATCTATTGAGGTGTTTTTAATTCAAGTCCTAATAAAGAAAAACATCCAAATAAAGCTAGAACACCAACAAGTATGAATGTGTAAACAAACCCCAAAAGCTCAGCTATTGTAGCGCCAATCACTGCAGCTATTGCTGTTCCAACACCAGTTACAGTAGAATATACGCTCCAATCGTAGCTTTTACGACTGATCGCTGAGTTTATGCTCCAAAGAGCCATCCAAGAAGGAAACGCTAAGCCACTTCCTAGACCGTATATTATTTGGGCTAAGTAGATGTAAACCACTTGTGTTGAAAAAACGTAAAGAAAAGGAACTAATGCCACAACAAAGGTTCCAACAATAACTAATTTAATTCTAAAATTACGTTTTCGTTTATCAACAATTTTTGATAATGGTAATTGTACCAAACTTTTTGTTAACATAAACAACATAACCGCTACACCTGCTGCAAAAACTGTTCCATCAACCAAATTATCCTTAATGAAAATCGATAAAATCGGTTGCATTAACCCAAAACCAGTTAAAAGAAAAACGTCCGAAATAATCAGGAACAAAATAGTTTTGTCCATGGATAATATCTATTGCAATCAAAAACAAAAAAGTATCTGCTTAAAATTAACTTTCAAATTAATCATTCCTTTAATGTTGGATTAAAAGTGGATTCGCGGAAGAATTTCACCACACAAGTGAGAACTTGTGCTAGAACACTACCCGTTAAACAAATGTTAATTCAATAAATAATTTTCAATTGAATTAGTTTTCATGATATTAATATTCACAAAGAATTTTTACCCCTTTGACCCAAGGAAAACGGGGATTTTAATCACAACTAATAGATACACAAAATTAGCTTTCTGGGAATAGTTTTTTATTGAAAAAATTTTGAGAACTAGATGAAGAAATTGATTTTTCTTTCTCACGTATCCTATTCTTTCAAAAGTGAAAGTGAATTTGCCATATCATCGAGCTTTATGCTTTTTGAAATTTTTACTAGATAAAAATATTCTTTTCAGAATTTTTTTGTCAAAAAATAATATAACAGCGTTATAGGTTTGTTGGTACAACAAAAAAGGTGATAAATGATGGCCGACGCCTTCGAAAAAAGAATTGCAGCCCTTGAAGGAGGAACAGGAGCCCTAGCGGTAGCATCAGGACAAGCAGCAGAAACAATTGCACTTCTTACAATCACCCAACTAGGCGATGAAATTGTAGCAGCAAACAACCTCTACGGAGGAACATATCAACTACTTCATTACACCTTCAGTAAACTGGGACGAAAAACAGTCTTTGTTGACTCAAGCAAACCCCAAGAATTCAAAAAAGCAATCACAAACAAAACTAGGGCAATCTACGCAGAAACAATCGGCAACCCAAAACTTGACGTTCCAGACTTTGAAGCAATCGCAGAAATCGCTCACCAAGCAGACATCCCCTTTGTTGTAGACAACACAGTAGGCGTAGGAATAGCCAAACCCTTACAATACGGCGCTGACATCGAAATTGCATCAGCCACCAAATACATTGGTGGCCACGGAACATCCATAGGTGGAGTAATCATTGATTCCGGAAACTTTAATTGGGCAAATGGCAAATTCCCTGAATTCACCCAACCTGATCCCAGTTACCATGGAATAAAATACTGGGAAACCTTCGGAAACACAGCCTTTGTAACCAAAGCCCGAGTCCAACTACTACGAGATCTCGGACCCGCATTGAGCCCATTTAATTCTTTTCTATTTTTGCAAGGACTAGAAACCCTGCCTCTTCGAGTGAAAAAACACTCTGAAAACGCTCTTGCAGTGGCACAGTTTCTAAACCAACACCCCCTTGTTGAGTGGGTAAACTATCCAGGACTCAAAAAACACCCCAGTCACCAACTTGCAAAAAAATACCTAAAATGCAGCTACGGAGGAATCGTAGGCTTTGGAATAAAAGGCGGATTAGAAGCAGGCAAACGCTTCATTGAATCGGTTAAACTATTTTCACATCTTGCCAACATTGGGGATGCAAAAAGCTTAGTTATTCACCCCGCTTCAACAACACACCAGCAACTAACAAAACAAGAAAGAGAAGCAACAGGAGTTACAGAAGATTACATACGACTATCAATTGGAATCGAAGACGTTGAAGATATCAAAGAAGACATCAACCAAGCTTTACATGCCGCATTAAAACAGTGAAAATCAAAATAGCACCATTCAACATAACGAGGAAAAACCTTTGAGTGAAAAAATTGGAAGCGTTGGTGAAACACAAACCCAACATTACACTTTTGAAAATCCTGAAAGCTTAACTTTGGAATCTGGAGAAAAACTTGAACAAGTCACCATAGCCTACGAAACATACGGAAAACTTAATCCCCAAAAATCCAACGCAATTTTGGTTCTTCATGCCTTCTCAGGAAACGCCCATGCAGCAGGATACCAAAAAAACGAGAAACATCCCGGCTGGTGGGACAGCATGATTGGACCCAAAAAAGCCTTTGACACAGAAAAATACTATGTCATTTGCTCAAACGTAATTGCAGGATGTAACGGCTCAACAGGCCCATCATCAATCAACCCAAAAACTGGAAAACCTTACGCAACAAACTTTCCATTAGTAACAATAAAGGATATGGTAAAAGCTCAAAACCGTTTAATTGACCACCTAAAAATCAAAAAACTCCTAACTGTTGTTGGAGGCTCAATGGGAGGCATGCAAGTTTTGCAATGGATGGTTTCTTACCCCAAAAAAATATTGTCTGCAATTCCAATCGCAACAACAATGAAACACTCTCCCCAACAAATAGCATTCAACGAAGTAGGACGCCAAGCCATAATGGCAGATCCAAACTGGAATAATGGGAAATACTACTCCACAAATACAAATCCAATCAAAGGTTTAGCAATAGCCAGAATGATAGGACACATCACGTACATGAGCGACGCTTCAATGGCCAAAAAGTTTGGCAGACGCATCAAAGATTCAAAAAAACAATTCAAATTCGGAACAGAATTCGAAGTAGAAGGCTACCTACAACATAGAGGAGATAGTTTCGTAAAAAAGTTTGACGCGAATTCTTACCTGTACATAACTAAGGCAATAGATTATTTCAATTTATTAAAAGAAAAAAGATTGTCCGAAATATTTACTGGATTAAAAGCAAAAATCCTGGTTTTAGCCTTCAAATCTGACTGGCTCTATCCAACATATCAATCCAGAGAAATCACCAAAGCATGCAAACTAGCAGGTGTTGACACAACATATTGTGAAATCAATTCTTCTTATGGCCATGATGCATTTTTGTTAGAGAACAAAGAACAAACCAATCTGATCAAAAATTTCCTAAAAACAGTTAACAACACAAACAAAAAGGAGTTAAAACAAACACATGAAACCTAAACTAGAACACCAGATCATCGTAGATTGGGTAAAACAAAACTCCACTGTTTTAGACCTTGGTTGTGGAACCGGAGAAGTAATGACCCTACTTCGAAAACAAAAAAATGTACAAGCCCAAGGCATAGAAATAGATCAACAATCAATCACCCAATGCATAGAAAAGGGATTAAGCGTTTTCCAACAAGACATCGACACAGGCTTAAGTGAATACCCAGATCAAGTCTTTGATTACATAATATTAAGTCAAACCCTTCAACAAGTAAAAAAACCAAATTTCGTTCTAAAAGAAGCACTACGAGTTGGAAAACAAGTAATCGTCACCTTTCCAAACTTTGCATATTACCCAGCCAGATTTCAAATATTTTTCAAAGGAAAAGTGCCAGTAACTGCATCACTCCCTCACCCATGGTACCAGACGCCAAACTTACATTTTCTAAGCATAAATGACTTCAAAGAATACTGCAAAAAAACAAAAATCACAACAACACATACAGCTCACCTAAGAAAAAACAAAAAAATAACAATTTTTCCTAACTTCTTTGCAGAAATAGGAATGTTCATGTTGTCAGTTAACCCAATAGCACATCAGGTATGTTTGAAAGACTAACTAAAATTTTATTTAGGCCACAAATTGCAATTTCTTTATACATAGTGTTTACTTTTGCAATATTGAAGGAAAATTCTAGTTTTAATGAATAAGTGGTGAAATGTTGTTGAAGACAAAATGGGTTTGTAGAGATTGTCTAACTGAGGATGACGTTCATAACGTCTTGCCTAATGACGTTCGTATTTGTTGCCGTTGTGGAGAAAATAAAGAATGCTATGATGTAACTAGATACAAAAAATAAGGCCAATTACATGTCTACAAATTGAATGTGTCTGTAAGCTGTCATTGAATTTTAGTGTCCAAGTGTGTTTTTAACATAAATTATTCTTTAATTCTAATCTATTAGTTCTTTTAAAATGGGTACTTTTTTCATTAACAAAACTAAGCCAAGTGAGATGAAAAGCGTTAGTGCCGTTATTAATGGAATTTCAATAATCGGATGTAATGTTTCAAAGCTTAATGTGAAACCAAAAAAACCTCTTTCAAATGACTCCAAAATTATTACATGACACAGAAAAATGGGCAAAGTATTCGCGCTTATTGCTTTTACAATGCGACTAAGAGTTTTACGATTTTTTCCAGGCCAGTCTCGATGGAACTTCAACAGAATCGAAAACAAAGCAAACGAACCTACGATTATATTGGCTGATAAGTAATCAAAAAAGTAGTTGTTCACTTGCGCGCCGTTAAAGGGATAATTCATTAACCAATTGCTGACTACTGTCCAAACAAAACTCATGATTAATATGCCATACAATAGGGGAGACCGCATTTTTACTCGCTTCAAATACGACCCTAAAACAAAGTAACCTAACCAACCACTGATTACAAAGGTAATGGGATTTAAAGTGTGACCACTAACCATTTCTACAAGCGGTATTACAGCTACACCTACAAACCAAAGCAAAACTAGGTAACGAACAACCTTGCGTTTTCCCGCTATTATCGACCTCAAAATCGGAGTAGCCAAATAAAGACCAATTATAAGATAAATAAACCAAAAATGATAGTAAGCGCCACTAAATAAACTAAAAAGTATGCCCTCTACAACATTGGTTAACGTAATTGGTGATTGGGTTATGAAAAAACTCCATACAAGATAAATTGCACCCCAAAAGACGATGGCAAATCCAAGACGGTTTATCCTTTTCTTAAGAAACACTCTTATTGGCTCATTGAGTTTACTGCGCTTAAGCAATAAGGCACCGCTTAACATAACAAACAATGGAACACAAGGTAGAGCTAAACTTTTGTAAACAACTGCAGTCCACCAGTAAGCCTCGGGCACAGAAGATGCCTGCAACGGTGCATTTGCAGCATGAAGCAATATAACTAAAGTAATTGCTAATGTGCGAATAAGGTTATCAGGAACAAAACTCCTCTCGCTTGAATCTACATCAGCTTTTTCCAAGCAAAAACATCCTTTCAGTTAATTGTGAATTTAGCAATATGTGAATGGGGATTCTTAACTGATAAAATTAATCCATTGGATTAGGTCTCCAAACCCTCCAAAGTTTACCTTTTTCAAAACTACGCTACCTTGAAAAAACAAATACCTAAACTACTATAACATAGGTAAGAGGAGAACAGGGAAAAATGAAAGCCTATTTATTATTAGACACAAAACCTGGAACATCAGAAGACGTAGTCAAAGGAATAAAATTCCGATTTGATAACGTACTATCTGTAGACTCAGTCTACGGACAACACGACGTAATAGCAATCTTAGAAGCCCCCAACCAAAAAGCCCTAAACAAATTCGTATACGAAGTAATCGAAAAAGATCCCAACATCGTCCACACAGAAACCGCAATCACTCTCTTCTAAAAGGAGAAAAAACAATGCCCACAAAAGATCTCCGCACTAAAAAAATTAGAGCCTTTGTACTTCTTAAAATGTATCCGGGCCACTCAGAGGAGATCGTACAGTCAAGAAAAATAAAAGGTGTAACATTCGCAAATTCGGTTCTAGGACAATTCGACGCAGTCGTAATCATAGAAGCAGAATCATCAGAAGAACTCGGAAACATCATCTATGAACTCATAGAAAAAAACCCATATGTTGTTCACACTGAAACAATGTTGTCAATGTTTGTGCCATAAAAAAATCCTTGACAAATACTTTCAATATACAAAATTACCAACGGGTCAAAGACCCGCCAATTTTTTTCAACTTTCAAACCATATAGTTGTTTCCATGTTAATTTGAAAAATAAACTAATTAAATCAGATTTGAGAAAAACCCTAAAAAGTTTATTTTGATTTCAGATATTAATATATTAACAGATAGACGTCCAAGGTTCAAATTTCCCGAGTTCGCAACTACAATTCAAACAAATGAATGTTTTTTATCCCCCAACCCAAACGGTAGATTTGCAGCACAATCTTAAAGTTCGCAGTGACCGAACACATATCTCAAAAATGCTTTCGCATTGCGTTTTTTGCTGGATAATTTTGTATTGTTGTTTTACAGATAAACAATAATCTTTATTAGGTCTAGGCAGCTAAATATTATATCTTAAATATGACGACTAAAGATTTAATATAATTTTTGATGGTTACAGCCAAAAAGAGAGATCTGTAATGAGGCAACAGAAATTACATAAAAATAAAGCTACCATTTTGTTGCTTTTACTTTTAATCCTTACAACCAGCACAATCATTGAAGTAAGAGCGAAAACATACGCTTTTACAGCGACAGTAACTCCAACCCAAGTCAACGTAAATCAACTTGCCACATATCTGATAACAATCAATAACACCGGAGAAAGCACTCTAGGTTCAACAACAATATCAACTCCTGCAGGATTAACGGTTCTAGCTCCAATAACAATTCTTAACCCAACATCACTATGGAATTACGTACTAACCAACTCATCAATAATCCTAACAGCCACCACTGGGGGCGGTGTATTAAACCCAGGCGAAAACCTGGTTTTTACTTTCGAGGCAATTGCACCAACCCTTCCCTGCGTATTAAAATGGACAATAGATGCCACCACCAGCATTGAAGAAGGCGGTGTAGCACTCACTTTAAACAGCGAGCAACCAACCATAACTGTGAATTCATTAGCCTTCACACCCCCCACTATCAGTGCCTCCACCAACAAAATCAATCAAGATCAATCTTCCCTATTATCCCAAACCTCAGCCCCATCTGGAGGAACTCCCCCATATACATTTCAATGGCTAAAAAGTTATGAAGGAGAAACATTCACCCCCATCCTTGGCGGCAACCAACCGGATTATACTTTCACCCCCACAACAACAACTCCAATTGGCACTTGGCAATTCAAACTAGAGGTAACAGATAACTCAAGTTCCACACAAACAACAACCTCAAACACAATCAACATCAGAGTCAACCCAACACTGATAGCACCTACAACATCAGCAAACCCAAACCAAGTTCCACAAAACCAGTCCTCGATTCTAATTTGCCCAGAAATCATAACCGGAACATCTCCGTACACATTTCAATGGTATCAAAAAGAGCCCGGACAAAACTTCACTCCAGTTGGTTCAAACTCCACAACATACACTTTTTTGGGGTCCACAATAACCGGAGCTTGGACCTTTATTGTTCAAATAACTGATAACACAGGTTCAACTGTCAACTCCACCGAAACGGAAGTCAACATAACACCAACAGCAGCATCCACTATCACAGTGATTCAAACTTCACATGGTACAATCACCCCCGAAACATGCAACATCATTCAAGGCGGCTACAAAGTCTTCAATATTAATCCCGAAGTTGGATATTATGTATCCGATGTGTTAGTCGACGGAATCTCAGTCGGCACACAAACGTCCTACAATTTCACTAACGTCGTTACCAACCATAATTTAACTGCAACTTTTGCAACAAACCAATCCACAATTAGTCTTTCAATTTCATCCAACCCCGGAGGAGAAATCAGCCCAACTGGAACTCTTCTAATCCCTTACGGAACAAGTCAAACCTTCACGATAACCCCTAACACAGGTTACAAAATAGCAGACGTTTTGGTCAATGGCTCAAGTATAGGTGCATCCAGTTCATTCAATTTACATTATTTAACTGGAAATACTGCAATCAAAGCAGATTTTGAACCGAAAACTTTAACGATTACAGTCCAAGACACTGTGCACGGATCAATCACCCCATCCGGAACTATTCAAGTGAACTATGGACATACACAAAGTTTCACTTTCAACCCAGAAGATGACTATTTCGTATCCGATATTTTAGTAGATGGAAACCCAGTAGGCTCAACAGCAAGTTATTCGTTTTCAAATGTAACATCAAACCATACCTTAAGTGCCATTTTCTCAATAAAGACAACAACCTACTATATTGACGTTATAAGTTCCCAAGGTCAAGCTACTCCTTCATCAGAAGTTAATGTTGGCGATGATTTCATTGTATCAGCAAAAAATCCAAAAAGCCAAGAAGATAAGCGCTGGATTTGCACCGGATACACCTTAGATGATGGCCCTGTTATTTCGGGTAAACAGTTGACCCTAACCAACATTCAATCAAATCATATTGTCACCTTCGTTTGGGAGAAACAATACTATCTTTTTGTAAACTCAAAGTTTGGTCAAACCAGTGGAGCAGGATGGTACAATGTTGGAACAACTGTGTCTGTTTCCGTAAACGACAACATATTAATGAGCAGAAATGACAAACGAGAACTCTTTACTGGCTGGACAGGAGATGCAACAGGCAAAGGGACAACAAGTAACACAATAGTAATGGATGGCCCAAAAACTGTTGTGGCAAACTGGAAAACTCAATATGAAGTTACCTACAACACAGTTAGTGATGGGGTCCAGGAGACTAATGACATAACAGAATGGGTTGACATGGGAACTCCAGTTAAAGGAAATTTTAAAAAAATAAAAGTCAATGCTGCTGGGAATGTAAGACACGTTTTGGTAAGCGAAACAGCATCAGAAAATGTAGATAGAGCTTTAACATTGACTGGAGTTTACCAGACTCAATACCTTGTCAGCTTCGGTCATGATGGAATAGATCAAGAAATCTTAGGAACTATTGAAATCACTACCAAAGGCAATAGAACTATTGAAGAACTGCCAATTAGTATTTGGGTAAACGCTGGAGACACGATCACTTTTAGTTACCCAAAAATTATTAAAACAACAAAAGGTGAAAAGCAATATATCTTAAAAGAAGGCAACACATCTTCTACCTTAACAATAAATGAACCCTTAACTCTTCATGGATATTATGTGCCAGAATCTATGTCCGCGGGTTTCGGTCCTGAGTTGATTGTTTTTGCTGTATTATCACTAGTTATTCCTGCGTCTATTGCAATACCTATAGTTGTAAGAAAAAGAAAAGATGGAAGTAAAATAATCAAACCAAGGGTAACCAATGGCGGCATAATTAGTCCAAACACAAAACAGAAAATAAATTTTGGTGAAGATAGTACAGTCTTTATCGTTGCTGCAGATCAAGGATATAAAATTGAAGATGTAGTTATTGACAAAAACATTCACTTGGGGGCAATTCGTACATATAAATTTGAAAATGTAACTAAAAATCACACAATCTCAGCAATCTTTAAGAAAAATTAACTTTCGTGTTTAGAATTAAATTCTAACATCCCAACCCAAAAAAGTTTAATCAAGTATTATTAACAAAAACTGGGTTTACAACAATTTTTGTAATTAGAAAAGGGAAGATGATAACAAGATCCATAAAACCTGTTTTTTAATGTGTACACATAACTTGCAAAGTCTAGACATTCAGGATTGTCAATAACAACGTTTCCTTGTCCTATCTTATTAAACAAAATCTTCATAATTTTTATTTCAAGCAATAACGCTCCGGTTTGAAAAATATCTTCAATTGCTTTTGTAAAAATTTTTATTCTATCTGGGATATCTTGTTTATTTAGCGCATATTTGTTTTTTAACTGGAAATAAATTGCTTGTTTCGCCGGTTCTCCCAGACAATCCAAGCCTTCATCTATTGATTCCAGCAGAATTTTTTCAAATGTCATGGAGTTGTTCAACCAAAGATTCTAACAACTTGTTTTCTTGTGTTCTGGTAAGTCTATTTCGCGAATAGCTCACATTTGAGTAGTTTTTCACAGTGGTCTTGAAATGGGTTCTATATAAATTCCAATTAGTTGTATAAACAGCCATTCTTTTTCACCTTATGTTTTCATGTTCAATTGTTGTTCTGTTTTACTTCAATACAAAAAATATGTCGTAAATCTTAATATATCGTATTTCATCCCAAGGCATATAACAAAAACCGAAATATATCAAACAAAAGACACATTATACTACCGATTTGATTTTAACCCAAACAACCTTCTGCAAAAGTAAAAACTCTCCCAAAACCGTCCTAATACAAAAAAACAAAACCCTACCTTTACCAAAATCTTAAACCAACAAATAAACTAGGGATGTTTGATACGTTAAAACTAGAATCATCAAACTTGAGGACTTTTTATGGTAAAAATACACAAAGTGAAAATAACTGTTTTAAGACGCTTTCATCCATCTGAAGTTTTTGAAAAGACACCAATAACATCAAAAACGCCCTTTGGAAAATGTGATCGACTTGAGGACGGGCAAGAATTTATTGTCAAAGACATGGAAATGCCTGAAGGCTTTTGTAACACTGCTTGGTTAGGCATCTATAGTAATGTCAGATTATTGAGTTATGGTTTTGACCTACCATGGTTTAAAGAAAAAGGAGTTGCATTAAATTCATGCACTGATGGGTTTAGACCAGTTGTATTCAAACTACAACGAATCTAATCACACGTTTTTGAATTTGAGGCTAAACTTTAACTTCCAAACCCCAAATGCTAGGCATAGTGTCCAAAAAATAGAACACTTTGAACTAAGTTTTAGCTGACATTGTTCTAATGCGTGGCATAATAGGTAATTTTTCACTAATCGATTTAATCGGTGAAAAAATAATGAAAGGAAATCTTTCAAAAACAAAACTAACCCGAATAGTAATTTGCATACTGATGATTGCAACAATCCTACAAATAACAGCAATCTCCATGGCGCAAGCTACATCAGAAAATATTGAACAAACACTAAGAGCTCCTCTACCCCCTGAGAACTTTGTTAGAACAAATAACCAAGACGTTGATTTTATAAAACCTGAAGACGGCTCAGATCTTGGCATAACCTCAATCA
>JARRLY010000038.1:0-8505 GCA_037386545.1 Candidatus Bathyarchaeota archaeon
TCCCTTCACCATTTTCTAGTTACACTGGAAATTAAGGGGTCAGTGTCTTTTTCTAGACTTTTTGTGACACACTAATTGTTAATTCACGAAGAGTCTTACTGCTTCACAAGCAGATTACTTTGTTAACTAGTATGTGAAGTAATGTGAAATTACTTGAACATTAATCCCGTATTTTGCAGTTATTTTAAAAAATAAGAAAAAAACAATTCGTTTCACAGTTTTTGGGTAACCCCTTGGTTTCTACTGGAGAATGATAATTGATTATTTGTTGGATTTATTTTAACTATTGTTGGCTGTTGTGAAGTCTGTGAAATAAACAAACTGGAAAAATCGTTTATTTTGTATTTTTAACTGTTTTTTTAGGCTTTTTTCCTGTCACTGTTTACCGTAATACCTATAACTAGTGAAATAGTAGTAAGTGAACACTAACTGGTGTAAAATATGCCAACCAAAAAAATGCGAGTAGAAGTCTTCAATAATGGCGATCGTTACACCGTGACCTTTGAAGGCCAAATCACTCGGGATAAGGCTCTTCGTCTACTTGATTTGGTTGAGTTATTAGGAGGCGCACCAACACCAAATTCTGAAAACAATTCTGCAGCAACGGAAACATCAAAAATTGATAAAGTTCGTTTAGTTGCTGAAAAGACATTTCCTATAGGATGGTTTTCTTCCAAGGATGTGCGGGATGCATACGAAAAACAGTGTAAAGAATCAATTAGCCTTAGTACTGTTTCTACTTACTTGTCACGGTTAACTGATCGAGGATATTTCATCAAAAAAGGCTCATCTAATCAAATGCGTTACAGAATCATGACTGCATTATCCGCTCAACAAATTCAAGAAAGATAATAAACTTCTACTCTTAGAGAATACATAATTTAATGTTAATTAGTATGTGAGGCTTGTTGAGGAGCCGTCATAAATGAGTAAAATTCAGAAAGATTTGACTGAGCTAAAAACTAAGCTTAAAAAGTATGTTGACAAAGGTCGTCAAATAGGTTTTAGTGATGTTAAACCTCAACCTTTGATTGTTACTAAACCTGATGTCGCCAAAATAAAACCTTTAAAAAAGGTAAAAAACTGTAACTGCCGATTTTTTGCTGTGGATTGTTCCACACGAACTTTGAAACGAGCCCACAACTGGGGAATCTACCTGATGCGGGTTGCTTATGCCTCGGTAGAAAACCGCAAAGTAACTTGGGACTATGATGAAAGCATAGTTTGCGCAGTTGGAGACCGTCGTTACCGTTCAAACTTTTTGATTGATACGAGACTCCAAATTGAAAGCCAAATGGCCTTAAGACTTCTCCACGAAGAGGCTACCCAGATTGGTTCTGGTGAGGAAACTCTTCGTGATTTAGGTGAAGGGGATTATGTTCTACTGGATGGGGCTAGTTTTTTTGGCGGTAAGCGAGGTTTTCACACTTCTCTTTACGAAGAGGCTCTTCGTAAAAAGGTTAATCTTCTTGCCGTAAGTAAACAGTCACCTATGCTCTGTGACGAAAAAGGACGAGACTTTATGGCATCCACAAGCGTTCTTGCACCATATCCCCTTTGGGTTTATCATCCCGTGAAAGAGGCTAATATGGAAAAACACCTGTATGGGGACGTTTCGCTTGTGAAGTTATGTGAAGATAGTAAACACATTTTTCGGTGCGACATAATGGATTCAACTTCACACGACGTAACTGGGCTCCTTTCTCCTCTAACTTCCCTTTCTGAAGACCCAAGATGCCTAGGATATCCTGTAACCCTTTGGCTTGCTCACGAATTCTCTGGAGCATCAGCATCTAAGCTTTTACAATATTATGATTTAGTAGAAAAAGAGTTAAAAGATGTAGGCATCTTGGAAACTCTTCGTGTTGAAGAATTATCTGTAACTTTTGCTGATAAAATCCATGGAATGACAAATATATTAGAAGGAGATGAAAGCTTTGACAGAATTTGAACCCGTTGGCTTTGTTCGAGAAGTAAAAGGTGACACGGTTTCTTTCTTTTTAAATCAAGGCGTGAACCTTTCTTTTGGCCAAATCGTAAGAATAAACTGTGATAGCCGCAATTTTTATGCTCGTGTAGTTGACGCTGGCAGCTCTTCCACTCTGAAAACTAACGAACAACTGAGAGAAGCAGAAGGAAAAGAATCCTTCGGCCCCTATTCCAGTTACAGACATGTAGACGCCGTTTTGTTACTTGAAAACAATTCTGGCAGAATTCGGTCTCCAACCTTCAACCCAAACTACATGGATCAGGTTTACACAATAAATGAAGAAGATTACAAAATTTTGCAGCTTTCAGGCGATTTAGAAATAGGACGCTTGCGTTCAGGTGAAGATGAATTAGGTGTAGTAGGAATAGATGCAAAAGCAATTCCTAAAATGATGGGCATGTTCGGAATGACGGGCTCAGGAAAAACTAACACCGAACTCATTTTAAACGCCCGAATAATCGATGACCCAACCACAGTTGGCCTAATTTTTGATTTTGCAGGACAACTGCTTTCTGGCAAGGACTTTGGAGAAGAAAGCGGTCTGGGAGATCATCCTTTGTTTCACAGTCGCGTTAGTTATTATTCCGCTCGGGATGGCAAACTCTCCATTGGGTTACGGACCCTTACTCCTGGGCGACTGTGGACTTTGTTTCCTGATATTGGTCGACCACAAATCAGGATCGCCAGGCGATTGTACGAACGCTTAGGCAAATGCTGGGTCGAAGAATCCCTTGCAACCTATCGGGAAGAAGGTCACTCTGGAATTAAACAGATTGTTAATAATGCACAAAAAGTCGTAACAAGCGCCTTGATGAGCCGACTTTCTGACCTTCCACCTCACCTATTTCCTGTCTCAGATTATAATTTCATAGAAGATGTTATCCAAAATATAAGCAAAGGTGTTACTTGTCTTGTTGACATTTCTGGATTGACCTCTGAAGAACAACGTAATGTAACTTGCCTTACAGCGACATATGTTGCTCAACATTACAAACGTTTGTGGGAAAACACTTTCGAAGCTTGGAAAAAACTTCCAACTTTGTTAATAACTTTAGAAGAGGCCCATGAGTTTTTAGATCCTGAGATTCGTAAGACAATTTTTTCAGACATCGCCCTTACTTACCGTAAGTACCGGGTTGGTTTAAATGCAGTAACTCCTCGGCCTTCAAAAATTAATCGTGATGTATTTGCAGAGCTTTGGACTAAAGTCATTATGAAAACTGAACTTAAACGGGATCGAGACTATCTCACTCAAAACACACCTTATATGGAATACAGTGATACTGAAATCAAAATGTTGGATATCGGGGAAGCCTTGATTATTTCAGAGCCCCAGATTCGTTTTGCTGTTCCTGTTAAAGTTCTTCATTATCCCACTTATCTTAAACAAAAAGGAAATACAGACTACAATTTACCTGAATCAAAAACCCTTTCTGAAATGAATGAAAACCTAAAACGTCTTAAAGTAGCTGGAGCAACCCTAACTAATGAAAAATCAGACTAAGGGTTAAGTTCCCTTCTTTTCAAGATTTTTTCCATCTCTTCTTTCAATCTATAAATATAGGGCATTTTATGGGTGTCCCTTTCTAGGTAGCCGTCTTTGTACAATTTTTTCATTAGTCGTGCAGTATGTTCTCGGGTTAGACCAATCAGTTTTTGAATTTCTGGAGCCGTTTTTTCTCCTTGTTTATTTATAGTTTCAAGAACATTCAGTTCCGTTTCTGTTAACGGCTCAAGAGCTTTCTCCTTTTTAATTGGAATAGCCGCTTTAATTTTTACTTCAGGAGCAGGCCTTTCATATTTGATTTTTTCAATTTCAACAAGCTTTTCCATAACTTTTTCTTGAGTTTGTTTTATTGCTTCAAACTCATCTTTTATTTCTTTAATTTGGCCTGAAACCTTTTTTTCAACGTCTGGCGCGGAATCAGTTATACGATTACTGAGTTCTGTTAATTTCTCTTCATATTTCTCTACTTTTTTTGCAACTTGTTGATTTTCTACGGAAATATCTTCAATTTTTTGGGCCACATAAAGTACACCCTCTTTTTGCCTACTAAGCTGATTATCTATGCTTAGGACTATGTCGCTAACTATTCCTTTAGCGTTATGATACTCATGACGAAGATTTATTATGCGCTTGTAATATAGAAACAACACCGAAATCGTCCCAAATAGCAAAATGGACGTTAAAATCAGAAAAACATCTGAAAGCATCAAAGACCTCCCTCACATGTGATTTGGATGTGATTTCGTGTGATGTGCATACCTAATCACATATCACACTAGTATATAAATAAACTTAAGTTTTTTGTCCCTTCATAATGCGTGACATCACACGTCACAATCACCTCACACAAAACTTCATGAAATTATTGAACTATCTATAAACCTAATCTTTTTTACTTCCTGTTGTCTTTCAATTTCTTTGATAAATTATATTTTTTCGGTCTATTTCATTAAATAGCCTTAAAATGGGCTTTATTTTCTCTATCTTTTTTAATCCAAAACGATTTTTACTTGCTAAATTTTACCGTCAAAATCGTGTAAAAACTAATTATTTTTTTGATAAAGATGCTGTGATTTGTGATGTCACAGCTTTTTTGACATTCTTCGAGGATTAGACAGTTCTTCAAGACTAATTTTTAGCTCTTCGTGAAGTATTTTTAGAGTTTTAATTTGTTCTTTTTCTGGTCGTTTTTTTATTAGTTCTCTTTGGGTGTCTATGTAAGCTTTAAGCTTGTTTGCTGCTTCTAGATATGGTTCTAAACTAATTTCTTCAAGAACCCCCAAATATCCTAGCAATAAAATGGTGTAAATTGCTTGTGTAACGTTGTGTCTGGCTTGCCTCAAACTTCGATTAAACGCACCCCTGCTTACGGCTAAAATCCTTAATTTAGCCTTTTCATCGTATTTTAAGTCTTTATCGGTTATATTTTCAGCTAAAACATCAATTAAAAGAGTTTCTAGTTGTATTTTTGTTAATGTGCTATTTTTTGCTAGTATTTTTACTAATGGATCATTTAATGAGTAGTTAATCCAATTTTGAGCCTTTTCCTTCAAGTTCATATTAGTTTTTACAACTCCTGTTCTAAAGGATACATTTTTGTATACTGGCTATCTAATAAAATCTTCCTTGAAAATCCAAGGGATGACTTTTTTGACCTGAGTTGGTTGGCGCAAAGTTACCATTGTTATGCTGCAAACATTAGAATAAAAACATTCTCTCTAAAATAATTGAATCGTTTATTCTAACATCTGCTTACTCTAATTCTATTTTTTACAATTTATTTATATTTTTTAATTTTTTATGTGTTTAATTGTATTCCTTTTATGATTTGCATGGTTTTTTATTATATTCCTTTTTACATTTTTTATGTTTTTGTGTTGCCTTCTTCATTATTATGTGTGTGATTTCCACAATGAAACTTGTATCACACGTGATTATCACAGAATCACGTGTGACGTCACGTATTATCTATTTTTCTAAAAACTTTATTTTTCAATTATTTTGAGTTTTAAAGCTGTTTTTGAGCTTTTTTATTGTGATGTGATTTTATGTGATAAAAATTTGTGATTTTTTTATATCACAAGAATTTTCTTTGTTTTTCTAAATTTTTGCAGTTCTCCTATTTTTTGCTTACTTTTGTCCCCAAAAATTAACTTCCTATTTGTTGGCTCTCTTTTTGTGGTGAGTCTTATCTTGTTTTCATTAAATATTTTACTTTTTTCTAAGTAATCTTTAATAACTTAATATTTTTTTAAAAAATATTTTACTTTTTTCTAAGTAATCTTTAAAAACTTAATATTTTTTTATAAAAACACATCTTTTGATATAATTATTATGTTGAAATACTTTTTTAATGCATTATTTGATATTTTTTTAATAATTAACTAATTTTTGTTGTTTAACTACTTTATCTTCTTTTTGCTTTTTTCCTTAATTTATACTTCTTTATCCTATTTTACTCCCTGTGTTTGTGCAGTTTTTATTTTTGTTTTGAGCTTTTGTCCTGTTTTTAGGACAAATATTTAAGCTATTGCTGAGTTATACAATCAAACAAGCACTTATGCTTGTAATAATTAATTTGTGTTAAAGAGGCTTTAAAATGGGCAGAAGAAGACGAAAAGTTGTTCATATTCCAAAAAAGAAGTTGCCCACTGTTTTTCTCTGTCCAGTTTGTGGTAAACAAGCAATCACAGTCGAAAAATTTTCAGATGGAGAACACGCTAAAGTACGTTGCACTGGCTGTGAATTAACTGAAGAATTTGAGACAAGACCCGCTTTTAGTGACATTGATATTTATTGTCAATTTACAGACCTTTTTTATTCTAGATCTTCTGTCTAGAAATGGGATCAAAAATGGTCGGCAAAGTGGAGCAATATATCTTAGATAAAATCAGCAAAGAGGGAGCCATTCACATGACCTTGATTGATCCAGAAAAGGTCACACCCGAATCTGCAGTTAAAACCGCTACAGAAGCACAATCTTGCAATACTTCAGCAATAATGGTAGGCGGATCAACATCCATCTCTAGTTCACATTTAGATGAAGTTACTAAAGCCTTGAAAGCGTCAGTAAAAATCCCCATAATTTTGTTCCCTGGAAACCACAGTGGAGTAACCAAACATGCTGACGCCATTTGGTTTATGTCTCTTCTTAATTCTGCAGATCCATATTTCTTGGCTGGTGCCCAAGTCTTAGGTGCACCAATAATCAAAAAATTCGGTATAGAACCCCTTTCCATGGGATACGTCATCGTCGGAGAAGGTGGCACGGTTAGTGTCGTAGGAAAAGCCAACCCAATTCCATACAGTAAACCTGAACTTGCAGTTGCTCATGCCCTTGCTGCCCAATTTTTCGGTATGCATTTTGTATATCTAGAAGCCGGTTCTGGGGTAGGTAATCATGTGCCTGCTGCTCTGGTAAAAGCAGTAAAAACTGCAACTAACATACCAATAATTGTTGGTGGTGGCATACGAACAGGTGAACAAGCAAAAGAAATCGCAAATGCTGGCGCTACTATCATAGTAACTGGTAATGTTTTAGAAGAGAATAGTAACAAAAGTAAAATACAAGAACTGATAAGCAACGTTAAAACCAAATGACTCTTGACCGTTCTGGCTTTTGGTTCTCGAAAGACTCAATACCTTGTTTTGTAAACTCTAACCTAAGGAGAAGCCTTTTGACAATTCCCATGAGCAAAGAGTACAAACAATACACCGATGGCTTGGAAAAACAACTTGCAGATATTTACGCCGTAGTGACAAAAGCAAGAAAAAAAGGGTTAGACCCTGCTTTGGTTCCTGAATCTGAAGTTGCAAAAGACCTAGCCGCCTTAGTGGAAGGTCTTGTTGGTCCCCCTGGAGTTGCTGAAAGCATCCGTGAATTGACTAAAACCCTGTCTCGTGAAGCTCTTACTTTCAAGATTACTGAACAAATAATTAATGGCAAATTTGGTGTAATGGATTCTCGGGAAGCTGCTGAACAAGCAATGCGAACAGCCCTTGCCATCTTAACCGAAGGAATAACCGCCGCTCCCATACAAGGCATCGCCAAAGTAGACATCAAAACCAATCTTGACCGAACAAACTACTTGGCAATATACTACGCTGGGCCAATCCGCTCCGCAGGAGGTACTGAACAAGCCTTAACAATAATTGTTGGTGACCATATTCGCCGGTTACTCAAACTGGACCACTACAAACCCACAGAAGACGAAATCGGACGCTTTATCGAAGAAATTCGGTTGTTTGAACGCTCAATTGCTCGATTCCAGTATCACATATCCGATGAAGAACTACGAAGAGGCATACAAAACATTCCCGTAGAAGTAACGGGCACTGAATCAGATCCCGTTGAAGTTTCAACGTACAGAAATCTGCCTCGAATAGAGACAAATAACGTTCGAGGTGGTGCCCTGCGCGTAGTAAACGACGGAATAGTCGGTCGCGCCGCCAAAGTGTTAACAACTATTGAAAAACTCAAAATACCTGGATGGGACTGGCTCGGAAACCTCAAAGAATTTTCAAAGAAAAAGAAATCAGGGTTTATGGCTGATGTAATTGCTGGTCGCCCAATTTTTTCATTTCCTTCTCGAGTTGGGGGATTTAGGCTTCGTTATGGCAGGTCCAGAAACACTGGTCTAGCTGCTGTTGGGATTCATCCTGCAACCATGTTAACTGTACAAAACTTTCTCGCGGCTGGAACACAACTTCGTTTAGAGGGTCCCGGAAAAGGAGGAATCACCGTTCCGGTAGATAGTATTGAGCCCCCTATTGTTCGACTCAAAAATGGCTCTGTTGTTCGTGTTAATCTTCAAAACTTTAATTCAATCAATAAAATGATTGACAAAATCCTGTTCTTGGGGGACATATTAATTGGGTTTGGTGACTTTTTGTATACTAACAAACCCCTTCGACCCGCAGGATATAACGAAGAATGGTGGGGAGAAGAACTCACAGTAGCTATAGAACAAAAATTTGGGAACGATTTAGACAAAACTGCCCAAGCAGT
>JARRLY010000039.1:0-6201 GCA_037386545.1 Candidatus Bathyarchaeota archaeon
GTAAAAGATTCCTAGGGGTCGTTTGCACACGTGGCATCGTAGGGTTAATCGTTGTCCACGTTGGTGGTCCATTTTTCCCAAAACTTTTCACGCTCATTTATTGCTTTGGAATACATCAATAAAAAGTCTACAATAACATATTGTTGGTTGTTCGTATAAAGTGTTGGTTTGGGTTGGATTTGGGGTTCTGGGTCTTTGGAAAAAGGTGTTTTTTAACATTGCACTATTATTAGTTTCTAATATGCTACAGGATTGTGTGAACTTATAGTCGGGTTTGGATTTTTACGGTTTGGGTTTTGTTTGTAGACAGGATGGTTTCTAGTTCGTTGAAATGTTTAAGCACCAATAGGCCTTTTTCGCTTATGTCATAGATGATGTTTTTATTTTTGAGAGTTTGTTCAATGATGCATTCTTTTCGGATTAGAAATTTGAGGTGTTCTTTAAGGACGCTGCAGTTGGTATTGGTTTCGTACATCAGTTCTGTTATTTTGATTCCTCGTTTTTGGGCTAAAATTTTCAGAATTTCTAGATGTGCTTCCATCCGGCTTCTGCGCATGTCCTTTTTCCTTCTTATTGGTTTTTTGTGATTTTGGTCATTACCTGTAGCCGCGAATAAAAGGCGGTTACAAGGTCGTCGACCAGCATGTTTTGTAGTTCTTTGTTTAGGTGTTGCATTTGGGGTTGGAAGGCTTGCATCATTTCTGTTTTGAGTTTTTCTCGGTTTTGAAGAGTTGGAGTGTTCATTTGGATTTTCTCCTTGTGTGTGTTAGTTACTCTTGATTTTTAGTATATAATTAAATTATGAACAAAAAATATTGAGCGTAAATTCAGGTTATTGTTTTTGCAGAGTTATCCATTTTTTGTTCAGAATTTTTTTGAGTCTGCAAAATAGTGCACGAAATGGGGTTAGGTTAAGCGAAAAAAAGAACTGAAAGGAGGTAATCAGGCAGTTTGGGGTGCGTTAGGGTTTATTTTGGGGAAAAAGGAAAAATAAAAGTTGGTTAGATGTTTGGTTTATTGTCTTTGAAGAGTTTGTTTTGTTTGGGGTGCTGTTTTGAAGTTTCGTAGTTTGGGTCGGTTTGATTGGGATGTTTCTGTTTTGGGCTTTGGTTGTATGCGGCTACCTTCTCGTAGGATTAACAGGTTGCGGGCGGACTCTAAAATGTCTAAGGATTTGATTCGTTACGGGATTGATCAGGGGATTAATTATGTGGATACTGCGTGGCCGTATCATCTGGGGGATAGCGAGAAGGTTCTAGGTAAGGCGCTAAAGGATGGTTATCGTGAGCGGGTGTTTTTGGTTACCAAGTTGCCCATGTTTATGGTTCGCAAGGCAGAACATTTTGACAAGTATCTTAAAAGTCAGTTGAAGCGATTACAGACAGACCACATTGACGCTTATTTGTTTCATGCATTAGGTGCAAGCTCTTTTGAAAAAGTAAAAAAATTTGGGTTACTAGACAAAATGGAACAAGCCAAAAAAGACGGAACAATAGGTGGAATTGGTTTTTCATTTCACGACACCCTTCCAGTTTTTAAAGAAATAATTGACTATTACCCCTGGGATCTAACCTTGGTTCAGTACAATTATGTGGACACTAACATTCAGGCTACCACTCAGGGAATAAAGTATGCTCACAATAAAGACGTAGCAGTTGCGGTTATGGAGCCACTGAAAGGTGGTACCCTAGCTAATCTGCCCAAAGAGGGACAACAAGTTATTGATTCGGCTCCAGTTAAGCGCACGGCTGTTGATTGGGCGCTTCAGTTTGTGTGGAACATGCCAGAAGTTTCAGTAGTTTTGAGTGGTATGAACTCTAAACAAATGGTTGATGCAAACTGTGCTAGCGCAGATAAATCAAAAGCTAATTCGTTTACCGAACAAGACAAAAACGTATTACAAAGCTTAGCAGAGATTTACCGTAAAAAGTTGGCTGTTCCGTGCACTGCTTGTGGATACTGCATGCCCTGCCCCGAAGGAGTAAACATTCCCCAAAACTTTGCCTGCCTAAACAACGCCTCTCTAGAAACCAGCCGACTACGCAGAATAATGGCAAAACGAGCATACAAAAAACTAGTGAATTCCAAAGATAAAGTAGACAAAAACAACCCAAACGGAAACGCAGGCCTGTGTATCCAATGTAATCAGTGTGTTCCTAAATGTCCACAACAAATCAACATTCCACAACAATTAAAAAAAGTAAATGAAAAATTAGGAAAAAGCCTTTTTTAAATTTAAAACCATGTTACCCCATTATTTTTGATGATAGGTCATCTGCGGTGTTGATTAGCCAGGCTTCGTTTGTTATTGGGGTTATTGGGGAGCCATAGTTTTTTTCTTTGTGGTGGCTAGCGATGATGTGTATTAGTTTGTCCAGGTGGGGGGCTGTTATGTATTGACTAGCGAGTTTGATGCCGTTTACTATATGGTCGTGTTCAGCAATTAAAGGAGTGGTGTCGATTCCGCCGTCCACGAACTCGTAGCAGTTGATTTTGCCCACATCATGTAATATGCTGCCGACTATAACTAAATCGTGGTCAATTCGTATGCCGTCATCAAAAGTGTTTATCATTCCAAAACAAAGTTCAATTATCTGAACCGTGTGCTCTAAAAGTCCATGCTTGTACGCGTGATGGTACCGTTTGGCTCCTGGGCACTCAAAGTAGTAAGGAAAATCTGACAACAACTGCTCCACATCTTTTTTTAGTTGAGGGTCCTGTATGTGACTGACATAATCTAGCATTTTTTGTTTAAGTTTTTGTGCCGAGCGGGCAGATTGGCATTTCATTTTGCGTTCGGATAATCGTTTGATTCCATCGTGTCCGATGTACCATACTTTTTTGTCCCAATCAAAACGTAAACTGTATTTTTGTTTGAGTTGCTCTTTCAGAGTAGATAAACTGTTAAGCTTTCGGGGAACTTGTTCAATCAAAATGAGCCTGCTACCTCTTTTTTCAAAGCGCAGATTATGAGGCGTTACTAGCCGATTTAATTCTGCCAGATTCTCGTCAAAGAACATGATTGTTTCACTGTGCACACAATACAACAAACCAGTTTTTAAGTACATACGTTTAAAAAATAAAAAATCATACTCTTGGAAACAAGCTTGACAAACTCACACAATCATCAACTTTACGTCATCTCAAAAGGGAAGTCAACCTTTTTGCTTAACTAGAAATTTTATTTCTCTTTTCTAAAATGAATATTTACTGAACCCATTGGGGGGTGGTGAAAAAATCCAGTTTTATGTTGTTTTTGCTGTGTCCCAAAGTAGTTGGAAGTATTCTCGGGCGAATTTTACTAGACCAATATGGTTGCTCCAGATGACTAGAAGTCCAGCGTAGCTACGTTTTTTATCTGCTTCTCCCAGAAATAGTAGGGCTTCTTTGCCGTCCACAATTACTCCGCCCCCGAACATGTTATCTCGAAGCCGCACATTTTTTATCATTGATAGCTCTTTTTTGGTCCATTTTCCTGCCACCATCACTTTAACGTCCACGCCGCTTGCTCGTACTTGACCTAAAGTGGATACAGAAGCATCAACAAAGTTCTTTGCAAAGGCCGGAACAGCAACCAACAACTCCGACTTAACCACCTCAAGCATCTCCTGAAGTTTTGCCATGACACTAAACTCTCCCCTTAGTATCCAGATATCAGGCTTTTCTAGTAACTCACGCTTCTCATACAAAGGCTGAAGCTCACCTAAAACCACCCGCTTCCAACCTGATAACATTCCTTCTAACCTTAGACGCTCGGCTTCTAGTGCCTCTGAAGGTGCTTTAGGAAAATACCTGCTCGGGCGGCCTTTTTCGACTTCCACCCACCCTTTTTTTCACTTACTGGAGCGCTCAACCTTTTTCACCTTATGAAAAGTTTGGAAACCTTCTTATATAGACTTCAATCAAATAAAAAATATTACCCCTAACAGTGGTGTCAAATTAATGCAAGTAATTAAACAAACTAAATCCTTGTGCCCAGAATGCCTTAAGGTACTAGAGGCAACAATCTACGAAGACGGCAACAAGGTATACATAGAAAAAACGTGTGACGAACATGGCAAATTCACTGAACTATACTGGAGCAACTATGATATTTATCAAAGAGCCGAAACCCTACGAGCAGACGGAGCATGCCTAGAAAACCCTAGAACAAAAACGGATAAAGGCTGCCCCTACGACTGCGGAATCTGCCCCGAACACAAAAGCCACACAGGTCTCGCAATCATCGACATAACCAACCGATGCAACCTCACCTGCCCAGTGTGCTTCGCAAACGCTGCAAGCGCAGGATACGTGTACGAACCCACCAAAGAACAAATCTTTGAAATGCTCGAAAACCTAAGAGAAAACAAACCCGTAAAACCCCCTGCACTGCAGTTTTCAGGCGGAGAACCAACTATACGAAAAGATTTGACCGAACTAATTGTTAAAGCCAAAGAACTAGGCTTTCATCACGTAGAAGTTAACACCAACGGTTTACGATTAGCAAACGATCCCGAATTCGCACAACAACTCGTAGACGCAGGACTAAGCACCATATACCTACAATTTGACGGATTAACCTCAGAAGTTTACGAATTCACACGAGGCGTTGACCTTCTAGATATTAAAATGAAGGCCATAGAAAACTGCCGAAAAGCAGGACTAAGCATTGTACTAGTTGTCACCTTGGTAAAAGGCGTCAACGACCACCAACTAGGAGACATTATACAATTCGCCAAAGAAAACTTCGACATAGTCCGATGCGTCAATGTGCAACCAGTAAGCATCTGTGGCCGAATAGCAGAAGACGAACGAGAAAAAATGAGAATTACCATCCCTGACTTTATGGAAAAGGTAGAAGAGCAAACAGACGGGGTAATCAAAAAAGACGATTTCTTCCCTGTTCCTACTGTTGTTCCCATAAGCCGTGCTGTAGCTGCCTTGAAAGGAAAAGAATACGTAGAATTCACAACCCACCCCCACTGCGGAATGGCAACCTACGTTTTCATTGAAGGTGACAAAATGGTGCCCATTAACCGATACGTTAACGTGGACAAATTCATTGACACAATGAACAAAATCTACGCCGACGCAAAAAAAGGAAACACCAAAAAAGCAAAAGTCCGTTTACTGGGGCTGTTAAGACACATCAAATTTGGGTTACTCAGAAAATATCTACTACCTATCGTAAAAAGCGGAAGCTACGACTCTCTTGGCGCTCTGCACAGAAAAATGCTACTCATATCGTCCATGCACTTTATGGACCCATACAATTTTGATTTAGAACGCGTCCAACGATGCTGTATTCACTACGCAGTTCCCGACGGTAGGATTATTCCGTTCTGTGCCATGAATTCTATCCACCGCGAAAAAGTCGAAAAAGAAATGGGCATCCCGCTGGAAGAGTGGAAAAAACAAAACAAAAAACATGTCGGCGAAGTTCAGTAACAAGGAGAAAGCCTATTAAGGGCGAGTGGAATTCAAAAGAAAAGGTGAACAACAATGGGCGGAGGAAAAAAGAACAAATCCCTCTCACAGATGACCAAAACAAAAAAACCTAGAACTAAAAAGACTGAAAATCAAAGCGCAGAACCCACGGGAAAGAAAATCAACTTGGGCTTGACTGTTCCGGACGTAAACAACAAAAAGGTAATCGGCGAACTTAAAGGACTAAAAGTTCTCACTCCATCAGTTGTAGCTTCACGCTTGAATGTCAAACTAAGCATAGCAAACGCTTTTCTAAAAGAAATGGAAAAACGCAAACTAGTAGAATACGTTTCAGGCGGGAAAAATCTAAAAATCTATAAACAAATGTCCGCTGCCAAACCGGCAGCATAAACCAAAAACCAGTGGATAAAACTCCACAGTTAACTTATTTTGGTATAAACTAAAAAACTAGTTTCATTTCTTTTTATTGGGATATACATTCCACAAATCAGGATTTTGATACTTCACTTTGTTAACGTCATCATCAAACAATTCATGAATATATTCTGAGAATTCTTCAGATGAACGTCGTTTTGCAGTAGCAACCCAATTGGATTTAATTTTTTCTGCTTCTTCATAACTAGTTTCAAAGGCAGCATCAGCATTTTGTTTTACTGCAGCATTTGCCAATCTAGCTACTATTGGGTTCCAAACGATTTTTTCATTCTTTTTCATTATGTGTCACCAAATTACACACGAACAGGAAAACATTCTTTCAGGAAACAACATCCG
>JARRLY010000039.1:6211-12251 GCA_037386545.1 Candidatus Bathyarchaeota archaeon
TCAAAAAATAAGAAATGTGGGAATGACTTAGGCCAAACAAAAACAAATAATAGAATTAATCTATTTTTTCATTCCTCAATGCCAGTGCATGAGCTTCAGCACATCCACTTTTTTGAATTTAACAAATTATAATTTAATATTTTTCCAAAATCGTAGCTCTTTCAGACTATTTTTAAATAAGCGCTGTACATAACAGGGATATTTGCGATTAAACTTAAAATTAAAAATTTTATTTCAAAAAGTATATAGTTAAACAAAAAAATAGGGAAAAACCCTAAAAAAGTTTAGGCTTGTGAAAGCCATTTCAAAGGAATATCTTGGTATTCATCGTTGGGTAGCGTTCTGCGAATAGTAAGAGGAAGAATACCTGTTTCTAGCTCCATTACTGCAATATCAATCGGACCTGCACGTTCTTCAGGGGATGCAATAAGAAGGGGAGCACCCATTGCAATTTGAAGTGCTCTAGCTCCCACTATACGAGCCCGTTCAAAACGCATTCCACCCATGCCACCGCCAGGTGGACCAGGGGGAGCTTTGGTTTTCTGGGATGCAATAACGTCGTCAATTTTCAGAATCAACGTTGCAGCTTCAGAACAAGATTTGATTATCTGTTTCTTGACTGCCATAGGTTCGACGACACCTATTTTTTCCATGTCACCAGCTTTACCTGTTTCTACGTCTACTCCGGCCCATATCATACCTTTTTCGTGTTGGGCACGAAGACCAGAAATCATGTCAATCGGGTCAAGGCCTGCATTTTCTGCCAATGTTGTTGGAATTACTTCTAAAGCTTCTGCAAACTGCATTACTGCTAATTGTTCTCGCCCAGGAAGAGATTCTGCATATTCACGTAGGGCTTTTGCAATTTCCATTTCTGGAGCACCGCCTCCTCCTACGAGTTTTGGATCTTCAACTATGTCTGCAACTACACAAAGGGCATCGTGTAGTGAACGGTCTGCTTCGTCAACGATTCTTTCTGTTCCTCCACGGATGAGAATTGTAACTGCTAAAGGATTTTTGCATCCTTCAATAAAGGTCATTTTGTCTTCACCGATTTTGCGTTCTTCTACTAGCTTGGCGTTACCAATGTCAGTTTTGCTGATGTCATCAAGATTTGAAATTACTTTTGCTCCAGTTGCTTTGGCTAAAGCTTCCATATCAGATTTCTTTACTCGTCTTACTGCAAGGATTCCTTTTCGAGCAAGAAAATGTTGAGCCAAATCATCAATGCCTTTTTGGCATAATACGACGTTTGCGCCTTTTTCGAGTAGTTTGTCAACCATTGCTTTGATCATGTTTTCTTCTTGTTTTAAGAATGCGTCCATTTGTTCGGGACTTTCGATGTTGATTTTTGCGTCAAACTCTGTTTTTTCGATTTCAAGGGCAGTATCAATCAGAACTATTTTTGGATTTTCTACGCGTTTAGGCATTCCAGAGTGGACAGCTTCTTTGTCTAAAACAATTCCGTTGATCAACTTGGTATCAATCAATGATTCACCAGGTTTCTTTTCGATTTTAATGTTGCCAATGTCCACAGTATACCCTTCAGCAGTTTTAACTGCAACTTGTAACACTGCTTGTGTTGCTATGTCACTTAGGTAGTCGCGGCTACCTGCAACTAGTTTGCTGGCCATGGAGGTCATTGCTGCTTTTTTGATCATTTTTTTGTCAGTTGAAGTTGTTTTAATGGCAATTTTTTCTAAAATTTCTAGCGCTTTTTCTGCTGCTTTGCGGTAACCATCAATGATTACTGTAGGGTGAACGTTTTTATCGATCAAAGTTTCAGCTTTTGACAATAGTTCTCCAGCTATGATTACTGAACTTGTGGTGCCGTCTCCCACTTCGTCGTCTTGCGTTTTTGCTACCTCTACAAGCATTTTTGCTGCAGGGTGCTGTATGTCCATTTCATCTAAAATTGTCCGGCCGTCACTGGTGATAGTTACGTCACCGAAACTGTCTACCAGCATTTTGTCCATTCCTCGAGGTCCAAGGGCACTTTTTACGGATTCAGCTACAATCTGTGCTGCCATGATATTGGCATGTTGAGCTTCTTGACCGCGTGAACGGGATGCTCCATCACGGAGTATAAGAACAGGGGTTCCAGTTAATCCAGAAGACAATCAATCATTTCTCCTAATAATTTATTTCGAAAAAGTAGAAAATTACTCAGAATATAAAGATTTCTCTATGATAAACCAAGTGAAGATAAAAGATGTTAAAAGGTTTTTCTACAAGAAAAGACAATTCAATTGAGTCAAAAATAAAATAATTGTGTTAATTTAACAAAAAACAAGAAGGAATCAACATTAAACTTGCTTTTTATTTACTAAAATGCAGTAAACATAATAACAACAAAGTCAATATTACTAGACGTGGAAAAAATGAGTGTTTCTCGCATACCAATCAAACTTAAGATACAAGGAATCGGAACAGCAGAAGGAGAATTGATTCGCTTAAAATCTCCACGAACCACTGATGCAATAATAAAAGCGCTCCCAATAGAGGGCATGTCCGCAGTATGGCAGGAAGAAGTCTATTTTGATATCCCAATAAAGATGGGTAACGAAAAATCTTCTGCAACCGTGGAAAAAGGAGACCTCGCCTACTGGCCAATGGGAGCAGCATTTTGCATTTTCTGGGGTGAAACCCAACCATACAGCCCTATTAACAAAATAGGCAAAGTAACCAAAAATCTAGAACTGTTCGAAAAAGTTCAAAGAGGAACAAAAATTTTCGTAGAAAAAATCTAAAACTAAATTATTTTTTGAATTTTTGACCTGTTCTAACGTGTTCGAATATATACGAAAGCCTTTTTATCAAGAAACCTTGACCAAAACTAATCTTACTATTTTAAGTTAGGTCAAGAATTATTTACAAGAGTCGGATAAACTGTATTTGTATAAAAATGACAGAAAAAGCTATAGTTACAAAGTTGCATCTTATCGACAATTACAAGTTTGAAACCGAATTTGATGTTGATTACTTGCCTAACATTATTTTAGATGAAACTAAACCCGAAGGAGGAGGCGCAGGTCCTAATCCGACACGGTTGCTGTCCGCGGCGGTTGGGCACTGCATGAGCTCTAGCTTGATTTTTTGTTTAAAAAAAGCCAGAGTAAAAATTAACGACCTTCAAACAAAAGTTAAAACAAATCTTTACCGGAACGATCAGAAAAAATTAAGAATTAAAAACATTGATGTTGAAATCATGCTGGAAGTGAACAAAGAAGACAAACAACGAGTTCCCCGTTGCTTGAAATTGTTTGAAGATTATTGTACAGTAACTAAAAGCATTAGAAATGGCATAGAAGTTAATGTTAATGTAAATTAATTTTTTTAGTAGTTAATTAAATTAACAAAAATTATTTATTTTTTAACAAGTATTCTAAATTAAATGAAATGTTTTTATTCGAGAGTCAGTCAAGGAAAGTTGACTAAAGTTTGAGTATAAAAAAAGTGGCAAGTGCCAAAATTAAGCTGTTGTTTCTTTGTGTTTTGTTGGTTGTTTTAGTGGCAGCAACAGTTTTGGTTTTACCTAAGGATTCAAAGTCTACTGAAAATTATCCGGTGGAGCCATATTTTGGAGTTTCTTTTTGTGGAGATACCCCGGAAGAGGCAAAGGTGTTAATCGACAAAATCAAAGATTACACTAACCTTTTGGTAATACAATCCGGGCCAGTAAGCAAGAATGAGACAGCAACAAACATCATTTGTAACTACGCAGTGGACGCAGGATTAGATTTTATAATGTTTTTTGGATGGTTTGACAATAACAAAGCTCCTTGGCAAAGGGATTGGCTCGAATACGCTACTGATACATGGGGAGAAAACTTTCTTGGAATTTATTTTTTTGATGAACCTGGAGGACTTCAATTGGACCAAGATTGGGATTTTATTTTTAATCACATAAAGCAGGTTGATGAAGAATATTTAACACAATATTATGAAGGCATGAAAAAGTATGTTCAAGGTGAAAATCAAACTATAATCAGAGACTATGAATTAGTGAAAAACAACTATGTGTACTATTTTGAAAATCATCTGGGGCTTCAAATTCTAAATAATCAATCAATTCCTGCGTTTACTTCAGATTATGGTCTTTATTGGTTTGATTACTTAGGTGGATATGATACAGTTTTTGCTGAGTTAGGATGGGGTCACGACTCAGAAAAACACATAGCCCTTTGCAGGGGTGCAGCTAATGTCCAACAAAAAGATTGGGGCACAATTATTGTATGGAACGAATTAAACGAGGAGCAACAAACAGGAGAATACAAGACAGCCCCCGAAATGTTAGAAGAAATGATGATTTCCTATGAAGCTGGAGCAGATTACATAATTATTTTTAATTATCCTACAAATTTCCCAGAAAAACAATATGGAATATTAACAGATGACCATTTTGAGGCCATGCAACAGTTTTGGAATTACATGGAACAAAATCCAGATGATTATGGTAAAACTGTTGGAGATGTTGCATTAGTTTTACCTGAAAACTACGGTTGGGGCATGCGTACTTTAGACGATAGAATATGGGGATACTGGGGACCAGATGAATATTCAGAACAAATCTGGAACAAATTACATGAGCTACTTGACCAATATGGTTTAAAATTAGACATAGTGTATGACGACCCAAACTATGCTTTAGAAAAATATTATCCACAAAGTGTGTACTGGAACAGCACTAACTAGATCTCAAAAAGCAGGTCAAAAAGATTGACTAAACATGAAATTTTTCAGTCTTTTCTATTCCAGCAACAGTTTTTGGAATCTGGCTAGTTGAAATATGTCTCCCAAACTCAACATCTTCCAAAGCAAAACATAAAAACGTGCAATCTTAACAACAATTTGCTTTCTTTCTTTGGGATAAAATTGGAAATTAGGACTTTTTTTCTAGAAAATAGTTTCATAACTGTTATTTTAAAATAACAACACAACAATCTCTTGAACAAAACAGTTGCTAGGCTAAAAAAGAAGTGAAAATATGTTCCTAAACAAAATCAAAAATGCTTGGCAGAAAAGAAGCCGAAAACACCTAATAGAAAAAGCAGGAAAAAATGATTGGTGTATATTTGCCAAGGCATTATGCAATTCCACGAGCACGTGCAAGGGGTTTCCGTATGATTGTTTATGCTGTTTTGATAGTTACTTTGAGGCTACAAACAAATTACATTACACTAAAATGAATTCAATAAACAATTCTAGAAAACAAAATCACCAATAGATAACAAAAGATTTCAAGTGCTTCACAAGTTCCCCCAAAATGTTAAAATATTAAAAGAAATACAATGCTGAAAAACAGATCTTTAAAAAACTTGAGAACCTAAAGTGCACAATTATTTTTACACAAAAATAAGCAATCGAAAAATCTGAAAAAATAAAAAATGAAAAAAACAGGTTTAGTTTACCATTCTTCATCTTCGTCTTCTTCGTCGTCAGTACCTTCTTCCCAATCATCGTCTAGGCTCACACGTTACACCTCCCATGTGTTCCCTTTTGACAAATCTAATAGAATCAAATAAGCATTACGTCAAAAACATTCAAACTTCAACTAAGTTATTCTTTGCAGCCTCTAGCGTATCCTGTATACGATTCCAATGGGCACCTTTCCAATAGATCTGACCACAACTTGAGCATTGCCAGAACTCATCATAATACTTGAAAGTTCCATCAGGAACGTTATCCTTTACTTTATCTTTGGAAACACTAACAAGAGAACCGTTACATTTAGGACAACGAGAAACATTTAGGTCAATTTCTAACTTAAAACCAAAATGATTAGCCAAAAAGGCAAGCCTTTGCTGCTGATCTTTAGATTCAACAAAAAAAGCATCTAAACCGTCCTTCAAAGCCTTTTGGTACAATTTAAGATCCCGCGTAAGCAAAACGCGCTTTTCAGTTTTTGTTAAAACTAAAAGAGTGGAATCATCAAAATCCCGATAATAGGTGACGTTATGCCCTAACATACGAAGCCAACGAGCTAGCTTACCGAGCATAGCATCCACTATAAAGTTCATATCATATAACCATAGAATAA
>JARRLY010000040.1:0-13517 GCA_037386545.1 Candidatus Bathyarchaeota archaeon
CTTGTGACTAATCCTTCAACGCCGTAGCTTCCATCTTCTGTAGTGCAAATTGTTTCGGATTTAACATTACAAAGAAGCTCATCAATTCTGTCCAAAAACAAAAGGTTGTCTTGGCATTTTACTCCGCTCATTACGGTTATTTTTGATGCTGTTTCTACAAGTTTTTCTGTCAAGGGCATCATTGGGCCTAATCCTGTTCCGCCACCGATAACCATCAAGTTGCCTTTTATTGGAACAAACCCCTTACCGAAAGGCCCTCGTATTCCAATAATGTCTCCTTTCTTTTTTTGGTTCAGGGCACTGCTGGCGTCTCCAACAGCGTTAACGGTTATTGAAGTGACCCCATCAGAACTTATTCCTGATAAGCTGATGGGAATTTCGTCGACTCCGGGTATCCACACCATCAAAAATTGGCCGGGATTAGCTATTTTGCAGATTTGGTCTTGAAAAGTTAAAGTTTTTGTTGTGCAGTTTTCTTCTTTGACATCGAGTAACTTTACGGTTCGCATCCGGTTTGCGGATTCTATGGATGATTTGTGAGAACACTTGTGTGGCTGATTCTGCAATTCGGTTTTTCCTTCCTTCTTTTGGCGTTTGTTCTGTTTAGTGTTGATGTTTATTAAATATGTGATGGAAACTTGAAAAGCTAGATTTTGTGTGTTAGTCCAATTATGTCCTTTATGTTGTTGAAGCCTTTATTTTCAAGGTAGTTTGTTATGCCTTCTGTTACTGTTTTGAACACTGTTATGTCCTGAAACGCAATTGCTGTTCCAATTTGAAGGGCACAAGCTCCAGCTAAGATGTATTCTATGGCGTCTTGCCAGTTGCTGATTCCTCCACATCCAATGATGGGAATGTCCACTGAGCTGTAAATGTCATATACGCATCTGACTCCGATGGGTTTGATTGCTGGTCCAGATAATCCGCCGTATTTGTTGGCTAGTATTGGTTTGCATGTTTCAAGATCAATTGCCATGGCTTTAACAGTGTTTATTGCACATATTGCGTCGGCACCAGCTTTTTGTGCGGCTTTAGCAATTTCTGTTATGTTTGTTACGTTTGGTGTCAACTTCACTATGACCGGTTTTTCAATCTGCCTTTTTACTTCTTTAACAATTTCCATTAACAAAGAAGGATCAGATCCGACTTGAGCTCCAGCTTTTTTTACGTGAGGACAAGAGACATTTAACTCCACTGCAGCTGCTCCGATTTCTACGGCTATTTTTGATACTTCTGCAAAGTTTTCTGGGGAAAATCCGTAGATGCTAAAGATTGTTGGGGCTTTTAGTTTGTTTAGTTCTTTCATTTCTTCGTTGAAGTGACTGATTCCGGGGTTAGGTAAACCCATTGCATTTAGTAAACCACAATCGGTTTGAACTACTGTGGGGTTACCATATCCTGTGCGAGGTTCTAATCCCATTGATTTGGTTACTACCGCTCCGGCTCCGGATTCTATTACACGTTTCATTGACAATCCAGTGTATCCGAGAATACCTGCAGCAAGCATGGTTGGGTTAACAATTTTTAGGTCAGCTATTTGTGTGGCCAACGGATTAGTCATTTTTTTGTTCCTCGTGTAGTAAAGGTTATCCAATGCAAAGATAAATGTTAGGCGTATAATATTGTTGGGTATCGGATGGGAAAACAAATGAAAGCTACAATAGTAGAATCCGTAATGGGTGCCTTTGGTTTTAGTGAAGACAACACTCTAGTTGAAAAAGTGTTTTTTCCCAAGGACGCAGTAGAAACTGCAAATAGACTAAAAAAGGTTACACGAAATTTGTTTTTGAAAACCAAAAAACTGCAACAGCGGCCAGCGAAAAAATGAAAATAAATGTTTTGGTTAAGCCTTCATCAGGGGCTGGAAGTTTTTTCCGTGAAAATTTAGCAAAAATCGCGTTGGAGTCGGGTTTTGTTGAAAAACCTGAGCAGCTTCGGGTGCATCTGCATAAAGTTTCGATTGAACTTGCCAAAATGAAAGTGAAAAAGACAGTGGAAAAACGGGATATGCTAGTGGCTCAGGCGGTTTTGTCTGTTGATGATTTGGACAAGTCCTTGAATTTATTTATGAGTAGATTACGAGAATGGTATGGACTGCATTTTCCTGAACTTGACAGATTACTTGAAAAGCATGAGACATATTCGCGTTTGGTAGTTAATTTGGGTAAAAAAGAAAACTTCACAACAGAAAAGCTAGAACAAGAAGGGCTTCCAAAAAACAAATCGAAAATGATTGCTGAAGTTGCGGCAGCGTCTATGGGGGCAGACATTATTGAAGAAGACCTTGCTCAAATTCAGTACATGTGTGCTCATGTTTTGGATTTGTACAAGTTGCGCCAAAATTTAGAAAATTACGTAGAATCTGTAATGGACGAGGTAGCTCCAAACACCAAAGCAGTAGCAGGTTCATTGTTAGGTGGACGATTAATTGCCTTAGCTGGAGGATTAATGAATTTAGCAAAACTTCCAGCGAGTACCATGCAAGTTTTGGGTGCAGAAAAAGCCTTGTTTAGGTCTTTGAAAACTAAAGCAAGACCTCCTAAGCATGGAATTATTTTTCAGCATCCTTTGATTCATGACGCCAAACGTTGGCAACGTGGAAAAATTGCTCGAGCTTTAGCTGGAAAAATTACCATAGCTGTTCGTGTGGATGCCTTTAAGGGAAAATTTGCTGCGGATGATCTTAATGCCGACCTACAAAAGCGAGTAAACGAAATCACAGAGCGCTACCCGAATCCTCCTCCAACTCCGCCTCCCACAAAACGGCAATTTAAAGGAAAACGAAGCAGCCGAAAACCTAATCGGAGAAAGAAACGTGGGCATAAACGTTAAGCCCCATCCCGATTTTTCCCAAATTTACTGGGTAACCCTCGAAGATGGGTCACGTAAGTTAGCAACCAAAAATTTAGCTACTGGGAACTCGGTATATGGAGAGCGTTTACTCAAATTTGAAGGTACAGAATACCGTGTTTGGGAACCTTTTCGTAGTAAACTTGCTGCAGGGATACTCAAGGGTTTGAAAACTGTTCCAATTTGTCTTGAGCAAAAAGTTTTGTATTTGGGGGCCGCGTCGGGTACTACTCCTAGTCATGTTTCCGATATCGTTGGAGAAAATGGTCATGTGTATTGTGTAGAGTTTGCTTCTCGTTCTTTGCGTGATTTGGTTAATAACGTTGTAGCTTTCAGGTATAACATGTCTCCTATTCTTGGGGATGCACGATTACCCGAGTCTTATTCTATGCTGGTCGAGCAAGTAAGTTGTATTTACTGTGATGTGGCCCAGCCGGAACAGGCCAAACTTTTGGCAGATAACGCTGATATGTTTCTACCCTCTGGAGGCTGGGTTATGTTGGCAATTAAATCTCAAAGTATAGACGTAACCAAAGATCCCCAAGAAGTTTTCAGAAAAGAAACTGCAATACTGGAGTCACGAGGATTCAGCGTCAAACAAACAGTTGGTCTAGAACCCTTCGATAAGGCACATGTTATGGTTGTTGCACAAAAATAATCTGAAACATTGTTTCAACGTAGAAGTTCAATTTGTGTACTAACCTGTGGGTAACAGATGCTGGTTCCTTTTATTTTTTGTTGGGCAAGTTATTTATCTTAATTAACAATAAAGGTTAATCAGGCAAAGACAATTTGGAGAAATAATGTTATGCCCATGGCTTATGTTTTAATAACTACAGAAACAGGCGCTGTTGACAGCGTTTTAGAATCTTTGAAAAAAATGGAGTCTGTCAAAGAAACATACATGGTGTATGGTGTTTATGACATCATAGCCACTGTTAAGGCAGACACCATGGAAAAACTAAAAGAGATAGTTACGTGGAATCTCCGCAGTTTAGATCAAGTGCGATCAACATTGACAATGATAGCAGTTGAAGACCAACCTTAGGGTCTCAACTGGTTTCTACTATTTTTTCTTTTTTTATTTTCGTCTGTTTTTTGCTGATTAAAAGTTCATTTTGTAATTTGGTTATCGTATTTAATGGAAAAATCAAATTAACACAAACGTTTTTCCACCAAATTTTTGAGTTTTCAAAATTCAGCAACTGGTTAAGCGTTACTTCTGTGGTATTTACTGTTTGTTCCTGTTCTTCAATTAGGATAAGGGAGTAACCGAATATGTTTGTTCCAAGTAATGAAAGCAAAATTCCAAACAAAATAGTTAGCTGTAACCGTTTTGGTTCTTGCACGTATCGTTTTTCTCCAGCAGTTTTGGTTTTCGTACAATTTGATATAATCGTTATTGCATGCAGTGGCATGTTCTTGTGTGTAGAATATAATTAACTAGGAACATGTTTTCTGTTAAAATTCCAAAACATGTCTGTCTTGTTACATTGAAAATCTTATATATCCCAAAGTGTCCTATGTGTTGAGTATCATGGCTGGAATTTGCCCTACTTGTGGACTACCAACAGACATTTGTGTCTGTGAAGAAATTGGAAAAGAGCAACAAAGAATTCGTATTCGCTTGGAAACTCGAAAATGGGGAAAAGCGGTAACAATTGTGGACGGTATTAGTGAAAAAGAAGCTAATCTGAGTCGTTTAGCCCAAAAACTCAAATCTTTTTGTGCCTGTGGAGGAACCGCTAAAAATGAAGAAATCATTTTGCAAGGCGACCACCGCGATAAAGTTAAAGAATATCTTATCCGTGAGGGTTACCCAGAATCAAACGTTGAAGTTCAATAAGGTTATCGAGATAGAAATAAATGGGTAAACTCTCAAATTTTCGAGACGTAATTAAAGAATTAAAACACACAAACCGCAAAGAAAAAACAATCAATCTTTGCCCTCGATGTGGTAGCCCCGAAATATCTCTTAGTAGTAGTTCTGACATATATCCCAGACTTTATGGAATAACTCCTAGACAGTATCTTTGTTCAAAGTGTGGATACAGAGGACCCTTAGTTTTAGAAAAAACTGTAGAAGAACAAAAAGAATCTTTGGATTAATCAGGCAGTTCAATGCCTAGTTGACGTCTTAGGCTTTTGTATCGGTTACGAACAGTAACTTCAGTTACTCCAGCTGCTTCTGCGATGTCTTTTTGGGTCTTCTTTTCGCCTTTAATCAAACAAGCGATATACAACGCTGCTGCGGCTAATCCCATAGGGTCTTTTCCTGCTGCTGCTCTTTTTCTTCGGGCTTCGTGTAGAATTTTGATGGCATGACCCTGTGTTGGACCCGAAATTCCTGTTTTTTCTGCAATTTTAGAAACATAAGTCAATGGGTTTGCAATAGGCATCTGAACATTTAGTTCTCGTAGTAATAGTCGGTAGCATCGTGCTACATCTTTTTTATCTACAAAACTTGCTTCAGCGATTTCTCGCAGGGTTCTTGGAGTTCCAGTAGTTCTGCAAGCGGCGTACAATGATGCTGCGGCGATTGCTGCGATGGATCGTCCGCGTACTAGGCCTTTGTCAAGGGCTTTTCGGTAGATGATGGCAGATTTTTCTTTGACTGGTCCTGGTATGTATGATTTGTCCGAAAGTCGGTCAAGTTCTGCCATGGCTTGGGCTAGATTTCTGTCTACTGATGAGTGTACTCGTGAGCGGATTTGCCATTTTCTGAGTCTCCACATTTGAAGTCGAGTAGAAAGAGGAAGTTTTCTCCCGAAGGCGTCTCGGTCGACGCGTCCGATGGCTGTGGATAAGCCTTTGTCGTGAACTGAATAAGAAGTAGGGACTCCTACACGGCTTCGGGAGGCTTTTTCTTCTTGGGTGAAGGCTCGCCATTCTGGACCTTTGTCCATCATTTGTTCTCGAACAACTAGACCGCAACCTCCGCAGATGGTTTCACCAGTGTCGTAGTCGTGAACAAGGTTTACACTGCCACATTCTGGACATTTTTCTGTTCGTCTACGTGACATTCCTTCTTTATTTTGCGTGATTGGGTTCGCCTCAAGACAGTTCTGGCGAGAAATCCGGGTAAACGTGAATCGTTTTCTATTTAAGGTTCAGAAACCGTTTTTTCTGGACCCGCCGTAGATACCCTGAGGTTCCGACTTGGTATATAAGCCTTACTATTTTTCACCACAGACGGTACATATGTTGGTAACATCTTTACTAAATCTAGCTTTTAAGTCCGGTGGTGTAGTGGTCAATCATGGGGGCCTCTGGAGCCCTTGACGGGAGTTCGAATCTCCTCCGGGCTACCACTGTTTATGTTGTAAAATATTTTCTTGCAAAGACCTATTGAGGCAATATGTTTGGGTTCATGTAAATGGAAGCTATATATAGTTCGAGCATAAGGTAAAACTGTACTAACAAGAGGTGAAATATATGGTAAATGGTACAGTTGCACGATGGCTTGACGGAAAAGGCTACGGGTTCATTAAAGGTGAAGATGGAAAAGACATCTTCGTTCATTGCTCTGAAATTCAAGGCAAAGAAAGCCTTAGAGAAGGAGAAAAAGTAGAATTTGACGTTATAGAAGGACCGAGAGGCCTAAAAGCTGTCAAAGTTAAAGCAGTTTCTGAATAATTCAAGAACATCATTTTAATCTAATATTAGATTTGTCTTGTTTTCATTAACCTGACATCATTAATTTAACACACCTCTTTTGTGGGTGTAAACTTTTTTTAATATTATTTTTAACAATAAACACTGTAAATTTTTAATTGTGAAAAAATCGTGAGTTAAATTTGAGTACAGCATCAAAAACTCAATAACCTATATTATTATCCATGCTCATCATGTAACTATGAGTGCAGATATACGAAAATTAAAAAAATTGACTTCAAAAGTTGCCATAAAAATTGAAAAAATTCATAATCATAGCCATGATTCATCCCTTCGTGTTCATCCTGCTGAATTAGCTGAAGTTAGAAACGTCCTTAAAGTTGCAAGTAAAACCCTTGGTGGGAACAAAATTTATTACGAGAACCATATTGAAAAAGCGGGGTTCTCTAGTTTTCATTTATCCGATAGTCTTGACGTTCTTGGGAATATTTTGGAAATCATTGAAAAAAGGATTCAAAGAACCATTAGCCGCAAAAAAAGAGTGACTGCATCCAAAAATCAATCCTGATTGATCTTACTGCTTGTATGTGTTTTTGTAGAATCAGTGAGATTAAACCCCGATGAAGCTTTCCAAAAGCCCTAAAAACACAGATCATTCTAGAAACCTAAAAACGCTATACAGATAACATAAAGGTAACTTCTGGGATCCTTATACTAATTTTATATATCATTCTTTGAACACATAGTAGAAAGGAGAATCTAATCATGTCTGACCCGACGGTTGTTGACCTTCAAAGGCAAGTTGCTGAGCTTAAGATGCGTGTTGACATGCTGGAAAAGATTGTTTTTCAGTTGGCTAAGCAACCAAAAAAGGATGATCGTGATTGGGTGAATTACATTTAATCAGTTTTGGTGGGTTTGTTTTGGTTGAGCGTAAGTGTGAGTGTTGCGGGGCTGCTTTGGGGGATGAGGATGTTATGAAGATTGTTTTAGAGGATGGTTCCTGTGAAGTTTTTCCGTTTACCAAGTGTCCGAAATGTTTTGCTGAGGAGTTAGGCAGAAAAGCCCGTGGCTAGACAGCTTTTTTGTTGTGTTTTTGTTAACTGTTAATAAACAGAAACATAAGAATACATTGTTGGTCATAATTTAAGAGGTGTGTTGGGACGAAAAAACTTGAGTTTGAACCGGTTGACGTTTTGCATAGTAACTGGTTAGATTACAGCAAAAACCATGACATAAACAAAGAATCTGAAATCTTAATTCCCTTGCTTAATGATTCTTCGTCGGTTATGCGCACTCAAACTCAAATCTTGGATGCCATATACAATGCCGCAGTAACAATTCTAGAATCCTCCCTTGAACTGGACAGCGAACAAAAAACCCGTGCCCTATATCTTCAATACAACCTTTGTAAATGTCATGAATGCCAAAAAGACTGTGCATCCCACATCAACAAGAAGGGGCAAATCCGAATTTCACAACAGTTTTTCCAAAACACTTTACAGTCTTCTCCTCCTGCAGGAATAATGGAAGTAATGTATACTATATTTCATCAAATTCTTCATGGGGTTTTTCCAGAACTTGACGAAGAAACTATTGTTCAGAAAACTCAACACGCTTGGAACAGCGGCATGAATGAATTAATAAAAGAAAAACTCAAAAACTAAAAAAAGTTAGGCGGTTGACCTAACAAGGCGTTTTCGATAAACTGCAACCGCAACTAACGAAGAAATCAAAAACAACGAAACAAGCAACATCGTTGAGAATTCGGGTATTGTTTCTGTAGCTGTGATTTCTATTGAGTGGGTGCTGTGAACATAGTTGATGTCAAAGATTTGGTGTGTTCCGTTACTTGTTTGGGTGTAATCAGTATCTTCTTCTAAAGCATAACCGTCCATGTTTAGCATGAAAGAGCCCCAAAGCAGATTTTCAGGAATTGCAATTTCGCACGAGCCCAAGGTTCCGGTTTTGCCAGACACATTTAAGAGTAATTGTTTTTCATCCTGTTTGAATTCAAAATCTAGAATGTTTGAATCACTTGTTATGGACACCGGATAATCTTCACTGTCAATTAGAGGATAGAAAACTTGCTCCAGACCCACGCGGTTTAAATGGGTTATTGAAAATGTTGTGATGTTTTCAGCATCTGCAGTACCAGTTAGCACGTATTTGAGAAGCATACCTGTGGATTGTTCCCAGAAATAGTTGTGAGTGTATTCTACGTCGTTATCTGTGTAACCGAAACCAAGATGAACAGCTCTTACTAACGAGTCTCCGTCATTGATAAAAACAGTACTTGTTATTGTCGGTGCGTTCTCAGTGGTTCCATTTTCGTCGACCCAATCTGGATATATCAAACTGCCGGTACCAAGACCTGCAGGAATAACAACAAACCACGCCGTTCCAGCACCAGTGTTTAGGTCAACCCATGATGTTCCAGAGGTAGTGGTGCCATTCATTAATTCCCGTTCAAATTCGATGGTAACGTTGGTTCCAGAGACTTGTAAAACAGTGATTGTTTCAAGATAACCAACAGTGTAAGGTAAAGAATCCGTCAAATTTCCATCAATGTCACGTCTAGTTCCACTATCTGCGGAAGTATATTCGTAACTTTGTCCAACTACAACGCCAACGTTTGCGGCAGCTAAACACGAAGTTATACCTGAAAACATTGAAATAACAAGAACAAAAGCCAAAGACAAAACAATTTTTCGGTTCATACAAACACCAACAAATCCATAGATTAAACTTGATAATGAATCAACAGATGAACAACTAAGATATATAATTATTTTTCAAAATCACGTAACATTGCTTTTTTAATCGAACTGGTTGTTAAAAAAAGTTTAAAGACAACGCAATCAAATAACAGCAGGAGACAAAATGCAGTGTATATTTTTCCGAAACGACGTATGCTTTGCAAACCCCCAAATTCCTGCCCTTCTCGGTAAGTATAAGCCAGAAAAAGAAGTTCAAGACAAATATTGTAGATCAGAAAATTTTGTCAACTGCCCAAGACTAAATATGATTTTTTCATACCTTAAAGCCTTAAAAGGAGAATAAAAAACTAAACACGGTCCATAATCCTTATTTGCGCCGTAACTTATCGTGCAAATATTGATGAAGAGGGTTTTTGATGGCAAACTTAACAGTTGCAGTTCTTGGCAAACTGGGGTACAGCAGTAATTTTGGCAAAAAAGGAACCACAACAGACATCACCTTGTACAACTTGAAAAAAGGAGAAGACACACTAACTCTCATAGAGCCAATGAGGTATCCAGACCGTTTGGCACCATTGTTTTATGCTTGTTCGTTGGCAAAAACAGCAATCGTTGTGGTGGAAGAACTAAATGCCACTTTGGGTGAGCAACTAGTTATGCTTCAATGCTGTGGAGTAAACAGCGGCTATTTTGTTTTAAAAAACTACATCACAGCAGAAAAAATTCAGCCACTAGTAAAAGGCACAATTCTAGAAAACTACAAGTTTGTAGATGATGACCCAAATTTAATCCGAGAAGAATTAATAACCCAAACAACGCAGATCCAAATCCCCGAAAACCCTCAAACATTTGGAACAGTACCTGTTGATCATGCCTTTAACGTGAAAGGTATTGGTGCAGTAATTTTAGGGGTAGTTGTAAACGGTGCAATCAAAATACATGACACTCTAAAGGTGCTTCCCGGAAACCAAAGCACGCAGGTTCGGTCCATTCAAAAACACGACGATAACTTTGATTCTGCTAACGAAACGGACAGGGTTGGATTAGCTCTTAAAAACATAAAAATCGACGAAATCGACAGAGGCACTGTACTAACAAACGACCCAGAAATAAAAACAACAAAAACAGTTCATGCTCCAGCAAGTTTAGTCAAATACTGGCAAATTCCCATCAAGACGGGAATGGTAATGCATATCGGACACTGGATGCAAGTTCTAAACTGTACCGTAGATGCAGTAAATAACCAATCAAACAAAAGCAACCCAACATTAACATTAAGTTTAGACAAAGAAATTGTTCACCGCCCAAACGACACTGCAGTTTTGATGTATTTGGAAGGCGGAAAACTAAGAGTAATGGGGACAATAAAACTTTAATCATTTTCACTAACGATTTTAAATGCTCTTTGTAGCATTTAATATGGACACTTTGAGTTGGTTGATTTGTTCGTTGGTGCGAAATGCATTAACTAGTTTTCTGATTTTTGCTTTCTCTGACAAATGAGCGCAATGCTTGCCTTATGATTTCAGATCGGTTGGTAAATCCTTGGTTTTTGATTGAGGATTCAACTTTTTGTAAAAGGTTTTCGGGAACTGATACGCTGATAATTGGCACGTCAATCACCATGTTATTAAACTATTAGGGCTTATTTATATATTTTTTATTAACTTTCTTTAAAAATTTAATAACTACGTGGTTGTAAGATAAATATAACAGGTGCCAAAACTGAACCAACGGCAAAAAATCTTTGTATTTGGAACAATCACACTCATCATAATTGTAGCAGCTGCTACGATATTGTTTACCCCCCAAAACAGTGAAAACAGTGCAGAAACGGACAAACTAAACGTTGTTGCCACGTTTTATCCTCTTGCATATTTCGCGGAAGAAATCGGTGGTGACAAACTAAGTATCAAACAGCTAATACCCGACAACACTGAAGTGCACAATTGGCAACCTTCAACCCAAGACTTACTGGCAATAGAAAAAGCTGATGTGTTGTTGTATAATGGAGCATCTTTGGATCACTGGTTTGAAGAGGACATACTGCCAAGCATTGATTTAACAAATAAATTTGTTGTAGAAACAACAGAAGGAATACAACTACTTGAATTAGATCAAAATCACCAACATGAAACGCAGGAATCAGATCAACATGATCACGAAGAAAACTATGACCCCCACACTTGGGTAAGCTTGAAAATAGCAGAGCAGCAAGCCGAGAACATCTATGACGCCTTAGTTGAAAAAGATCCTGACAACACTGATTATTTTTCTCAAAGATGGCAAACCCTACAAGCCAAATTTGATGAACTAGACAATAATTATCGCAATGAACTTGCAGATAAAAAGAAAGAGGAAATATTTGTTTCTCATTCCGCGTTTGGGTACCTTGCTAATAGTTATGGTTTTGAGCAACATGGAGTCATTGGCATTTCTGCAGATGAACAACCCAGTGCATCAACGTACACGAATTTGATAGAAATTATGATACAGCATGAAACATACGTGGTTTATGTTGACCCCGTGTATTCTGAAGATTACGGTCAAACCCTTAAAAACGAACTTGAGCGCTTGTCAGGTCACGATGTTCAGATATTGAAGTTGTATTTTATGCTTGGAGAAATTGATGGCTTAGATTATTTTGAGCAACAAATAAAAAATTTGGAAAACTTAAAGATAGGTCTTGATGCGTGACAAAGTTGAAAAGAAATGAAACTGATAATCAATCGGGAATCATGAATAACAAAATTCCGGTTCTAGAAGTTACAAGTCTTAATGTTTCCCGAGACAATTCGCTAGTCATCGAAGATGCTCAGTTTACGATTCATAAAGGAGACTATGTTGGAATCGTTGGTCCAAATGGGGGTGGCAAAACCACTCTATTGTTGGCGTTACTAAATCGCATACCCAAAACAAAAGGGTCTATTCGGTTGTTTGGTCAAAACATTAACTCTTTTTCAAATTGGGAAAAAGTTGCATACGTTCCTCAGCATGCTGTAAATTTTGATTCTCAGTTTCCTTTAACAGTGAAAGAATTGGTCTCCCTTGGAAGGGTAAACAGAAAAAATCTGGGCAGGCCCCTCACAAATGCTGATTGGGAAAAAGTGAAAGAAGTTCTTGAGTTCATGGGAATATCCGATATCAAGGATAGAAGAATCGGCCAGCTTTCTGGGGGCCAAAAACAAAGGGTTTTTGTTGCGAAGGCTTTGGTTAGAAATCCAGAAATTATTTTGTTGGACGAGCCTATAGTTGGGGTTGATACTAAAACTCAAGAAAAGTTTTACAAAAAACTTAGTGAACTTAACGTCAAAAAGCGCATAACCATTCTTTTGGTGACTCACGATTTAACTGCAGTTTTTTGTCGAATGTCCAAGATAATGTGTGTAAACAGATTGGTCAATGTTGCTGAAATAACTAAAGATTTGAAGCCTGAAGAGCTTCTACGGGAAACTTATGGGGAACACTTCCATTTTGTTTTCCATAAACACAAATGCGAGCTGGATTTCTTCAATGAATGAATTATTTGATATCTTAAAACTTTTTGAGTTCCAGTTTTTCCAGAACGCATTGTTGGGCGGAACAATAACTGCACTGGCCTGTGCATGGGTTGGTTTATTCCTTATTTTGCGCAAAGAATCCATGATAGGCGATGGCATAGCCCACACCGCCTTTGGAGGCATAGCATTAGGATTGTTTTTAGGGGTTAATCCACTTTTAACTGCGTTGCTTGTTTCAGTTTTAGCAGTTTTTGGTATTTCTTACATGAGACGCAAAGGGCTGGCCCAGTCTGATTCTGCAATAGCAGTAATGTTAGCTGTAGGCTTTTCTACAGGTTTAATTATAATTAGTTTGGCTGGAGGGTTTAATGTTGAGCTTTTCAGTTTCCTGTTTGGTTCAATATTAACCATCGATCAAACTGATCTCATTATAGTCTCACTTCTTGGAATAACCACAATAATTATTCTGGGATTATTTCACAAAGAACTTCTTGCCATAACCTTTGATGAACAAAGTGCCCGACTAATGGGAATACCTGTAAGTCCGTTATCAATGGCTTTTAACCTGTTGGTGGCAATCACAATTGTGCTTTCAATAAAAGTTATTGGTGTAATTCTTGTGGTTGCACTTCTAGTTTTGCCTGGGCTTTCTGCTCTTCAACTTAATCTTTCTTTTAAGTCAACAACATTGGCGGCAATAGTTTTTGGAACTGTCAGCATGATTTTAGGCATACTATTTTCGTCAATTTACAGTGTGGCAACAAGCGGAATAATAGTTTTTACTGCAGCAGGAATCTTTGTTTTTGTTGCAATTTATAAAAAACTAGGATAA
>JARRLY010000041.1:0-5516 GCA_037386545.1 Candidatus Bathyarchaeota archaeon
CATCAGTAAATGACCCCACAAAAACTCTCTCTGATAAAACGTTGTTTCCAGCAACTTTTGAATCTACTAGACTTGTGCAATCCATAGTTACAGTTGATGCAACATCCATTGGTTTAGAAGCAAATACAGAACCAAGGGATAGCAAAAGAGTTATTGCAAACAAAGTAAGGATTGGAATTAGTCTTTTCTTTTTCATTTTTTCACCTCCCCCTGATGAATAGAATTAGTTTGTTGATTGTGCATTTAAGTTGTAGGTGGGTACATGTACACCCACCCACTTGAAATCTAATATCTTAGTCTAGTGAAGTCTTGACGGTAGTATGGTCTATTACTATATTGCACAGGCACTATGGGTGAATGGCTATACTAAGAGGGTCATTAGGTACTTGCTAACCAATTTGTAAATTTGATTGTACAAGAGAATATCTGATAATCATATTTCGGATTAGAAATAAAAAAGAGGAGAGTATGGTGTTTTTCTATTGCTTTAATCGTAGATGAATTACCATGGGGGCTCAGGGTAATTAACTAGTTCCTGAAGGTGGCTTAATGCCGCAACTATCGTTGGAGGGGTAGCATGTCCAGCCGGTGGTGCAGGTGGTGGATTTGACATTACTATATATAATTTATAATATTGTTCGCAACCAGCTTCAATAACTGCATTTTCAAAAGTATGTACTTGATTAACCGAGAGTTCGTCTTGGTCTCCAGTTACCGATATCATGGGTATACTTATTTCAGCATTATCTACGGGATTTAGTTTCTCATAGTGTTTTGGTTTCTCATCATAAATTCCACCAAATTCAGCCTCCATATCCGCTTTCATTTGCTTCAGTGTCAAGAGCAGTTGCGAGAGATAATCCCTCTCTTCCTGAGTTAATACATTATACCAGACGAATTCTGGAATAGCCTCAATTTCAGCAATACCATTTACACTGTCAGTGTATCCCAACACTATGTCTCTCATGCCAGAAATGTCAAGTACTCCATCATAGAGTTCTGGGTATTTTTCTCCAAGCAGCAACCCAATAAGTCCACCCATTGAAAAACCAACAATGAATACTTTTCCTGTGACACCAAACTTGCCGATAACATACTGTGTTAGCTGATGAGTACGAATCATACCCATTTTTACCGAAAAACCTCCTTCACCATAACTAGACGCAGCATAAGCAAAACCCTGCTCAACTAAAGCAAAGGGCAAACCAACACCAGCAAGATTGTCCATTGCGAATTGTGCATCTGGATACCAATTATTTGCCATGTAACCATGACAGCCAACAACCAACATCCCATTCCATCCTTCATTTGGGATGCGAACTACATAGTTCGCTCCACCAAGAGTACCGACATATTCGGTGTATCCGTCTCCGTCATTAACTACAGGTTTTTTTGCAGATACTACAGACATTGGCAAAGCTAACATAGCAACAACAAAAATACTAACAAATACTCCGAAAAGTTTCTTTTTCATTATTTCACCTCCCCCCTGCATATGTTGTCATAGAAAGAGTGTGATATGGCTGAACTTTATCATCTCCCCCAAGTGACAAGTTCTAATATTATCTATGGGTAAGTTGTACTAATAATTTACCATAGTAACGGTAGTTTGATATAATAGTACTACCAGACTTCAAAGTCTACTTTTTCTTTTAACTTCTTAACAAAATTACGTAAGCGGGCAATATTTTTTGGGATTGGAATTCCAGTATTATTTCGAATTGCTACAGTTAGAAAAGCATCTTTTTCAAATTCGCTGTAATTAGCGTTATTAAATTCAAGGAGTGGCATTTCACCCCATATTTTTTTACCTTTTTCAACTTTGATTTTAAACTCGTCATTAGGTACAATGGTAAACTCTGTTTCTTCGTTAAAGAATGTCTCTTGTATCGTTTCCTCAAGTACACCAAATGTTGGTTCAAACCTATGTTTGTTCAAAAGTTTGAGTAAATTAATTTTCATTTTCTACGGAATAAAAGGAAAAAGCGTTTTAGGATTATTTTTTTACTATTTGGAACAAGTGATTAGTATATCCTGTAAAAATTGGAATTTATTTAACACATGCAATGGGCATTTCATGTGAGCTTTCTTTTGGCTCAAAAAATCTTTTTTTGCATGAGGTACATTCTAAGCATTTTCCAAATTCTGTTTCTGCAATTGTTATCATTTCGTTTTCACAGTTTGGACAAACGACTATTGTGAAAATTTTTTCCATTCGAGTTCATGCTCCACTGAATCTATTTTATGATGAAAAATTATTTATTAAGACTTCTGTAATGCTGGTATATATTTCCAATATATGTTCTGGATGTTTTTTTAATTAATATCTTTAACACTTAAAAAAAGAGTAAGAAACTAAAAAAGGGTTAATTTTACGAATTTCTTTCCAAATTCTGGTTATTTTTTGACTTTAACTTGCTCTCTTAAGTTTCTTGTTTGGGCATGGCAACGGCTGTTTGAGTTTTTTCAACGCCTTTTAGGGCTTGGACTTTTTGGATTATGTTTGTTAGTTCGTCGATGTTTGAGAATTCTGCAAATGCTATTACGTCATAGTTGCCAGTTACAACGTGAGCCATTTTTATTCCATCGATTTTCAGTATGGTTTCTGCGACTTTCCAGATGGTTCCTGAGGTACACTCAAGTAACAAATAACTTTCCAAACTTGTTCCCTCAATAAATACTAATGTAGAATCAGTTTATTACGTTTTTCAAAAATCCTGTTTCATAAGCTCAATTTTGTTTGTTTTTCTGGGTTCTGGAAATTTGTGACTACTGAAAACCAATCCCATGAGCTTTTTTTGTCTCGTATTAACTTTAAATTGAATTCCAAAAATTTTTTCCAGCAATCAAACATGGACGTCTTGAACAGCAAAATCGAATAAATCTGAAGGGCTAGGTTTTTTTACCATTCGATATCTTTTTCAGAAATTTTATCCCAACATTTACTACAAATCGGGCGACTGCCCTCTTTAAAGTATATATAAACTTCGATGTCAGTGTTGGTACAATTTGTTTTCCAAGGGTTTCTACATCTCTCAACTGCTTTACTTATTGTAACCATTGTTCATCAAAGAACGGAAATGATCCTGAAAATATTTAAAATCCAAACCCGAAACGACATCTAAGTTAGGGGAGAGAGAAGTGAAAGTAAGTGAAATATTGAGCTTTAGTTGATTTTTGGTTATGCTATTTTTGTTTTTGGTTCTTCTCCAAGGTTTATTATCAAGTCTCGAGTGTTTTTCATGTCTTGCAGATAAACGAATTCGTCGATTCCGTGATATCTGGTGTCTTCTCGTATTGTTCCGTAACAGATTACAGGGATTCCCTTTTTTGCAAAAAAACTCCCATCGTTTCCTCCTAGTTCTGCTGCTAAAGGTAAACTTTTGCCGGTTGTTTTCTTTATGTTTTCCAAAACTGTTTGGACAAAAACCAAATCTTTGGGTGTATGATAACCCTGTTGACGGTTAACTAGTTCAAGTGTTGCTTTGCAGCCAGTTTTTTCAGTTGCCTTCTGGAAAAATTTTTTCAGTTCTTGTTCTGCTTGTTCTAAAGACTCTTCAGGCAGAAGCCTCCTGTCAAAGCGTACTTCACATGTACCAGGAATTATGTTTTCTTTTTCTCCTGCTTTTATCATGGTTACAGAGTATCTGCCCCACACAAAATCAAAAGGAGACCCCACCGGAGCAAGTAACTTGGACCGCTTTTTTTCAACCATTTTTTTATAACTTTCAAACTCAGAAAGTAATTTCATTGTATCATGAATAGCATTTTTTGCCTTAAAGGGGTAACCAGCATGCCCTTGCTTTCCAATAACTGTTACTTTTCCCCAGATTATTCCGCTAGCCCCCAAAAATAAGCCTTCTGGACCTGCATCAACAATCAAAGCAGCGTCGCCGTTTAGTCCCCAGTCGTTCATTACGTAGTCGACACCATATCTTCCGCCAATTTCTTCATCCACACCAGCAACAAGTTTGATGTTAAAGTCTAACTCTTTATTGCTTAGCTGTTTCATGGCACCTAAAGCTGCTGCGATTCCTGCTTTGTTATCTGCAGTTCCTCTTCCATAGGCTTGGTCGCCTTCTATTGTTAGTTTAAATGGGGGATACTTCCAACCTTTTCCTGTTGGAACAACATCAAAATGAGACTCCAAAAGCAAAGTCGTATCTGAGCCAGAATCCAAAGTAACAATAACATTAGGTCGCGAAAGACCATCTTTAGCGCCCTTTTCTCCGTCAACTATTTCCCATTTCAACGAATTTTGTTCTGCTTCATCAATTATTATTTGGGCACATTCATCATACCCTTTCTTTGGAACTGATTCAGTGTTTATTTCAACTAACCGAGACAACAAATCAATCTCATAATCTAATGACGTAGTCATGTATTCATCTCATATTTTTATCAGTAAACCTATAACTTTAGCTTTTTTAAAAATTAAAATCTGAGTTTTGATTTTTGCAAAAAATCAACTAAGACTGTTAAATATCTAACTAAATTAGCACACTAATCTATTGGAATTTTCGGTTAACAGTAACTTTTTCATTTTTTAGTTCTTGTTCTGTGAAAAATCTTAACTCTTCAAACTGTTCGTTTGTTAAAACCAATCTGGCTTTTGCAAGTATATCTAGACAAACGTCTTTGAATGCAAGGTCTGGGCAGCCTTCTTTTGCATCAGCGATTAATTCTTTACACGCAAGCAAAATTTCCATTGTTTGCACCTGTTTGTGCACTATTTGGGGGGTATAGCATTATACTTTATGTCATCTAAATTCGTATCAACCATAAACATTACGAGTACATGTATTGGAAACACCACACTGAATGAAAATATGTGCTTCATATTAGAACACCAAAAAAGGGGTGCTTCTTGGTTTATCCGTTTCAGAAAGGTTAATTAAGTTGACCTAAAACATGGTAAGAATGCACGGTCTTACCAAGAAACCCTCTTGGAAACGAACGTGCAAAGCCGTGACCTAAGGCGGCTTCAACTCAGACGATAAAGGCGTTTCACGCCCGTGAATGATGAGTTGACTCCGGTTGCGGCAACAAAGATGAGGACTTGATTTATATCATTTCCGAAGTGGGCTTTGGCGCTTTATCCGCAATTCCAGTTGGTTTTGTGGCAATATAAGATACTCCAATACAATAACAGTTAAATCCGGTTGATCCTGCCGGACCTTACTGCTATCGGGGTGGGACTAAGACATGCGAGTCATGCGTCTCTAGCTATGTTGAGACGCGGCAGACGGCTCAGTAACGCGTGGCTAACCTGCCCTCAGGACGAAGATAACCCCGGGAAACTGGGGATAATATTCGATAGGTGAGAATGTCTGGAATGACTTCTCTCCTAAAAGACTTAGATACATGCTTCTATTTCGCCTGGGGATGGGGCCGCGCCCGATCAGGTTGTTGGTGAGGTAACGGCTCACCAAGCCTATAACCGGTACGGGCCGTGAGAGCGGTAGCCCGGAGATGGGTACTGAGACAAGGACCCAGGCCCTACGGGGCGCAGCAGT
>JARRLY010000042.1:0-5491 GCA_037386545.1 Candidatus Bathyarchaeota archaeon
GTCACCAAAAAATCAGTAGTCCAGCCACCAAGAGTCTACCTGGAGACATATCCCTAAACTTTGTCAAAAAATTAAAAATCACAAATCCGAAGGCTGATCGCAAATCTAAATCCACGAAGAGTCTTCCAGTTTGATTGCAAAATTATTAATATTCGGGAGGCACTCCACTTGGTCCGCCCGGACCCCCAGTGTTTTTACCTGATATTACATCGTCAATTCTTAAAATCATGGTTGCTGCTTCTGAGGCTGATTTGATTGCCTGTTCCTTAACGCTCAGAGGTTCGATAATTCCTTTTTCGAACACGTCAACTATTTCGCCACTGAAAACATCCACACCCATAAAACATCCTTTGGATTTCTCATGAGCGGACCTCAAGTTAACTAAGATGTCGATTTGTTCCAAGCCTGCATTTTCAGCCAATGTTCTAGGAATTATTTCCAAAGATTTTGCAAAAGCTTCAACGGCTAACTGGGCTCTACCACCTATTTGGACTGCATACTCTCGTAGTTGTTTCGCAACTTCAGTTTCTGTGGCTCCACCTCCGGCTACAACCTTATTTTTCGTGTATAAATCAGCAACAACTGACAACACATCATGTAAAATACGGTCAGCCTCGTCTACCATTCGTTCTAAACCTGCACGAATCAGAATTGAAACCGATTTAGGGTTCCTGCAACCCTCGACATAGACCATGCTATCATCGCCGATCTTTCGTTCTTCCACAAGCTCAGCGTAACCTAAATCGTCTGGTCTGACGTCATCTAAATTGGTAACAATTTTTGCGGTAGTTGCTCTTGCGAGCATTTTCATGTCAGATTCTTTTACGCGCCTAACTGCCATTATGCCCTCTTTTGCAAGGAAATATTGAGCCATGTCATCTATGCCTTTTTGGCAAATCAAAACATTAGCTTTTGATTCTTTAATTTTCTTAACCATTTCCTTGAGCATATTAGTTTCCTTATCTAAGAAGCCCGAGATTTGAGAAGGATCATCAATTCTAATTTGACTGCTGACTTCAGTCTTTTTAATTTCTAAGGCGGTATCAACAAGAGCAATTCGAGCCTGTTTCACACTTTTTGGCATGCCTGAGTGAACAATTTCTTTGTCCACAATTATGCCTTTCATGAGTTGTGTCTCTTGAAGACTTTTTCCCGCTTTCTTCACGATTTGGATGTTATCGATGTCAACAACCCAGTTGTCACCTTGTTTTTCAGCTATTTGATTAATTGCATCAACTGCGATGTCGGCAAAATGTTCTTTTGCTGTTCCAACAGCTTTGCTTCCCATTGCTGTTTTGGCAACTTTTTTGAGCGTTTCTTTATCATTCAAGTCTACAGTATGACTGATTTTATCCAAAACTTCTAGAGCTTTTTGAGTTGCTATCCGGTAACCTTTCACAATTAATGTTGGGTGGACGTTTTCTTCTAGAAGTTCTTCTGCTTCTTTTAGTAGTTCTCCGGCTAGAACTACAGCTGTTGTTGTTCCATCCCCCACCATGTCATCTTGGGTTTTGGCCACTTCAACAATCATCTTTGCTGCTGGATGTTGAACATCAATCTCATCAAGTATTGTTGCTCCATCGTTGGTTATGGTTATGTCCCCTAAGCTGTCGACAATCATTTTGTCCATGCCCCGGGGTCCAAGTGTAGACCTTATGGCTTCAGCAATAACTTTGGCTGCCATAATGTTATTTTTTTGTGCTTCTTTTCCTCTGCTGCGTGATGTTCCTTCTTTTAGAATGAGAACTGGTTGCCCGTTTTTAGTTTGAGTTAAATATGCCATTAAATTCCCCCAATTTTATATTGATTAAAAATGGTTACGTCAATCTATCCAAAGGTTCTGAGCATATAAACATTCTTAGACTTTAATGGGATTTATAACTGAAAAATTTGCAAACAAACACAATTGCATTATGCTTCAGAATCAACAGAGTACAAAAAATCCACAAGGTTCAAGATTTCATCCCGTAGTTTTTCTTGAGATGCTGTCCACCTGTCTAGACTATCCCAGTTCTCTTCTGAAGCTTTGATATAATTTTCTGTGGAGGTTTGACTCTGTTCTGTGGATTTTGAACTCCATTCACTGGCATATTCTTTAGTTTGGTTGAATAATTTGATAATTCGTTTACGGTAATCCGTAATTGCATTGCTTTCTGATGGGTGCTGTTGTTTTGTATGGTCAGCGACCACAAAAAGACGATTTAAATTAATCATGTATGTTTTTGCATTTTCCAACCAGCTGTCCAGGGAAGCAAAACAGTCTTTGTCATCATAATGCATATCCAACTCTTCCAGAATTTTTGCATCTATTGCTCTCATTTATTTTCTCCTTCGATATTTTATAATAAATACATTTTGAACAAACTAAACTTGGGTATACATTGTTGGGTCTAGGTGCAAAATTTCATTATCAATCTTTTTCAAGAGTTTATCAAGAATTTTCCCTTTTGACAGCAATTCTTTTCTTGAAACCGTCTTTGCCCTTGGGCATAATTCATCAATAATTGATACTCCTTCATTTGTTACATGCATAACAGGATAGATGTAACAGCCTAAGGGCCTGTTTTTATATACTTTACATCTTTTTTCTGATTGACTGTAAAAATAACAATAGCCATCAACATTTCTTAATCGAGTGCCAAACTTGTCAATAACAGCAAAGTCTTCTAAATGATAACCTTTCTGATTTAACTGTCCAACATCATCGCTTGAAAGTTCCATCATCGTTTCTTTACAGCAAATCCCACAATTAGAACAACGCATGTTAACCAACTTGCCTTCTTTCTTTGATACGTTCTAGTGTAGTATCTATACAGTTTTCATCAACAACAACCAAACGTTGTTTATCAAAAGAATCAATTAATTCGTATAATTTGGGTGAAACTAAATTTTCTTCATTATGAGCTCCAATAACCACTGCAAATGGATAAAAACTAAGCAAAAAAGAACATTTCCTTAGAATACATATATTATAATGTCAAAATGCGCTAATAAACCCCAGACATATCGGGTTATTCATGATGGTTTAATTAGTTGGGTTTTTGGGCTAAAGGTTAAAGTTCTCTCACCCAGACAAACAATGAATCATGCACCCAATTACTTACAAACATACTTGAAAGAAAAAGAGCCTAGAGACATGTCTTTTACGGGATAATACATGAAACTGAATAAATACCTAATAGCCCATAATATGGTTAAGGAGTTAGTTTAGTTCAACTCACAACAAAAAATCTAAAAGGGGGAATAAAAATTTGCCAAATAAACAATGTCCAAAATGTAAACGCACCGTTAGCTTTACTCAGTTTCAGTGGAACATGGGTGCAGAACTACCCAAAGACTGCCCATGGTGTAATAAACCAATAGATAAAAAAGAAGAAAAAACCAAAGAATACTTCCCGGAAGAATCAAAAAACAACTACCATTCTTGGCTTCCAAAAGGTGCATAAACTGACAAAGAAATTAGCATCAGGCTAATTCCCTTTATCAATGGGGACAAAAAAATCCTTAGGGTTATTTATTATAAAAGTAATAAAATCTATCAAGCACCGGCTCAAATAACCTAACAATATTAAGTCTCCCTTACCTTTGACCAAAGGCAACTAAACTGAGTTTGAGCTTAAAGGTGAATGGAATATTTTTGAAGAGTTAGGGTTTCTAGGCAATTTGTTAATTCTTTTAGTTGCCTTATTTGCCCTAAATCAAACTAGCAATTTAACGATTAAACACTCTGTAAAAATTGCTGGAGCTACAGGTTTAGGAAAAGCAACTGTAGGTTTTGTTCTTGTTGCTTTTTCTACATCATTACCTGAACTCTTTGTTGCGATATTCGCAATAATGGAGCCAGAAAATGTAGGCATATCCATCGGAAATGTTCTAGGTTCAAACATCGCAAACATAGGTCTAGTGCTTGGAACAATCTTTGTGCTTATTGCCATGAAATATTCAGAAAATGCCAAGTTTCTTCCAGCAATGGTTAAGGAGGAAACACGAGATTTACATTTTGCATTATTGGTTGCTTCAGTTATTCCTTTGGGGTTACTGTACATCGGATCTGCAAGCCAACTTATTGGAATTAGTTTATTGTTAATTTTCAGTTACAACATTTATCGAATATCCAAAACAAGAACCACCATACCCGGGCCACCCCTTGAAGGTGAAAAAAACGAATTGAAAAAATACATATTAATGGCAGTTTTAGGCTCTGCAGGGGTTGTTGCAAGTTCATATTTTATTGTTGAGAGCGGTTCCTATCTTGCCACAAGCGTAGGAGTACCCAAAGTCATCATTGGTGCAACCATAGTTGCCATTGGAACAAGCCTACCAGAATTAGTCACCAGCATAGATGCCATCAAAAAAGGTCACGCAGACCTTGCACTAGGCAACATCGTTGGCAGTTGTTTCATGAATATCACTCTAATTTTAGGTGTAACGTTGGTAGCAGCCCCTTTCAGCGTTGAAATAGCGATTTTTACTAATTTAATCATATTCTCATTAGTTGCTAATGTTTTCTTAGAAGGCGCAGTTTTGCTCCTCATATACGCCACATTTTTGCTAACTAGCATTAACACCACCTAAACTAAACTAACACTCAAGTTAGCAAAGTGTTTAACAATCAGTGTAAAAACCAGTCCCTTGGTCATATCCAATTAAGACAAGGGAATTCAACACTAAAATGAGTTTGACAGGTCAGAAAAAGGGCAATTCAGAAATCAGTTGAATAATAATCAAAATGATATTACCTCTCTCTTAATAAAAAACACAAATAAGAAATGATTATGGTCTTAACCATGTTCTAATTAATCCGATCACAATTATTGCTATCATTGCAATTATTACCAAATTAAATTCCCAAGGAACTCCGATATTTCCAGCCTGATTCGATATAAACAACACAATTAGGATAGCAGTTACTGCAAAAACTGTAGCACTTATTCGTCTCATATTGAAAAGGCAAGGAAAGACTACAAAATAACTTTTTTGATATGAACAGGACTTGGTTTTAAGGTGTTTTGATCATCACCCCTTATTTTGCTCAAGTTAAAAACTACAGAGAGACATAAAACTTAGTTCTAAAAGCCATTAGCTCAGTGTTATAAAGGAGAACTTTTCAACCAAAATTATTTCTCATTGTTCTAATATGTGGTATTATATTGAAGTTTACTAATTGATTTATCCAGTGAAAAAAATAAATAAAAGGTGATATTAGTATGAAATTAGATATTGCAGTACTTGGAGTACTGGTTTTTGCTATTGGTGGCACAATTCTTTTTTGGAGTTCTAGCTCTATGCTCAAGGATATATTGCAAAACGTTAATTATTATGATTGGAATATAGGGCCCACTTATGTTCTTGGAGGCTTTATAGGGTTTTTATTGTTAGGGGCAGGTCTTTTCGCTATTGGATTGAGTGCTAAAACTGACAAATAATGCAAAAAGATGACTAAAAACGTGTACAATTATCCAAGGTTTGGGTTTGGGGTTAAAATTTAACC
>JARRLY010000043.1:0-6040 GCA_037386545.1 Candidatus Bathyarchaeota archaeon
TAGAATGTGTTGTTACCATGCTCAAACAAGAACAAATACTTAGTGTTTAGCTCGTCGCAGGTTTCTATCAACCAAGTAACATTAACCACAGGCTCATATGCGTCAACAGCCTTTTCTGGATACTGTAAAGGTTGTTCGCGATTTGGATCCGACCGCAACAAATAAAATTCAACCAAGTCTACGCTGAAAAAATTGTCTCCACACAAAACAACCAATTCATCATCAGATGTTGTATGTTCAACCACGTACTGGACAGATTCAGCTGCTGGAATTTGAATTCTGTCTGTTTCAATCCAATCATAAGCATCCCAACAACTGTAAACAACAGAAACCCCCACAGTCACCACCAAAGCCGCAGCAGCTATCCGTATAAGGTTTTTTTGTTTGAAACTGATTTGGGGTTGTTTGAGTCGTAGTTTTGCTTGATCCAACAAGAACAAAATCAGTTCTGAAGCTGAAACCGCCAGAACAGGAAATATTAGGCTAACGTAGCGCCAGTCTTTGCTTGTGATTAACGTGAAAATTATATAAACAACCGAAAAAGAAAGTAACGAAAACTTGTCTGATTCTGTTTTTCTTATTAACCATAAACCAAGTCCAAGCAAACAAATTACGTAAACGGGAAGATAAATCGGGTGAATGTGAGGATACGGTTGGGTCATTTCTATTAGATAAAAAATTGGGGTAAAAAATCTGGTGCTGTAAGCGAGGCGACTTTCATTTCCCATTTGGATTACATAAAACCAAATTCCAAGCATTTCTGAGGAATATTGCTGGAAAACAATGATTATCCAAGGTAAAAACACAAGGGCAGCAACAATTGCAATGAAAAGAAATTGTTTATGGCGAGTTCTAAAGTATTGTCTGCCAGGTAGAATCAGAGTAACAAGCATGATTAGTGCGGCAACTACCATTTGGTATTTTACAAGAAAACCTAGTCCCAATGTTATGCCTGTTAGAATCAGCATTTTGTTATCGTTGGTTTTTTTCCAACAAAAAAAGGAAAGTAATGAAACAGTGAAAAAGAACATTAGCATGGTTTCAATCATTGCCATTCTGCTTAGCCACAAAAAACCGGGCATAGAAGCTAGCAAGATGCTTGAAAGTAGTCCAGTTCGGGGTCCGTATAGTTTGTAGCCAAACTCAAAAACTGCCCAAACTGAAAGCACACTAAATAAAACTGAAACTAATCGGGCAGAAAAAATGTTTGCTCCTAAAACTCTGAAAAATGTGCTTGTTATCAAATTGAATAAAGGAGGGTAGAAGGCTTCAACTTGGACATATAGTTGTAGTTGCCCACGGCTTAGGATTAAGCCACTGTACAGATGGGGGATTTCGTCCCATACCACTGCGGAGTAATCTAGTTCAGTTAATATGACAAAAAAATAACCCACCAAAAATGCTGCGATAGCTAGTCGCCAAAGGTTGAAATGTTGCTTAATTTTTGACAGAAACAATTGTACAGCCATCCAGCATATTAGTATGAAAGTTAGTTTTCTTTTGATAGGATATAAAAAACTGCCGTGTTCTAGAGGGCATTTTTGGTTAAGATTTGTTAAAGTTGGACCTTAATCGTGCCAGCTTAGCAATACCAACAACGTTTTGGAGCCCAACTTCAGTTACCATCCTTAAAGATCCTGTGCCATTCTTTTTTTCTTCCCAATCTACTGGAAATTCTACAAATTTATAGTTGCGGTTTACACTGCGTACAATAATTTCAGTGTCCCAGAACCAGCCTGTGCTGTCGCATTCGTCTAGAACGTCTTTGATTAATCGTTTAGAAAAGGCTTTAAATCCAATCTGATGGTCCAAAACATGGTCCCTAAACATGACGCGGATAATCAAATTATAAAGTCTAGAAGAAGCATCCCGTAGACCATCCCGTTGGATTTCTGCGCCGTTGATGTATCGGGAACCAAAGGCTAAATCATTACCTTGACGAATTAAATTGATTAGTTTGGGGAAAAACTTCATGCTTGTTGCCAAGTCAGAGTCAACAAAAGCGTAAATGTCCCCTTCTACAGTTTTGAACGCTTTTTTTAGTGCCATTCCTTTTCCTAATCGAGAGTCAGAGTGTAAATGAATAACTTGTTCATAGTTTTTGTCCAGTTCCTTAGCGATTTTGTCGGTTCCGTCGGTGCTTCCGTCCTCTGATATTATTATTCGGAAATCCTCGTCTAACTCTTTGGCTTGTTTAAGAATTGATTCAACACATTTCTGAAGAGTTTTGGACTCGTTACATGCAGGAACTGTTATCACAATCAATTATCATTTCCCAGCTTGTGTTGCGATTAGAGTCACTCCTAGTAAAATGAAAAACACGCCGGTCCAGCTAGTTAGTCCGACTTGTTCTTTAAGGAATATTTTTGAGAACATTAGGGTCCACACATAAGATGTTGCGATTATTGGGTATAGTATGGATAGTTGTTCTTTGTTTAGGGCATAAACATAAACAACAGTAGATAACGCGTAAACTGCCACCCCAATAATCAGGTGATGATTGGTTAACAACATTTTAAGGTTAAATTCGAGGTTAGTTGCTCCCCGTTTAAACTCTAGTTGCCCAATGCTGCCCATAAACGCAGCAAGCGCAGTTAACAAAATTATTCTCAAGTCCACTGCAGACATACCCAATAACCATCTCCTGTTAGAAGTACATAAAAACCTTATGATATGTTCTGAAAAAATTGGTGACCTTTTGAATTTAGGCTATTTCTTCTTTCGTTTATACATGAAAAATACAACGGCAAGAACAATCAAGAAACCAATTACAAAATATAAAAGACTGTTTACAACATGCAAGGAAGAAACAGTTTTTGTTGCTTGCTCAAAATCCGCAAATTCTGCTGCAAGATTAACGCTTTGAAGGGGACTCCAATTACTCAGTTTACACACATAAACCCCGCGCTCTAATTCATTGCACAAGGTTCCATCAACTGAAACAATAGCATCAGTGACAGGAGCTTGATCAGAGCTGTAACTTAAATAAACTTTAACACTGGTTTCTCCTAAGGCGATAGTTTCAATTTCAGTTTGTGTTATCTGTATTTGGTCCCAAACTATACTTGTATTCATTTCCTGAGTTCGGATAGAAGAAAGCCCAAATTGCTCATCAACAAAAGATGTAACAGAGTATACTTGATATCCAACTGTGTCCGAAGTTACGTTCAGTTCCCATCGTGCATTTTGGCTGGACCAAACCATCGGCTTGTCATTAACAAAAATTGTTCCTTTTGCATCATCGAAAAAAGTTTGGGAATACGTGTACTTTGCAGTTAACCATATTGACTGAATAGAATTAACTGGAACAGAATCTTCAAAAATTGTTGCATCTGTGAGTTCCAGTTGGTCCCAGACGATTTCTGGGTCGTTAACGGCTTTCGCGTAATCTGTCGATCCAGCGTATTCAACACCTGTAATTATTGCAGTAGTTTTTGCAACCTCATTTGATACAAAATCTAAGCTGACCCAGCCAGTTTGGTTTGTTAGATACTTTGTTCCGTTGACAAAAACAGATACTCCTGCAGCGTCAGAGCCATCAATTACATGAGAGACATGAAAGCTTATCGTTTGAATGCTGTTAACATCTGCATGGTTGTCGCTTACTAGTGCTTGATCGATTACTATTGGCTTAAAACCAAAAACAAGTTCAGCGGTGTGAGAACTAAAAACAAAATTAGTAGAACAAATTCCCGTTGTTTGGTCATATGTCCATGAAGTTTGTTTTTCATCAACTTTTAGAAAACATGGCGTTGTCTGTCCAGTTTGCACTTGTATTGTTCCTTGTTGTCCATAAGTTCCGTTTGCATAAACAGTCAAAGTTTCAAAGGCGCTGTTCCATGAAACGTTATTTAATGAACCAGTTGAGGCAACAACAGAAATGTCAATTGAATTTTCCCAACCAACCACAAAGTTTGACTCAGATTTGATAAGTAAATCATTTGTTTCCATTGAGTAATCCTGAGTAAAGTTAAACGGCGCTCCAAGGACGTATTTAGGTTGTTTGAAATCTGAACAAAAAATTCGGGTGAGGTTTTGGGTTTCTTCTACGCCAATTAATTCAACAGTTAACTTTTGGTCAACAAAACTTGGAGCCCCATCCAAAATTGCATCCGACTTTAAAACTTTGGGGAACCCTTCATCCTCGATTAAAAGGAAAAGTTTGGATTTATTTTGATCCAAAGTTACATCAAGGTAAGCATCAAATTCGTTGCAAATTCCGTATATTTCGCTATCAAGGTATTCAAAAACTAAGTAATCAGTGTCTTCATCTAGGTCTGCTTCCCATGGTTTGACGGCATACGTGAAAGTTTGGGTGGCGGTGGAGTTATCATGCTGTAAATAAACGGTTTTGTTTGCTTGTCCTTGACTGAGCCAATATTCCGTTTCAGGGTATGGCAACGAGTTTGTGTTACGGGTGTTAACAAGGTAAGTATAACCTTCACCCTTTTTGTTTTCAATAATAAAGGCATTATTTTCCCCTTCAATTTCATTAACCCAAGCGATTACACGAGTGTTTTGATTGTCTGACAATAAATACTTGAATTTCCAGAACCAATTTTTGTCTAGAGTATCGCTATAATCATAACTTGTTCCACTCCATTGATGCCAAAATGTGTCTTCTGTGAAGGTAACGGAACTTAACCAAACGTCAGCACTAATATCATCCATGCTGTAATCTGGAGGGGGAACTTGAACGCCAAACAAAGAAGCATAATTGTCAGTCCATGCAAAGGCGTCTGTAAGGTCATCTACAGTTTCGTTACTATGAGTAAAAGACAACATAGACAAGAAAACGCCGCCATCTCCAACATATTCATCAATGTTGGATGCAATAGCATCACTCATTTGACTCCAACCCAACCCAATAATCAAATCATATTCTTTCAATACAGAAGCAGGCGAATAAATCGAAACAATATCAACCATACCAAAAGGCAATCCAGTAAATTCTTTACCCGTTAATGCGGTCCCAATTTGCCAGTTATCTCCAATTCCGGGAAAAAACAAATTAAAAAGGCCATAATCAAAATCAGCTTGTCGTTCAGTTTGGTTCCACAAACCCCAGTCTTTGCCTCTGCTTCCCCAGCCGCTTTGCCCAAGCATAACAGCAATAGAAGATTCATACGCCGGTTGCGTGTAACCTAACTCGTTTTGGTTTTTCAAAAAAGTATAGAAACCTTGTATTGCTTTGCCGTATTCAGTGAGTTTTCCATCTTCACCCAAAATGATGAATTTGTCAGGCCAAGTACGGTTAAGGGTTCCAAAGAAATTGCCTTGTTCAAAAAAGAAAGATTTCGCACCATAAAACCACCCCTCATAAAGAGCTCTCTCTACATCGTTTCCAGTAAAACCCCCAGGAGGAAATCTCCATTCTCGCCAAGTGTCCACCCACAGACCCCAAGCGGGAATATCGTAGCTGTTTTTCATTCCTCGGGTTAAACCAATCATCAATTCGGTGTTTGGTGCGTTGAAAACCTTGGTGATTAAAACATCGCAACTTGAAATGTTTGCAGAAGCATAACTTACAACGTTTTCTTGCAGATTTTCCTGAAACTTCCTGAACAAGGATTCCCAAAAGTTTGGGATACTTGGTTTGCCATGATGAGAACTGCTTAGGTGTGACTCGGACTTCGTGGTCTAAATAATCGTAGGTTTCAAAGATTGTATAAAGACCTAGACTGTCTGCTTCGCTTATTGCTTCTTCCATTAGAGGTAAGCTCCAATTTTGGTCTTTGGGATGCAAAATAACCATGTTGCCTAGTTGGAGTTCGTCTACTATATGAATGGCATCCAAGATTGCTTGTTGCTGACTTTCTAGAATTTGAAATCCCATAAAAAATTCAGGATAACTTTCCTCTATTGTTTCTTGAGCCGAAACTTCAAAGGAAAAAATTGTAAAAACAAGTGAAACACAAACAAAAAACGCGAATACCAAATCGATTTTTTTGTGTCCACTCATTTTATTGGCCCACTAAGAATTTTGGTATTATCTTGGTCAGTTAACATAAATGTTTTTTCCAGATTCAGCAGATTTAAT
>JARRLY010000044.1:0-7072 GCA_037386545.1 Candidatus Bathyarchaeota archaeon
GCCAAAGGCAAAAAAACAGGCAAGTGGACAACAGTTCTCGCAGCAGCAGTCTTTGTACCATAAATAGCTAGATCAAAAAATTGATGTTAATTATTTTTGTTGTGTTGTTTTTTTGGTGACTTTGTGTTTGGGGGGTTTAAGGCTGATTATGGTGCCTTTTGGGATTTTCGTGGTTATCCAGACGTTTCCACCGATTATGGAACCATCGCCGATTATGGCTTTAGATCCCAGGATAGAGGCGTTTGAGTAGATGATTACATTGTTCCCTACGGTGGGGTGGCGTTTTATGCCTTTGATTAGGTTGCCTTTCTCATCTCGTGGAAAACTAAGGGCACCTAAGGTAACTCCTTGGTAGATTTTCACGTTGTCCCCAATCTCTGTGGTTTCTCCGATAATCACGCTGGTACCATGGTCAATAAAGAAGTTCTTACCAATCGTTGCCCCGGGGTGAATGTCAATTCCCGTAATGGAGTGAGCATACTCGCTCATTATTCTTGGAATCAAGGGAACCCCCCGAACATGCAACTGGTGCGCTACCCGATACGTCGAAATCGCCAACACACACGGATAACTCAGGATCACTTCATCAACACTTTTCGCCGCAGGATCGCCTTCGTACGCTGCTTGAATGTCTCCACTTAACATTACTCTGATGTCGCAAAGCTCATCCAAAACCTCGCTTACAATAACCTGAGCAAACTCAAGGCAGATGTCCTCAGCACATTTTTTGTGCTTTTTGCAAAAATACTTCAGGCTCTTGTCTACCTCTACAACCAGACGAGAATAAATCGAATCCAAAGTTTCACTCAAAAAATCTGAAGTGTTAGACTTTGTGAGGTTTTCGTTTTTTAAATAACCAGGAAACAAGACCGAAAGGATATCTTCTAAGATTTTGATAACAACCTTTCTTGACGGCAAAGCCTTCCCGTCAATGTGATTTATTCCACCATAAACATCGTAGTTTTCAGAAATCTGTTTAACCAGCCGAGGCAAACTGGATTTTTTCCAAGCTTTTTCATCAACAACCTTTATGCCTTTTAGAGCTGCCCTTATTTTTTCTGCGTTCCACTCTGGCAAAAGTGAATCAATATCGCTAGCATCAGTTTTTTCACATTTCTTGGTTGTGATTTCCAATTCCCCCGATTGGGTTATTCTTAAGCCTCATATAAAGAAGACGATAAATAACGCTCACCCGTATCTGGCAAAACCACAACCATGGTTTTGTTTTTGTTTTCAGCTCGCCTAGCAACCTGCAACGCAGCAAACAAAGCCGCACCCGAAGAAATCCCTGCCAAAATTCCCTCATGTTTAGCCAACAAACGAGCAGCCTCTACGGCATCTTCATACTTTACTTGTATTATTTCATCTAGCAACTCTGTTTTCAAAACCTTGGGCTTAAACCCTGCACCAATTCCCTGAATCTTATGAGGCGCAGCTTTACCCCCAGACAAAACTGGAGAAGCATAAGGCTCTACTGCTACAGCTTTAAAATTGGGTTTGAGTTTTTTAATGTACTCAGAAACCCCAGTTATTGTTCCACCAGTACCTACCCCCGCAACTAGGATGTCCACTTCTCCATCGGTGGCGTTCCAAATCTCGGGACCTGTGGTTTCCCAGTGAATCTTAGGATTAGCAGGATTTTGGAACTGCTGCAACATAACCGCATTCGGGTTTTGGGCAACTAACTCTTCAGCTTTTCTGATGGTCCCAGGAATGCCTTCTTTGGCAGGTGTAAGAACCAACTTTGCCCCATACGCCTTCAGTAAACGACGGCGCTCTATGCTCATGGATTCGGGCATGGTCAAAACTATGTTGTAGCCTTTAACTGCACAAACCAAAGCCAACCCAATCCCTGTGTTTCCGCTGGTGGGCTCAACAAGCAGAGTGTTTTTGTTAATTTTGCCTTGCTTTTCAGCCTCGCAAATCATGGATAAACCGATTCTGTCTTTCACGCTGCCTCCGGGGTTTTGAGACTCTAGTTTCACGTAAATGTTACATGTTGTATCATTTGCTATTCGGTTTAACTTAACTAGAGGCGTGTTTCCGACTAATTCCAGAACAGAATCTTTGACGTCCATTTTTTGCACCTTCACAAAACTATGAGTATAACGCTGTTATAATATTTTTGTTACAATCAACCTAAGCTCTCCTTGAGAGCTTGCACACTGTTCAGGGCAGCAAACGCCGAAGTTTCTAAACTGGAAGCTGCAGATTCAATCCCATTAAGATAAAACAAATTATCGTCCAGAACCATGTCTGGAACCTTTTGTATGGGCTTAAAAACAGGATACGCCGCCGACCAACTATGATCAAAAACTGTTTCACCTTTTTTGAAAAATTCGTCCACAAAACTGTCCTTCAACGGCTCAAGAGAAGTAACCGTCACCAACGACTCCCCCTTATCCGGCAAATGCTTTATTGAAAAAAGCACCAAGGGATTAGCGTCTTTAGTAGTTAAAACCAAAGAAGGCACCTTAGAAGAATCCAAATTAAAGTAACCGGGATTAATTTGCCCCCTCATTATCCGGGCATAAATTGTTTGATACTCCCGAAGCTGATTTTGAACCGAAATCCCATCAAAAGAAATGTTAGCAACCTCCAAGGGAGACGCAACTATTACTGCATCATAAACTGAAGATGTCTCGTTTGCAAAAACCCGAAAAGAACCATCAGACAAACTCTCAACCGCGTCCACTTTGGTTTCTACCTCAACCTTAGCACCAGAAACTTCAACCAATTTTTGAGGAAAAGTCTCGTTACCGTCTTTAATTTTGTTAATGTCTTGGCTGTAAATCCCCATAATAGCAACCAAACCCGCAAAACCTCCAAGGTCAGCATTTTGACAATAAATCAAACGAGTTGACGGCGTGACCAACTCGTCAATAAAACTTTGATCAATACCACGCTCCAAAAGAATCTCATCAAAAGCAGTCTTGTACCATTCATCAAGACCAGCCCCCTCAAACAAACTTGAAAATTCTACGGGACCTTTTTTTTATGAAACAAAGACTGGCCAAACTGGAAAACAAACTCGTTACCATCCCAGACTGCAATATCCATTAATCCATCTAGCTTTTTTGTTTGCAGACCCAACTCTGCTACAAGACCAGAAACGATTTTGTTGCTGAAATTGAAAAACTCGGCCCCTAACTCCTTTTGAGTTTGTGGACCATGATACGTAAAGGTGCGCCCGCCAATCCGGTTTTCTGCCTCATATACTGTCACCTTTGAATTTGCAAGATGTTTATGGGCAAAATATGCAGCAGAACATCCTCCAATCCCTGCACCAACTATCCCTAAGGTAACCATGTTAATTCAAACAAGTATGACACATAGAACAAAATAAGCTTGTTTCACAAACAAGTTATCACAGAACAAAATTACGTGTTGGAAGTTATGGTTTCAATGATTATTCGTCGCAAAATTTTTAGGCCATGCCTAAAGCCTAGTTTCTTTTTACCGAGACGTTTTCGGTATTTGATGGGCAACTCTACGATTTTGTAACCCGATTTTGTAACATGGTGGTTGATTTCTGCCTCGATGTCAAAGCCTTCAGATTTTGGTTTCCAGCCTTTCAAAACGTCTGACCGAACAATACGAAGTCCACTGTATGGGTCGTTCAAGTTGACTCCATTGAATACTCGATGAGCAAAACCTAAGATCCGGTTTCCTAAGTAAAACTGGTTTCTGTCGGATTCGAGTTCATATATTTTACTAAAACGATCCCCTAGAACCATTCCAACTTCAGGATGCTGGTCAAGAACATAAAGCATTTCCTTAAGATGTTTAGCAGGATACGTGTAATCAGCATCAATAAACGCAACATAGCATGAATCACCATTAAGGTGACCTAAACCTTGAGAAATGGCGTCACCTTTGCCTTTTCCTCTTTGTAGGAGAACTTCAGCGCCTAAATCTTTAGCTAATTCCACAGTTCTGTCAGAGCTTTTACCATCAACCACAACTAACTGAGGCTCACACAAAACTTGCTTTAGTTCACATATTGTGGGGGCTATTCCTTCCTCTTCATTATATGCTGCAACAACAACAGTAAGAGGGGAATATGACCTCATTTTACATTAGCTCCAACAAATCTACATTAAAAAACTGTGATTTGGTTGTTAATAAAGAGCCAAGAAAACCTGTTCTAGAAGATAACTCCATATGTTCGAAACAAAAAAATTCTTTTGTTGATATTCGTAAAATTATCTACTAATAACAAAAGAAAACGTAAACAAAAACTGATTCAGAGAATTTTTGAAAGCAGTTTTTGGCAACTAAAAGCAACTAGGCTTTTTTATTGTGATTTTTGTTTTTTAAAGATGACAACTATTCCCAAAACAATTATTGCTATTACCGCAAATGCAGCAATTAATATTTGAGTTCCGTCAAGACCAGCTATTGTTAGCGTTTTTTTGTCGTATGTTAAGTTCACTGTGCGTGAAGCTAACCCCAAGTTTGAGAAAACTAATGTATAGGCTCCATCTTGGTCTGCTAAGAAATCAAATTCTGTTCCTTCAGAAACACTGCCCGGATTGAGTATTTCTGTTCCGTTGGGGGCTTTTACTGAAAAAATGATGTTGTCTGCAAGACCACCAGATATCGATAAGGCACCTGAAAATTCTTGTCCATTGTTTAGATTATATGTTCGAGTTTCTTCACTAAGAGCATCTACTGTAATTGTTTCTACTTCAACTGCACAAACTACATTAAAACAAAGCAGTAAAACCCAAACAAACACAATCCCAATTCTTTTGCTCATTGTTACCTCTTAAGATTGGGACTCAATAGTTGATAAGAGTTGCGTGCTAATCTTTGCTTTTATTTTTTGCAAAAAACAAAATGGAACCAAAGAACAACGCCGAAGTTAAGGGAAGTAATTGTGGTGGCATGTATTCAATAATGAACCCTCCCACTATGGGGGTGATGATTTGGGCGACACTGGTTAGGGAGTTGTTTACTCCCAGTATTGTTGCGGTCTCTTTTTGGGTTACACTGTTTGTTAAGCTACTGATCAAAATTGGTCTGCCAACTCCAGTTCCGTAGGCGAGAAAAATCAAGGGCACAAAAACAAACAGGTATTCTGACGAAAAAGCAAGAAGGACCATAGCAACCGCCATAGAAACGATTCCAGTTACTAAGGCGCGGTGTTCTCCAAGAAAGCTCAGGATACGAGCAATTAACGCGGTTTGGATGATTACTCGTAGTATTCCAATCCAGGCCATATAGAAGCTTACTTGGTCGGCAGTAACATGAAACTGTTTTTCTGCCAACAACCCGATGTTGGCAATAAACAAGAAAAAGGCGATGCTGTAAATGAAAAACATGGATAGATAGTTTCTTACTTTTGGAGTTTTAGCAAACTTTTTGACTTCATTAATAGGGATAACATCATCAAATTTAAGGGAAATTTTTTCTGTTTTTTTGGTTATGGTTTCCGGAAGGAAGAAAACAACCAAAACAAGAGAAATCAAAGTTATTCCTGCAGCAAAAAACATTGGAACAGCAAAGTTGATTGTGGACAAAACTCCACCGATTACTGGGCCAAATATCAAGGCTGCTCCAAAGACTCCACTGGAGTATCCGTAAACGCGAGTGCGGTGTTTGGGCTCGGTTATGTCGCTGATGTAGGCTTGGCTTACGGTCATGTTGCTTCCAAGTAGACCGTCAATTAGTCGGGCAATAATTAATAAAACTGCAGTGTTGGCAAATCCGAGGCACATAAACCCTGCGAAGGTGCTTAGTTGGCTTAAAACGAACATAGGTTTTCGCCCAAAGTGGTCGCTTAGTTTTCCAGTTATTGGACTGGCAAACAGTTGACAAATACTAAATACGCTAGTAATCAACCCGATTTGCACGTAAGTTAAACCAAGTTCTAAGCCCAGAAAAGGAATCAGAGGCAACACACTACTAAAGCCCATGACTTCAGTGAACATTATCAGAAAAACTACGTAGAGGCGTTTGTCAAACACGAAGTCATCTGCTTTTTTTGTTTTGTTATTTTTCACAAAAACGCCCTCTACGCTTTAATTCTTTTACAAACTGAACAGTTAAGGATTTGCTAGGTGCAATAATTTGTCTATAAAGCTTGCTTTTTAAGTTTTAAAGCTAAAAGAAAAAATACCATAACATGAATAGAAACCTGGTTGAGTTTATGTCTGTGATTGAAGTAATTTCAAGTCGAAGAAGCATTAGAAAATACGAAAACAAACAAATCCCAAAGCAAGATTTAGACCAAATTCTAGAAGCCGGTAGACAATCCCCTTCCGCCATGAACAAGCAGCCTTACCGTTTTGTTGTGGTAACCAAACCTGAACTCAAAAAAGACATGAAATCAGTCTTTAGTCGTTTTCTGGACAGCGCCCCCGTTGTAATTGTTGGATGCGCTAACGTAAAAGCTCGAATAACCGGAAAATGGGCAGTAATCGACACAACAATTGCTCTGCAAAATATGTTGCTTGCCGCTTGGAGTTTAGGAGTAGGCTCATGCTGGATAGGGAGTTTCAACGAGCAAAAAACCAAAAAGGCTCTTAATGTTCCAGAAGACTGGAAAGTGGTTTGTTTACTAACTTTGGGGTATGCTGCAAAAACTCCAGATGCACGAAAAAGAAAATCCCCCGAAGAGCTGTTTGGAACTAATGAGTTCTAAACTTTTTTATCCATTTGTTATCGGGCGGGTTTAAGGGTTATAGTTGACGTTCCCATAGTATGTTCTACGTTTGCTTCTATGTCTTCGTCTAGGAACCCTTGAAACAGTTCATGGTACCGTTTAGGTATTGCCACGGAATAAACTGGATACTAATATCATGCTTTGTTATAGTAGCGTTTCTGCACTAGACTTTTTTGTATTTTTACCCTCACACAAAAATTCCTAAGATTTTGGCTAAAATGGCTTCTTTCCGACACGCCAAACTTAGCAACAAGAAACACTGTCGAATCTGCTGATTTTTTCTTTTATTGTTTTTCAAAAAATACAATGAAACTGCATTTCAATCATTAGTTAATCAAATTCATAATACGAAAACGAAAATAAAACAATCAAACGAAGCGTTTGGTTAAGATTTGAGTGTGG
>JARRLY010000045.1:0-8477 GCA_037386545.1 Candidatus Bathyarchaeota archaeon
ACCGCGTATTGTTCCATAGCATTCAAGGACAAAACCGACATCTCGCTGACTACCCTCTCTTATTCCAGTCACCTGCACCTTTTGTCCATCAATTACTCCATGTCCACTGAAGGTTCCACTTGCATAGAAGTTATAGCCAATAAGATTTCCTTGTGGATCTAACAGTATTTCGAGGTTTGCTCTTTCAAGGCACTTGATTTCAATAAAGTTCCCATCGCCCCATTCGATTGTTTCATAGACTCTATAGTTCATCAGTCTATGAGTGGGAGTGCGGTACTGAGATTGTACATACAATGTGGCGTCATAATTACTTGGAAGAATTGGTATTGGGTCATTATCTCCTATCTGTACATAATTGGCATTGGGTTCAGTATCATTAAGACTCCAAGATGATATTGTGTGAGTGACTTTCGTATCTGGAGTAAATACTCCAGGAGCTATTTGGTACGCTGAAGGAGGATTAATCTTCACTTCATCAAGAATTGAAATTCCGTTTTCTGAATGCCACATGAACTTGACAGCCTTAGCGTTATTTTCTGCAGAAGTTGGTTTTGCTGAAACCATTGGAACTGTCAACAAAGATATGACACATAAGATACCGAAAATAGCTAATAATTTCTTATTCATTTTGTCACCTCCCCCTGATTGAATCAGCAAATATCTGTTTCAGAAAATGAGAATATAAAAGGTAGTCAAGAGAAAATGTTGACTAAATCAAAATCAAAATTAAAAAATATATTTTTCAAAAACAGGACGAATTTTAATGAAAACGAAATAACTTACAACACTAACATAAATTGCAACGATTAAATTAAAAATCACAATACCACCCATTATTCCGTAAGCATAAGCAAAGGCATCTGAAACAGTCATGCCCAACGCCATAGAAAGAAAATAGCCAAAAACAAAAAAATCCACAGGCAAAACAAATATTGCACGAAATCCCGTAGCAACAAGACTAAAAATAGTTATCTTTTTCCATCCAATATTTTTATCATTGTTAAATCCTCTAAATTCAGAAATCTTTGATGCAACATAAATTCCTAAAAGCAAACTCAAGGTCACCAAAAACATAAAGGGAGGACCCAAAACTCCAAGGGGACCTGTGGGAATCAACATGTTAACTAACATGTTTAATAACGCGACAATAAACCCATATTTTGGTCCAATAAGCAAGAAAGCAATAACAATTGGTATTTGATAAAGCTGATAACTAAATCCAGGTGGAGGAAACGGTAAAGGAATTCTAATCTGACTTAAAATTATTGTTAAAGCTGAAAAAGTTACGATTACACCAATTACTTTAGTATTCATCTATTGTTGCCAATCACATAATTCTTTGTTATTTTATTTCTAACTTTTCCTTTATGCTAACTTTTTTGTTTTGGATTGCCTATGAGAAGTTCTCTAAAAACAAATCCACCCACAGGTGATCCTGAAAATTTTGTTTTACCCTGAATTAAAGTAACGTTTGCTTCAAACCCATTAAATTCTGCTCTACTATTGACTCCCGAAGGAAAGATTTGAGTAAATGTTCCACTTAGAACATCTCCATATCCTTCCAAAATCAAAGTTGAAGGCGGTAAAACATATTTTTTGTTTAATATTGGAATATTTTGTGTCCAACTAGCAAAAAGAGTTTCTCCATAAGTTTGAACCTGAATTTGATTTTTTTCAACCAACTGGACATTATTTGATGCAGGGGTGTTAATCAACCACTTTTTCCATTTATCAGTTAATTCTAATTGATCATGAACTAAAGCCACAGGAACAAAAGCAGACCCATTTGAGCCATCAAGCCAAAGATGAAACATCAAGACATCACCTGTTCCAAAAACCGATTTCTTATCAAAATGCCATGGTCTAATTAGTAAATCTGGAATTTTGGCAACTTTTGGAAATCTAATTACTGCCAATCCACTGCTAGCATAACTGTGATATCCATCAAAACCAGAATGCAGATTTGGATTTTTTTCTGCACTCAGTATTTTGTTTATGATATCTTTTTCATTAATTGAACTAGGGTTAGTTTTTTCAATTTTAGTAAGGTAGCTAACCATTTTCAATATGTTGTAAGGAGCTAAAGTTTCCTTCTCAGATGAATCTAAATCTGTTTTAATGTCTGTTTGAAGAGATTTTTCTTCTGACCCAAAAGTCTGGTTAATGTTTTGTTCAATACCTTTTGAAACTTTCCAGATTTCTTCAAAAACATTCGAAAACTGTTCCACTAGACCATCACAATCAGTATGTAAACAAACAAAATTACTATTTTCCATATTTTTGTTATTTGATGTGAGAAAATACAATATTTCTTTCTCATCTTTAATTACCATCCGAGGAAAAACCGAAGATCGAGTTTTGTCCCTTCCTCGAATAGATGATTGATTTCCTAAGGAAACTGAAAATTCAGTTAATGCTTCATGCTGTTCATTTAATAATTCTGTAATGATACGAATTTTGATTTTTGAATTTTTTTCATTGTTTTGAATTTCATCAAAGACTCCAAATTGGTTTTCAAATAAAAGTTCGATTGGATCTAATATCAACGAAAAATGATTTTTTGTTTCTTTAATCATTTGAATAATTTTAGAATAGGCATAATTTCTCCCTTTTACTATTGTAAATCTATTACAATCTTTCTGATCGTTTGTTGATTTTATTAATTGCCAGCTTGAAAGATACGTTTCCTTGTTTTTCAAAATAGTTTTTGCGTCTTTAAGTTTGGCGTTAGCAATTATTTCCAAAGTCTTGTCAAACGGAAGAGCGAAAAATTGTGCTGGTCTATCAAACGAAACTGTAACAATCCCTTTGTTTTGTAGACTTTTTACTACTTGATAAAAATGCTGTCGAGTCATATTTAGTGCAGATGCAATTTCTGTTGCTTTTTTTGGACCCCTTTTTGATAAGTAAAAATAAATTTTTCCTTCGGTTTTTTTCAAACCAAGATCGCAAAGAATTTTTTGGATTTCTTTTTGATTAATTGCAAATCTCTCCACAAACCACTAAGACAATAACCGAGTTCACAGCATGTTGATTGTTACATCAAAATATAGGTAATTTTTTTAAAATAAGTTATTTGCCGTTATTCCAATCTACAGATTGCCAATATGATACTAGCTTTTCCTTGTTTTCAAGTATCTTTGTGGATTGATCAAATTTCAAACCTATTAATGCTTCTAGAACAATTTCAAAAGGCACCGCAGAAAAAAATTTTGGATTAACAGATCTAGTTTCAACAATGTGAATTTTCTTCATCTCTTTCAGAGTAGGATAAAGTTGTTGTTTTTTTATTTCAAGATCCTGAGATATTTCCTTAACTCTTTTTTCACCATTAGTTGCTAAATAAAGGTAAACTTTAGCCTCATTCTTTGAAAGCCCTAAATCAACTAACATGTCACTAATTTCTTCAAATTCCATTTCTTTCCCCCTCAAAAAAATGAAGGTCTAGAGCCAACTAAGTTGACTCTTTTAACTCAATGTTTTTAATCAAAATGGATCTGCCCCTCAATTTGGTATGTGCCCACACCTATCTCTTCAGTAGTCCCACAGCCATGGATCCCCACTAAATCTTCAGTTCCGCTTAAAATTGTCCAGTGTTTAACGCCCAAGACAATAGTTAAATCACCCATTTTATCGTCAACAACTGCGTCAGACAAGATGATTACTCCATGACTTGCAACAACTTCCATTTCAGATCCTAGCAAGGTATGACCATTATAAATGCCCATTCCGTTTATTCGCTCACCAATGAAGGCACATGGAAGGTCTGTCCACGTTAACATAGTGCTACCACTTTTTCCTATCGGTTGCATTGTAGCTTCAAGAAAAACAGGTGTAGGATTTTGTATCATTGTCGGCATTACCACGTTGATTTTCAACGATGCTTGGCTTTGTAGCAAAAGTAACTGAGAGAGGTAAACTCAGACTACAAATTATAAATATTGAAAAAATAATGTTTCTTTTATTCAATTATTTTCACCTCCCCCTGAAGGGTTCCTCATATTTTGATTAATTGCTTCTCGCTTTTAGATTCATGTCAAGAAAAAAACTTGACAAAACAAAATTATGTGTGAATTTTTTGTTTTATTATTTTTAGTTTTGTGTATTGTGAGAAGAATGATAACAAAGTGATATTTTTTAAAAAAAGAAAATGAGATGATGGTTTGTTTCAGTTTATTGCTTTATTGTGTTTCTGGCCAACCTGAAACTATACCAATGTGGGACGTTCCTTCTCCGTTAGTTGCTTGAATTTGTACATTTCGTAAATCACCAGTACCTTTCAAGCTACGAATATGCATTATGTTATCGTTTGCTGTTATTGCCAGCATTGAAAGTGTGCCATCAATAGTATTTGGGTCGCCATCATCTGGACCAAAATCGTACATGTAATCAGCTCGGAACTTGTTTTCCTTAGAGCCAACAGGTAAACCTGATGGTCCGGGTAATATTTCTCCAATGCAAGTGTATACGACAACGCCTGAATATTCAAAGTCTGTGCCCAAATTATACGAAGTTCCACCGACCGTTATGGTGTAAGCATCCATTGGTTCCTCCACCCACGTGTAAACAACTTTGTTTGGATTATCCATTGAGGGAATGTATTCTGGATTTGCCATTGCAGCCATAATATTAGCCATGTTTGGAGTTAGGCTAACAGAAAAAGTTTCGAACTTTTCATTTTTCTTTTCATCCCAAGGTAAAGCTAAAGCTAAAGGAATTGTGATCATAGAAAGCAACAACACTGTAGACAAAAATATAACTATCTTTTTCATTGTTTCACCTCCCCCTAAAGACCTAGTCAAGAATAACTTCGATTGTTTTACATATAAAATCTAGTCAAGAAGAAAAGTTGACTAAAAAATAATTGGAAAAAAGGAGGGTTAAATCCTTTTCCATAGTTTATGGTCTTATTAGGATTCCATCCCACATTGCTCCAATTACACTGCCTTCATACATTACTCTTAATGTTTGACGGTGATATGCTCCTGTTCCTCGAAGTGTTCCATGAACTTGCAAAATCCATTCTGGAGCTGGTTGGTTATAATTGATTATTTTCATCTGTATTTTTCCTACAAAAGTTCCATCATCAGTTGTCCATGTGGCGTCATAAATTATTGTTGCAATGTCAAGTTTGTTGTTAATTCTAGTGTTTAAACTGTTTTCAGATATTCCTGTAATTGGGTCTTCATCAGGGATGGTCATAACAAAAGTGTAAACTGAAGTTTTTCCACGAGCTTGAAAAATATCTCCATTAGTTGTCCAAGACCGTATAGGGGCACTTCCTGCATCTTGAACTGGTGTAGAAACTATTGTAACAGGAATAATTTCAGCAGGCGTTGCCAAAACAGGTAAAACAAGTAAAGATAATGTAATCATAAGAGTTGTTAATGCAAAAATTTTTTTATTCATTTTTTCACCTCCCCCATTAAGCCCAGTTGTTACACTTTTTTAATTGAAAAAATTGAATTTAATTTCTAGTCAATCAAATTGGTGGACTGACTGGTTGATTTATAGCATGTTTATCAATGTAATCTTTAGTCGTAGAGGGATAATGCACTCAAAATCTCAGATTAATTGTAAAGGTGATTTTTCTGATTTTAAGAGTGTATAAAACAAATAATTCAAAAGAAGAAAGCTTTGAACCTTATTCTTCGTTAGGTCCAAACTCATATGTAGTAAAATAACAAATTGAAAAGTTGAATTAATTTGAAAAATAGTCAAATTAAAAATGTATTGGAGACACTGGGGCTTTCAATTGAAGATGTGAAAATATTTCTTTATCTTTCAAAAAATGGGCCTTCAAAAGAGGATGAATTAAGAACAAACCTTAGTCTGACTCAAAAAACCATTTCATTGAGCCTGAAAAATCTTCAAAAAAGTATAAAAGATTTGTTAATAATTTGGGATTTATTGTGAACTTAAACAGCATTTTCACTCCATTTACTAGTTAGAAAATATTATCAGGTCAATCGTTACAAATTGTTATTGAATGCTTTTTAAAAAGGTGGAATAATCTGAGCCGAGAAAAAATACTGAAAACATTAGAAGAGTTTGACTTTAACAAAGCTGATGCTTCAGTATATCTTTACTTAGCTAAGAAAGGCCCAAAAAAGGCTAGTGAAATCAGTAAAAGCTTGAAAATGACCAAACAGCAGCTTTATCCAATTATTAAAAAACTTCAGAAAAAAGGGATTGTGAACTCAACTTTTGAAAGACCAGCTAGATTTTCAGCAGTAACTTTTGATTTGTTATTTGATAGGTTCATGCAAGAAAAAATGGAAGAAATGAAAAGAATTCAAGATAGAAAAAAGCAACTTCTAGCAGAATGGAAATCATTCAATGTTGAAGACAAACAACAAAACTTTGACAAATTTGCTGTTCTTGAAGGAAGAAGATTCATCTATACAAAAATTCAACAAATGGCAAAAGAGGCAAAAAACCGCTTTTATATAATTTTTCCTTTCTCAACTTTAGTTCGACTAAACCAATATGGTGTTTTTGATGAAATTAATCCTGAAATTGAAAGCTCAAAAACTAGTTACTGTTTTATAACAGATTTTTTTAGTCAAAATGGTTTTTCATTGAATTCAATTTTTGAAAAATCTTTTAAAACAAAAGTTGCGGTGAGTGGGAAAAATCCAAGTTTTGGATTAAAATTATCTCCATATCTGGTAATAAAAGATGATAAAGAAATCCTATTATTCATAAAACCAAAGGTTCCAAACAAAACAGTTGCCGATGATGAAAGCTGTTTATGGACAAACTGTAAATCAATTATTGAGGCTTTTCAATATGTTTTTGACGATTTATGGAAAAAATCAATTACTTTTGAAGAGCTGAAAAACTTTAAAGAAATTGATGCTGAAATAAACAAACCTGAAAACTCAAAAATCTTTCAAACAAAATTACTAACAACTGTTAATTCAGCGCAAAACGAAATAATTGCATTTCTTTCAATAGAGGGCCTGAACTATTTTTTAAAGAAAATTTATCCGATAAGAACGGTGAAAAATCCGAATTTAATCATCAAAATACTGGCCCCAATAACAAGAAGAAATTATGGATTAATTCAAGGATTACCTGAAGCAATTAAAATAAAGCATTTGTTTGAATCTAATTTTGAAACAATAATTGTTGATGGAAAAGAGCTTTTCCAATTTAATTTTAAAAAATCCGATGTGGATGATGAGTCCTCAAAAACTTTTGATAACACCTTTTACACTAATGAAGATGAATTTGTTCTTAAAATGAAATTAATGTTGCAGAATTTTTGGGTAAATTCTCAATTCATCTCTGATGTCAGTTTAGATTTTTTCTCAGAAAAACAAAATAAAAAAGATGTTAGTCTGGATAAAACTTACACTTATTCAAAACCCAATAGTCCTTATCGAAAGATGATTATTAGTTACGAAGAAAAACCTAGAACTGTAACAGAACAAGATGTTTTGAAAAAAATCAGAGATGGAAAAAAACATTTAATCAAAAATCCAACAATTGACAAAGCAGTTTTTTATGGCACTCGAGCAGCTGCTTTGATTAACCCTCCCGATTTTCTCAATCTACCAAAAATGATAATTAGCGTTTCCAATTGGAACGAAAAATCTTCGTATGGACCAGAAAACTGGATGGTAATCAATTTACTTAACGAGACAGAAAATGGTTCAAAATTTGTTCCCACAGCTTTAATTCAAGACTCTTCAGTTGGCTTGGAATTTAAAAAAGACCTATATGCTAACACTCCTGCATCGGAAAATATTCAAATTCTTGAAAATGGCCAATTCACAACTTTAGTTTATGGTGAAACTTTGTTTGTTGGATGGACTAAACCCATTCTTTTAGTTCCTAACAAACACATTATGCCCCCAGCATGCCTAATCTTTGAAGGTTATGGTCCAGTAAAATCAGGAATTATTGATGCAATACTTCCATCCAAAAGAAAAAACAATTGGCAATACAATGGCTTTGAAGCGTTTGTAACCTTTTATCATCCGCTTTCAAAATATTCTGGACCAGGGATTGATGGCACTTTAAGCCGAGAAGTAATTTTGACATCTTACCGTGACTTAGACTGATATTTCATCAAGTTTTAAATTATTTACAATTCTTTTTGAAATAACATAACTCACTGGAATTGTGTATAATGGCACAATTATGTTAAACGCTACTATTGCAGGAATTAAAGAAAATATGTAAGTCATAGTAAATGTTCGACCTAAGGCTATTGGAAGTAATGTATTATAAACTGCAAAATCAATGAAGGGCATTATCATAACTCTTATCAAAATTCCAAAAAAAGTTATTATTAAAATCGCTTTTTTATTGTCAGCTTTACAATCTTTGATTCTTTTCAAACCTACAATATTTTTTCCTATTTTTATTCCAATTAACATAGTAAAAATAGCTAAAAACCCCCAAGGATAGGCCAAAATCCCCGCTGGAATTGGAAATAAAATAATCTGAGCTATGACATTCAAAAT
>JARRLY010000046.1:0-4316 GCA_037386545.1 Candidatus Bathyarchaeota archaeon
TAGGTCGTTTTGGGTGGAACAAAAAGAGGAAATATTTTCAAAGTTCTGAATTGACTAAAGGTTTGACATAACTTTAATCATTCCATTCAAAAATATTCAAGATTTTGTTCGTAAATAAAAGTAGATGCGAGAAACTAAAGTTTATAATTATTTTTTTGTTCTACCTACTTGGTTAATATTAAATTAAAAAAATAGAAATAAAATTCTAATTTGAGTTTGTTTTCAGACTATTTCTCTTTTTGTCCTTTGCTTTTCTTTCCTTTTTTCTTTCCCATCATATTCGCCTCCCCTACCCGGATTCCATATATTGGGATTTAGGTTACCAATCTTCTTCCTCTTCTTCATCTTCTTCCCAATCGTCTTCTTCTTCAAACATCATAATCATTCACCTCTCTATTATTTGCGCAATAATAACCAGAATATATGGGTTTAGATTAAAAACAGAGCTATTTTTAAGCTTTAATTTTAATAAAAATTGTATTTTAAGCTTAATTTTTTGTATATAAGTTAAAAATACAATTAAAACAAGAAAATGCCTCCAAAAAGTGAGGGGGAATTAATTGCTTGCCAATAAGCTACTTTTTTAGAATTTAAAAGTGTTAAATCAGTTTTTACACAGAATTTTTTAATTCCAAACCAATAAAAAGAAGACTTAGGGTTTTACCTTAAAGCTAAATAGTGGATACATCTCCACCTGTTTTCTTGCGCCCCTACCTTTTTTAAAGGAAATTGTTGTTTCCCAAACGCTTGATATATCGCCACGTTTTTCCGGAAAATCCACCTTCAAGATGCCCTTTTTGTGGGGCGCTTGAGCGGTATTTTATCCCTGCCGAAGAATGGAACCCCACTGAATACGTTTTTGAAATAAGTGCAATATCAAAAAGCAATCTAATGGCTGCCCTGAAATTGGAGTTGGACAACACTGCATTTTACCTTTGTGCTATGAACGCAAGTAAAGAAATGGGTGATGAATATGGCTATTCAGAATTCAAAGCACTAAAAAAAGTTGAAAATGAACACGCTGACGCAATACTAAAGTTTCTAAAAATCAAAAAGCCAGATTTAGAGGACATTCCTTGTTCTGAAGATTTCAAAAAGAATTCAAAAGAAGGATGGGAAAGAGAAAATCGAGCCATAAAAGCCTACGCCAAATTTGCTAGGGAAGCTCCAGAGAAACAATTAAAACAATTCTTCGAATCTTTGGTAGAGATTGAAACGGACCACCTTGACCTTCATGCTCAAAACTTGGAAAAATAAGGAAGAAAAACCTCAAACTTATTGAATTAACTGAAACATAACCGTTAGAATGCGGTTACCCCTGTTTTTTCCATTTGCAAATTCCCACCAATTCTAAACACTTGTCTCTATGGATTCTCACCTGCGTGGTGATATCTCCTACACATCCACTTTTTTAGAAATTGCCCATACCCAAAGTTGAATATATCTGATACAAAATAGGTTTAGATCATTATCCCAAGTCCATCTTTAACAAATGGGGGTTGAAAATTGAAAGAAAAAGTTGTATCAGATCTTCCAATTAAATACGATTTAAAGTTGGCATATGTTCTTTCTGTAATAATTGCAGCTCTTATGACTTTAGCATCAATCAGCGGAATTTTGTTCTCCTCAACAATATATCCAACTGAAGAACTGGCTACCACTTTCATATCTAATGATGTAGTCAACCTTGTTATTGGTCTTCCAATAATAGTTGTTTCAATTTTTTTGATTATGCGAAAAAAACTAATTGGATTATTATTTTTGCCAGGTGCAATTTTTTACGTTTTTTACAATTACTTGATATATGTCTTTGCAATGCCTTTCAACATAACATTCATAATTAATCTCATTTTGGTCACACTTAGTTTATACACTACATTAATTCTAATCCAAGGCTTTGATGGGACAAAAATAAAAGAAAAACTTTCAGACCGTGTTCATGAAAAAATTTCTGGGGGAATATTGGTTGCAATGGGTTTGTTATTCATTTTACAAGTTTTTGGTGCTATGTTTGGTTCCGTTATTAATCAGACTCCGATAATTGAAATTGACCTTGCAGTTCATGTCTCAGATTTTTTGATTTCTCCTGCTTTGTTGATTGGTGGAATACTTCTTTGGCGTCGGAAGGAGTTTGGATATTTGAGCGGACTTGGATTATTATTTCAAGCAAGTATGCTATTTGTTGGATTGATTATGTTTTTAATTATTCAACCAATTTTGAGCTCAACCCCTATGCTTCTTGGTGATCTTTTGGTTGTTGGAATAATGAGTTTGATTTGTTTTGTTCCCTTTGGTTTATTTGTTCGTGGTGTCCAAGAAAGCTAAGAATAATCAAAAGTGGATGAAAATATGTCCATTTGTTCTAAAACGTAGTTTTATATAATTATCACAACAACCAAAGAAAATGGGTGTTAAATAATGAAATATAGAGTTCATAGATTTGATATTGATTTATCAAAAGATCATAGTAGATTAGAGCAATTTCTGAATAATATGGAGGGGGAAGTTGTTACGATCATACCAAACGTTAATCCAAAGTTTACACCTGGCGGAATGGGTGCCAAAGTAGATTTTATTCTGATTATAGAAAAAATCTAACTTTGTCCTCCTATTTTTTCAAGAAATTCTAAGAAAAATATCTTAAGAAAAGACTGTTTAGGATTCCCACCCAAACTTGAACACTTGTCTTAATGGATTCTCACCTGCCTGGTGATATCTCCCACACATCCACTTTTTTAAGCTGTTTTATTGTTGGTCAAACTTTTTTGACTGTTTGAAACTGATTTTTGTCAATGTTTCTTGACAAAAACCCTTTTTCAACAGATTAAAGTAATTATTTTTAGGATAAAATGAGAATCAAATCAATTATCTTAGTAATACTTGCCCTTTCTGTTATTTTGGTCACTTTTCCTCAAATTGAAGTAAAAGCAGAATCCACAACAATTGTCGTTCCAGACGATTTTTCAAAAATTCAAAAGGCTATTGATTTTGCTTCTAATGGAGACACTATTTTTGTCAAGTCAGGCATTTACTATGAAAAATTAATTGTTGATAAATCCTTGAATCTTATTGGCGAAAATTGGACAACTACAATAATTGATGCAAATAAAACTGGAACTCCAATTAGTATAACTCAAAACAACGTAGCGGTAACGGGATTTACAATTTGTAATGGTTCAGGTTATGATGGTGGAGTTGATTTTTGGTCAAGAATTGATTATTGCAATATAACTAAAAATAGAATAATTAACAATCCAATTGGAATAGAAGCCAGTTCCACAAGTCATAGTATTTTTAATCAAAACTATTTTCTGGGAAATACAGTAAGTATTGAGCTAGATGGGGGTTCCAAAGGGTCTTACTTAAACAACATTTCTGGAAACGAAATTTTGAAGGGAAATACTGGAATCTCAATTATGTATAGTCACAATAATTCAATTTCACAAAACAAAATTGAAGGCTGTAAGGAAAGAGGAATCTTCCTACTTTATTCAAACCACAACAGTTTTTTCACAAATACTGTAATGAATTCAAAAGATGTTGCAATAGCTCTTTTGCATTCTAGTTTGAATGTCTTTTCAAAAAATGATTTTATAAGAAATACTAAAATTAGCGATGGAGGGTGGCTCATGCCCCCTTACAATGTTAGTTCAATAAACATTTGGGATATAGACGGTCAAGGTAACTATTGGAGTGATTATAATGGAACCGATTCTGATTATGATGGTATTGGAGATAAACCTCACTTAATCGATGATAATAACCAAGACAATTATCCATTTATTGAACCGATTTTGTATAATCCCCCTCCAAAAGATGAACTTGAACATGATTTCGTTGCTGAATTTTCTTCACAGGTAATTGGATTTTTTACTTCAAAGATTGGATTAATATTAATTGGACTAGCAGTTGTTGCTTTTGTTATAATTATTACATTATTTATTGTTGCTATAAAAAAATCAAAACAAAAAGAGGAACTGATTTCGGATTTTTTAAAGTAAACACAATTCAACTAGCTAACTTAGCCAAAATGGAAATAGTTACAATATTTTTATGAATTCTAAACTTCAAAAAGTGGATGTGTGGGAGATATCACCAGGCAGGTGAGAATCCATGATAGACCGCGACCCCACCAATCGCTTATTTTAAAAAATAGAGGTTAAATTAAGGCTTTTTTAGTGAATAAAGAATGAAATGAGTGTATTGTGATGGGGTTGGGGTTAAAATTTACGACCCAAATTTTAATTATAATAAACCCCTATTTTGTTGATATTAATGGGGGAAAATTATGGAACAAAGCCGTTCTATAATTAAAA
>JARRLY010000047.1:0-3544 GCA_037386545.1 Candidatus Bathyarchaeota archaeon
TCTAGCGGAGTATCATAATTAAATAAAATTGCACATATTTCACCAGTTAGTTATTGAAGGGCTTTCATTGACTGAAGCTGTTGTTAATAGAGCGCACACTCTAAACATGTCTTGCATAGGAAAAAAGTATGGATATGAATGCTCTACATGTTTAATGAAAAGTTGGTGTGATGGTGTTCCTATTAGAGAGTGACAAACTCAATTTTCTGTTCCCACATTATATTGTACCGTTTTAGAATAAAATTTTCTTGCTTGAGCTTGCAAATGCTTTGGATAGACAACTGTAATATTCTTACAAGTTTAACATAATTTATGCGTATGTGATTAATTTGATTGAAGAGACATCGACTAAAGAGAAAGTTTGCTTCCAGATTCAAGAGTTTCTATTGAAAAAATCAGCAAATTTCAGGCAAATTGTTGAGATATGTGAAGTAGATAAAGATACAGTTTCAAAATATTTGAATGAACTTCTTGATGAAAGAAAAATTGTTGTGAAACCTAAAAGAAAACAGGGAATAGAGAAATATGCTCTTTCGCTTCAAGGAAGAAAGACAACAAAACTCTTACTAGAAAAACAAAAAATCAAAAAACAAATAGATAAGATGTCGCCTAAAAAATTTCAAGAATTTAAAAAATTTCTACAATTCATGGCAAAAAGTAAGAGCGGAGAAGAATTTTTGTTACATGTTGCTGGTTCAAGTCAGCTTAGAACAGCAAAAAAGTTCAAAAATTTAGGAACAACCATTTTACCAAACGAATAAACTAGAAGTGCGCCCTGTCGAGCAAAGTTTAATTTTTAAACTTAACGAATTATAGTGGGATTCTTATGAGTGTAAAAAAATCGACAATAATTCAGAAGGTTATTGTAAGTGCTACACCCCATGAAGTCTATAATGCTTTTGTAAATCCCGAAAAACATTCAAAGTTTACAGGAAGCAAGGCTACCGGAAAAGCTTCTGTAGGAAGTAGTTTTACTGCATGGGATGGATATGTCAAAGGAAAAACCTTGGAACTTGAAAAAGATAAGAAAATAGTTCAACAATGGACAACAAGCAATTGGCCTCAGAATTTTCCTCCCTCACGATTAGAGTTGACATTTAATGCCATAGGAGACAAAACAGAAATAACTATGGTGCATTCTGAAATCCCAACAGTTCTGGAGGCAGATCTGAAACAAGGTTGGATTGATTTCTATTGGGAACCATTAAAGGATTACTTTGAAAAAATCAAAAAAAGTAGTTAGCCAGAAAAACATTAATAGTTGCAGATGAACTCCAAACATTTTAATGGAGAAAAAGAAAATTTCTTACTATAAGTTATCTCTAAATATGTCTAGAATGTTAGTAATTTAGAATTGGGGTGCTAATGATGGTTAGTGGATTACTTGCTTCATCAAAAAATAATTTTAAGATTGAATTTGAACATTTAAATCCAATAGAAAATTTTCAAGATCTAGATTTAATAAAAAAGTATGGTTTCAGTTTTGGATGGTATTCATTTGGGAAAAATATTCATGTTATTCTTAAACATGAAAAAGAAAACCAAATTTACTTGGCAGAAACAAAACTTGAAGTTGAAGCAATCATAAATAAAGTGTTACCAAAACTCATCGAAGATTTCAATGTCACCAAAAAAGATCAAAAAGAAATGTGCAACTTGTTAAAAGAACAGGGTTGTTGTTATTTTTAATATTCGCCTATATATCTGATCAAAATTACTCAGTAAAAAATTGGGGCCTTAGTTATGACTGAAAAATTTTATGGAAAAACAGCTGCAGCAATTATAGAGTATCCAGATGGTAAAATTCTATTAATAAAAAGGGGAGGTAGAGTTTTTCGAGGATATTGGGCTTTACCTGGTGGAAGAGTTGAACCTAAAGAAACTGTTGAGCAGACGGTAGTTCGCGAAGTAAAAGAAGAAACAGGATTAGATGTGGCGATTTTAGAAAAAATAGGTGAATACCACGAGAAGGGCATTAATGGAGGAATAGAATACGATTATTATCCCACTTGCTTTCTTGTAAAACCGAAAACGGATAAAATCATAAGGCAAGAAGAGGAAATTGAGGAAATCAAGCTTTTCGATGTTAAGGACATTCCTGAAAGTCTAGCTTTTAGACATTCAGAAATGATTGAAGATTATAAAAAAAGTAAAAGCTAAAAATGAGTTTCAGTGAAGTTTTTGACTCCATATCCAAAAGTAAAAAATCATGGAAGATTTCTGCTGTTTCGGTAACTAATTACTGTAAATATGAAAACGTAGTTACAGCAAAACTAACTTTCTGAAAATATACACATTGTAAATTTTATCTCATTTATGTTGACTTTATGTTAAAAAATATTGCGATTAAATTACTACATGTTAATAATTTTAATCCAAAAAAGTGATTTTGTCATATTTCTTACATTCCAAGTTACATTCAATGTGACTGAACTCGAATGTTAAAAAAACATTGTTATAACAGTGTTATTTTAGTAACATTCTGTGTAACTAATTCTACAAATAGTCGGTTATTTAAAGTGAAATATTCTATCATGTCGAATATATTAGAATAATTGAAGAAAGATGAAAAAGCCAGAAAGATTAGAATGTTGCGACAAAACATTCGATACTGAACAAGAATTTAAAGAGCATAGACAAGAATTACACAAAAGGGCCCTACCAATGTGGTGTAGAGGCATCATGGGCGGCTGCGTAAATTGTGGCGGCTGCATCTAATAGTTACGTAGAATCGTAACAAAAGGAGAAAGACAGAAAAGAAAATTCTTGGAAAGCATCCACATTCGGCGACAATGTGGTGGGTTTATCATTTCCCTTCCTAATACTTTCCAAAATTACTTTTCTTTCATAAAGAAACACAATCAATGCTGATTTGCTTCATTCACCTTTTTCAAACAATAGATAATGATTTACTGCCATCATTGCACCGATTCCAGCACAAGCATAAGTATGAACGCGCCAACCCTTCTCTTGCAATTCTTCTATTACTTTTCCAACAGTTTTATGATCTCCAACTTGAACACACTTCCATTCCTTCAAAAGTAATCACCCCAATTAATAATGATAGAAGGGAATTAATTTGCTTTATTAAATTACATTTTTCACACACAAAGAACATGTTTTATACCAGATTGCTAAAGTAGATATTGGGAGATGTGAGTTTTTATGTCTTTTATTGATTTGATTCTTAGCCGAAGGAGTATTAGAAAATATGAAAACAAGGAAATACCTGAAGATGTTTTAAAGCTAATACTTGAGTGCGGTAGGCAGGCTCCTTCAGCAATAAATAGGCAACCTATTCGGTTTGTAATTGTTAATGATCAGTCTATGCTTAAGAATTTGTGTAATAATTTGATTAATCGTTGGGTTAAATCGGCGCCTCTTGCGATAGTTGGTTGTGCAGACTCGAAAGCAATGTTGAATGGAAAATGGGCTGTTGTTGATGCTACAATTGCCATGGAGAATATGGTTATTGCTGCGTTAAGTTTAGGGATTGGTTCATGTTGGATTGGAGAGCTCGAGGAGAACGGCAACGCCGTCCGCC
>JARRLY010000048.1:0-3284 GCA_037386545.1 Candidatus Bathyarchaeota archaeon
TTATGAAAGTCTAAAGTTTTCAAATCACTATGGTGTATTAAGACTGGGTTTATAAACAACGCTGAGAGTATTGAGCCATAAATTGTTGGACATTTAGTGCATTTTCTAAAATTTGTCTGAGTTATCCGATTAATTAGCGGAATGCTTAACAAAAATTTTGCAAAAATACAGGGGAGGTGAACAAATGAAAAAAGGAACAGTAACAAAATGGATATGTGACCGAGGCTACGGCTTCATTGAAACTAAAAAACAAAATAACCGCGTTTTTGTTCGCAGTAGTGACTTAGTAGGCGCAGCATATCTTCACGAGGGAGAAAAAGTCCAATTTGAAATTGAACAAACCAAACAAGGACCCAAAGCTACAAAAGTAAAGCCAATATTTTTAACTGCTTTCTAACTCCTAAGCTTTTTTAGCTAAGTTTTAATTAACAAGCATAGGATTGTTGGTAAATTAACAGCAACAAAAAAACAAAACAAACTAAATTAAAATTGGAAATAGTTTGCTTTAACCCTCAATGCTTTTTATGACCAACCACGCTCAAATAAATCACACTTTCCTGTGTTCCATCCAACCCAAACAAACCATTAACCTCATCATCAAAAAACGCTCCAATCTGACAAGAACCCAAACCTAAACTAGTTGCACCAAGAGCCAAACTTTGACCAATATGACCACAATCCAAGTAAACATACCGATAAGCCCGTTGCTTATACTTCCACTTGGACCTACTAAACAACCCTGACCAAACAAAAACCACTGGAGCATCAAAAACCATTTTCTGCCCCAAACAAGCACTCATAAGAGCCTCAGAAAAATCCCCAACTTTAAGCTCCTCCAAACAATGCAACTTAACATTATAATGATAAAAACCACGAACCAAACCATCTACATTTTTTGCAAACACATAACTTTCAACAGGATAAAGAGCCCCCGCAGAGGGAGTAGTTCGAAACTCATACCCCCTTTCAACTCTTTGAATTCCAGTGCAAGCCCACAAAAGATAACTTAATTGCTCTAAACCCAAAGAATCATCAGAAAAACTACGAACACTCTTTCTTGTCTTACTCACCTCATCAAAAGACAAAGTATCAATGCCTTCAAAAGATGGAAGATTAACTTTAACAACATCTTCATAATCCTTGTAACTTTCAGGTTTTTCACTCCAATCCAAATAACCAAAAGACCTCTTATTTCTGCAATATTTTGTTTCAGCTTGAAAACTATCTCCAACACCTAATGACACAAAAAATCCCCAAAAAACAATTAATTTAACTCAATTTAGGTTTAACTCAAAATAACCCTGGCTCTAACTGAATTTGTGATCCAAAAGCTACATAACAAAATTTTTTCACTTACAGTTGTATTTTTTTGTATTACATCCTATTAAAAAAACAAAACTTGAACTACCTATTGCTCACATCTTCAAGACACTTAACAGTAGCCTTCAATATTTGATCTTGTTGTTCTTGTCTTGAAATGCTTGCTGAATTATCTCCTGATTGATCTCCATACCACCCAAACTGAGCATGATTCCCACCACTTATTTCAACCCTAGTTGTCAAAGCAGGAAGCAACTGTAAAGATTCATCAATCTGAGAAGAACTCACAAGCCCATCAACAGAACCATAAATTGTAGAAACCAACAAATCAAAATCTGACAAATCCGTCCCTGATGCAGGATAAGCCGCCCACAAAACTAATCCTTCAACCTCAGACGGATTATCATAAACAAACTGGGCAGCCATACTACCTCCCAAAGAATGACCCCCCACAACCCAAGAACTAATCTGACTGTAAGACTTAATCACCTCACTTGCCTTGTTAACCCCAAAAACAGCCAAATTAAAAGGCATTTTAACAATCACAACAAGATACCCTTTCTTAGCAATACTGTGAGCTAAAGGAGCATAGGACCGAAAATCCACTCTTCCTCCCGGATAAATAATAAACCCAACATTTTCACTAAAAGAAACCGGCTCAAAAACCAGCCAATCTCCCACTGAAACCTCAACTACAGAATCAGACTCCAAAGCACTAAAAGCTTCATCCATCGGTGTAGGGGGAGTTTCAGCCCAAATAACAAAACCACCAAAAATAATTATGACAACTAAAACAGCAACAATTATTATTTTAAATCTAAGCTTCAAATCCAACCCCTACTCCCTTTTAAACAATTTAAAAATATCAACTTTCGCCTAAACCTGGAAAACCCCAAAAGTTAAAACTCTCCTTAAAATTAAAATCAAAAATAATTTAGCTGAAACCAACTCAAAAATTAACTTAAACAAAAACCAATTAATAGACAATTCCCACTTACTCAATCAACTTACCCTACAACAAATCCTCCAACCTTCCTTTTGGAGAAAATGAATTCCATAAAATATACTTCAAAATACTTTGCTAAACTTTCAATAATTTTCATTTCACCCCCCGAAGGGAGGGGACTCTTGACTGGGTTTGTGCCACGGCTCCCATATAATACAAATTTTGGCTATCTCACATTGAGATTATACATAAAATGGGATTTACCCGTGCAGAGCAAACACCAAGCCAAGAGCAAAACAAAATAACACAATACAATAACTAAAAACTTGACAACAAAAAAACCACAAACCAAAAAATCCAAACCCAAAAAATAGACAACCTCATAACACCAAACACCCACTTCATAACATGCCAAAAAACCTCTTCATGTTATCCTAAAACACAAAAAAATCAAAACCTCTTTAATAACAACCAAATTTCCAATGAACAAAATTAACAAAAAAACCACAAACCCATTGAAACGCTCGTTTCAAAAACTGAAACGCTAGTACCGCAATGTCCCTTAAGTTAAACCAAACCTCTTGTTTAAGTCGGTGATGTAAATGAACAAAACCAAAATTGCCACAATAACCTCTTTAATGTTAATAATTATCGCCCTAGGCTCAGTTTCAGCAGCTATTGCTCAACCCCGCCCTGAAACCAGAGCTCAAAGAATGGTTACAATTGCTGAAAACGCAGCCACAGCAGTAAACGAACTTATTCTAACCGTACAAGACAACTTAGATTTCTTAGAAAAGATACAAACTGCAGGTTTAACTGATGACTTTGGAAATGCAACACTAGATTATGAACTTGCAGTTGAATACGTAGATAAAGCCAACATGGCCCTTGATGATTTGGAGTACGATCAAGCAATACAAAACGCAACCCAAGCCCTTACAAACCTAAGACAAGTTTACATCACAATCCGTGGCATACTAGCACAAGCTGAAGTTCAAATCACTCCAATAGTTGATCC
>JARRLY010000049.1:0-976 GCA_037386545.1 Candidatus Bathyarchaeota archaeon
CTCTCGAATTTCTTGGTTTCTATGATTTTTTTCGTTCAACTTTTATTTAACAAACTCTTTTAAGTAGAAAAACTTGACTATTCACAAGTTTGTGCGCCATATTACTATTCTAACAGAGTTATATGGTGAAAAACACTTTTTATCACTCCACACATCAGATTTGTAATGTTCACACTCTTGTTAGCAATTCATTTTGTCGGTTTTGTGCAAGTCCCGCAGTCTAACGTTGCCGTCAATTTGTTTTATGTATTTAGCGGTGCTGTTTGGGACGAGTTCTTCCCATTTTTCTTGTGTAACCATGCGGTGACGAATTTCTGTGGCAGAGTATTCTTTGCGGTTAATAAAAGGCATGGGCTTTACTTTAAAACCTGATTCAATAAACAACCTGCTGGTTAAAGGCTCGTTAGCGTAGACTACGTCAAATTTTGGACAATACCCCACAAGTTGAGAAACCCACAAGGCATGCTGATGAACATCTGGAACTGGAATAATCCAAATTTTTGATAGCTCAATTTTTGCCTCCACGAGGGCTTGTCGAATCATGGTGTTGCGCTCCCCCGCAGTGAAGGGGTTCTCGAGCTTGTGGCTGTATTGGGAGCTGCCGATGACTATGATCAGTTCATCTACTTCTTTTACTATGTTTTTGATGAACTCTAGATGTCCTTTATGAAATGGCTGAAACCTTCCCACAAAAACTCCTCGCTTCAACCTCTGTCCCTCCATACAATCTGCAGTTCCTTTATACTTATGAAAATGTTGGTCTCTTAAAATCTATTCCTGCTTAACCCAACCCACCGGAAAAACAACCAAATCTTTTCCATTAATTTTTAGAGTCTTTGGCTCTTCGTAGCCTTTTCTTTCTCGTTGCAAAATCTCCCATTTCGTCTGTTTACCATACCTATAACCGCCAATTTTCAAATCAGACCGCACAACCCGGTGACACGGAATCAACAACGGAACCGGATTCGAAGCCTCC
>JARRLY010000049.1:1039-4183 GCA_037386545.1 Candidatus Bathyarchaeota archaeon
CCCCCACTGACCGCGCAATTCCCCCAGAAACATTAGCAACTCCACCATAAGTTGCCACATACCCAACTGGAATCAAGCCTGTGCAGTTAAGCACCTTTTGTGCATAGCTAGATAAACGTTCAATGTTTATTTCCAAACCGCAAGCTTTGTTGCTTTTCCCGTTGAAAATTTCTTCTAATTTTTTAAAAACCTCGATTAGATTTTCATTAGGATTGTCCGTAACATGAAAACCATCATCTTGGGGTAGCCTTTTCAACAACCGCCGTAAATCAGGTTCACCTATAGAAAAACAGGTAGCAACAACTTCTTTATCTTGCAATGCCACTCCGTACCAAACGTTGTCTTTTTTTGTGTAACAAGCAATTATCACCAAAAAAACTCCAGTTTGTCCTAGAACTTTTTGAGCATTCCTTTTTTTCTTACATACTTGTCTGTTATGTGAAAAATGAACACTCCAAACAATATCCAAACCCCACACAAGATTACCAGATGCAAAAACACGTTTCCTACTACTTCTGGAACATAATCTGTTATAAGAAATGTCCGCATCCCAATCAAAGCTGGTGTTGTAGGAAATATGGCGCTTGCTTGTTGAGCCAAAGTTGGAAGAACAGTTAACGGATACGCCACCGGCGAGAGGATTGACATAACACTGTAAAAGCTGTCAGAGACTATCCACCCCTCCTTTAAAATCAGGCTTAAGGCTGCGATTACTATTCCAAATCCATACAACGCAAACATCATCAACGCAAAAATTCCCAAAGCTGGCAAAATCCCTGAAATGTTCATGGTTAACCCAAAGGTGAAATAAATGAAAAGAAACTGCATCAATGTGCCCATCCCCTGATGAATTGTGCTGTGCACTGCCATTCCTAAAACCTGACCCAAACGACTGGCAGGCGTAACATAGATTGCTTCCAAAGTTCCAAACCATTGTTCCCGACGCATGCTAAAACCCATGGCCCAAACTGCAGTTCCAATGAAACCCATCATAATATAACCGGTAAAAATGAAAGCAACCGCATCTCCTGTTCCCACAAGCGAAGCCAAGTTTTCGCTGTATCTGCCGCCAATCAAAACCAGTCCATACAACAAATAAGGCAGCATGAAAACAACAGGAGAAATCAATTGACGAATAAAACTCACTGGATACGCAAAGTCAATTTTCCATGCTTTAACGTTGCCCTCCCAGATGGCCCGTAGTTCAGCCTTCAAGTTGGCCCAACTGTATCCTGACGGACAGTTAATCTGCCGCAACTTGTTTTTTTCAGTTTTTTCCAACTTATTTTTCTCCTAAAAATGGCTGATTGTTCCAGACCTTTTTGTTTTATCTTCCATCCAGTTAAACATGTAAAAACCAGCAAAAATCAAAACCGCATCAATAATGAGCAGCATCAAAACCTCAAAATACATCTCAGACAAGGGAGTTCCAATTAGCATGATTCCCCTTACAATAATCAAAGCGTATGTGAGTGGAATAAGCTTACCAACAACTTGAGCCCAACTTGGCAAACTTTCAATGGGATAACGAACAGGAGAAAAAACATAAAAAACGTATCCGATGGTCTCGGAAACGTCGTGGGACTGCTTGTACATAAGAGAAACCGCAGCCAAAACCAACGACAGACCATACAGGCCCATAATCAACAAAATAACAATGAAAAACACCGGAAGAACAACCCCCAATGTCAGATCTAAACCAAATAGAACCACAGACAAGGCAAGCTGGCTTGTAGCAAAAATGGTGCTTGATACGCTTTCGCTTATTGCTTTTCCAATTAACACAAAAACCTTGTTAGTTGGCGCAGCAAACACGTAATCTAAGGTTCCTTGGAGAGCTTCTCGCCTGATGCTTTCGCCCACACCGTATAACAACGTGTTCACGTAACTGTTCAAAATCGCCCCAATAACAATAAACGGAATATACTCTTCGGTGCCCGCAACCAAACCAAAACTTTGGCTTTCCAATCCACCTACGAAGGCTTGCCCTTGTAAAATAAATGGAATAAACCAAAAAATAGGAAAAACCGCCCAGAACACAAAAATGACTGGGTACGCGGTCAGGAACTTCATGTTTTTATTGAACTCGCTCCAGACAACAAACAAGTTACTTTGTAACGAGGAACTTTCGTAGATCGTTTGCGTCATCTACTAGGTTTGTCCCTCCGAAGGCTTTTTTCCGTCAACTTGATAAAAACGTCTTCAAGAGTAGGCCCCCCCACATTCAAAGCTCCAATGCGAACACCCTTTTTTCGAAGTCCATCAATTATTATTCCAATATGCTCTTCTGCTGCTCCCCCAATCACCTTAATTCTTGACGGACACCCCTCTGCTTCATTTCCTACAATAAACTTAACAACTTCCGATTCAGGCAACAACGAACGAACATACCCTTCAACATCTGCTGGGGGGCTGTAAACTGAAACCTCTACGACTTCTTCATCTTTTACTCTGGCCTTAATCCTGCTAGGCGTATCAACCGCAACAATGTTACCCTTGTTTATGAAAGCAACCCGATCACACAATTCATCCGCCTCTGCCATGTAATGAGTAGTCAACAGAACTGTTTTTCCTTGTTCTTCTGAAAGAGACCTAATCTGCTTGCGAAGCTGACGAGAAAAACCTGGATCCAAACCCAACGTGGGCTCATCCAACAACAAAATCGGAGGATCATGCAACAACGCCCGAGCAATAGTAACTTTTTGTCTCATACCCGTGCTGTAATCTTCCAACCTCTCATCTGCTCGGTCAGACAATTCAAAAACATCTAACAGTTCATTAACCCGTTTCTTTGCATACCTTTTTTTCATCTTATACAAAGAAGCAAAAAACAACAAATTATCCCGAGCTGTAAGTTTCCAGTACAACGTCCGCTCGCCCCCAACAACCATGCCCAAACTAGCCCGAACCATCGACGTTTCTTTTTGCACATCAAAGCCATTAACAGTAACCGTGCCTTCATCCGGAATCAAAATTGTAGACAAACACTTAATCGTAGTCGTCTTTCCCGAACCATTTGGACCCAAAAGCCCAAACAACTCTCCTGGACGAATTGCCAAATCAATACCATTCAAAGCAACTGTAACGTTACTAATTTCAGTGTGACTTATGTTCGATTTCCTTTTTTGTAAAAACCCAAAAACA
>JARRLY010000050.1:0-3027 GCA_037386545.1 Candidatus Bathyarchaeota archaeon
GGCGGATATCGAAACGAGTTTGAAGGATTTCCAAAAATTGTTGCAGTATCTACCACACCAAAGCTTTATGAACAAGCAAAAAAAGCAAAAGCATCACCTAGTGAAGCAGGAACTCCAATAGTCGGAACTGCTGGTTTACTTTTAGGATTGGCTAAATTTAGAAAACTTGACGCCCTTTGTTTGTTGGGTGAAACAAAAGGTTATTTTCCTGACCCCAAAACTGCCAAAAGCATAATTGAAGTGTTGGGAAAAATGTTAGAAATAGCTGTTGATTTGAAAAGTTTAGATAATGAAATCGAAAAATCAAATCAAATTCTGGGCAGAATGCAAGACATTGAAAAGCGTCGAGCAAAATACATTCAAAACATCAAAAAAGTCGAAGAAGAGAAAATAACTTACATCTCTTGACTTCTTTTTTTATATATTTTTTTAATATATTATTTTGTACGTGCACACCATTGCGGTAAAGTATTCACTTTCTGATGTTGGATACAGTTGCGGCGTAGTGAAGAAGGCTTCTTCAAAATGTCCCAGTTCAATGTCTGATGCACCAGAAATTACCAGATCTCGTGCGTAATGCATTAGTTTGTATAACACTGAGCTAGTTCCAAGCTCATTAACTATTAATTCATCATCAGCAGGTGAACCGTCCTCGTTTGTGTCAACCCAATCAACACCTAAACTGTAATTGCCGTATTTGACGTCATCTAAGCCAGCAATTCTTGCCATCCACCGCCATTTACCCTCGTCACCGTATCCGATGTCTTCTCCTTCTGTGTCAAAACTCATGAAAATGGTAACGTACTCTGCATCAAAGTGTTCTAAGATTTCAATAGAAGCTGTCTCATTAGAAACAAACATTTCACCAATCTTTCCAATCTGGGTGGTATTCCATGTACCGTTATCAGCAAGTGTAGTCACGTTACCAATCGTCGTAATCCAATAACCATAATCCCACCACGCGGCTACAACAGTGCTTGAATTCAGATTAGTTCGCATCCAATTAAGAGAGTCCAACCAATAACTAATTTCCGCTCTTAAAGGCAAACTAGAAGCAGCAATTGTAGTTGGAGAATAAGCCCTATCAATTGTCCGTGAATAATCAGAGCCACCAGTTGTAGGCAACACAAAATTTACAGTCAACAACAAAAACAGCAAAGCGATAAAACCAGCACTAAATTCTTTGCCCACTTTGGGTCGCAAACGCATTTTTCTTCTTGAAACTTTGGTGTCGTCACGCAAAATCGAAACAAAAGGTTTTACTAATTTAACCAAAGCGAAAGCCCATATGATGCTGACTGCAGGAGCTAAAAGTAAACTTAACCTCGCCATCGATCCTGCAAAGTAAATTGCAGTTAACACAAAGATTGCAACGAATATGTTGCGACTTGTGGGTTTTTGTAATATAAAGAACAAACCTATAGGAACAAAGAGAGCCCCAATTCCCAAGTCATAATATAATGATCCCCATGTACTTACTCTGTGTTCTTGAACAGACTGCACAAGCTGTTGTGTAGGACTTTCACTGAGGCGTTCAGCAGGTAAAATTACTGAGATAAATTTGTTTCCTAAGGAACCCATTAAACCAAACCCAGCAAGAACTGCAAAAACAACAACAATTAATGATAAAGCACCTACAAGAAACAACATTTTGTTTTTTGGAACAGTAATACGAGTAGAAATTTCATATGTTACCAGTAAAAGGAAAATTGCAGCCACTGCAAGAATTGTGGGTTCTGTAAGAAATTGTACACCACCTAATTTTGGAACAGCCATCGCCACTAGAAGTCCGACCGCAAAAGTTGCGGCGTATGAAATTAAAAGACGGGTTGAATAGCGACGCAAAATAATCATTGCAAACACAAAAACTAGAATAATCCCAAGAGGATAACGAGCTGCTCCCCAAGATGCAAACAAGTATCCTAGAGATAATCCACCTAGAATGCCGTAAGTGACGGTTTCTTTGGTTGACCTTTTTTTGTCTATTGAACGTAAGAAGAAGAAAATAACTAAAAGAATGCCAAATATTCCGACAGTTTCGTCGTCAAAAAATCCTAAAGATGTACGGCTTATATATGCTGAACTTACAGATAAAAAGAAGGCGGAAAACAGGCCTACGCCTTTGCCGCCTATGTCTTTTCCGACAAAATAGATCACAAGAACAGTCAATACTGCCATGATCACTGGGAATATTACACAAAAATTGAAAACTGGATCAGCAGTTAATGGATGATAAACAGTTGAACTTAAAATCGGCCCAGGGGCAAGGTTCAGTGCGTTTGCTATTTGATAGAGTACAGCTGCTGTCGTTCCCAGACCTGGAAGAACAACGTTTGAAATATGATATCCTGTGGGGTGCCAGCTCATGGGGTCTACCCAAGCTGTGTAACCGTTAATTCCGTTTTCTACGATGAATTTGGTTACCCGATACTGAATGTGGGGGTCAAATTCTGAGAGTTGATAACCCCAACGCAATGGAAGTAATCTGATAGTAGCTGCTATTACTAGAATAATTGCGAGTAAAGAAAAATGAATCAACGATGAATGAGAAATCCCAAGCCGAAAAGAGCCAAGGCTCGATAATGTGCTAGCTGCGCTTTCTTTGCTAAACAGTTTCCCAATTTTCACTGCGAACCCTTCTCTCGTCAATGAGGTGAGCTAACCTATATCTTTTTTGTGGTATCCCATATTTGCTGAGTCTAAAGTAGTTAACAAAAATTTAATAGTTAAACAAAATAAATAAAAACCAACCAAAAAAATATTGAATGTCAGTTAACGTCTTCGTTTTGGTTTGCCAGCAGACTTTACTTCAACTTTTTTTGGCACAAATCCTATTTTATCGCCACAGTTAGGGCATTTCCCATCATGAGTTTGAATTATTTCATCCGGAGGTTTTAGTTCTGTACCTTCGTATAAAACAAAACCACATTTTTTACAAACTACTTGTTGCGGCAACATCCCACAGCCTTTTAGACGCAAAATAATTTCCTGCATGCTTTTATACATTCCGCCATTTTGTTGTCTTAC
>JARRLY010000051.1:0-2342 GCA_037386545.1 Candidatus Bathyarchaeota archaeon
TTTTTCATCGATGAGGTTTCCAAGGGCAGTTGAAACAGCTTTTTCAGATATTGTGACAAAATCTCCATCCTTGATTACATTTTTTATTGCGTTAATGACGTCTGTGACGTAGTCGTCTTTTGGTTTCCAGTATCTGGTTTTTACTGCGAGCGCGTTGTATCTTCTGTACACCTTGTATCACAATGAACTTTAGTTCTGTTTTGTAAAGAGTTAAGCCTCAATAAATAGATAATATTTTGTAGGAAGAATACCTTTCAAATAGTAATCCCTGTGAGATGCGAAACAATGTCTGCAAAGGATTCGGAGAAAACATCAAGCCTGTTTGATCTCCTTGAAGATGTTCCTGACGAAGAAGAACAAGAATCAACTAGTGAAAGGGCTGAGCTTTTGAAGTCCATGGGTGTTGAAGATCGATTTAAAGAAGGCAGTATTAGTATCGACATGAGAACCTGCAGAGGAATAGAATGTAACTTGTGCGTGAAGGCTTGTCCCACAAATGCGTTGTACTGGAAAGGTGGAGATATTGGTATCATAGATGACCTGTGTATTCATTGCACTGCATGTGTGGCAAACTGCATGGTAGATGATTGCATAAAGGTTACCCGAAGACGTCCTGATGGTAAAGACGAAAAATTTAGTAACGCAAAAGATGTCTGCATGCTGTTGAAGAAAATCAACTCCAAAAAGGGGGTTGATCGCGTGACTTCGCTTTACCCAACAGTTGAAGAGTATCTGGACCGTCACGGCGAATAATCAGCTTTTATTTTTTAAATTGAATCTTGTTCACGAAATGCAAAAAACAGTATTTCATTAAAACATGAAACTTGTTCAATAGTGCTTTTCAAAAATGTTGTTTTGGAATGATGCAATTAATTGCATTTCCAAATTTGTTTTTTTATTGAAGTATGACTTCTCCAGTAACACCATCAATGTTTACGGTTTTTTCTTCTTTTGTTTTGGCATTTTGCAAAGTGATGATATAGATTGGATTGTATATTGTTGCATGTTCAGTAATTTGGAACAGCTCGTTATCTACAGTTTCAATGTCGTTGGGCTTGTTGATGAGCTTGTCTTTTATCATTGTGATTAGTTCTTTGTTGGAAAGTTTCGGGTTTTCAGTTTTGTTTTTGAATTCTTTCAATAGTTTTTTAGGGTTATCTTCTGAAGGTGCAATCGGAACCTGATCTGGTAAGATTTCTCGTCCTGTTTTGTCTAAAATGATGTAAGCTTTATTTTCATAAAATGCCCCTTCTTGGCCTTCAACAACAACAACTTTTCTGAATTGTGAGGGTTCGGTGTTTGGAATAATTAAATCTTCAGGTTTGAAAGTTTTTCCAAGAATTTTTACTTCTTTGGCTTTTTCGCTTACTTCGATGTTGTAAGTTTTTTTGATGTAGTATTCAATTCGGTATTGTGCGTCCACAACTGTGTATGGAACATAATGTTTGTCAACTGAAACTACTTTTATGTCTTCAGGTTTAGGTTTTGAAAAACGTTTAGTAAACAGCTCGTTTTTCATTTCTTCTGCTTTTTGTTTTAGTGTAGAAGGGTCTACTCTAGACTTGTAAACAATTATTTTCTTTTCTACAATCTTTTCTGGAATTTTCGTAACTGAAGTCAAGTGTAACACCTAGTGAACATGATAAAAAGAAACGTTATTTAATTAATCATTTATGAATTGAAAATCCACATTACAGTTACGATAAACGAAAAAAATTTAGACCCTATCAAAAAAATGATGTTATTCTCGTAATTTCTTTTTTTCATTTTTTGCAGTTATGTGCGCTTTTCGAACAGGTTCAGGTAAACGATACTTTGTTGCGCATTTTAGTACAATTTCTGTTGCAGTTTTTAAGGATATCATGTGGCCAACACTAACATAAACTGGTTTTGTTCCCTGTTTTGTAATTACTTCAGCTCCAATGATGTTTCCAGACTTATTTTTTAGAGGTCTAACTAGTTTAGGCTCTGAAGTTTGCTCAACTTTGCCACATAGTAGGCTTTTGGCTACTCCTATTGTAGGTTTATTTAAAATTAATCCCAGATGTGAAGCAAAACCCAACCCGTAGGGATGGGCATATCCTTGACCATCAACCATGATAACGTCCGGTTTGATTTGCAGTTTCTTTAGGGCTAAATAGGCTGGTGGGATTTCTCTGAATGACAACAATGTTGGCACATAAGGAATTCGAGTCTTTGTACACACAACTTCGGATTCAACTAACGACATGTCAGAGTAATCTAAAACAACAGTTGCACCAATGGACAAATCTCCAAAATACGCAAGATCTACTCCAGCAATGTATTCAATTTCATCTTCTTGTAGGTTATCTTCAAAAAAA
>JARRLY010000051.1:2350-5340 GCA_037386545.1 Candidatus Bathyarchaeota archaeon
TATAGTAATGTCTCCTCTAGTGATCTCAATTAATCTTCGAGCAACGTCGCCTTTTCTTCGAAGACCTTTAACGATAATGTACGCGTCATCTAAGGCAGTCACTTCAGAATAGATATGTTCCATCCATTCTAGACATTTTTCGGCAAGGTCAACTTTTCCTTTGCGAATTAAATCTAGGGCTCGGCGCCTAAGTTCTCCGATGACATCTCCTAGCGACAAAACATAAGGAGTTTCTGGAACCTCAATTTCTTTTGGCGTTGGGAATCTGTTTTCTTGAATTAATGTCAGTAGTATACACGCTTCAGCATGTTCTTCAAAAGCAGCCGTAACAGAACCACTGTGTAGCATGTGGGGATAATCTTTGACCACTCTGTTAAGTGCTTCAAAAAGGCTTTTTGCTTCTTTGATAAAGGCTTTAGCATCATCAAATCGTTCTTGGTGTGTAACTTGTATTGCTTGTTTAGAAAGGCGGGTTGCTTTTCGCATGTCACGGTTTACGTTTTCTCTGATTTCTTCTCTTTCTTTTAGTTCTTGTTGAATTTGTTGCAGAATATCTTTCAAAGACATAAAACCACGCCCAAAAACAGTTGAAAAGACGCTAGGCTAACTTAATAGGCTTTTCCAAACGACTGAGCAAAACAACTCTACTGGAAGGGGATTCATCAATGATGTTGTAACCTATTGATTCAGAAAGTTTTATTCCAAAATCTTTGATTTCATGATGTAAAGGCATGTTAATGCCATCCATTCTTAGCCTTGAGAACCCTACATGCATGTATGCTTTTGGCTCCAAATAAGTTGGGTTGGCTTTTTGGACGAGTTTTGCAAACTGTTTAGGGTATTCAAGATTCATATGTTTTGCCAAAGTAAACCTAATTACAGTTGGGCATTTGAAACTGGGAAGCAATTCCAATGTTTCGTTGAGTTTTTCCCATGAACTGTTACTTTTTGGTCGACAAATCTTTGAAAAAGCGTTCTTGTCAAAGGCGGAGACTGAAATGTACAGTTGAGTTGGTTCCTCGCTCAAGTTCGACAATCTTTCTGGAAGTGTTCCATTCGAAACAAGAAAAGTTGTGAGGCCTCGTTTGTGAAAATTTTGGATTAACCCATCTAGATGTGGATAAAATGTTGGTTCTCCAGTTAGGCTTATGGCAGCGTGTTTGGGGTTTAAAGCTTCCAAGCGTTTTTGTTGATCGGCGTTAGGGGTTGCTTTGTACCCCGTGAGTATGCGACGCTGTTCTTTGATGCATCCATCTATTATTGTTTCAGGGTTGTCCCATTGAGGCAGTCGGGGGTCATCCCAGATTATGTTATGGTCTCCACTTTGGGCACGCCAACAAAATACGCAACCTAAGGTGCAATGAAACAATGAAGGGGTCATCTGTAGGCATTGGTGGCTATTGATTCCGTAGAATTTTTGTTTGTAGCATGTTCTACCTTGAACTATGCTGTTGTAAAGCCACCTGCACCTCTTAACCGCAGAGTGGTTGCCTACAACATGATACTTTTGTCGATGTAACATCTCCATTATTTTGTTGGGAACCAAAGAATCCAAGGTTTTAGCCTGCCAATTTGTTAGAAGGATAAAGATTAAATCGGGGTATTAAAAACTAAGTGGTGCTGAAAGAGGTGCACTTTGTGTCTTACAAAAAAATTGTTGAAATGATTCCTAGTGAAAAACGAGGAAAACTTTCAGATAAACTTCTGAATTATTTATTGAAAACCAAAAAAGAAGCAAAACTGCCCAGCGGAGTGGCAACTTGTTTTCTTGAATACTGGCAAACAGGCGAGTTTGAAGACGAAAAAGGTCTTGCCCTTTTGTTAGGAGCAACCGCGATGGTTGAGCTCGATAAAACTACCAAATTTTTGGAAGAAGACCTAGGCTTGGCAGACGTCGCCAAAGCTGTCAAAGAGGCAGAAGCATAGGAGTTGAATGAACAATGGTAAAGTTTGGAATCGAATTTGTCCCTAAAGAAGCATACTGGAAAACTGTCTATTATGCAATTCAATCAGAAAAACGTGGATTTGACAACCTATGGATAACTGACCACTACAACAACCGAAACGTGTACACAACCCTTGCAGCAACAGCTCTTTACACCAAAAAAATCATCTTTGGACCTGGAGTAACCAACCCCTTCATGATTAACCCTGTAATGACTGTTCAGTCCCTCGCTTCCTTAGATGAAATGGCTCCTGGACGAGTAGTACTTGGAATGGGCGCAGGTGACAAAACAACCCTTGCAAAAACAGGAGTTGAAGTTAAAAAGCAACTATCTGCAGTTGTAGATGCAATATCAATCTTCAAGAAAATGCTTGAAGGAAAAAGCGTCAAATATGAAGGAAAAGTTTTCTCAGTTAACGGAACTAAATTTAACTTCAAACCCCGAGGACAACTCCCAATTTACATCGGAGCCCAAGGACCAAAAATGCTTGCAACCGCTGGACGAATCGGTGATGGTGTTTTGATTAATGCCTCTCACCCCCGAGACATCGATTACGCAGTTAGCCAAATCAAGAAAGGCGTAGACGAAGCTGGAAAAAGCATGTCCGACATAGATGTTACAGCTTATACTTCATTTTCTATCCACAAAAAAGTAGACAAAGCAATGGCTGCAGCTTCTCCAGTAGCAGCATTTATCGTGGCAGGTAGCCCCAATGTAGTACTGGAACGACATGGACTGAACATGGACAAAGTAAACGCTATCCGCAACGGTTTGGCTAAAGGAGACTTTGGCACTGCTTTTGGTTCTGTAACTCCAGAAATGATTGAAGCTTTTGCCATCGCTGGCACACCTGACATGTGCAATGAAAAAATAGCCAGATTACTCAAGGCGGGAATAAACCAGTTCGTTGTTGGTTCCCCAGTAGGACCTAACGTGCGAAAATCAATCGATCTCATCAGCGAATCTGTTATTCCTCAATTCAAGTAAACAAACAATAAACCCAAAAGTGCCCCATTTTTTTCTTAGGGCACACTTAATTTTTTT
>JARRLY010000051.1:5395-6931 GCA_037386545.1 Candidatus Bathyarchaeota archaeon
GGGTTGCATAGTTTGCTGATATTGCAAAAGTGCAAAAAGAATTTTTTTCGAACGAAGGTCGTGGCACATATTGGTTGAAACAAAATATTGCTCCCCAAGATGTCGTTTGTTTAAATGCGTAAAACGAGCTGTAATTTATAGAAAAGACAACATTTGGTGTAGATGGACCGATGAAGAATGCAACGTAGCAAATTGTACCTACGCAACATGTGTACGCAGACAATTGTTGCCTAACGGTGTATGCGGTGAATCTGTAAAACGAAAAACCGTTGAAAAACGAAGTCCAGAAGAAGACAAAATGCCTCCTGTCAGAGTTAAAAGCAAAACTTTACGAAAAATTCGAGATGACGACTTTTTCTAACTTCAATTTTTGGATCTGTTCTAGTTGATGTCAAAATTAGAAGCATTTCAGTAGTGGACTTTTTGCTTCATCAGACATTGAATTGATTTGTTCAGACACAATTGAATCCCAAAAGTTGTTTTAGGAATTAATTGACGTTTACCGTAGAATTACTTCAAGAAAACATGCTAAATTAAGATAAAATGTGTTTAGGAAAATTAATTGAAAGCTGTAGAAAAATATGGGCTGGTTTATCCGGTTGAAACCCTTTTAACTACTGGAGGTCTTTGTTTTTTCAGAACACGGTAACCGCAATATGTGCATTTTACTCCTCCACCGCGCAACTCGAGTTCTTCGGTTTTGACTTTTGCGCCGCATTTTACACATTCATAAACAAGTCCACGTGCAACATTTCTTGACATTATATTGACCTCTAAATTGGGTAACGATGTTTCACAGGATTTAAATGTTTTCCATTTTTTACGAAAATAACAAATCCAATCATTGTGCTTGGGATAAAAAACAAATACACCATCTGTTCAGTATAAACCTGTTATGCTAAAACAAAAAATCAACGACACCACTGCAGTCATTGGGATCTTAGGGTTAGGTCATGTTGGGTATCCAATGTCTTCACTATTCGCCAAAAATGGATTCACAACTGTTGGATATGACATAAATCCTACACGATTAAAAGATATACAAAGCGGAAAAGTAGTTTCAGAACTTGACGGCATACTTCCAATTAATACAAAGAAGCGACAAGAAAAATTAGCTGAAATTGTAAAGAACCAAAACCTCACAAATAAAGAAGAGAATCTAAAAACCGCTGATGTTTTTTTGATTGATGTACCTACTCCTTTGAAAGAAAATGAAACGCCAAACCTAATCTTTCTTGAGAACACATGTAAAACAATTTGCAAATTCTTAAAAAAAGAAACGCTTGTAATTGTTGAAAGTACAATTTATCCGGGTGCGACCCAAGAAATAGTTAAACCCTTACTTGAAGAATCAGGTCTTTGTGCAGGAACTGATTTTTATTTGTCTTTTTCTCCAGAACGAATAGATCCTGGAAACAAAAAATGGGGTTTAGAAAAAATTCCCAAAATCGTAGGCGGCATAAATAAACAAAGTGTGGATTTGGCAAGTTCGTTGTTTTCAAAGATTGTGGAAACAGTTATTCCAGTTTCTTCTTT
>JARRLY010000052.1:0-4081 GCA_037386545.1 Candidatus Bathyarchaeota archaeon
GGCATGAAAGTTGCAACTAAACCATGTTGTTTAGCAACGTTTTTTGCAACAAACTTGTAAAGGAGGGTTCTATCGGCAGTTTTGACCAAGTCACCATATTTGAAGTCAATTTCAATTTGGCCATTGGTTGCGACTTCGTGGTGGTGCATTTCGATTTCCGTGTCAAAATTTTCTTCTAGTAATGTCGTAGATGCATATGACTTCGTCTAATGCGGCAAGTTGTTTTTCAACATCGGCAAGATAACTACCATCAGCTTGTATCAGAATTAGTGAAGTTAATCCATATCCCAGTCGGGTGGAATCTAGCAGTATGGTGTATCCTTTTAAAATTCCACTGTCTTCTAGGTTCTTTACGCGATTATATGCCGTTCCAACAGCTATTCCTAGGCTGTCTGCTATTTTGTTGAAGCTTTTTCGGGCGTCTTGTTGTAGTAAGCGTATTATTTTTCTGTCAATTTCATCCACTTTGTGGTTGGAAGTGTAAACCAGTTTATGTTCCTCCTCAATTGAATGATTGTTTATGAAACAAAATATATTTTTTTGTATTCATGAACACTTGTTCATTGGATAAGGATATATATAAGCTTTCCTTCAATTCTCTAGAAACATTTATATGCAAATATGTAATATTTTCAATCTTAATTGAATGAATGGTGATTAATATGGATGCAATTACCAAAGCACAAGAAACCATTGGCTTTGATGGATCGTCAGTAAGAGGATTCAAAGCCATAAACGAGTCAGACATGATTCTTAAACCCGCTGCAGATACCCTTTCTATTATTCCATGGACAATGGATAATGATATACAAAGAAGCGCAATAATCCTAGGTGACGTCTATGAAGCCTTCGGAGGCAACGAGCCCTCAGTTGTAGACCCCCGAGGATATGTAGCAAAAAATGCAGTAAAAGCCGCAGCAGCTATGGGATACACTGGCTTTTTTGGTCCAGAACTAGAATATTTCGTTTTCAACTCAATTGATCCAACAAAACTTGTCTGGGATATGTGGGTAAGTCCAAAAGGTGGCGCACAAGACTCATGGGGAGCACCACGAGTGGTACCCCAATCTGCAGAAACAACTCCAGGAGCCCAATTTTTAAGACCCAAAGAAGCATACTTCCGACCTCCCCCAGATGACACTACAGTTGAATATCGTAACGAAGTTGCACACATACTAGAAGAAAATTTTGACACAGAAATCGAAATGCACCACCACGAAGTCGCAACCAATGGACAAATTGAAATTGACTTCAAATATGGTGACTTGGTCAAAACTGCCGATAGAACCCTCCTTTACAAGTTTGTTGCAAAAAACGTTGCTAAACAACATGGTTTAGTTGCAACTTTCATGCCAATGAGCCAAACAGGCAGATATTTCATTGGAGGTTTGCTTGATCACGCTCGAGCAATCACTGCCATAACTTGTCCTACAGTAAACTCATACAAACGACTTGTTCCAGGATTTGAAGCCCCAATTTTCATTATGTGGTCTCGCCGAAACAGGTCCGCAATGATTCGTGTCCCCGTATACTTCAAAGGTCCCGAACATGCAGCAGCAAAACGAGCAGAATTACGTTCCGCTGATCCTTCATGCAACTCTTACTTAGCTTTGTCAGTTATTTTGATGGCTGGACTTGACGGTATCAAAAAGAAAACTGAACCCGGTGACCCCGTAGACGAAGACGTTTACGAACTGCCTACAGAACGCCGAAAAGCAATGGGAATCAAAGAACTGCCAACATCATTGAAAGATGCCCTAGAAGCAATGAAAAGTGACGAAGTAGTTCATAAGGCTCTTGGAAGTCATATATTCGATGCTTTCATCGATTACAAGACAAACGACTGGAACCAGTTCTGTTTGTATGTAACCCCATGGGAAATAATGAAATATCTGGACTATTAAAATATATGATAAGGAGAGAGGTGAATAACATGAAAGCGTATCTATTAATTGACACACGACCTGGAACATCTGAAGATGTAGTCAAAGGAATTAAAATGCGATTTGAAAACGTTCTACATGTTGACTCAGTATATGGGCAACACGATGTCATTGCAGTCTTGGAAGCTCCAGAACTAGAAACCCTCAACGAATTCGTTTACCAAGTAATCGAAAAAGACCCCAACATCGTCCACACTGAAACAGCAATCACATTGTTCTAAACAGGAGAGAACACAATGACTTCAAAAGATCTCCGAACTAAAAAAATCCGGGCTTTCGTACTTATTAAGATGCGACCTGGGACTTCAGAGGAGATCGTACAGTCAAGGAAGATCAAAGGTGTAAAAATAGCCAATTCCGTTCTAGGACGGTTTGACGCAGTAGCAATAATCGAAGCAGACACTTCAGATGAGCTCGCAAAAATCATCTACGAAATGATAGAAAAGAACGACAACGTGCTTCACACCGAAACATTGCTGTCAATGTTCGTGCCTTAAACTAGTTCCTTGACAAAAACGTTCAACATCCAGAAGTACTAAATCGGGTCAAATAGGCCCGTCAACTTCCTTTTTTCTTTTTTATTTAATTTTTTTCTTGAATTTCAAATATTAACGAAAAGTTTTTGTTCTGCACATGTTTTTCTCAGTGCTCATTAACTGGTGAAGAAAAATGGCAATTGAATCCTTTTTAGAATCTCTAAACATTGACCCAAAATTAGCTGCGCCATTTCTAGCGTTGATTATTGCCATTGTTGCTGTTTCTCTGGATAAAGTAATCCGTAGGGTAATTTCAAAATACGGAAAGAAAGTTGGAATGGAACCTCATTCAATAAACGTCATTAAACTTCTTGTAAGACTAATTGTTGCTGTTGGGGGAATTTTTGCCATTTTAGGCATTTTTGGATTAGGGCCAGAATGGATAGTTGGATTTTCGACTTTGACTGGAACTGCAATTGGTTTTGCATCCACTCAAACTATTGGTAACTTCTTGGCTGGTTTTTACATAATGATTTCTCGCCCATTCATGGTACTGGACTACGTGAAAATTGGAGACATCGAAGGGGAAGTTAAAGAAATCACGATTAATTATACCAAAATTTACACGCCAACTTACACTATTACAGAGATCGCTAACAAACAAGTGTTAGACAGCATAATAGTGAACTATTCAGGAAGAAAAAACATAATTGATTACTCTTTCAAGATGGGTTTTCCACATTTGGATCATAAAAATAACAAGCAGATGATTGAAGACTGCATTAAACCAACAATTGAAAAATTTTATGAAAAATACAAGGATGTTCTTCCACGAAAACCTGAAGCAAGTATGCTTACCATGGATCGACTGGGGCGAGAGGTTAACATTAGAATGTTTTTCCCTGAAGGCAAAATAAAAGAGTTCTACGACATTCAACCCGAACTGATGCGGGATATTGTTCATTGTTGGGACAAATTCAAAGCCGACAAATGCAATAAAGGATGTTAGAGTTAATCTAACCCTACTCTTTTTTCATTTTTTGTTGATTAATAGTTAGTTGTGTCTGTAGCAGTTCTCCACTTACAAGTAGTAATATCTTCATTTTGGCATAACTGCGCCAAAGTGATAAAGAATTCAAACGAAAAACTTGTAAGATCGGAGTGCTTGCGACGTTGTTACTTGTTTCCAGTTTTGCTAGTTTCATGGATGCTTTGGCTTGCTAGAAAAACGAGTAGTCTGCACCGCCACAATTACTAAATCAATATACTGCCCATTCAAGATTTTTGGAGTACTCTACCCATTTTTTTATCTTAGACCTTGGAGGAATCCTTTTTACCAACTTTTTTTCCATATTTGTAAGCTTTAATTTACTATACAAACTCTCAGGATTCCTTCTTGACAAATCCGCTACTGTGTCAACTCCTGCAGATTCTAAAAGAGAAGCATACTGCTTTCCGACCCCTTTGACACGCAAAAAATCAGCTTGAACCACCCATTTGTACACCATAACAGCAGCCACTCCCAACTCTCGGGCTAAAGCATATCGCCCCTTTGAATCCTGAGCCCTTTTTAACAAATCATTAACAGTCCAAACCCCAGACTTTCTAAGTTTTTCTCCATAAAGCAAGCCAACCCCTTCAATTACCTCTACACCTTGATCC
>JARRLY010000053.1:0-4478 GCA_037386545.1 Candidatus Bathyarchaeota archaeon
AGTTTGGGTTTGCTTTTTTTGCATGAACTTGCTCATCTATTTGCAGGTAAAGCAAGTGGTGTCAATGGATATTTTTCTTTTGGAATGCGACTTTACTTTCCAGTTGCTGAAACAAATTTAACACAATTATGGACTTTGTCTAGGAAGAAAAGGTATATTCCATTTTTGGCTGGAATGATCAATGATGCAATGCTTCTATCTTTTTTAGTAATTATTCTTTGGTTTAATATTCAATCAAATTTAATAAACTCTCAAATTATTATTCGTTTTTTTAAAATGATAACATTCTTGCTATATTACACTATAACTTGGCAATTTTTATTATTTATTAAAACTGACTTATATTTTGTAATTTCCAATATTTTAGGTTGTCAAAATCTCTATCATGATTCATGGAAGTATATACAAAATAAATTACAATCTGTGTTTAAGCGGGAAAAAAAGGAATTGAACATACCAAAAAAAGAACTAAAAATCGTCAAAATCTATGCTCCTTTAATGTTTATAGCAACTATTTTTGCCCTAGGCTTTTTTGTGTTTTTGGGACTCCCAATATTGAGTGCCCTCTTGATTGAAGGACTAACCCTCACAATTTCTGGATTTGAGTCTAATCTCGCGCTTTTCACGGAAGGATTGACTTTAACTTTAGTTATGAGTGTTCAAATCATAGCTTTTGCATATTTCGTGATTAAAAACATCAAAAAAATTAAAAGAAAATGAAACATAATATCAATAGGTGTTTTTAATGGCTACAGTGAACATACCCGATCAATTGAAAGAAAAAATTGAAAAAGCTGTAAAAAATGGTGCTTGTTGTACTGTTGACCACTGGGTAGAAAAAACCCTAAAGGCGGCATTATAACAAACACATTTTTTCTTTTTTTGCTTCTAAGCGGTGATTAGACTTGAAAAATATACTTGAATTCCTTGATTCTGACGAATCATTAACAACTTTCAAAAAAACATTAACTAAAACACAATTAGCAAAGACTTTGGTAAATGATGGCCCTTTTACCGTTTTTGCTCCAACAAATGCAGCCTTTGAAAAACTATCTTCAGAATTTATTGATTCTCTTTTGGTAAATCAAGAAAAACAACTTTCCATTCTAAAAAATCATATCATAAATAAAAAATTAACAACTGAAGATTTGAAAAAAACTGTTTCAGTAACCACTCTTCAAAATAAAGAACTCAAAATTTCAATCCAAAAATGGATTTTAGAATTAACTATAAAAATTGATTGTGCAAGAATAACACAATCAGACATTCTTTGCAAAAATGGAGTAGTTCATAAAATAAATTCTGTTCTGATTCCACAATCAAAAGCTTAGAATTTTATCATCACATTTTGGAATGCTCTTTGATTTTTAATGAAATTAAGAACTTATTTTAACAGTAAAAATGATTAAAAGAAAAAAGTAATAGAACATTTTTAACTTGTTTTTTATTAAAAAATTATCTAATTCGGAAAAAAGTCTTAAAAAACTTTTTTGATGGTTAGATAAATTACTTTTTTTCAATAAATGGTAAACTTTGGGTAATAAATGTCTAATGTTATTTCTTTCCTAAATGTTCTCGGAGCTAAATTTATTAATTTATAATTACTAATTCATGATTAGTTGTTTTTATTTAATAATAAAATATTTTTGTTTTGACCAAATACACTGTGGTTTCTGCAAAATTGCCCAAAGACCTTTACCAAGAACTAGCACTACGTATTCCTGAAGGAGAACGAAGCAACTTCATACGAGAAGCAATATTTGAAAAACTTGAAAAAACTCCTCGAGCCAACAAGCTCCTTGAGCTAGAAAAAAACCTTAATCAACTCACACAAACAGTTAATACCATCAAAAACGGCTTAGCCCAATTAGAAATCCTAGCTCACGAATCAGGGAAAACAAACCCGTACATTTTTTGTGTCGACAGCATCGATAAAAACTTGGTAACCTTTCTTGTTGACCACAGGGGTGCTACAACCTCGGAAATTGCAGAGCATCTGGAAACCAACAGGTGGCTTGTACTAAATAGGCTACGCAAACTCGAAAAAAGTTCCAAAAAACAACTGGGAACATCTATCGTAGAATATTATGCAGGACAACGAAGCGGAAAACGCAAAGCTTGGTGGATAAATGAAGATTTGATTGAAACCTAGTCTTTTTAGTTGGTGCTGTTGTAACAAACCTTTATTTATGGATCAAAACTGAACCAATGAAAACAAAAAGGGTCCGTAGCCCAGCCAGGATTAAGGCGTCGAACCAACAAAAAGGTGCGCAAGCCTCCGAAGCCGGAAACCCGGGGTTCAAATCCCCGCGGACCCGCCAATTTAGAAACGATTTCGTACCATTTTGTTCTTTTTCTTCTTTCCCTCTTTTTTGTTTAATGGAATTTTTGGTGCCCTAAATTATGAGTGAGCAGAAGATTTCTTGTGACGGCTTTGACACCAAATGTGTTGGTAATTTTGGTTGGTGATCAGATCTTCACTAGGCTTGTTGAATGTTCTGTGTGTTCTGAAAAAGTTGTCCTTATTTTCTAGATGTTTCTTCTATTTTTCAATCAGACCTTTGAGCCAATGGGAATATCACTTGAATCCTTTAAGAAATCAAAGGGAACACTGATTTTTTGTAAAAAGTATGCGGTTTGTTTGTTGTGAACTGTTTTGGAAAATACATTAAGCCATTTATATGCACCCACTTAATCAATCTGAATAAGAAACCAAAACTGGCGGATAATCATCACAAGGAAATTCCACATGTAACAAGAACAAAAGCCCTAAAACTGTGCTGTGCCAACTATGTTTTTCTCCCCAGCTCCCGTCAACAGCTTGACTGGCAATAACCCAATCAACAAAGGAATCATCAACCAGTTCCCTCTGTCCAGCCAAACACAGAAAAGCTGCTGCTTCCATTTCCAAATCTGTTGTTGTGGAGTCCCTGTTAATTAGCGCAGCATTAGCTTGGTACATGTTGTCTATAAAACCGTCTGGAAGTTCTATTTCCCCTCCGTTTTCTTGAATCCAAATCCAAGCCAAGAGTACATGTGTAAGTTGGTAACCTCCTTTGCTTACTCCATTTTGAAGAAGTGTGGAGTAATTAGTAGGGAAATCCAATCGATCGCAATAGAGAGCAGGAAGAGTAATACGGTCAAGTCCGTCTGTTACCTTTTCAATTTCGGCTGCATTTATCGATCTGTCGTAGTCGACAATGCGGCTAAAAAGGTCTACATTTGACTGTTCTGGATACCAAAACATCACTTCATTGAAGCGGCGCACAGAGTCAGCAAACACTTCTATTCCAAAGCGTCGATACATCACATCAAGCCACAAAAGAGCTTCCGGAACGTTTGATTTCATTAGGAAATTGATTGAATTAAGTACCGGTGTTGAATAATTTTTTTGGCCTAACGAAACGAGAGGTTCAAGTTCAGTTTCTTGTGGTTCAGGATCAAGTATAGGTTCCGTCTGAGGCTCAGTGGGCTGTTCAGTATTAGTAGGCTCAGCCTCAGAGTTCGGCAGCGTCTCAGGATCGTTTAATTCAGGTTCAGGAATAGGGGGTGTTTCAATATTAAGAGGCTTAAATTCAAATGTTTCAGGTTCAAGAACAGGTTCAGTTTTAACTGGGTCAGACTTGGGCAACTCAACTTCGGGTTGTGTTGAATTTAATATTTGCATAGGTTCATTGGTATAATCTTGATTGGTTACATCAGAAGTTGAAAATCCCCCTAAAGTAACTGAAGACATCAGCAATACAAAAACTAAAATTAGTTTCTTGTGCAATTTAGAATTGTCTCCCTATTCAATTACCTTTAAGAATATATAAAATTAATATCGTTTGTGTGACAACATTATCTTGAACCAAAAACATCCAGTAGTTTGAATTGTGGCTGCAAGCTAGAAAAAGTTATTGAAGAATTAGGTTTACTAAAGGACGAATTATCTAATAGAAAAAACTGAATATGATCAATATTTTTCTATTTAGTTAATTTATTTCTAGAGATTCTGAATGCCCATTATTTTTATCTTAATTACACTCAAAATATTGGTTTGCTAGCAACACAATGCTTCGGTTATTTGACCAAAGACAGGTCGAATCTTTTATTGTTGAACTTAAATCAGTGAATATTGATGCTATTTCTTGATCATATATCACAAGGATGACATTTGGTTTTGACTTTAATAACCGGATTTCACACCAAGGCTCAGCATAGACTTTTTCGAATAACTCAATATGGTTTTCGTTTGGCTTTGAAACTAAAACTCGACATTTAACATTTCTTTCCCAAGTTTCCTGTAAATACGGTGCGAAATTATAACATGCTTGAGTTAGTCTCGCAGAGATAGTTAAAATATCGATTGTGTTATTTGTTTTTTTGAAGTTTTTTTACGTTTTCAATATCTGCTTGATTTGAAGAAATAAAAATAGTGTCTTCTTCGTTTTTTACTTTATTTTTTTGTATCTTCAAACTCTTTATGTAAATTCAAG
>JARRLY010000054.1:0-4531 GCA_037386545.1 Candidatus Bathyarchaeota archaeon
CCTGGAGAGATTTGAACTCTCGACCTTTCGGTTATCAGCCGAACGCTCCAGCCGTACTGAGCTACAAGCCCATAAGCACACATCATAAAATACATCATTTATTAAAGCATTACCTTGCCTACAGAAAATTTATACTTGAGAAAAGGAAAGTAAAGCCTCAAACGCCATTAAATTATGTTGAAACCTTGCAAGGTATGGACAACCACTATCAAATAAAACAGGGCAACACTGTACCTGTGAACCGGTTTGGTATATCGCGCAAGTTTTGGTTTCCCTGCAAACCGCTCTGTTATTCCAGTTGCTACAATTACAAGCATAACCAGAAACAACACAAACCCGTCACTTAATCGGGGATAAAAACCCGCTAACCGTCCAAGGTTTTGGGAAAAATGAACAGAAACCAGCAAAAAAGCAAATAGATTTCCAAAAACGTGAATTCGTAATAAAGTTTTGAGTTTTCGGGGTTTGTTGCGTTTGAGGACGTAATAAATTGGAACGAAAGTGACAATGAAAATTGTTCCTCCTAAGCCAATCCAATGAATAAAAGACACATCTATAAAGAAAAGCAGCTCATACCAGTAGGCATATGCTAAAACAGAGAAAGTTAAAACAAAAACCAAGATAGCCAAAGTTAACCAAAAATCTAATTTTCGTTTCAAAGTGCAACCCCCATTAGTAAAATGGCTGAAATTAGTTAGAGAAAGGTAGTTGTTTCTTTCTCTTAACATTAACTATGTCAGAGAAAAAACAAAACTTGTCGCAAAAACGGCAAAGAAAAAGAAAGGGGTTAGGCGTTTGCCTGTTTGGCTTTGAGTTCTTTTACTTTGGCGAAAATCATTTTTAGGATTTCGTCGTCAGTACGAATGCCTTCGGGGGGGTCTACGACTTTTTTGAGGGTTACTGGAACGTTGTCCATTCGGTATGCAGTGCCTGAGGCTTCAATTCCAGTGAAGGCAACAGGGATTGCTACGTCTGCCATCAAAGTTGAAATGTTTTTGTGAGGGTCCAAAACAATCAAAGGATTGTTAACAAAAGCTTCTCCAAGTTTTTTCGGATAATTGGAAACAGGGTCAGCACCAAGAATCACTGATGCGTCGTTTTCTCCACGGGCTAAAATGTCAGTTATTGAAGTTTCTCCGGGGTTGTATCGAGGATAACCAATTGACATGTCCACAGAATGGGGATAACCAGTCAACCAGCAAGCAACTACGTTAGAGCCAGCAACGTTATAGTGGCCACGAACAGGCATCATAACAAATTTTGTTTTCAGGTTTAAATCACGCACAAGTCTAATTGCGGCTTCGGTGTTTCGATATTTTCCTAGGCTCATGGTTAAACCAAGCCCCCAGAAAAGAACACCAAACCTGCAACTAATCATAGCGTCGACAAGCTCTTCGAGTTTTTCTACTGGAATACCTGCAACTTCGTCAACATCCAAGTCCCCGCCTTTGAGAAGTACTCGAATAGCCTGGAATAGCTCAAAGTCAGTATTTGGTTTGATTTTTAAGAATTGGTCAGCCATTTTAGCGGTTGGAGTTTCCTTAACATCTATAACGATTACTTTGCGGTCAACTTTCAAAGGGTCAACAATAGCGCCATGTAAATCTTTAGACGTTGTGGAGTAATGTTGCATCATCCATTCTTCGTCAAAAACTTCTTTCATGCTTTTTGCTTGCTGCTCAGCCATGGCTTTTTTGTTGTAGCGGTTTCTAATGTCACTTTTTGCATATTTGCCCTCTTTTCCAACAGTGTAGCGTGCTAGCTGTCGTGGATGGGAAACTATTGGATTAGCGCCCCAATAAATAACCAAGTCTGCGCGATGTCTAACCTGACCCAAAGTAGAACCAGGAACACCAGCGTGCTGAACACCTTGAAGGGATGGACCGTGGCAGTTTACTGCCAAGTTTCCCGTTTTTCCGAATCATGGGTTCCATGAGTCGGTGTGCACAATTATAGTTCATGAACTTAGAGATTGAAAGGACACAACCGTTTTTTACTCTCTTAATTTTTCCATCTTCAACAGTTATTTCCAAATCGTCACATACACAACCGCATATGGGACATGTTACAGGTTTTACAACAGACATTTTACATCACACTAGTTTGTCCAACAAGGAGTCCAGAAATACGTGAACAATCAGTTTCGGAAAGGAAGGTGCTCATGTATGCATTACACTCCTCGCATCAACCTAATGTCGGAGGCATATATCAATATATATACTTTTTTCAAAACAAAATAACGTCAATCGAGAGCAGTAATTCTAGTCAACAAACTAAAAAGTGGGAAAAGCCGCTATCCTTTAATCTCTAAATGACATCTGTCATTAACGCGGGCCCGTAGCCTAGTTTGGATAAGGCGTCGAGTCACCTAAAAAGTGACGCGCAAGCCTTCGGAGCCGAAGACCCAGGGTTCAAAGCCCTGCGGGTCCGCCAATCCCAATATTTTGGATAAACATTAACAAAAATTAACATAATCTCGTGATAAATATTGTAAATGTTTTTTTAAAGTTAAATCCGGAAAAGATATATTGCTGGAACAAGTTGTTTTCGCTCGGAAATATTTGAACAGGTGATGGTATGACAACAGAAACACCAGCAGAATCGAAAAAATATTCCCCAATGAACAGATATTTAGACGTACATAAAAAATCATTGGAAAATATTGAAGAATACTGGGAACAAGAAGCAAGGAAAATTGATTGGTTCAAGACTTGGGATCAAGTGCTCGAATGGAACATGCCTTTTGCAAAATGGTTCCCAGGTGGTAAACTAAATGCCTCATACTTATGTGTAGACAGGCACGTAAAAACTGACAGAAAAAATAAAGCAGCAATCTATTGGATCGGAGAAGATGGCGAAGAAAAGACTCTGACTTATCTTCAGCTCCAAAGAGAAGTTAATAAAGCCGCAGCAGCTCTCAAAGCTTTAGGCGTAAAAGATGGCGACCGTATCGCATTCTATTTACCAATGATTACTGAACTGCCAATTATGATGCTGGCATGTATCAGATTGGGTGCAATTCATACCATCGTGTTCTCTGGATTCAGCTCACAAGCTCTTGCAGACAGGATTAACGACACTGAAGCTAAACTAGTAATTACTTCAGACGGATGCTTCCGCAGAGGTAAAATCATTGAACTAAAGAACATCGTTGATGAAGCATGTAAACTGGCTCCAACAGTTGAACAAGTTCTTGTTGTAAAACGAACAGGTCACGACATCAACATGCAAGAAGGACGCGACATGTGGTATCACGACAAAGTCGTAAAAACCCAAGAAATCATCGATCCAGTTCCAGTTGAAAGCACTCACCCAATGTTCATCTTGTACACCTCTGGAACCACTGGTAAACCAAAAGGCATCGTCCACAGCACTGGTGGATACATGGTTTACATTAACTCTGTGTTCAACAATGTCTTCCACCTACGCGAAGACAGCGTCTACTGGTGTAACGCAGACATCGGATGGATTACGGGTCACAGCTTCATTGTGTATGCACCTTTGATGAACGGCGCATCCATTGTCATGTATGAAGGAGCCCCAGACTTCCCAACTGCAGACCGCTGGTGGGAAATCATTGATGACTACAAGGTTAACGTCCTTTACACGTCCCCAACTGCCATTCGTATGTTCATGGGAATGGACATCAAATACGTCAAGAACCACGACCTCAGCAGCCTAGAACTTCTAGGAAGTGTTGGTGAACCTATCAACCCAGAAGCATGGATTTGGTACTTCAACAACATTGGTGGCGGACGATGCCCAATCGTTGACACTTGGTGGCAAACTGAAACTGGTGGATTCATGGTCTCAGGAGCTCCAGGAATTGGAGAAATTCCAATGAAACCAGGATCTGCATCATACCCATTGCCCGGAATTGATGCTGACGTAGTAGACGAAGACGGAAACTCAGTAAAACCAAACGTGCGAGGCTACATTGTAATCAAGAAACCATGGCCAGGAATGACCATGACAGTATACAAAGACCCAGAACGCTTCAAATCCACCTACTGGTCACGATTTCCAGGTCTATACTTCCCTGGAGACTACTGTATGAAAGACGAAGACGGATATCTCTGGCTCCTTGGCCGATCCGACGAAGTCCTCAAAGTCGCAGGTCACAGACTTGGAACAGCTGAAATCGAAAGCGCAATTGTAGAACACCCCGCAGTCACAGAAGCCGCAGTCGCAAGCAAACCACACGACATCAAAGGAGAATCAATCATTGTCTTCGCTGTCCTCACTGAAGGAAAAACTGGAAGTGCAGAACTAGAAAAAGAAATCAAAATGCACGTGCGCAAAACAGTCGGACCTCTGGCTAGCCCAGAAAAGACCTACTTTGTAACTAAATTGCCCAAGACTCGCAGCGGTAAAATCATGCGACGAGTCCTCAAAGCAATCGTAGCAGGCAAAGAAGTCGGCGACCTATCTACAATCGAAGACAAATCTTCAGTAGAAGTCGCAAAACAAGCAGTCGCACAAGGCTAAACAACCTCACCGAAGAAGTGAAAACTTCTTCCCCAAACTTTTT
>JARRLY010000055.1:0-2785 GCA_037386545.1 Candidatus Bathyarchaeota archaeon
GGACAACAATCAAAAAGCTTCAGGGGCCACGCAATCACAGCTGAATTAAGGGCTTTTTCAACAGTAATCTCCTGTCTTAAGTGAGCAACTGGATTCATCGCACCATATCGGTGGTTTTTCACTGCCACTTTTGCTAAATCTTCTTCTGTTGTTCCAAACTTTTCCATGTGCTCAACAGCATGCAACGCATAATACGCAGGGAAAGTCATTCCAAAATTTTCAAACTCCCACATGTAATATCCTGCTCTACCAATCATTTCCATGACTGTAGGCGTGTCGATTTGTTTCATTTTTTCAGCACCAACAACTAGCGCCAAATCTGCCTGTCCACTTCTAACCACCGAATAAGCATTAAAAACTGCTGCAGTTCCTGAGGCACAAGCTGCTTCACATCTAACTAAACCAGCCCCTGTTAATCCACAATATTCTGCGATGACCACAGCCGGTAAGGGTTCTTCTGACCAACCCCCAAGGGACCCTAAGGCCATGTAGGGTATCTGTTTTGCTGTTAGTCCCGAACTTTCAAGAGCAGGATGTACAGCTTCAAAAGACAACTCAGCCAAGTTAACGTCTGATCGATCCCCGAATCTGCTATGACCTTTTCCAATAATAGCTACTTTATTCATATGTATTCATCTGCTGTAACCATTGACATTCTGACTGGGCAACATCCTTATTTTTTGTTTCTTTGTTCCGTAAAATCATTCAACTTGTTTTTTGTTTCAAGCAAAGAAAATCGATGGAAAAAAACTTGTGTTTCCTTGTTGAATTTCTCATTAGAAGAATTGGCAGCCATTTTTTTCTTCACATGCTTTCCTGTTAATGGTGGGCTTTCACACAATATTTGAGCCATGGCTTTTGTTTTTGTCTCAAAATCTTCTAAGAAAAAAACGTTATCGATCAACCCAATCTTCAATGCCTCTTTCGCATTAATGTAATCCGTTGACATTATGAATTGCTTTGAATTTTTTTCCCCAACGATTAAGGGCAATCTTACTGTTCCGCCCCATCCTGGAATAAGACCGATTTTTGTTTCCGGAAACCCAAATTGCGAACCAACTGATGCAACCCGAAAATCACAGGCCATAGCAAGTTCAAGCCCTCCTCCTAATGCGTATCCGGTAATTGATGCTAAAACAGGTTTAGACATGTTTTCAATTTTTGAAAACAATTGTTGTCCTTTTACGGATAATTCTTTAGCCCGTTCTGGAGTAAGTTTTTGAAGTTCTTTCAGATCAGCTCCAGCACTAAATGCTTTTTTTCCTGCACCTGATATGATGAGACATTTGATTTCTTTGTTTTCTTCAAGATAGTCTATGGCTTTGGACAATTCTTGTAACATAGCTGAGTTTATTGCATTAAGTTTGTGTGGGCGATTTAATTTCAAATGAGCAATCTGGTGCTCTATGTTAAAGCTTATTGTACTGAAGTTGTTGAACATCACAAATGCCTCATGATTAGATTTTTGCACTTTTTCGTAAAGATGAAAAGGGAACTTCTTTTTTCTGTGTAGTTCTAGTGTCTGATTGTTATTTTTAGTTAATTCCGAGTTATGATTCGATTAAACGCCATCATAAATTTGCTTAAAAGGAACTATCTTCTCAAGCTAGATTGAATGTGTTATCTGTCTTGGTACATGCGGTCTAGAGTTGTTTGTAGACGATTTATTTGTTTTTCAAGCTCTGTGATTTTGGTTTGCATTTCCGTGATGGTTTGATTGAATTTTACTTGATTTTCGAAAGCTGTAATTATGTCATTTCCATGGTTTTTGAATCCCTTGATTACGAACTCCATGAGAACTAAAAATTCATCATCTCTTGGATTTAATTGACCTCTTGCCCGAAAACCGTCCAAAAATGCCTTAACTTTTAGGTATGCTTCTTCGTTTTCTCTTCTTGTCTTTTGTAATTTTTCAAGGGATTCATTTTGGCTCATGGAATCACCCTTCTGTAAACAATTTATTTATTCTGAACATTTAACACTTAAGTTAGTTTTTATAAAAAACCCAGAAGTATTGATTTGAGTATCTGTTTTTTCCCTTTTCATTTTTCTGTTGTACGTTATGTTTATTAGATTTAATTAATATATTATATCATAAGAATTTAGTTTCCTTTTTTTGGAGACGATAAAATGTCAAATGAAAATCAAAAAGAAAAATTAAGACACAAAATTGCCCTATTGGAAAAACAGATTTTCAGTCTGACAGGAAATGAAAGAGCAAAAGCAAGAACAGAATACGATAAGTTATTAGAAGCATATCGAAACCAATGTGGATTAGAAGAATCCATATACCTTATTCGTGCATAAACAAAAGTTTAGTCATGTCTTACATAATTCTGTGAGCCGAAAACTGTTGTGTTAATAAGGGAGTACTACGTATTATTAATTGTAGAAGTCTCCATGTATTTTGAGAAATGTCCACGTTTTGGACCATTATTTTGAGTATTCTACATTTATAATCAAATTTGAAGGAGGGGGAATGAAATTTGTCTATGTCTGGTTTTCAGTTTGTGATGTTAGACCGACTGGTTCGTAAGTTTGTGAAAGCAGGAGCAACATCTATGGACAAAGCTGTATCTTTTAAAGAAGCTAATTTGAATGAACAAGAGCAATATTGGCTTGAATATTTTGCTGGAGCTTTTCTTGGAAAAATTAAAAAAACAAAAAACGGTCGTTACTACCTTTCAAGTGCAACAATTTGTGGATGATTTAAAAAAATCTTACTTTGAACTATTTTTAGGGGGAGGGGGGAACAATTTGTCTGGCTCTAAAAGAGCTTCAAAAA
>JARRLY010000056.1:0-3466 GCA_037386545.1 Candidatus Bathyarchaeota archaeon
TGAAAATAAGCCAGAAGTGTTCTCATTCTCAATTAGCTTTTACACCTATATAGACTCTATTTTGGTTTGTGGCTTAATGCTTTCTGGAACATTTCTCAATATTTTTTTAAGAATGTGTATCCAAAAGTTTTTACTCCAATTCAAGTTATTTTATTGATTAGATTCTTGCTTTGAACTATTTTGCAAGCAAAGTGGAGTTAGTGCCTATGCGAACTTTGAGGGAAATTCGGAAAAAAGTTTCACAGCTTCAAATAGAAAAAATTGAGTTGTTAGTGGAACTGGAAAACCTCAAAGCAAGAGCACAAAAAAATGTAGACTGCTTGGAGGATGAGGTTCAACAGTTACGTGACCAAGTAAATGAATTCACGGAACTGCTTAACTCAGTTTAGTTTATTTGCCTTTTTTGATGGCCAGAACTGCAACTGTTGCCACAACAAAGGTTCCAATTAATGCTGGGACAGAAAACTCTGGAATCGAGGTGATGTTAGAGCCAGTTAGTTTCCATCCTCCCGAGGCCGTAGTTAGGTTTCCCATAAGCATCATTTCTGAATCAAAGCTCATTTCCAGCATAACTCCGGTTTGTCGGTTCCAGTACATGTTTACTTCAAACATGTAATATGTGTCGCCTTCTGTTTCTCCCATAGAGTATTCGATATGGCTCGTTTCAATCATACCGGTTTCTGTTTCTAGCATGACTGTTTCGTTTATCAATTCATCCATCATGGATGAATAAACGTAATCCCCCGCATCAAGACCTGAAGAAATCAACCAATTAGCAAATTCACCGTCACCGGTGGCGACATCAACCCAGCCAGTTACTATTTCTTCAGTTCCGTTCTCAAAACTTACCGAAAACTGACCCGTAACATTAGAACCCGAAACTTCCAAAACATCAAATCGGATAGCCAAAACTAAATCCATAAGTGAACCAATCCCCTTCACTGACCCCCACAGTTCCAGCTTGGGCAAACACTAAACTTGAACACAATAAAACAATACTAAAAACAGAAAACAAAACCATAACAAATCTTTTTATAATCAAAATTGTTTCTTTCCTTTAAGCAAGCAGTTCAAATTATGCTCTATAACCTTTCTGACTTGCAATTACGTATCCAAAAACCCAAATAAAAATCCAAATTAGATGATTTTTTGTCTTTGTTACTGTTTATTCACGTGTTCTCTTTTTTGCAAATTTATCTTCTTGTTAGCGATAAGATTGCGACTATAAGGAACGCTATTCCGGCTAGTAGTTCGTTTCCTCCTGAAAGCAACCACACGATTAAGGCGATTATTCCTGCGGGCAAAACAAAGAAAATTACTTTGGCAACAAAAATGATTACAAATATGCCAATAATAAATAACACAAACAAAGCTAAAAGCCCAATCAATCCAAGGGACCCAAGAACGAAAAATGACATAAACTAATATATTGATGCCGTTGATATAAACGCTATCAATTTTCATTTAGCACTTTAACCTGCCAAACAAATTTTACTATCTGGTTTTTTGTATTTGAATACTGATAGTGTACATGTAGCCATAAATGTTGAAAACAGTCTATTACCTTGAATTAACTATTAAACAGTTAAAGTCAAAGCAAATCCGTGAAAAACTAACTAAAGTGATAACAAAATTTTGTGGTGGACCGAGCGGGAATTGAACCCGCGGCCTCCTGAGTGCAAGTCAGGCATTCTGCCAGGCTGAACTATCGGCCCACATTTTTTGGCTGCTCTTTTGTTGGAGAACATGGATTTAGCGTTTTCCTTGTCTAAAAGGTTTACCAAAGCCTTATGGTGAACGGGAGGGCCGAGACCGGGATTTGAACCCGGGCGCTAGCCTCCACAGGGCTATAGGCTACCAGACTACCTCATCTCGGCCACGTTTAACGTGTTCTCGACCATTTTTGAGATAACAGGTTTATTTACGTTTCCTTAATTGATGATTAATTCGCTGTTTTTGTGTGGTCAAATATAAATTGTAGGTGCTGCTGATATTTGACAAACTTCACGCTCACAATAAATGAGGGAAAGATAATGAAAATTTTACTTGACGAAATGTATTCGGGACTGCTAGAATACTTTGAAGTTCTAGGCTGGGACGTAGTAACCGTGCAAGAAGCAGGATTACGGGGAGCAAAAGATCGCAAAGTAGCCGAATACGCAGCAAAAAACGATCTATTGCTAGTGACCCAAGACCAAAAACCCGCCGAACTAATGAACCTTAAAGGCGCCAAATATGTTCTAATCTCAAGTGCCATGATAGCAAAAATGGCAGACCAAAAAATCAAAGAAAAATATCCAGACATCAGTTTAGAATAACGCCCAGTAATTTTAATATGTGTGACAAACAATGAGCCAAAAACCAACAAATTCCTTAGGTTCTTCTAATGGCAAAGTAGTTAATTTTGTCACCACTAATCTTCACAAATTTGAAGAAGCAAAAAATGTTCTAGCCAATTTTGACATTTCAATTGCCAAACTGGACGTAGAAGCCATTGAAATTCAAGACGATCAACTAGAAAACATCGCAAAATACAGTGCTATCGATGCGGTGAAAAATTGTGGATTGCCTGTTTTTGTTGAAGACGCCGGCTTGTTTATTGAAGCATTGAAGGGTTTTCCGGGGCCTTACTCTAAGTTTGTTTTTCAAACAGTAGGTGTCAACGGTATTCTCAAGTTGATGAGTGGTCTTAAGAACCGTAATGCTCATTTCAAGTCTGTAATCTGTTATAGGGCTCCAAATCAGGAGCCGACATGTTTTATGGGTAAAGTTGACGGAAAAATCTGTTCTGAACTTCGGGGGGATGGTGGGTTTGGTTATGACCCCATTTTTGTGCCCTCCGAAGGTGATGGCCGAACTTTTGCGGAGATGAGTTTAACTGAAAAAAACCTGTATTCTCATCGTGCAAGGGCCCTAAAATTGTTCGCAAAGTGGTATTCTAGCCGTTAGTAAACGAATGTTTTAAATATCTGGGTTCCCTCCGACGTTAAGGAGCTTCCGAGGAATAAGAACATGCCAAAACAAGAAAAAGGAATATCCCATGAAACAAGACCAGTAAGTAAACGGCCCCCTGCATGGTGCAGATACACATCAGAAGAAGTGGAAGCACAAATAATCAAGCTTGCAAAAGACGGGCAACCCCCAAGTAAAATTGGAATCATTTTGCGTGACCAACATGGAGTTCCTTTGTCAAAACCAATTACTGGTAAATCTATCACACAGATTCTAAAAGAGCGAAACATGTACTCAACCCTTCCAGAAGATCTAGAAAACCTGCTCCGAAAAGCAACCCGACTTCATGTCCATCAAGACAAAAACAAAAGTGACTTGCACAACAAACGAGCACTTCAACTAGTAGAAGCAAAAATCTACAAACTAGTCAGATACTACAAAAAAGAAGGCGTTCTTCCAGCAGACTGGAAATACTCACCAAAAGCAATTTCCCTTTTCTAAATTTAGGGAAACC
>JARRLY010000057.1:0-7154 GCA_037386545.1 Candidatus Bathyarchaeota archaeon
ATTCGACGATCAAAAATTGTAGTTTTTGGAGTTTCTGCTTTGCCTAATCGCAAAAAAGTTGCCCATTCTGCTACAAAAAAACTAGTAAAGCAACTCAAAAAAATGGGTGTAACCGTTAAGGTTTATGACCCATTTTTTACTTCCAATGAACTAACAAACATGAACTATGACGCCGAAAAAACAATGTCCCAAACAGTTGAAGGTGCAGACTGCATAGTTGTAGCAGTAGCCCATGACCGTTTCAGCCGATTGAACCTGAGACGGCTTCAATTGTTAATGAAACAACCCGCTGCACTTGTTGACATGGGACAAGTAATAGACCCGGTAAAAGCAGAAAAAGCCGGATTTATCTACCGCGGATTTGGCCGAGGCATCTGGACAAAGTAACAAAAATTTTGGGGCAAGGCTTAAGTTTTTAGAGCTACAGATGCACTAAAATATACAACAAGAAAATTCCTGAACACTAGGTGAAAAAATATGGTCTCGAACGTTTTTGACTTTGTTTCTATTGCTTTGACAGCAATTACTTCTGGATTTTCTAATTTTTTCGATAATTTTCTAGTGGAAACAAATGATTTAATCATCGGTAGTATAATTATTCTGGTTAGCTTTTTTACCACAATTTTTCTTACAAAAAAATGGATTAAATCTGCTCAAGTGGCAGACTTTCAAGGAAAAGACATGAACAAACCCGACAAACCTTTAGTTCCTCGGTCTGGAGGTTTGATTGTTGCCATTGTCGTTTGTTTTGCGTTGCTGTTTTACATTTTCGTGAAAACATTTTCCATACTTGGAACTCCCTCAACTCATGTCGTTGAAGTTTTTGCTCTTTCTTCCACTGTATTGCTTGCTGGGTTTATTGGATTTGTTGACGACGTTCTGGGTTGGAAAACCGGTTTAGGACAGATGCAAAAAGTGTTATTAACCATTCCTATTGCCCTTCCATTAACTGTTTTAAATGTTAACCAAAGCGTCATGGTTATTCCGTTTGTTGGTCCAGTTGATTTTTGGGTTATCTATCCCTTGTTAATTGTTCCTTTAGGCATAATCGGTGCAACTAATGGATTCAATATGCTTGCTGGGTACAACGGTTTAGAAGCAGGCATGGGGTTAGTGATTTTTGCTACTTTTGGTCTCACAAGCTTACTTGTTGGAAAACTGTGGATAACCTTTATCGCAGCAACTGTTTTCATTTCTTTGTTGGCATTTTTGATATTTAATTGGTATCCCGCAAAAGTTTTTCCTGGAAACTCCTTCACATATGCGATTGGGGCGTTGATTGGAACCCTAGCAATTCTAGGGAACATGGAACGGATCGCTGTTTGGGTGTTTATTCTTTATTTCCTTAAATTCGTGTTGTATATACGCGCTAGACATGTAGACAAAGTGGGAGATGTTCAAGCCTTTGCAAAACCTAATGCGGATGGAACCTTAGAATTGCCTTACACTCATATCTATGATGTAACGCACTTGACTATATGGGTTCTAAAAAAACTAAAAGGAAAAGTCTACGAAAAAGATGTGGTGCTTTTCATAGTAGGTGTTCAAGTAATAATTTCTTTATTGGGAATAATCTTTCTCCTTTAGGGAAATAGGATTTATTTTGTTTTGTGCAGCTGAACTTGTTTGTTGTTTCCTAAAACAATAAAAAGTATTGAACCTCAAATAAGTTACAGTGAATAAAATGAGTCCATCTCAACCAAAAGCAAAATTTTACAGACGCATAAGTGAAAATGAGTATCTAAATTTGGCAATATGGCAAGGAAAATCTGATCCTTCTGCAGAGGTTATTTCTGTTCAACTTAGTCGAAGAACTGATGATAAATGGGAAACTGTTGGTCAATTTGCGGTTTACCGAACCTCAGATGGAAATTATTCTCAACTGCCTGACCGGCAAAAATAATTTTTTATTTTCCAAGGTTGAAGGGTTTTCCTTCTTCTAGTATTTGTTTTGGGAATTCTTGTTTCCATTTTTTCATGAAGGAAAGTTCGTCTTTATGTCCATTAGCTTCTTTTTCATTGTATATCCCAATTGCTAGTATTCTTGCTTGTTTGGTTATAAAATGTTGCCCATTATTTCTGCACTTTTATGTCTAAAATCACCTGATACCACCTTGGACCAATTGGTCTAACAACTCGACCAAAATTAATTGAAAAATCTGTACACAACTGTTCCAGTTTTGCTGACACTTTGTTTTCTACTTTTTTTATTGGGCTTTCATCTTTTTTTGCGTATTCAAAATCATACAAATGTATCCAACCGCCTTCAGGCTTTAAAGCTAATACAGCCCAGTCCAGATACTGGCAAGCTAACTCAGGTAGAGGCATCAAAACCCTGTCAGCAATGTTTTGTAATTTGTTTTGGATTACTGTTTTTGCGTCTCCTTGGAGGGCAACAACAGTTTTTTCCACTTTGTTGAGGTGAACATTTTCAACAAGATACTTGACGGCAAGGGGATTAATGTCAATAGAATAAACAGTTTTTGGTTTTGAATGCTTTGCCATCGCAATGGAGTAGCATCCTACACCTGCAAACATGTTCACTACAGTTTCTGCTTTTTTTATTAGTTTGGCGATTCGAAGTCTTTCAAAAGAAAGTCTAGGAGAAAAATATGTTTTCTGCAAATCAGTTTTGTAGACACACCCGTGCTCTTTGTAGCATGTTTGAGTTGTTTTTTTACCAAAAACAAACTTTAAATTGCGTACCCTAAAATCTCCAGAAACTGAACCTGTTTGGCGCCAAACTGATTTCACTTCCTTATGAGTCTGCATAACTGTTTTGGCGATTAATTCTGTATAAGTTGCTAATGATTCTGGCACACGCAGGATCGCAATGTCTCCAATTAGGTCGTAGCTGTTGTAGAGCTGTTTTAATTCTTTTGGTTTGAGTTTTTCTGCTAATGCATTTTTCAGTTTTCCTTTCAACTAGCTATTCCCCAACAAAAATTGATCAAACATAAACTATCCTAACGCCAATAATGTATTCTGTGATTTCCGTTACAATAAAAAACGGTTTCGCTGCTTTAGTATGCTTAAAAAACAACAAATCAAGTAACAAAGTATCTTCCAGGCCGAACTTTAACCCACATTTAGCCTTAGTTTTTTAATCTGACAGATTACATTTTCAAATGTAACTTTAGCTTAGATCAAACAAACTTTTTTCATTAGAAGTAATCAAAATTTGTGCTTCACATATTTTATTAACAATTTAACATAAAATTAGAAAAACGAGTTTACTAGGTGAGGTATTAGTGGAAATCATAGATGCAATTTTACAATCAGGAGTACTTATTCCAGGCCTAGCGTTGTGTTTTGGTTTTTACATATCTTATGTTTTGCTTTCTGCAAGAAATCTTGTTCCAATGACGAGAGAAGAAGCTGAGAAGTTGTGGAAATTTCACAAGGAAACAAAATGTTGTAAAGCTAATAGTTGGATAGAAATTATAAAGAAAGGGAAACTTGTCGGTTTTGAATGTGAGTGTGGACATCAACACATCCAGAAAAAGCATCTAGTTACTGTGGGATAAAATTATCAGAGTTTTTCTTCTTTTTTGTTTCGCTAGTACTTGTTGTCATGCAATCGTTCATTTTCTTACAGTCTATGCATTCTGTGGGCATTATTTCTTTACAAAAATAATCTGCTAAATAACCAAAATATTTTGGGCATTCTAAGCCTGAATTGGTTTCTACAACTTCAATCTTTTTTTCAATTTTTTCCATTGAAATTGTTTGGGATGTTTCCAATTTAGAATAACAGCAGGGGCATCCATAAAATATGTCTGCAGGATTTTTGGAGTTGTCTGTAATTTCAATTAATTTCTCAAAAGATTTTCCACATTTTGGACAGACATTATATTGAACAGTTAATATCATGCTCTCACTCTTTGTCTCAGAAAATTTACTACAAATATATTGTATCTGTAATCTTAATAAACATTATTGTAATGGTGGTCTTCGAATATAAACTGAAAGTCTATGACTTTTTTCAGTTATTTAACGGGATTGGGATATATTTTTTTAGTTTTTCAAAAAAGCTTCTTTGAACTTCTGAAGAATTTCATTTTCAATTTCAAATTCAAGTCCATATTTAGACATTTTTATCATTTCCCTCCCCTGTAGTGCAACATAATAAAACACTAAAAAAATGAACTAACAAAAATTAGTTTGCGCTATTTGCGAAGTTTTATTATTTAATCTATTATTTCGACAAATTAATAATATGTCAGTTTATCTTTAAAAAGAAAAATGTGAAAAAAGTGAAAAAATTTTACTAAACAATTAGTTTAATATCTTCTTCTAGCTGGTCTTTTGCTAGCGTAACATTCTCTGCAATAAACAGGTCTGCTTCCGTCCGGTTTGAAGGGAACTTGGCATTCTTTCTTACACTCAGCACAAACTGCTGTATGCATTTCTCGTGGTCTTCCATATGACATAACTCTCGCACCTCCGACTCAACTAAAAAACTAGAATCTTCAAAAACTAATTCAAGAGGGCAATCTCACCGTTGTTAATAAACCTATTTGATTTATGTGCAAAAATTCAAAAAATTATCTCATGAATTTTTTCTTACAATTTTTTCTTAAAATAAAAATTTCAATTTTAAATTATTTTTTTAATATTGATTTTTCATTGATAAAATACATTATATATTTGACCCAGAAAAAGTTCAAACATAAAAGCAAACACTCAAAAAAATGCCCTGTTCAAATTGGAAATGAATACAGCGTAGATGTAATAGAAATAACACCCAATGGATCGGGAATTGCAAGATTACAAGGGTTCCCAATTTTAGTTAATGATGCAAAAATAGGGAAAAACAAAAACATAACAATAACAAAGATTGAGCGCCTAAGTGCAGAAGCAAAACTTGTTCCAGAAGATCGTTCATTTGATTAATTCAAATAGTTTTTCTTTTATTTTTAATGTTAGGAGGGAAATAAATGTCAAAAACAATTACTGAATTCGAACAAAAAACATACGATTTTATTAACGAGCAAGATGGAATACAAGTTTCCAGTCTTCCCAAAAACATGTGGGGAGCAATTCCAACACTTAAGAATGCAGGACTAGTGGAGACCTACAAAAAAAGCACAGCACCATGGGCATCAAAAAAGCACACCTTTGTAAGAATTATCTAATAAAAAAATAGATAAAAAAGGTTGTTTTGAAGCTTACAAATAATATGTGTGATTTTGTGTTTTCTTTATTTTTCCAAGAAAAGAGCCTGCGAAATACTCTAACCAATATTGTTCTTGTAGGTTAAGTTTTGCCTCCAGAAATGTTACCGCTTTTTCCATAGAGGTAGCTCCTGCTTTCTCGAATTTCCGAACAAGTCTTTGTTCCATTATAAATTGCATTCCACGCATCGACATTTTAAATTTTTCTCCTTAATACATTATATTTATAAAAAATCACTCAAAATAACGCCAATTGGATAAGTATTTCATGGCGAGCTAAATTGAAAGAATTCTACATAATTAAAATATGCAGTGTACTATATATGGTGTGTGGAAAATAAATTATTATTAAAGTAAAATAATATGAAAAATAGAGCTTAATATAAATTTTTTTGCAAATAAAACTTAAAATTTCCTAAAATCAAAATTAATAATGTATTTTTAGTTTTCAAGATAAAACGTTAATTGTGACTAACGTGGTAGATTTGAGTACTGATGCTGACGGTCTTGCTGATTTTTTAAGTTGTTGGCAGGTTTAGAAAATAAAAACGCACAACTTTTTAACCTGCTTTCTAAAAAAACTGTTTTGTTATCAATAAAATCAATGCTACAAAAAATTGGGGAAGACAATCAAAAACATTCACAACAATTATACGAAATTAGTGATAAAATTGGCAATCCAACTGTTCGTACTAAGGAGTGTAAACGAAAACTCCTCGTAGTTTGTGAAAACACTGAAACAATTTTAAAAATAATGCAAAAAAGAGATGAAATTTCAATTAACGAATTATCAGATTTTCTCGAAATTCTTGAAAGTTCTGGGGGTGCTGCTCAATTATACTTGTTCAGGCCGAGACATTTCTATTCACGTCTGAAAAAATAACCAAATTGTATGGAATTGACGGAAAAGAATTCAACCACCTACTAGAAACAATGGTTCAAGACATTGAAGAAAATATCCACCTGTTGGAAGAAATAAAAAACGAAGTTGAAAAAGAACAAAATAAAAACAAACAAAACATCCAATATTCTAATATCAATCACCTGACTCATGGGCTATGCCTAGTCGCAGTCAGAAATCTAAACACGTAATTTAAAATCCTGAAGTACCTGTTATGCAATGCTTCATCTTGAGGCATTCCTCTAACTTGTCAAACTAGTAAATTACCTGAAAAGGTTAGGGTTTGCCTAGCTCTTTACCTCCTCACGGTCACGACCTAGTGACTACCCTGAATTATCTGTGCATAAAACAAAATTTACAGAAATAACAACTAAGAAACTAAAGAGGGCACATTCTCCAAAGACGGTGAAGGGAGCGAAGCGACCGAAACCGTAGAGAAATGTTCGTCTGTGGTCGGAACATAGGGCGGTTGGCTCGACCTTTTGATTATTGGTTTTTGCCATTTTATGTTGTTGAATCTTGTATAGCGGTAATAGGCGTTTGCTAGGCTTCCCTTGTAGCTGTTTTTGACTTGGATTTTTGCTAGGTATTGTGTGACTTGTTCAGGGTGTAAAGGTTTGCTGTTTTTGCTATTAATTTGAGTCTACGGTCTATTACTGCTATTGTAGTTTCTGCATAATGGTCTTTTTTCGTTCCCCATAGGGTTTTGATTATTTTTTCTTCAAAATAGGTTGCGGGTTCAGTTGTGGAGCCTCGGGCGGGATTTGAACCCACGACCTCTGCCTTACCAACACAACGCTTTGACAACATATTACGAAATTTTGAGTTGTTCTGTAGTGTAGACCTACAGTTGGCACCAATCACAGTCAAGGACCATAGCGATGGCATTCGCAGGGTTTTAAGACGAATAAACAAAAAGTACAATGAAGTTACGAAAGCCGATTTCAGGGAATATCTTTTCAAATATAAACAGGACCATGCCCCAGCCACAGTTGCTGGAGTTATTAAAACATTGAAGGTATTTTACAGAGATTATTTGAACTGTCCGAGTCTTGTTGATTCATTTAAGTTTCCAC
>JARRLY010000058.1:0-4544 GCA_037386545.1 Candidatus Bathyarchaeota archaeon
TTTTGGTTTTTACATTTGGTTTGTTTAGGGATATTTGTTGAGGTTTTCAAAGGGGTCGTTTTTGTTAATTTCTATTTTTGATATATGTTTTATGTTGAAATATTTGTTATAGCTTTAGTTTGAGTAATATTAGCGTTTGAGGCTTGCACAAAAAAGGGTTGTATTTACGTATGAGCAAAATGCACACATTTTTTGGTTTTAAGGATGGTAAATTGGTTTCAGTTCTTCACACTTTAGATGAAAATGTAACTAATGCTGTAGATTGTACTTATTTTATCGGTGAGCCTCGCGATGTGGATAAGCAAATTGAGCAATGGAAAAAAGTTAATAAGTAATTTTTTTGGTTCAAAATAAATTAGCTTACTTTTTATGTGCCTTGAATCTGATTGTTTTAACCGTAATCCATTAATTTACGGTTATCTTTTTTAATATTGAGTTTTGTTAATGATTTTTGGCTTTGTTAGGTGTTTTGTTTTTATCTTCTCTAAAATTATTGAATCGTTATTTTGGATAAAATTTTCTTTGGTGTTTTTTTGAAAAATAGGATTGCTTATCTGAGTAGTTTTCCTCCCCGAGAGTGTGGGATTGCGACTTTTACTAAGAATTTGGTTACTGCAATTGATGGTTTTAATTTTTTTAGAAGTCCTGTGATTATTGCGATGAATGAAAAAGAGGCTTGTTATAATTATGGTAGATATGTTAAGTGTGAAATAAGGCGCGATTTTTCTTTGGATTATCTTAAAGCTGCTGATTTTGTTAATTCTTCAAAGATTGATTTGGTTAATTTACAACATGAATTTGGTCTTTTTGGGGGTGAGTGGGGAGAGTATGTTGATTTATTTTTGGGTCGGGTGGATAAGCCAGTTGTTTCTACTCTTCATACTCTTTCTGCTAATTTTGATGAAAAGGCTCAAAGTGTGTTAAAGCAAATTGTAGATCAAAGTTCAAAGATAGTTACTATGACAAAGACTGCTACAAAAATTCTTATGGATTATGGTGTTTCTCGGAGTAAAATTGAGATTATTCCTCATGGATGTCCTGATATTTCTTTTGTTAATAGTAGTAAAGTTAAGCGTTCTTTGTTTGGGTTGCGCGGAAAAACTGTTTTGTCAACTTTTGGGTTGTTGAGTCGTGGTAAGGGTATTGAGTATGTTATTAAGGCTCTTCCAGAGGTTGATTTGGAACTTAATGAGCATGTTAAGTTTCATAATCGTTTTCTTAGTGAGCGTGAATTGATAAAATATCTTAAAGCTACGGATGTTTATGTTACTGCTTCTGTTGATCCGTATCAGATTAGTAGTGGTACCCTTGTTTATGCCATGGGTGCTGGTCGGGCGATTGTTGCAACTCCTTATCTTCATTCTAAGGAGGCCTTAGCTGATGGTCGGGGTCTTTTTTGTGAGTTTAAAGATTCCCCCTCTATTGCCAAGAGTTTAATTCGGCTGTTGAAGGATGATTGTCTTAGACAAGAAATTCAAGAGAAAGTTTATCGTTATAGTCGAGGTTTTACTTGGAATAAGGTTGCTGAAAGTTATGCTCAGTTGTTTAGGAGAATTATTGATTCTTGAGTTTTAATTTTGTTGATTTCCCTGCTGTAAATTTGGATTATTTGCGTTGTTTAACTGATACTACTGGAGTTGTTCAGCATTCTAAGTTTGCTACGCCAAACAGAAAAGAGGGTTATGCTACTGATGATAATGCTCGGGCTTTGATTTTTTGTGCAAAACATTATGATCTTTTTGAAAGTTCGGAAATTGCTAAGCTTGCTGATGTTTATTTGAGTTTTCTATATCACATGCAACGAAATGATGGTCGTTTGCACAATTTTTTGGGTTATGATCGTAGATTTTTAGATGAAGTGGGTTCTGATGATTGTTTAGGTAGGACCCTTTGGGCTTGTGGTCATGTGATTAATTCTGGTTTTTGTGAAGAAAAAAAGTTGGTTGCTAAAGAAATTTTTGACAAGGCTGTATCTTATTCTATTACTTCTAGTTTTCCTAGAGCCAAAGCTTTTGCTGTTTTGGGGCTTTGTGAGTATCATTATGCTTATCCAAATGATCAAAATGTTTTGAGAATTATTGTTGAATTAGTTGAGGATCTTGTTAGTCGTTATAAGGCTAATTCTAGTGTTGATTGGTCTTGGTTTGAGAACGTTGTTACTTATTGTAATGGCCGAATTCCTCAAGCTTTGTTTGAAGCTTGTGAATGTGTTGATGATAGTGATTTTGTTAATGTTGCTTTGGATTCTTTTAATTTTCTTTTAAAAGTTCAGATGAAAAATGGTGTGTTTATGCCTGTGGGGAACAATGGTTGGTTTAAGAAAGGTGGAAAGATGGCTGTTTATGATCAGCAGTCAGTTGAAGCTTCATGTATGTCAGAAGCTGCTTTGGTTGCTTTTAGGGTGACAGGTGAAAATGATTTTAAGTTTTTAGCTAAACGTATTTTTGAGTGGTATTTTGGGAGAAATAGTAAGGAATTGTTGGTTTATAATCCTAAAATAGGTGGTTGTTATGATGGATTGACCCCCAAGGGTTTGAATCTTAATCAGGGTGCAGAGGCCACGATTTCTTATCTTTTAGCTCGTTTGGATTTTGAGGTGTGGAAGGATATTTTTAGTTGAAGGTTTTTGTTTTTGATGTTTTTTATGGATTTATTTTAAATAGTTATTTTTTATTATTATTTTGTAAGAGCTGATTTTGGATTATGTTGAAAATTAAAAACATGATGTTAACTAATGTGATTACTGCTAGTCCAAAGATTAGTGTGAAAGAAGCTATTGGAGACTTGTTTGAGAAACACGTTGGGAGTGTTGTTTTGGTTGATTCGGGTCAGAAGTGTGTGGGGATTTTTACGGAACGAGATGCTATTAGGCTTGTTGCTGAAGATGTTGATTTGAATAAATTGTTGGGTGAGGTTATGACAAAGAATGTTATTACTGTTGGTTTGGATTCTTCCATTGATGAAGTAAGGCAGATTGTTCAGACCCATCATGTTCGTCATCTTCCTGTATTAGATGATGATGGTAGGCTTGTTGGTTTGTTGTCTGTTAGGGATATATTGGATCAGTTTTTTGGTTTTACTTCTCATCATTGTTAATAGGATGTAGAGTTTGTGAATCGTTTTCCTGGGAATCCAATTCTTAAGCCCATTCCGGATCATAGTTGGGAGTCTAAGCTTGTTTTTAATGCCGCTGCGGTTTTGTTGGACGATAATGTTCACATTTTGTATCGTGCCATGGGTAATGATGGTGTTTCTAGGCTGGGTTATGCGAAAAGTTCTGATGGTTTTCATATTGATGAGCGATTGGAGGATCCTGTTTTTGAGCCTTTGAATGAAACAGAACAGTTTGGTTGTGAAGATCCCAGAATAACTTTGATTGATGATAAGTTGGTTATGGCTTATACGGCGTTAACAAAGCGTGATCATTGGCAGCTTTATCAAATATCTTTAACGTCTATTGAAATTGAAGAATTTATTAATAATAATTGGAGTTGGAAGAAGAGATTTCTTCCTTTTGGTGGGATTCGAAACAAGAATGCTGTTGTTTTTCCTCGAAAAATAGGCAATAACTGTTTCATCGGCTAGAGCCTGATTGGGGTGTTGCTTTTTCTGAAGAGTTGGAGACTTGGTGTAATATTCGTTCTTTGTTAAGTCCTAGAAATGATAGTTGGGATTCTTTGAAGGTAGGTGCTGCTGGGACTCCTATTGAGCTTAATGAGGGATGGTTGTGCATTTATCATGGTGTTAGTTACGAGATGGTTTACTCTCTTGGGGTTGTTTTGTTGGATAAAGATAATCCTGAAAGGGTTTTGGCGCGTTCGGAAAAGCCGATTTTGAAGCCCACAACTGATTATGAGCTTTATGGTAAGGTTCCTAATGTAGTATTTAGTTGTGGAAATGTTTTGCTTGATGATAAGGTGCTTGTTTATTATGGGGGCGCGGACAGTGTTTTGTGTGTTGCAGATTTTGAGCTTAATGAATTAATTCCTAAAAAATAAAATTTAATTTTTAAAATAATGTTAGCTGGTTGAGCCGAAAAAATTTTGGCTATTTATAAAATAGGTTGAGGGGTTTTTCAAATTATGATTAGTTGTATATTGAAAAAAGAGAATAAAGACTACTTCACTTCAAAATTAAACTATTTTTTTAAAAAATTAATAACTAAATAATCTGGTTTTTCTTTTTTAAGGGGCATTTTTTTATTATGTTTAAACTAATTTTTGCTACATAAATATTACAAAAAATAGGAATAATAATAATTTGAGTGATTATGGGCTTTTCTTCAAGTTTTTATAAAAAAGAACAAAAGGAACAAAAACTCAACAAAACTAAGAACCTAATTCTTTTCTACAAAACTTCTTTTGTTTGAGAGCGGTTAAAATTTGCCTTTGTGTTGTGTTTGTTAATATATCGAAAATGGAAATATATTATTATATATTAATATTTAATATATTGATTCAGGTTAATATCCACCCTAAAATCATGGTGAATAAAATGAATTTTACAACCAACATTGCCATTGAAGATTCCTTTAAAGAAAATCA
>JARRLY010000059.1:0-4264 GCA_037386545.1 Candidatus Bathyarchaeota archaeon
AGCAAAACCAGAAAATGTCAAAGGAGTCAACGTCCTAATAAAAATACAAGACCCCAACGGCGATTGGTATCAAGCTACAGTCACAACAAATGAAAACGGCATGTTCAGCCACATGTGGACTCCAGCTTTTGACGGTGAATACAAAGTCACTGCAATGTTTGAAGGCTCTAACTCATATTGGCCTTCAGAGGACACAACCACTTTTGGTATAGATCCTGCACCCGCTCCAGCAACTCCAATTGAACCTGAACCTGACACTCCAGACACTCCAGACACTCCTGACACTCCAGAAACTGAAGAACCAGCAGGATTTGCCATTAGCACAGAAGTTGCCATTATAGCAGCAGTTGCAGTAATTGCAGTAGTCGGCGTAGCCGCTTATTGGTTCCTGAAAAGAAAATAAACCAAACATCTTTTCTCCCTCTTTTTTCTGGGAGAAACCAACCAAAAAGAAATGGGACTGAAAAGACTCAAGCACACAAAGCAATAGTAACAATGGTTTTCATTTTTCCATTCCTTCAATAAGCTTGTGCAAGAGCCTCAGCAAACCCATTTCTTACAATCTTTGTCATAAAATACATTTTCAAAACTAAAAAATGCCAACACAAAATTTTTCATTCTCCTGCGAACTCTTTTAACTATTCTTTGTTCAGACCAATTCCAGGTTTGGAATCTAATCGTTTGTAGACTTTTCCGCCCTTAAACCAAATTACAGTTGGATAATACTTTATTGAATACTCTTTACACAGCTGGGGATAGTCAACTTTATCAATTTTTACACAACCTTTTGAACAATTCTGAGAATACTCTTCAAAATGAAGCAAAAACAACCCGTTTACAAACAAAAAAACATCAACACTTTGTAATCGTAAAGTGAAGAAAAGAAAAACCACACAAAAAACCAACACCAAACTTTTCAAGCACAAACCTCCTCAACTTCCAGTACTGCAACTGGCAACACTAATAGCCGTCAAAATTTATAGAAGAAAAATAAAGAAAAAATAATTACACAATATTTGTTAATTTATATTTTATCAATGCATAGGTAATTAGTATGAAGCAAGTAAAAGCAATAACTTTTGATTTAGACGGCACTTTAGCTTGTGGCGAGCTTGATAGCAAAAAGTATGAGAAAGCATTAATTGCGTATCTCAAAAAGATTGGTTACTCTGGGAGCAGTGCTAAAATTAACAAATCCTTACAATCAGTTATTGAAAAAATAAAGAAATTTCAGGCAAGAAATATTGAATTAAGGTTTGAATTGGTTTACACTAATTTATTGTTTGACCTAGGATTGGAAATTAAACAAGAACGACTTGACCATATTGAAAGCCTATACAATAGCTACTATAAAATCCAGATCTTTCCTGGAGTAAAAGAAATGCTGGAAAAGTTGAGCAAAAAATACCATTTAGCAATAGTCGCCAACGCTATCACTAACATACCTAAGTTTGCTTTGAAAAAACATGACCTTGCAAAATACTTTGATTTTATTATATTGTCTGGAGATTTTGGTGCAAGAAAACCTGATCCAGAAATTTTCATTTATGCTTTGCGAAGTATGTGGATCAAGGCTGATGAGACTGTTCATGTTGGAGATTCTTTAAACGAAGATGTTCACGGAGCAAAAAAAGCTGGAATGAAAACAGTGTGGATCAAAGGAAACAAAGAAATGACAGAACTTCAACCAGATTATGTTATCTCCAAAATTACAGAACTGCCAAACTTGTTCTAACTTATTTTTTGATTTACACTTCCAATCTCAGCATGGGTTCAAAAAAATTTGACGTAATTTCAGATTCCAGTGTTGTTGAGATGGATTTTGAACCAAAAAAATTACTTATTAACTTTTTTCCATTCCTTCAATAAGCTTGTGCAAGAGCCTCAGCAAACCCATTTCTTAAAAATCGTCTATGTCAACATAAAGAAAATCATCTTTAATTTTTACCGAATAAGCTCTTAATGATTCAGTTGCAGGACCATCAACTACTGAACCATCAATAATACTAAATCGCGAATCATGCCAAGGGCAAACAATAAACTTGTCTTTAATTTCCCCATCAAAAAGTGGAGCTCCGGCATGAGTACACCTAGCATCATAACAATAAAAATTATTTCTGAAATTAAAAACCATGATTTCATGGTTCCCAACAACCAGATATTTTAAACCATTTTTTGGAATCAAATCCACTTTTATTAATTTAGTAAAAACCATTTCTTCAATTCACTCTTCAAATTCAAACATTAAACTAATTGTCAATTTTAAGAGATTGATATTTTTCCATCAATTCATTTAAAGCTATTACATATTCCGCGTGACTCCAAATTAAAGGTGAAACCGAAATTTGATTTCCATCAATCGGATTTAACTGTTCAGCCAACATTCCAGAAGCAATAGAGCGCTCTTTAGCCCAATTCAACAAATTCAATGCATTTTCTAACTCATTTAATGTTGAGGCTTGATTGATTTTCCATCTCACAAACCATAGCGTACTAATAATCCAAGGGTTTCCTGTGAAAGAATCACCAACTTTTTGAAAACCATCATTTTCATGTCGCGCAATTCCTCCAAAAAAGAAGTAACAAACTACTATCTGCTGAGGAATCTTTTTGTCCATTAGAATAAAGGGCTTTTATAAATCGCTCTTGTTCAGAATCAACTAAGTAAGTGAACATAGCCTTTTTCATTTTTATAGAAGCATTTCTTAAAATTTTAAACCGCTTACGATCAAAAAATAGTTTAGCAAATTCTGATGCAGCATCTAAAGCTGCAATTACTGTAGAAACTGTAGACGTGAAAACTCCTCTTTTTTCTTCCCAAAGATCATAAGAGGGCTAAGGCAGGCCCGTTTTAGGATCTATATAATCTAACAAAAAATCGCTAACATTTAAAACTAAATTGGGATAAACTTCTTTAATGAACTCAAAATCACGGTAGAGCTGAAAATGCTTCCACAGAGCAAACAACACTAAAGCCGTTTCATCTTCCTGAATAGGTAATTGAACATTAAGGTGCTTATCAACTAACGGATGCCAACTACTACCAACTGAGCCATCGGGAGCATATTTGTGCATGAAAAAGCCATCATTGGTTATTACTTTATTGCAAAAAGTGAAAAAACGGTTAGACACTTCTTGAAAACCTGCAAAATCAAACGCCAAAGCAACGAATGCTGCATCCCTTGGCCAGACATACGAGTAGGTGTCTCTGTTAAACTGAAGCACATCAGAATCGATTGACGCTATTATGGCCCCATTTTCATTAACATGAGTTCGCATCGTCAATAGTGATCTTTTGTATAATTGGATTAAATTCAAAGGCAAATTATTAAAATTTTTATGCTTTTTATTAACCCATGAACTCCAATAATTTTCAGTATCTAAAAGCAGTTGTTCAACACCAATTTTCTTAACAAAAGAATTTTGCTTGATTACCTCATCAAGATTTTTCCCACAAACAATCCAATAATATAAAACATGTTTCGATTTGGGATTAAGCTCAATATTAAAAGAAATAACAGAATCAACTGACCCTTGAGCTATTGGATTTCCTTCCAAGACGCCATCTTCAGCATCTTTGTATGTGCCTTCTCTCCCTAATGATTCTTTTACTCCCGTGGCGTATTGGTCTATTCCGTTGTTTTCACTCTCACCATTTGCTAAAAAATATCGTTGGCGCTTGAAATGTACAATTGAACGAGAAGAGGGTTCAAACATAACAGTATCCCCTGAATTTTCACCATAAATATGAAAATCATGGGAAAAGAATAATTTAGAGAAATATTTTTTAGAGCTAAGATTGGTAATTTCAATTTTTCTAATAAAAATGTCTTTGGAAAAATGGACCCCATCATTGATCTTTAATTTCACATTAAAATCAGAATTTTCTGCAGTACATTTGCTAACCAGAGTTTCAGGTAAATATTTCATTGAAACATTCCAATTTTTTCCAATCCAATCAAATTTTCCATCAATCCAAAATCCAATTCTAAATTCATGGGATTGTAAATGATTTTCCAACCCTACTGAGGGATAAAAGAAATCTCGGATTCTAAGTTGTTCATCAAGAGCAACTGCCATTTTTCCATTTCCTAAAACAATATTTCTTGGAAATTTTTTCATCTCCTTTTTGGGCTTCTTTTACAATGTAGACTTGTTTGAAAATTAGTCTTTTGCTGTTATAATCTTTGGGCTCAGCACGCGTTATTTTAACCCTTTAAACAATTTCAAATAAGATTTCCGAAAACAAACAAGCCCTCTAAAC
>JARRLY010000060.1:0-2551 GCA_037386545.1 Candidatus Bathyarchaeota archaeon
TCAACTAGTAGAAGCAAAAATCTACAAACTAGTCAGATACTACAAAAAAGAAGGCGTTCTTCCAGCAGACTGGAAATACTCACCAAAAGCAATTTCCCTTTTCTAAATTTAGGGAAACCATATCCCTTTTCTTGTATTGTTTTTCCTTTAGTACACGACATGTTTTTTAGTGACATTTTAACTCGAAAGTTTTAATATGCTCTCTTGCTTCTCAGCTTATACTTACTATGTATTGTCAAATTTGCAGAATTTAATGAAATAACACATCAACTTGACCCTCTAAAGGTGAAAAACTATTCCTGTTACTAAACAACAAATTAATTCCCTAACAAAAGACGCCAACGAAGCAGCTTGCCTTATTTTAGATCACATCGAAAACGGTGACGTTATTCACGTTTCTACTCACGTGGATGCAGACGGCATATCTGCTGGGGGAATAATGGGAAAAGCGTTGCTTCGGGCAGGTGCAAAGTTTCGGTTACGTTTTGAGCGTTGGATGGATGAAAAAGTTGCTGACAGAATTGCTAACGAAAAAGCTGCGTTAACTGTTTTTACGGATATGGGAAGCGGCTATCTTGACATTCTTGGAGAACGCCTTGCTGGCCAAGACGTTGTGATTCTTGATCATCACCAACCTGTTCTTGAAGAGCTTCCTGAAGGGTTCATTCAAGTAAACCCCCACACCCACAAAATCGATGGAACCCGTGACATCAGCGGTTCAGGAGTAGCTTATTTTGCCGCCAAAGCCATCAACGAAAAAAACGTTGACTTAGCATGCCTCGCTGTTGTTGGAGCTCTAGGGGATTTACAAGATAAAAACAAAGACCGCAAATTAGGCGGTGCAAACATACCTGTAGTTAAGGACGCGGTTAAGGCAGGAGTTCTTAGTGTAGAGACAGATTTATTGTTTTTCGGTCGGGAAACTCGTCCCATTCATCAGGCTTTAGCTCGAACTACTAATCCATTTATTCCCGAAATCAGCAGTGAAGAAGACAAAAGCCTTGCGTTCCTCGTAAATTTGGGAATTAAACCTAAACGAAACGATAAGTGGCGTGCGTTGCGTGACCTTTCTTCTGACGAAAAAAAGACACTGCTTTCTGCCATTGCTGAGCATTTAGTTTCCAAGGGCATGAGTGGCGACGTTGTTTCAGATTTAGTTGGAGACGTATACACTCTTACCCACGAAGAACCATGGACAACCTTGCGGGATGCTCGGGAGTTTTCTGTTTTGCTTAATGCAACAGGCAGAATGGATAAAGCAGGATTGGGCGCGGCTATTTGTATGGGTGATCGTAAAAAGTGCTTGGAGGAAGCAAACAAGGTAATTCAGGATTACCGTGCAACCATCACAAAACACCTGAGGTGGGTAACAGAAAAACCTGAACGCCTAGAAGAGCTGGAAAACATTTACGTTATCAGGGGCGACCAGTTTATTGATGAAAAAGTTCTCAGTCCTGTTTGCACCATTTTGTCTACTACTCTTACTCAGTTGGGAAAACCAATCATCGCTTACGCCAAAATTTCAGGAGAAGACCAAGTAAAAATTTCTTCTCGGGGTTCAGAGCCCCTGATACAAAAAGGGTTGAATCTAGGTGACGTGATGCAAATTGCTTCCGAAAAATACTCTGGTAGAGGCGGAGGCCATGACGTCGCTGCAGGTGCACAAGTACCCATCAAGGACGTGGAACCTTTCATCACTATGGTAGATGATCTAGTTAAACGACAACTGGCAGGCAAAAAGATTGGAAGCTGAAATCTGTTTAAGTTACAAAAATGAGCGGGAAGCCCAAGCAATAGCCCAAGCAGTTTCTCCTGATAACGTGCAAGTTCCAAAAGGATTGTCTGTTAAAACAACCAGAAAAGCCTCTCAAGTTAATACAACAATACAGTGCCAAAAACGTTTACAAACCCTCATAGCAACCATAGATGACCTTTTAGCTTGCGTTTCAGTAGCAGAAAAAGCTTTTAAAGTCGCAAAAAAATAACTTCTTTTTCTTTAGATCAATAATTTCCGTCAAGAAACCTTTACAAAAAATGGTTTATTTACAGTTTTTCAACGTAATATTGACCAATTATGTTAACTAATAAGAAAATTCTGGTAACTGTTGTGTTATTAGGTCTTTTTAGTTTTTCATGGTTAAAGTTATCCGTTTTCTCTTTAACCGCTCAAAAAACGAGTTTATTCTCTATCTGCGACATAACGTCCTCGTTTTTCAATTTCTCGGATTTTTTTGGTTACTTGTTTCGTTTGTTCTTGTCCAACTGATTCAGCATATCCTTTCATCACTGCCTTAAAGCCTTCCTTTGCAATTTTGTAATGAGTGCTTTGAAAGGTTCTTTTCATCAGGTGAAGGTCTACGCCTTTGGGTTCTAGTTCTGTTGACCTTTCACTTAACCCAAAATCAATAAAAACTATCTTGCTGTTGGACGCCAGTATCATGTTTGAAGTTGTCAAGTCACCATGAATTATTCCATTCTTGTGAAGACGTCCAATCATTTTGCCTATGTGCTTGCAAATTTTTAGTCGTTCGTGTTTAGGGAAGCTATCTAA
>JARRLY010000061.1:0-2700 GCA_037386545.1 Candidatus Bathyarchaeota archaeon
CTGATAGAGACAATTATGTTGAGGTTTCACGTGTGAGGGTGTTTTGAAAACAGTTCTGAGTGAGTTTTGAAACTTCATAAAATTGTATCCTAGTTTTTAGCAATTGCTAACACCCTCAAAGTTTTCTCATTAGGTTTTTTGAATTTATTTCTATGTTTTCTATCAAAATCAACAAAAGCAAGTACTTGAAAATTGTTTCTTTGTAAAAGTTCTTGTATTTCTAATAATGTATAGCATCTTAACCTGTGTGTTTCTTTAAAGTTATCAACAACTTCATTACACTTTATTATTATGAACTCTTTCTTGCTTTCTAAAAGGTTGGTTTCAAGCTCAAATTTTGTTTCTTCAATTCTGTAAAGAACAAGATCATCATTTTCTTTTTTTGTCCAATTTTTGTAAGGTGAGGGCTTTATGCCTGAGATGTTCCAAAATTCCAGAATAAATAGTGCATTAGCTTTTAGGTTCTCATGCAAATTTGAAAAAAATTGATTCAAATCACTGTTATCGGTCAAATATCCAAAACTATTAAAAATACAAAATGCACAATCAAATTTTTTTGGAAAATTAATTTCTTTCATATTCTGAACTTTGAAATTTTATAATTTCTATTAGCTAAAACTATTGAATGACTTCCAGTACCACAACCAATATCTAAAACATCTAATGGTTTTTGTTTGCAAAATTTATGAAAAATGCTTTCAAGAAAATCACACTCATCGGAAATCTTATTTTCATTGCCATAAAGCAGGTCATAATACTGGGCCAGCATGTTATAGACATTCATCAATTTCACATTGCTTTAAGTTTACATTTCTGGTTATTAAAAAAGTTGTCAAACCAATTTTTGAATGATTTATCTACGAAGAGTCAACAGGGTCAACAATCAAGACTCTTCGTGGGATTGGGAGATTTTTGTTTTTGGAATGAACCTGATTTTTTTGGTCTTTGAATCTTTGGTGAGGTCGATGTTGTGTAATATGATAATATATATTATTGTATAATTACAAATTTGCAGTTAGTTTTCAGAGTTGAAATTAATTGCGTTTTAAGATTGTGATAGACCTTGATGATAATGATTATGATAGAATGAAGGATGTTTTGGATAAAAATCCAGATACTCCTCTTGAGCTTTTGTCAGGTGAAGATTTTGAGTTTGTTGAATTTCATCCGTTTTTAGTTTCTGTTGAAGGTTTTGGGTATTCATTAAGTGGAATGGTTTCTTTTCAACAACGGATAGGGTTGGATGTTTTTAAGTTTCTTGAACTTGATAAAAAATCTAGTAAGATTTTATCTGTTAATTTTAAAAACATAAAATTGAAAAAAATTGTTTTGGAGGCAAGTGAGCTTCAAAGTGAATTAAAAGAGTGTCTAACTCTTTTGGAGAGAATTTTTAACAAAGTTTGTAGCATGAACTATAAACCCTTAGTGAAAACATTGGTGATTGATTCTGAAAGTTTGGATAAACAGTTGGATTTGGTTATTCGAGCTACTGAATTGAAAAAGCGGGATGAACATCCCAAAGCTTTTGGAACAATTCATGCAAAGGGCAGAAAAGAAGCGGGGGTACGGGCTGGAATTGATTTGGTTGCAGTATATTTGGAAAAAGATAAGGCCTATTTGTATGAAGATAAGAGTGTTTACTTGCTTTTGCCTCGAGAGTTTGTTAGAAAATTGCTAAAACTAGAAAATTCTATTCTTACGCCCTCTGATCAGTTTACAGATGAAGAGCTTGAGGTTTTAAGAAAATTTTCCATGAGAAAATATGTCAAGAAAAACAAAGTTGCAGGTAAAACGTTTTATCATGATCTTAATGAACAAACTCGAAAATTACTCTTGAAAGGGTTAAGAAATCTTTGAAGGTTATAAGGGTTTTATTGTAGCTTTGTAAAAAAGGTTTTAGTTTTTTTGTTTGGCATTTTTTGTGTGTTGAAAAAATGTTTGAACAATAACCTCTGGTGATTGTTGGTTTGGGTGAGGTTTAAGTAATACTTGTTGTAGGTATTACTTGTGTTAAGTATGACTATAGTTGCGGTTACGAAAAAGGGGCAAGTTACGATACCTGTAGAGATAAGAAAAAAATTTGGTATAGAAGAGATTTCAAAAGTGGAAATCGTAGAGGAACAAGGAAAAATTGTTATCAAAAAATGTCCTAGCATTTTTGATTTAGCAGGCAGTGGTGCAGGTAAAGCTAAAGTTGAAGAGTTAAAAAAAGTTTTAGATCAGATGAGGCAAGAAGATGCCTAAAAGTTGCATGTACGATACTCGTTTTTTTGTTGAGTATTTTTATTCGACTGATGTAGAGTTTCTCAACAAGCTCAAAAAGGATCTTAAAGAAATAAAAGATCGTTTGGTTTCCGTTTTGGTAGTTCATGAAATTCATAAGATCAATCTAGAAAACCAAGGGAAACAAGTTGCCCTTTTAAGGAGCGAGATCATACGCCGAGATTTTAAGGTTGTAAACGTGGATTATGAAACAGCAGTAAAAAGTGCACAGTTAAGAAGTAAACACAGAATCCCCTTAGCCGATAGTGTAATTGCAGCTTCTGCCCAAATTCACAGATGCACCCTAGTTTCAGATGATCCCCACTTTAAAAAGATTGAAGATCTTAAAACAAAATGGTACAATTAGAAAAGAAAGGGGTTCAAGAGGGTCCTTGTGGGCTCAAGGGGTTTTATGTTAAGTAGAGTTCACGAAGAGTC
>JARRLY010000062.1:0-2722 GCA_037386545.1 Candidatus Bathyarchaeota archaeon
GCGTTTTTTCCCACTATTTCAAAGGCGTCTCGCATGGCGTCGTTCATTGCGCTTGAGCTTCGCATCGTGAAAATGTTAACTGCATAAGTGTCAGGTATAACAGAAACCAAAATAATTATAACCTTCTGCAAAGCCTTGTTAATAAAATACGCCTTATGTCCACCAAGAATAAAATTTCGCTTTATTTCTCGTTCCAGTCGGTTAAGACTTGGATATTTTTCCATCCATTCCACAAAAGCCTCGTTTCCATGACCTTCTGGGCACTCAGCAGCCAAAATTATTATGCCGTTTCTTTTCACTGCATCTAAAGCATTTTGTAATGCCTTGGTTGCCTGATACAAATTAATGTCATGAGGATGCCCGCCTGCACTGACAACAACAATGTTGGCCCTCTGGTCAATAGTAACCTTGTACATTTCATCTACAAGTTTTGTTCCCTCAAGAAAGGCTTGTTCAACGTCACCTGCGAATGCTTGAATCAACTGGTTTTTGCTGTTAGTGACAATGTTAAGAATAAAATCAACCTTGGCTAGCCTTGCTGCTTCTAGCATGTCTTCGTGAACCGGGTTGCCTTCCAAAACTCCTGTTGTTGCTTTTGCGCTTACAAGCAATGAGTGATTTTGCTGAATCGTTTGAGCGCTTGAAACTGCTGGAAGAACTCCTTTTCGACCTCCACCATAACCTGCGTAATAATGCAAGTTGATTTCTCCAGTCAAAATTTTGATATCTGCTTCTGCGAAAACCTTGTTTAGGTAAACTTTGGTTCCGTTAGACGTTTCTCCAACAAAAACTTGGTCGTCAGCATTGGCATCGTGACTGATTGTCTTCACTCGTTCAAGGGCTTCTTTTCCTATGAGTTTTTCTTGCTCTTGAGGAGTAACTGGACGATGAATGCCGCAACCAAAAATAACTGTAACCTCAGAGTCGTTAACTCCGGATTTGTTTAACTCATCAAGTAATGGAACAACCATCAAATGACTTGGGGTTGGTCTAGTGGCGTCATTAACAACTATTGCAACCTTGTTACCGGGTTTTGCAATTTCCCTTAGTTTTTTGGTTCCTATGGGTTCATTTAATGCGCGTTCAATTTCTGCTCGGGAGTCTTCTACTCCGACTTTTTGTTTTGGTATTATCTCTCCCAAAAAGTTTCGTGTGGGTATTCTTGCACAAACTTCAGTTTTTCCGTAAGGAATCCACGCATCAACCATAAAAGCCACTTCTGACGGCTAGAAGGTTTTCTTTGTGCTTCATTTAAAAGTAACGGCTAAACGACGATATGTCTTTAAAACTGTCTGCACATAATCTCATTTGAGGATGCAAAACTTGGAAAAACAAGAAATGAAAGCCAAACTGGGAAAAATTCTGAACCGAATTGGTGCCTTAAAATTTGGAACTTTCACATTGACCAGTGGAGAATTAAGTCCATACTACATGGATTTGAGAATTGTTCCAAGTTTTCCTGATGCCTTCAATAGAATCTGCGACCTTTACGTTGAAATGATAGAAACCGAAATCGGAACCAACAACTTTGACAGAATCGCTGGCATACCCACTGCTGGAATATCTTTTGGGGCAATTGCTGCGTATCAACTGAAAAAGCCCTTTGTTTATGTCCGCACTGCAGAACGAAAACACGGACGCGGACGAAAAGTCGAAGGAATACTATTTCCCGGAGATCGGGTTTTGCTTATTGATGACCTTGTAACCAAAGGCGGTTCTATAGTAAAAGCTGCTGAATCTGTTAGAGCCGAAGGCGGCGTAGTTACGGACGCCGTTGTTTTGATGAACCGTGAAGAAAATGGAACCAGAAACTTGACTAATGTCGGAATTAATCTTCATTACATGTTAACGACGCGTGAGCTGGCTCAAGAAATGTATAACATGGCTGCTATAACCAAAGAACAGCTAACTACTGTGATAAGGCGCGCACAAAACAAGTAACACCAAATAATTATCCCCATTTCTTCTTGTTTATTTAGTTATTTTTCAGATTTTTCTTATTGATTGTGTTTTCATTGATTTTAAAAAAGAAAAACTGTTACTTTTTTTAGGGTCTGGGGTCTGGTAGTGAAGTTAATTAACAGAATAAAAAATTTCTTCTTAGGTTCCAAGTTTTATAACTGTCCACGCTGTGGATGGCAGATGCCAAAACAAGAAGCTACAATATCCGGATGGGATTCTGAACAGTCTTCACTTCATATTCATTGTCAAAATTGTGGAAAAATAATCCAGAACATTTGATGCATAAACCTATGTAATTAAGCTGCAAAACTCCTTCCCAATGAGTTTCTCTTTTATTTTAAACAATCATACTAATGTTTATGAAAAACTTAGGATACTAGTATTATTTGCAACAGTTATAATTGTTCAATTGGCTGTAATATGTTACACTATTATGATGGGTTAGATTTTTTTACATAAATAAAATGAAAAAGATAAAAAAACAGAATTATTCGTAGTAGATGAGGTCTTCTAGTTCTAGGTTTTCATGCAGTTTAGTTACTGCTTCGTATACGTTGATTTCTTCTTTGGCTCCTGTGCATACTAGTTTTCCGCTTGCAAACAGAAGAATTACTACTTTTGGGTCGTCCATGCGGTAAATAAGTCCTGGGAACTGTTCTGGTTCATACATGGTCCTGCCAAGACTGTATGCTGAACGTTCAAGGTCGATTAGTCCTGCTAAGTTTCCTGAAGCGACGATGTTTTGTATCTTGATTTCTGG
>JARRLY010000063.1:0-3799 GCA_037386545.1 Candidatus Bathyarchaeota archaeon
AAAAATCAAAGTCTTGAACATGTATAGATTTTTTAAATCAAACATAAAAAACCTATTTTGGCATTAAAACTGAGTCAATTGCATGAATCACACCATTAGTGCATTCAATATCAGTGGTGACTGTTTTAGCATCATTTACTTTAGCATGCTTTTTAATGTGCCACAATAAACCGTCAACTTTAATTTTTTGACCTTGCAACGTTTCCACAGATTTTGCAATTTTGAAATTATTAATCATTAACTTTCCTGGAACTACATGATATTTGAGAATAGAAGTTAATTTTTCCTTATCTTCAAGCAAACCTTCCAAGGTTCCACTAGGTAATTTTCCAAAAGCTTCATTTGTAGGTGCAAAAACCGTGAATGGACCTGCACTTTTTAAACTTTCAACAAGACCAGCTGCAACCACAGCTTTACATAATGTGGAAAAGTTTTCATTGTCTAGAGCGGTATCTACTATATCTTTTATTTTTTTCACCCCCCATTTTGATAATTAAAATTACAACTTTACTATGAGGATTCTTGTTTATTTAGAGTACCCTAATCAAGGATTTACTAAAAAAAGAATGAACTTAGTGAACGAGCACCAAATTCATCCTTTAACAAGAAACTCACTTTACTTGTCTTTTTTTCCACTAGGAATCATCTCTTTCATCATGTGAGGCATGTTTTGCATGCTCTCTTTTAGCATCTCCATTAAAGGTTCATTAAGTTCAGCATCAATGGTGATTCTTAGGTGGCCTTTCATCTTTTCAGATATCTTTGTCACCTCCCCCATCAGTTTCAAGGAATAAATCCATTTCCAAAAAGTAATGATTCTTACCCAAACGTTGGGCACTTACTTTGTAATCATCTAACTTCTCTTGATTCTTATACTCTTTGAGTTTTCGATTAACAAAAAACTGAATCGCCCGAGGATACAAAACCTCAAACCTAAACGCGATCCTCATAAAAACTGAAGAAGCGCTTTCAACAAGTCCCAAATTTTTTCCTCCAAACAAACCCAATATCAACAAAGGTGTAAAGCCAAACGGGGTCTAAGCCTTTGAACTTTTGTTTGGCCCGTAAAAACAACGTTTTAATCGCTCACCAATCGTTCGCCTTTTAGATTGGATCACTCGCTGTTAGAACGCTAAAAATATTCTAAGCATGCTCCCCCGCTGACAACAATACTACTCTCAGCGCCCTTAATAAAACCTGACTTAACAAAAAAACTATTCATTTTTGAAAAACAAAATCCAAGATTTTCTTTTTCTCTAACAAACAATCAACAACAACATCCGAACCACCCCTTTGCAACTCTTCTTTACTATATGAACCAGATGCAACCCCTACACAAGACATACCAGCGGCTTTAGCAGCTTTAACCCCAAAAATTGAATCCTCTAAAACAACACAATTCTTAGGCAAAATCTTCATTTTACCAGCAAAACACAAAAAAATCTGAGGATCAGGCTTAGACTTTTTCACGTCATCAGCCGACAAAACAATATCAAAATAACCCCGAAGTTTCTTACTCTCTAACATATGCTCAATAACAGCTTTATCATTCATGGTAGCAACCCCAAGAGTTACCTTACCAAACAACGAATCCAAAAGATCAACAGCACCATCATAAAGACTAACCTGATCACTTAACTCAATTTCAGACTCAACCCGCTTATCAAGCAAACAATCCAACAATTTATCATCAAAATCGGTCTTTGATTCCTCTAAAATATCAATCAAAATATTACGAGCACTTTTACCCATCTGCTTTTTAATAAAACCAGCAGAAACATCAATATCAAAACACTCTAAAGCATTCTTAAACGACAAAACAGCAACATCTTTAGTCGCAGCCAAAGTCTCATCCCAATCAAAAACAACACCTTCAAAAACCATTTAATTGCACCTCAAACACAAACACTTCAACACAAACAAAAATGGAAGATCGTTTTAAATTAACTTAACCCCATTTAATAAACGGGAATATTTTTTGAAAAACTAACAAAAGTAGATTTTACAAACCTTGACAAAATATTGTACCAGGACATCCTCCAACAGAAGCTAAAAAAATCTTAAAACTACTACAAAACAAAAACAACTTAAACATCTAAAATTTAGCTACCCTTATTAATTTCATAACGGCGTTACAATATTATCATAACCAAAAGAAGAGAACACCATGTGCCATAGAACATGCCCTAATCCTTCATATAATTGCGTAAAATGCTACTTTTTGGACTTACAAAAAGCCCTAGAAAAAAACAATAACTAAAACGTGCCCAAATAAAAAACAAAACCTACAATAAACACCACAATCAGCAAACAATTAATCAAAAATAAACAAAAAAAGATAAATTACAAAATCTAAAATCTCCTTTGTTTTTAACAAAAATCACTTAGGATTCGTTTTTTAAACTGTCAGGAACTTCAATAAACATGGACTCGTAACATTTTTGACAATACTTTTTTGTTGAAGACGGACTTGAATGATAAAGCTCACCAATGGTTATTTGCTTTTGACACCTAAAACACGTCGGCTTCTTATTGAAACGATTTTCGTATCTTGTTTTCCCTATTTTATTCATTACCTTAGGTTTTTGTAAATTAAGACTTGGCAAAACTAACGCCCCCAACACCAAAAAATAAACAGCTTATTAGTCAAAATCTGCATTCTGTAGACCCTTTAGAACACAATATAACAATAAATTGCAACGCTTATAAACAACAACCTTTCATTTCTAAAAAATACCCGCTTCCAATTTCTAGGATGAGAGAACTTTTTATTTGCAATATCCTGTACAATAAAGACGTGAAGGGAGATAACTTTTGATTGATAAAATACTTGTTCCAATTGATGGCTCCAAAAACAGCGAAAAAAGCCTAAAATACGCCTGCTGGCTAGCAGAAAAAGTTGAAGCAAAAATAACAGTTCTGTACGTAGTCCCAATTCCCATTGATGGCCAAAGCGCAGGATTACCTATTGAACCCTTGGTTGAGGCCGGAGAAAAAATTTTAGAAAAAGCCAAAAAAACAGCAAAAGACGCAAACTGCAAAAACACACAATTTATACTAAGACAAAACCCTGGAAACGCAGGCCACGAAATCGTAAAGTATAGCCAAGAACAAAACATTTCATTAATTATCATGAACGCAAAAGGCCACTCTAAAATCAAGCACCTACTTTTAGGCAGCGTAAGTGAAACAGTCACAAAATACGCCAAATGCTCAGTTATGATAGTAAAATAACAGTTAGCAATTTAAGTCTCAAATTTCAAGGCAACTTGGATTTCCCAAAAAAGAACTAAAAAAATACGAATTTTCAAAAGGCTCAATCAAGTTCCCAATCAACGAACCAATTCCTATGAACCTAATAAAAAGAATCATAGAATTTAGAATCAAAGAAAATACAACAAAACAAATTTAGAGTGAATCCACTAAGGTTTACTCATGCCAACTAAGACTCAACAGATTCAAGAAACAGCAATTGAAATTCTTAAGGCCAATCCTCAAGGAATCAGAACCGCACAACTAATCAAAGAGATACAAGAAAAATTACCAAAGGTCCACCCTAAAACCATAAACGGAACAGTTTGGAAACTCCCCACTAATAGATCTGAGCAAGTATACAAACCAAGTAGAGGCCTTTACCGACACGTATCCTTTAAAGAAACTAAAAAAACATAACCAAAAAATTTACAAACACCTTCGACTTTAATTTATCACTTAACGAAGTTTCAGCAAACATCAAATGCACTGAACATGATATTGCTTTAGGACATGCTGAATTAAATGAAGCAGTTCATTTGGTACC
>JARRLY010000064.1:0-3466 GCA_037386545.1 Candidatus Bathyarchaeota archaeon
CTAACCTGTTGCTATAAACAACAGCCACAAACAATACCGCAACCAATGCAACCAGTAAGGGCGTCCATGAAGGAAACTCGGGAATTGCAAATGTTGCTTCTGGGTTTGGTTCAGTTAAAAATGGACAAAAATTTACTCTGCCTAAGTCAAACTCAAACTTGTAGTCATGAATTGTCATATTGATTGCTTGGATGTCGGTTGTTCCCCACCTCAAAGCTTTGAATTTGGGGGCAGACGCATATTTAGTAAAACCAATAAAACCCAACTTACTACTATCAAAAATTAATGAACTTGTCAAAAAACAAAAAGAAATTGAAGAAATGACTGAGAAAGAAGTTTCAAACTGGATTAAAAATAGAGTGAAACAAATAGAAACTGAGACAAATAAGGCATTAAAGACTTGTTGAAAATCCAGAGTACCATAAAATTATATCAATTTCTATTTTAGTTGAAAATGAAGTTTTTCAGTAGAAAAATATGGATAGAATTTTTCCGTTTACTATAAATTTCTGTGAGCAAATATGTTTATGGGGATTGTTTTGAACGATTTACAAATTAGAAAAATGGTTTGTTATGTTGTTAGTTATTTCAGGCAAAATTGTCCTGAAAACTTGGATGCTATGGTTCACTTAATTGGCCATGATGAAAAATATCGGAAAAGAGTTGAAGAAATAACTGAAGCAATACTGAGCTATCATGACGAACTTTTTGTGGCCTGCAGTAATGGAAAACCCCTTGAAGATATAACTCCAAAATATGCTGAAAATTTAAATCAAATTAGACTAAAAATGGAAAATCTAGTTGACGATTACCTTTCAGAAAATTCGGAAAACAATTAGCATCGGAAAAAAAGGCTGAACTATTGAACATATTGTTCTAACACGGTTTCCAAAAACCCTCCCTTTAATAATTGTTTACAAAACACAACTAAATAATACTACACATTTTCAAATAGAATTTCCGAAAAACAAAACAACTTCTCTAAACCTCAACAAATATCCCTAAAACAAATTGCAGAAAGAATAAATTCAATCCACGTTGAAAATTTTAAGGCTTTAATTTTGAATTGAATTCCAAAACGCTCGTAGATTATCTTTTACTGATTGTATAAACGGATGTTTTATGTCCTCAGGGTTTTCTAGGTTTTCCAATCTGTTGACTCTAAAATAGATGGGAGGATGAGGATCCCATCGTATCCAACTTTGAATTCGGTACTGGGGTATGTTCTTGAATTGTAATCGTCTATACCCAATTTTTTCTAGTGCATTAGCTAGAACTTTTGGTTGACCAATTTTAATAGCTGCATCTAAATCTGCCCTTCCTTCAAAGAATTTTGCAACAAAATAAAGCAAAGATATTGAAACAAACAAATAGAAATACCCAAACCAAAAAATTGAGGCAAACAAATTAATGAAAAGATATAATCTAACCAAATATTCAGCATTAGTTAGGGCTAATAAAACAAGGGGGTCTCTGTTTTTTAGATGACTAAACTCGTGACCAACTACGTTCACAATTTCGTCTTCTTCCAATTGAACTAACAAACCTGTGGTGATTAAGGTTACAGCCCTGCCGGGGGTAGGTCCTGTTGCAGCAGCATTTGGAACCATCGTGTTTGCAAGAATTATCCGAGGCATAGGCGCATTGAACTTTTTCGCAACTCTCCAACTCTAGCAATGATTTGATCAGAAAACAAAAACAGCACAAATTGTAAAACAGTTATTATTATAACAGCATAAAATCCAAACAACAAAAACAAAAAAATACTAACAGAAATGGAAATTATAAAAAACAAATACATACCACTTGAGAAAACTTTTCCCAGGATGCTTCTTTTAGTTTGCATCTCTGTTTCTGCTTTTACATCTTCACCCTCTAACCATGCAAAATAAAGGGTCGTTTTTCTTATTTTCTCTTCAAAAAATTGTATATTAATTATTAAGTCCTTTTTTATGTCTTCAAATAATTGGGCATCATAATTTTCAACAACAGGAAACACTTGTATTTTGATTACGTCTTTAGCAAGAATTTTTACGATAAAATTTGGTTGTCTTTGAGAGTCTAAAACAGTAAAAGAAAGCTCATTAACACCACCCAAAGCCAAATTCATATTAGCAAAAACTTTTGCGTTTTTAAGAACATAATTGCGATTAATGAACTTGAGCATAGATTCAAAAAAATTTGAGGTGATTTCAGATTCCAGTGTTGTCGAGATGGGTTTTGAACTCATAAAAAATTACCTTTAATGGTACAAATTTATTGATACACATAATACACTACTTTAGAGTGTAACAAAATAATGAAACACCAGTTTTAAAAAACTTTGTTAATTGAAGAAGTATCCAGCTTCACGTCTCCATGCTTATTTTGGATTATTCACCTATTACTTTATTAAATTAAAACACTGTTATACTTGTAGGGGATATGAAATTTTGTCGAATAATGAAGAAATGTATAATTCAACTTGCATTTGTGAAAAATGTCCATCATACAAAGCCTATGGAAAAAAAGACACCCACATAGCCTATTGTTACCAAACCCACGGAAAAAGTAAAAATCTAGCAGAACACGGATGCATCTGCGGAACCTGCCCAATTTATGCAAAAATGTGTTTTATGACTGCATACTATTGTACCAGGGGACTAGAAAATGAACAAAAAGCAGCCATAGCAGATCCAAGCTATGGAAAACATGACCATGCCACTCATCAACTCTAAACTAAACTCAACAAAAAATGAGTGTCAAAACTTTCTAACTTGTAGGGGTTTGGTTTGATTGATTTAGCAGACAAGGTAGCAATTGTTACAGGAGCCAGTCAAGGAATTGGAAGAAAAATTGCCCTGGTTCTTGCTGAAAATGGCGCCAATGTTGTTGTTGCAGACATTTCTGACAAAGTTACAGAAGTATGTTCAGAAATTGAGCAATCAGGTTCAAAATGCAAAGCCATTACGTTAGATGTTACAGATTTTGAGACCATTAAGAAAAAAATTGCTGAAATTAACAAAAATTTTGGTCACATAGACATCTTAGTTAACAATGCAGGGATTTATCCACAGCAAACTTTTGTTGACATGACGGTAGATGACTGGAACAAAGTACTAAACGTTAATTTAAATGGCGTTTTTCATTGTGCAAAAGCTGTAGCACCCTTTATGATTAACCAAAAATACGGAAAAATCATAAACATTGCTTCCATCGCAGGAACTACAGTTGGTTTTCCAGCTTTGACGCATTACAGTGCAAGCAAAGCAGCAATTGCAGGTTTCACAAAAGCCCTAGCTTTAGAACTAGCAACTGTTGGAATCAATGTTAATGCTATAGCACCAGGACCAATATTAACACCAACAACAAAAACTGATAACAAAGAACTGGAAGAGCAAACTAAACGAGCTATTCCATTAGGCAGATGGGGACAACCCCAAGATATCGCCAATTTGGTTTCATTCTTGGCAAGCGATAAAGCAAG
>JARRLY010000065.1:0-3422 GCA_037386545.1 Candidatus Bathyarchaeota archaeon
TTCAGAACCACACTGTTTTCAAGGATTTTCAGGTCTTCAGCGCAGGCTTTATCAACAGATTGCCTTGGAACGTTATCCACAGGAGAAAAATGGATAGGCAAATCAAGTGATTTTGCAAACTCGATTGTGTCACCAATGAACTCGAAGGTTTCTTTGGTTAAAACCGAAAACAAATCAATTTCTAAACCTAACTTTTTGGCATACTTGATGTTGCGTTTAACCGTGTCAAAAGCATTAACCCCTCGGGTTCGGTTGAAGATTTCTTTATTGTTAACGTCAAAAGAAATTGCCAAAAAATCAGTATACTTTGAAAGTACATCAGCTTTTTTATCTAGTAGCAAGCCATTACTGACCAAACCAGTGAATAATTTTAGGTCTGTACTAGAAAATTTTAGTAATTGGTCAAGGTCGTTGCGTATTAGGGGTTCGCCACCGGTAAAACTAGCAACTAAACAACCCATATCCCAGCATTCATACAACCGTTGTTTAAGTTGGGATGTTGTCGCCTCTGGGGTAGAAGAGCTTTTTCTCCAAACGTTACAAAACGTGCATTTCATGTTACAACGATAGGTACATTCAAAATGAATAAATAATGGACTAACTGAATCGCCGTTGAATAAGGCACGGGTACGTGACCGCAAAAAACTTTTCAAAAGAGGTTTAAGTTTAGCTTGCACAATAAAAAAATGCAGTTTTCCTTTTTAGATTTTCTGCTAAAAACAAGATTACATTTTTTAAAGAAGAAAATTTTTTTGTAAAGAAAACGTTAGAAGTGCCTTGTTTGATTAGACAAAAGTTGCTGGAATGCAGGTGTTGACATGTTTTTTCATTTGTTGTTAACGAATAATTGCGACTTGCAATGCAGATATTGTTATGGTAAATCATGTGAAGACATGGATGCAGAATTTGATTTTGAAGTAGATTATGATGTTCCAGCACAAATCAACTACGATATCAACCAGTTAACAAAGTTCATGGAAAAAGACCCCCAAGCAGTCGTAATTTTTTATGGCGGAGAACCAATGTTGTGCCTTGACCAAATGAAAAAGATAATGGACAAGGTTCCAGCCAAACAGTTTAACGTCCAAACGAACGGTTTGCACCTCAACAAGCTTGAGCCAGATTACCTGAACAGGTTAACCACAATTTTTCTTTCCTTGGATGGAAAAGAGCAACTCACAGATTATTACAGAGGAAAAGGCGTCTACAAACGGGTAATCAACAACATCCAAACAATCAGAAACAACGGGTTTGAAGGTGAAATAGTCGCCCGAATGACCCTCATGGAACAAACAGACATCTACGAAAACGTTCGGTGGCTATTGGACAATCCTGATTATTCTTTTAGTTCGATTCATTGGCAACTTGATGCAGGGTTTTGGAAAAACGATTTTGCTAAACGAAATTTTAAAAAATGGACTCAAACAAGTTACAACCCCCAGCTAAGAAAGCTGATAAAGTTCTGGGTTGACACCATGCAAACCGAAGGCAAAGTTTTGAGGCTTTATCCTCTTCTTGGAGTAATGCATTCCCTTCTGGTTAACGAAAAAAGCCTGTTAAGGTGTGGCTCGGGATGGAGCAACTACAGCATACAGACTGACGGTAACATCATACCCTGCCCAGCCATGAGCGGAATGAAAGATTACTATATTGGATACATCAAAAACGCGCATCCATTGCAACTAAAACAAATATATGTTGAGCAACCCTGCACCAACTGCGAAATCTATGAAGAATGTGGAGGACGTTGTTTGTATTCTAACATAACTAAACAATGGAGTGAAGAAGCATACGCATTCGTTTGTCATTCAGTAAAGAACCATGTTAAAGCACTCAAGGAATCATTGCCCCGAGTTCAACAATTAATTGATTTCTTTGATTTTTGTGGCCTTAGCAGTTATGAATTATCCAGACCCAATGGCTTACTTGTTTGGTTTACTTGCAGCGTTAGCATTGTTTCCGTTACCTGCAACAGTTGCAATTAACAAAGAATGGGAAGAAGCAATAATACTTCGATTCGGAAAGTTTCAGCGGCTGGTTGGACCAGGATTTTTCTTCAAGTGGCCATTTGTAGAAACTTTCCTTAAACAAGATAAACGAATCATCAACCTTGACATTTCACACCAAGAAGTCATGACCAAAGACAACATCAGCGTAACAGTTGATGCCGTAGTTTTCGTTAAAATCGTAAACACTAAAGATAGTTTAGTAAACATACGAAACGTGTGGGACAGCGTAATGAAATACGCCCAAACAACCATGCGAGACGTAGTCGGAGAAATCGAGCTAGACGAACTCCTCGCCCGAAGAGATGAAGTCGCAGACAAAATCGCCAACATAGTAGACCGGGAAACAAAAGATTGGGGAGTAGACATCACCTCTGTTAACCTGCAAACCATGGAACTTCCCGAAGACATGAAAAGAGTAATCGCCCGTCAAGCGGAAGCAGAACGAGAAAAAAGAGCAGTAATAATCAAAAGCGAAGGAGAACTCACAGCGGCAGAAAACCTAGAAAAGGCAGTCAACAAAATGAGCAACCGAGCAATGTATCTGCGCTCCCTTTCAAGCCTAGAAGACATCAGCTTTGACCAAAGCAACACCATAGTTTTCGCAGTGCCCATGGACATAGTTAAAGGAGAAATTGTGGGAATGACTGCCCTTGCTGAAACTACAAAAGTAAAAAAAGATGAAAAGAAAAACAGTGAATAAAATAAAAACCTGTTTTGCTGGCAGATTATAGCATCAACAGGCTTATGCCAAGGCCGATTCCGACAACTGCAAGAAGTGCAATTATAACCGCAAACAGCACACAGCCAATACTGAAATTATAAGTGCTTTCAGCCAGTCAGAATCAAAGAAGTGTTTCGCCAGACCAAGCAGAATAACCAGCAATATTATAGATGCAATGATTCCATCAAACAATGCATTGAAAACTGTGTTAATCATGGTTCCAAGAACCACAATCTACACGGCATCAATGAATTTTGCTTTCTTTTCGCCGACAAGCATTCTAGCAGACACCCAAAGAACAGGCGCCAAAATTATGATGTTAACAACAATCTGAATCAGCAACGTATCCAAATTTAGAGGCATATCCATTTTCCTACTTCAGTTAAATTAAACAACAGCTTTACTAAAATCTATTTTGAGTTTTTGCTATCCAAAAAATAAAACAAAAACTATTGTACTTCGCAATGACAACCGACCAAGACCAAATAGCTACACAAACATTTTTTGTGTGTATTCCAAAATAGCCCAGACATTGGAAACTTTTTCAGCCCGGCACCTTAAGCGGTTGGAGGCCGCGGGCTAAACACCTCGGCCGAAGCCTTGATGCGTACACCCCGACTCCATCAAGCCCATCTTCTATGGGAGCTTTCGTCCATAACTGAGGCCTTGTTACCAAGGTCTCGTGTTAGGGA
>JARRLY010000066.1:0-2755 GCA_037386545.1 Candidatus Bathyarchaeota archaeon
AGGTGGTTACATGTACACCCACCTAGTTAGAGTGTGATTTTGTTTGAAGGGGGATATTAAAAAAACTTTATTGGATATTGGTTTTTCTGATAAAGAAGCCCAAATATACATCTACCTAGGAAAAAGAGGTCCTCAAAATGGTCGAACAATAGTCAAACAACTAAAGATTAACAAAGGGCAAGTTTATCGAAGTTTGAAAAGTCTACAAAAGAATGGGGCAATCGAGTGTACTTTGGAGTATCCCGCAAGATTTACTGCTGTTCCCCTTGAAAGTGTGATTGATTCTTATGTTAAATCAAAACGGGAAGAAGTAGATAATATAGAGAAAACAAAAAAAGATTTGATTAGCGATTGGAACAATATCCGTCAAATTCAAATTGATTCTTCTCTTGAAAAATTTAGTGTCATTGAAGGCGAAAAGAGAGTTTTTCATAAGATAAGTCAACTGGTTAAAGAAGCAAAAAAAGAAGTCCTTACGATTGTAAGTGTTAATGCATTATTAAAGTCTGATCACTATGGAATTTTTGATGACATAGCGAATCACCCTTTGAAAGATAAGATAGAAATTCGATTCTTAACTCAATTTACAAAAAAAGATCTTAAGCCCATTAAGATGCTTTTAAAAAAGATTGAATCTGATTTTGATTTTAAAGGAAAAGATCCTGAGAGAACTTCATCAATTTGTCCTAGAATGGTGATCAAAGACAATGATGAAATTTTACTTTTCATATCAGACCCAAATGAAGTTTCTTCAAAAAATAAAATAGAGGCAGTTCTGTGCACTAATTCTAAGAGCATAATTAACTCATTTCATGGTGTTTTCCAAGATTTATGGAGCCAAGGGAAGCCAATCTTAAGGAAAATTGATGAACTTGAAAGTGGAATAAAGCAACCAATAATGGAATTAATAAAGGAGCCACAAAAAGCCAAGATTAAATATTTCAAAGCACTAGATGAAGGAAAAACTGAAATCATCATGGTAACTTCTTCTAAACACCTTCATGAACTTGCACAAAACATTGATTTAATCAAAAAATGGCGCAAGAAAGGGCTTTCAACTAAGATATTAGCACCAATTACAAATGAAAATTTGAAAACAGTTCAAAAATTGTTAACTTGTTGTGAAGTGCGACATGTTCCTGTAGGCTTTAAAAAAACCACTATAATAGATGGAAACAAACTTTTTGAATTTAATAAGCTTTTAATATTAATTTAAAACATCAAAAATTTGAAAATATTACAAAAAAAGATGTACTGAATAAGATTGCAGAAGAAAGAAACAATTTCAACAAAGAAAGTGAAAATTGTTATCACATTAGTAGGTATTTCGGACAAAGGGCTTTTGCTTTGATAAACCTCCCTAAAGAGTTTTTATTGCCTAAAATGATTCTTGGAATCTTCCATGATGAAAAATGTTCTTCTTCGAAGGGCCAATCCTATATTATGATTGACATGTTGGAATCTAACACAAACAATGCTAAATTTATTCCAGTTGCATTAATTCAAAATACTCCAGCATTATTAGAGTCTAGAAAGAAAAATTTGGCCAATCTCCCCATCGGACAAAACATACAAGTAATTGACAAAGATAAATTACACGTTCAGGTTATGGGTAATACTTTCTTTGCTGGTTGGACAGTTCCTTTAAAAATTACTCCAAGGCACACACTCCCTCCTGCATGTATACTTTTTGAAGGGTTTGGTGACATTAAATCAGGAATGTTCACTAATCAGACACCAATCAATAGAAAATACGAAATTTGGTATAATTCTATTGATGCTTTTGTTTCATTTTTCTTACCTGAATACAAATACATTGGCTCTGGGAGTGAAGGGTATATTGATGTTGATTCAGTTTGGATATCTAAACTCTGTTAAAAAAATTAACAGTTACGAACATTATTTAATTTTTGATATAGTTTATATCCAAAATATCCCCCTGCAACACATCCTCCAAGTATCCAGGGTGACATGACAATTAGTATATTAGAAAATGCACCCATGAACTCTGGTGGAAAATAAAGGGGATACAATAAAAGTTGAAAAATTGGTGTAATCAAAAAGAAGGTTAAAGCAGAAAATATAGACCACCAAACCAATTTATTTGAATTTAAAAATTTTTGATAAAAAGAATTAACAATAATGTCTACTGGAATACCTACCAAAAAAATTACCAATCTGGGGAATATTACAAACGGTGGTGCTAAGAAAGAGGTGGGTAGAGACAAAATTACAACTAACGTGTTATGGGCTAAAAATCTCCATCTTCTCCCTTCAAAAAGCAAAAAGGTCAAACTAATAAAAAAACCCATGCCTACGGTTGTAACGTAACCTATTCCATTAATACCCGTTAAAATAAATGGAATCTGAAAGACAGTAATTGAAGTAATAAAAACAACAACTGCAGTAACAATTACAAGTGTTAAATCTTTACTGCTCCACAATTAAAGATCTGCCTCTTTTAGAATTGATATGGAATTTTGCGTTATAATAGTTTTCAAGACAACACACTGTTTTCAGAGAATTATTCTTACGACGCGAATTGTAAACAACTGTTAAAAGTATCTAATTTTTCTTAATAAACATTCAAATATAATTAAAATTTCAAAATTTACTAGTAAATTAATGTCCGAATCCCTCTCCTCAGTATCCAAAAAAAGGGAAGTTTTGCAGAAAAACGTGGTAATATATCCAGCTTTTGGGAAACAACAATTTACTACAAAATTTATTTTTTCAATAGCTTTTGATGTTCAAC
>JARRLY010000067.1:0-2774 GCA_037386545.1 Candidatus Bathyarchaeota archaeon
TCTGGAGTGGCGTTCTTTTGGTTATATTTGTCTAGTAATTTTGTGGCTTTTTTTCATAAGGGTTATAACATTCTTTGTAGTTAGCATTATAAATGAAGCAGCGTTTTTTTGGTTTGTTGGTTGCTTTTTTAGTTTTTGTAGCCTTTATTCCTTTTTCTGCACATATTTTTAGTCAACAAAGCTCGGTTCCCGATGATTTTAATTTTGGTGTTTCCATAGGTTCTAAATCAGCTTCTGAAGCGATAACTATTCTTGAGAAAGTGAAAGATTACACTAATTTTGTGATAGTTAATTCTTGGGATCTTAGTACAAATCGAACTGCTTTGGATCAGGTTTGTTGGTACGCTTATGATAATGGTCTTGATTTTATTGTGTTTTTTGATTTTATTTCTCTTGAAGGTTTACTTGGAATTGATCACGGTTTTGGAATTGCATGGCATCACGAGTGGGTTTCGACTGCGAAAGAAAGATGGGGGGATCAGTTTTTGGGGATTTATATTTATGAAGAGCCTGGAGGTAAACAAATTGACACCGGTCTTTTTGATGAATTTTATCACGAGTCAGATCAGGCCAAAATGTATGATAACGTGACCAGTTACAGTGAAGCAGCAGAGGTTTTCGTGAATGAGCTTCCAAAAGGTTGGAGTTTTCATTATTTGCAAAATATTGAGGTTGATCGTTTTGTTTCAGATTATGCCCTGTATTGGTTTGATTATTTAGCAGGTTATGATACGGTTTTTGCAGAGTTGGGTTTTAATCTTAACAAAACCCAGCATATTGGTCTTTGTCGGGGGGCTGCTCGGGCTCAAGATAAAGATTGGGGGACCATTATTGTTTGGAAGGATCGAATCTTTGATTCAGATGGTTCAGAGGCAGGTGGAGTCTATAAAAGTGGTCCTGAAATGTATGAGGACATGGTTGATTCATATCATGCCGGAGCTAATTTTGTGGTTGTTTTTAATTTTCCAACAGATCCTCCGGGTAACCCTTATGGAATTTTAAAAGAAGAGCATTTCGTGGCCATGGAGCAGTTTTGGGGTTATGTAAATTCTCATCCTCAAGATTTTGGGAAAACTTTGGGATCTGCCGTTTATGTTCTTCCCAAGGATTATGGTTGGGGTATGAGACGAGTTGATGACAATATTTGGTTGCCTCGGTGGGGTTCAGATTCTCTTTCTCCTGTTATTTGGGAGGAGTTGAATTTTTTGATTAAAAAATATGGCCTAAATTTGGATATTGTTTATGACGATCCTGCCTTTAAGATTGAAGGTTATGATGACGTCTACTATTGGGGTCATGTTTTAGATTAGAAGTTAAATTTCTGTTTTTTTGATGCTTTCTTTAATTAATCGGCCTAGTTCAAAGTTGTCAACAATTTCTATGCAATTTATTGAAATGCGGTTTGTTGCTTTTGATGTGTTAGGCAGTCCACAATATGGGCAAGTGGTTTCGAAAGTTCTGTCTTTTAGGTCTTTTTTCTTTTTTAGTCGTTCCACATGAGCAATTTTGTCTGCGACATCCATGACTAGATAAAAATTATCGCAGGTGCTGCATTCAACAAGGTACCACAAATTTTCGTTGATTTGGGCTTTCATAGCCTCAGTGGGTGTCCATTTATCGGTCAACTTTGACGTTTTCCCCTTACTTTATTATGGTTATCCAGATAATAAATTAGTCTGCTGCTAGGTTTGGAGCTCAATGAAAGCAAAGGCACAATTAAGGCTAATTTGCAGTGGATGATTTTAGAAGTAGTCCTGTCTGGAAAAAAGTGTGGGACAACTACTTCTTTTAATGTTTTAAATTATCATGGGGGAATTTGCTACTTTTCAGAAAGAAAGAACAAGAAGACATTCAAGGTGTGATTTTGTTCCCCCCTCAAGTGGTTGTCTAGAGAAAATTTCTGAAAAAGCTTCAGTTTCCCCTATACTAATTATGGGTTAAATCTGGGATATAATTTTTAAGTACATTTTTTTGTTTAAGAATTTTTTAGTGTTGTTTTTTTATATATGGTTTTCAAGTAATCAAGCCTTATTAGTACTGATTTTTTGTTGTATCAAAAATGGAAATATTTGTTAAATGTCTTTGATCGATTATTTGCTATTTGAATGCGTACATCTGTATTTTCCCCCTGATGTCACAATCTATTTTTGTGCGCATTCATTTCCTCCTTTTATTCATTCATGAAAAATTTAAAAACAAATGTTGCCCATTAGCATCATTGGTGGTTGTTTTGTTTGTCGAACTCACAAACATTGTAGCTGGATTGATTTTGGCAATGGGTATCTTATCTAGCATACCTGCAATTGGTGATGATCTGGTAAAGTTAGCTAAATGGCTCGGGCGGTTTCAAACCCTTATTGGTGTAGTTGCAATAGTAATTGGAATCCTCAATTTTGGGGTTCAAGGAATAGTTGCAATCATAGCTGGTCTGGTTTTAGCCATGGGAATTTTGCCCAGCATACCTGCAATTGGAGACGATCTGGAAAGGCTCGCTAAATGGCTTGGACGATCTCAAACAGTTATTGGAGTAATCGCTATACTCGTAGGAATCTGGGGTCTGCTTTAACTGACCCGTCTTTTTTTGTTAAAATTTTACTTGTTGTTTTCCACTCGTATTTCACGAAATTAAATCAAACCATGTTTTTGAGTGTGTCTTCATTATTGCTGCGCCCATGATTAGAATAGTAATCATCCAAACATCGGTGATATAAAAGAACCAAGAATAGACAGGTTCCCAAATTGCAACCAAATCATAAATTAAAAAGTAGCCTCCA